>CALRYQ010000001.1:0-505215 GCA_943372435.1 Devosia equisanguinis
CGCGGCGACGGGTCTGGGTCAGATCATGAACCAGGCGCAGCGAGGAGAAGTCTTCGATGGCAAAGCCAACGCTATCGAACACGGTGATGTCCAAATCCGACGTGCGGCCGAGAGCGGCCCCAGCGATGACTTCCCACAGTTCCGTCACCGGATAGTCAGCCGAAACCTGCTGGATTTCGCCTTCGATACGGGTTTGCGGGGTGTATTCGACAAACACCTTGGCGATGTCGAGCACATTGGGGTGCAATTCGGTCTTGCCCGGGCAATCGCCGCCAATGGCGTTGATATGGGTGCCGGGGCTGAGCATGGACGAATTGACGACGGCGGCACGACCTTTGACCGCCGTGGCGATAGTGACGATATCGGCGCGATAGACGGCCGCTTCGACGCTGTTGACAGCGGTAATTTTGAGGCCAAAGCCGGCAGTATTGGCCAGGTATTTGGCGATTGCTGCTGGGTCCGGATCATAGACCCGCACTTCCTCGATGCCGAGGATCGCTTGGAAGGCTAGCGTCTGAAATTCTGACTGGGCGCCAGCGCCGATCATCGCCATGACGCGACTATTGGGGCGGGCGAGGATCTTGGCAGCCATGGCCGAAGTCGCCGCGGTGCGCAGCGCCGTCAGAATGGTCATTTCCGAGATCAAAAGCGGATAGCCAGTGGCGACATCGGCCAAAACGCCAAAGCCGGTCACGGTAAGCAGGCCATCGGCGGTATTGCCGGGGTGGCCGTTGACATATTTGAAGGCGTACAACGCGCCATCAGAGGTTGGCATCAGCTCGATCACACCATTGGTGGTGTGGCTGGCGACGCGGGCTGATTTTTCAAACTGCCCCCAGCGGGCGAAATCAGCATGGATATAGTCGGCGAGCTGGACGAGGAATCCGTTTGTGCCAGTGGATCGCACCAGCCTCCTCAGCTCGTTAACGCCGATGAATTGGGTCATTTTAGGCTCCGTGGGACATTGGCGCAGGAATTTGCGCGGTAAACTCGATGACACGATTGGACTGGCGGGGCATGATCTGCCGCCCAAACAGGCTGGCCGCCAAATCCACCAGCAGGCGGGCGCTCATGCCGGCATTGTCCAGAATAGGGTTCAACTCGACGATGTCGAGCGAGCCGACACAGCCGGCGTCATGCAGCATTTCCATCGCCAGATGGGCTTCGCGATAAGTCAGACCACCAGCGACCGGTGTGCCGGCGCCGGGGGCAATCGAGGGGTCCAGCGCATCGACGTCAAAGCTGACATGAAGATGCCCGCCAACGGCTTGCACCTTTTCGATAACGCGACGCATGAGGACGACGGCGCCCAATTCGTCGATCAGGCGCATGTCCATGACATCGACGCCGCGGGTTTCCAGCAAATGGCGTTCGGCCCGATCAATCGAGCGGGCGCCAAAGATCATGACGTTGCGCGGATCGACCGAACCGCGCCATCCGCCCTGATAGGCATTGCCGAAATCAGGCTCGCCACACAACAGCGCCAGCGGCATTCCATGCAGATTGCCGGTCGGCGAGGTGGCCGGGGTATTGAAATCGCCGTGGGCATCGACCCAAAGCACGAAGAGCGGCTTGCCCATAGCGGCGCAGTGACGGGCGACGCCGGAAATGGTTCCCATCGAAATGGAATGATCGCCACCCAGGAACAGGGGGATGCGGTTTGCCTGCAACGTGCCGAGGGCCTTGGCGCTGCTGAGTGCGGCAAGCCCAAGAACTTCGGCTTCGCGATCGGCCGACAGGCGCCAGTGCGTCTGACTGGTTCGGGTCGCCAGGCGCAAATCGCCGTGATCGCGCACGTCATGGCCAAGGGTTGCGAGCGTTTCAATCAGACCAGCAACCCGCAACGCTTCCGGGCCCATACCAGCGCCGCGACAAGACGCGCCGGCATCGGTTGGAACGCCAAACAAGTCGATATTTCGGACGGTCGGCTGATTGTCGGCACTCGAAACGGTCATTGCCAAAATCCTGCGCAGGGCCGGCGTAAGCGGCGTTCAACGTTGCAGCAGAATGGCGAAAATCCTCTATGTACGAATAGCCAGAAAAGTGATAGATTTGTGCAGAGTTTTGACCATTGTGATAAGCCAGAAATAGCAAAAGGCGCAATGATGCTGGACGAGTTGGATCAGAAGCTGGTGGCACTGCTGCGCACCGATGCCCGCATGGCCGTTGCCAATATCGCTGTGGTCCTGAAGGTGTCCCGGGCCACAGCCAAGGCGCGCATCGACCGATTGCTGGCCAGCGGGGTGATTTCGGGATTTACCGCGGTGTTGTCCGAAAACGAAAGCGCCGGGGTGCGCGCTATCATGATGGTTGAAATCGACGGCAAACACGAAGAGGCGGTGATGAAGCGGCTGATCGGCCTGCCCGAGGTCCGCCAATTGCACGCAACCAACGGGCGTTGGGATTTTGTCGCCGAACTGGAGGTGGCCAATGTTGGGGCGTTTGACGATCTGTTGCGCACGATCCGCCAGATCGACGGCATCGCCACGACCGACACCAGCATCCTGCTCAAAGCCAAAAAAGCCCTGGCCTAGACCAGTCCGATTGCTGCGACGCCGGTCCGGCGATGAGCCAGGCGCATATCTCCTGTGCAATTGTGCCGCGAGCGAGAATATTGTGAAATTTGGGTTGTGGCCTTGAGCGCAGAACCTATTTATTAATCGGAATCGGCCCATGCTAGGTTGTTAGGGCTGTCTGTTACGGGCGCGCCACCATCCTTTCTCGCGCGCCCCGGAAAGGAAATATGATGTCGGATCTCAATCCTGCCGGCGCCGATACGAGCCGGGACCGGGTTTACCCTGTCCTGCCGCTGCGTGATATCGTCGTCTTTCCCGGCATGATCGTGCCACTCTTTGTTGGCCGCGAGAAATCGGTAAAGGCGCTTGAAGAGGTCATGCGCGACGATAAACACATTCTGGTTGTTACCCAGAAGAATGCCCAGGACGATGATCCTGCTCCCGACCAGATCTATGATACCGGCACCATTGCCAGCGTTTTGCAATTGCTCAAATTGCCCGACGGCACCGTCAAGGTGCTGGTTGAAGGGTTGCACCGGGCCACGATCGATCGTTATTTGCAAACTGTCGACTATTTCGAGGCCGAAGCCAGTATTCTGGCGGAGCCAGTCACTGACGCGACCGAGTTGGAAGCGCTGTCGCGGTCGGCCCAGACTGAGTTTGAGAGCTATGTTAAGCTCAACAAAAAGATCAATGCCGAAGTGGTGACGGCCGTCAGCCAGATCGAGAACCACTCCAAATTGGCCGACACCATCGCCAGCCATCTGGTTATCAAGATCAACGAGAAGGAAGACCTGCTTGCCACGCTATCGGTGGCTGAGCGCTTCACCAAAATCCTGGGCCTGATGGAAGGCGAAATCGGTGTCTTGCAGGTGGAAAAGCGCATCCGCAGCCGCGTCAAGCGGCAGATGGAAAAGACCCAGCGCGAGTATTATCTCAACGAGCAGATGAAGGCCATTCAACGCGAGTTGGGCGACGGCGAGGAGGGCTCCAACGAGCTGACCGAGCTTGAGGATCGCATTGCCAAGACCAAGCTGTCCAAGGAAGCCCGCACCAAGGCGGATGCCGAGCTGAAAAAGCTCAAATCCATGAGCCCGATGTCGGCGGAAGCCACCGTGGTGCGCAATTATCTTGACGTGTTGCTCGGCCTGCCATGGGGCAAGAAATCCAAGGTCAAGCGCGATCTGCTCATGGCGGAAAAGGTTTTGGATGAGGATCACTATGGCCTGGAAAAGGTCAAGGAACGCATCCTTGAATATCTGGCGGTGCAGAGCCGCACCGGCAAACTCAAGGGCCCGATCCTGTGCCTTGTTGGCCCTCCGGGCGTCGGCAAGACCTCGCTGGGCAAATCCATCGCCAAGGCGACGGGCCGCGAATTTGTGCGCATGGCGCTGGGCGGGGTTCGGGACGAAGCCGAAATCCGTGGGCATCGCCGCACCTATATCGGCTCCATGCCCGGCAAAGTGATCCAATCGCTCAAGAAGGTCGGCAAATCCAACCCGCTGTTCTTGCTCGACGAAATCGACAAGATGGGTCAGGATTTCCGCGGTGATCCGTCCTCGGCCCTGCTTGAAGTGCTGGATCCTGAGCAGAACCACACTTTTGCGGACCACTACCTTGAGGTGGACTATGACCTCAGCGACGTGATGTTCGTGACCACGTCAAACACGCTCAATATTCCCGGCCCACTGATGGACCGCATGGAGATCATCCGCCTGTCCGGTTACACCGAGCAGGAAAAGCACGCCATTGCCAAGCGCCATTTGATTCCTGAGACCCTCAAGGAAAATGGCCTGGAAAAGGGCGAGTTTGTTCTGAGCGACGAGATGCTGACGGCTTTGATTCAGCGCTATACCCGCGAAGCGGGCGTGCGCAATCTGAAGCGCGAAATCTCCAAGCTGATGCGCAAATCCGTGGCTGAGATCGTCAAGAACAAGGTCAAATCGGTGACCATCGACGAAGCGACGCTGACCAAGTTCCTGGGAGCCGACATCTACACCCATGGTGAGATCGAAGCCGAATCTCAGGTCGGTCTGGTGACGGGTCTGGCCTGGACTTCAGTGGGCGGCGAGTTGCTGACCATTGAAGGGGTGATGACCCCCGGCAAAGGCCGGATGACGGTGACCGGCAATATCAAGGAAGTGATGAAGGAATCACTGACCGCCGCCACTGCCTATGTCCGCTCGCGCTCAATCGATTTTGGCATCAAGCCGCCAATGTTCGATACGCGCGATATCCACGTGCATCTGCCCGAAGGGGCGACGCCCAAGGACGGCCCTTCGGCCGGTATCGGCCTGGCAACGGCGATTGTTTCGGTGATGACGGGCATTGCTGTGCGCAATGACGTGGCCATGACCGGCGAAATCACCCTGCGTGGCCGGGTCCTGCCCATTGGCGGCCTCAAGGAAAAACTGCTCGCCGCACTCCGTGGTGGGATCAAGACGGTGCTGATCCCCGAGGAAAACGTCAGGGACCTCGCCGAGATTCCCGATATCGTCAAGCAGGGGATGGAGATCATCCCGGTCAGTCGCATGGACCAGGTGATCAAGCACGCCTTGGTGCGCCAGCCTGAGCCGATCGAGTGGAATTTCGATGAGCAGCCGGTCAAGCCGGTCCAAGTCGAGGCCGACGATACCGCAGCCGGCCTGCCGCACTAGGCCAAGCGCAAAATGATGGACGGCGACCTTCGGGTCGCCGTTTTCGTTTGTAGAAGCGCAAAAATTTCGCCGAAAGTGTCCAACTCCCGATGACACCGGCGGACCGGGGATGTATTGAAGCGCTATTCCCGGGATTGATCCGGGCCTGCACTTAGAGAACCTTATGCGCTCCAATATTTTTGCCTTCGCCACAGCCGCCCTGATGGCTTTTTCGCTTCCAGGATACGCTGAAGACGCAGTTGCCGCTGCTGACCAGGTTAGCGATGCCGTTGATATCGCCATGTTCTGCGGCGCCGCCTTTACTGTGGCCGCCAAGTCGGAAACTGCAACTGCTGAGGAAAAGGCGGCCTCCGACCAGATGGCGACATTGGCCTTTGGCCGTGCCAAGATCGCGTTGGATGCTGATGGCATTGACGAGGCCGAATATGATCGCCTGGTGCAATTTTATGTCGACGCCGCAGTGGCCGACATGACCGCCGGTGTTGAAGAAATGCGTTACAGTGCCGACGAATGCGTCGCAGAAGCCACCGCGCAGTAAGTTTTTTCATCCCGTTATGAAAACGGTGCCCACGGGCGCCGTTTTTTTTGCCACCGCGGTGCCACAGCGACAAAGCCCAGTCGCATGTGTTGATGCGCGGTTCACCCTAGAATGAAACATGAACACTTGTCAGTTCGGTGCGGTCAGGATAGATCATCGCCGCTGCGGCGCCATATGACTTTCAGGCAGCCCAAGTTATCGAGGGCGGAATGAACAAAGCACTGGTCGTCATCTTGACTACGGTTACCCTGGACGCCATTGGCATCGGCCTGATTTTTCCGATTCTGCCGTCGCTGCTGCAGGACGTGGCCCATACCAGTCAGGTGGCCACATTGTTTGGCTTGATGCTGGCGCTGTATTCTTTCATGCAGTTCGTATTTTCACCCATCCTTGGCGTGCTCAGCGATCGTTTCGGCCGGCGCCCGGTCCTGCTGATTTCACTCGCCGGCGCCGCGGTTGACTATGTGATCATGGCGGTGGCGCCAGAACTGTGGATGTTGGTGCTGGGGCGAGCCATTGCTGGCATCACCAGCGCCAATATGGCCGTCGCAACTGCCTATATCACCGATATTTCCACCGAAGACGAACGGGCTAAGCGCTTTGGCCTGTTTCACGCCATGTTTGGCATCGGCTTTATCATCGGTCCAGTCCTGGGCGGGTTGCTCGGGGACTATTGGGTGAGGGCCCCCTTTATTGCTGCCGCGATATTCAACGGGTTCAATTTTGCCCTGGCCCTGCTGGTGCTGCCAGAATCGCGCCCTGGTCAAAAGGGCGCCAAGTTCGAATGGAGCGCGCTCAACCCATTCATCCCGCTCAAGTGGGCACTGACGTTTAGGGCGCTGATCCCGCTCATCGCGATTTTTGTGATCTTCAATTTTGTCGGGCAAATGTACGGCACTGTCTGGGCGCTGTTCGGTAAGGACAATTTTGGCTGGAACGGCCTGATGATTGGATTGTCGCTGGCCTTTTTTGGCTTCTTTCACGCGGGGGCGCAGGCGTTTCTGACCGGCCCGATCGTGGCCAGGCTGGGCGAACGCTGGGCGCTGATCCTGGGGATGGGTTGCGAGATATTCGCATTGGTGGCATTGGGATTTGCCACCCAGGGTTGGATTGTTTTCGCCATGGCACCATTGTTTGCCCTGGGCGGCATCGGCGTGCCGGCGCTGCAATCGCTGACCACGTCGCAGGTGAACGCGGACCAGCAGGGGCAGTTGCAGGGCGTGCTCGCCAGCCTGGTCAGCCTCGCCTCGGTTTTTGGACCGCTGTTTTTCAGCTTCGTCTATTTCTTTGTCCAACCGCGATGGCCGGGGCTGGTCTGGTTTGTCGGGGCCGGGGTTTACCTGTTGGCAGTGCCGTTGCTGCTTGGAATCAAGCGGCAGGTGCCAGCGGCAACGTCGAGTTGAGGGGTGACCGGGAGGCTGCCTGGTCCCCGTTGAAATCCAAAGCGACGCCCAATTGCGCATTGTCGGAATGATATTTGCGGCTGATTAACAGAAATGCAGCGTCAATGGTGCTGAGACGCCCGGATTTCCTTGCGTTTTCGTCAGAATCGCAAAAAGGTGACGGCGTTTTGGTTCGCCGGTAACGGCGGGCATTCCACAGCGAGGAAACGCTATGTCAAATAAGAACGATCTGATCGGCATTGTAGCCGACAAGGCCACCCTGACCAAAGCCCAGGCCGCGGAAGCCGTCGATGCAGTGTTTGAGGCGATCACCGCTTCGCTCAAGGCTGGCGACGAAGTTCGGCTCGTCGGTTTCGGCACTTTCGCCGTCTCCGCCCGCAAGGCCAGCACCGGCCGCAACCCCGCCACCGGCGCGGAGATCCAAATTCCGGCTTCCAACCAGGCAAAGTTCAAGCCCGGTAAAGGCCTGAAGGACGCGATCAACTAAATAAGCCTTCGTGGCGAACTCTCCCTCGGCCAGTTGACGCGGATTTCTGCGCTTCCGGTGCCCACGTCCGAAAGGGCGCTGCGTTCCGGTTGTGGAATTCCACACCTGCTGACTCGTTGGGGTGCAGCCTCAAATGGTTTCCCGCATGTTCCCTTTGGGGAATTGCCGATTGGCCCCGTGCGCTTCGCGCCGGGGCCATTGTTTTTGTCGCTTTCGTGGGTTGACGGGGCAGGGCGGGAGCCCTAATCAGAGCCCACGGAGCGCCGACACGGCGCGCCGGGCGATTAGCTCAGTTGGTAGAGCGCCTCGTTTACACCGAGGATGTCGGCGGTTCGAGTCCGTCATCGCCCACCATTCCCACTTTTCATTGTGTTCTTCCAAGCGGTTAGACTATCCGCTTTTGTTCTCACTAAAACCTGCGTTCAATTTTTCCCTTTGAGCGACGGCCAGCGTGGAGTGCTTTGCCGTGAGCGTGTGGGGCTAAAGCCTGGTGATGACTTGGTGCCTTGGGGCCGGATCGCCAAGGCGACCACCAGCGACGACTGCACCCGAGAGAGCCTGGCGCTGATTGCCGATACCAGCGTCGCCTGGCACTACATCGACCCCGGCAAACCGCCTGCGCGATGAATGCCTGAATGAGGAGATCTTCGACAGCCTCGCGGATGCCAGTCAAAAGCTGGCCCTCTGGCGCTATGACTACGACAGCGTCAGACCACATTCCTCGCTGGGAAACAAAAACCCGGCAGACGCAAGCCGGGCGCTTGAGCAATTTGAGGGCACCTCTCCCGGCGCGCCTGCCCAACCCGAAATCGACGACTATCAACAAGCAAGACGCTCGTTATGAACCAGGGACGACCGGGGGCAGTTCACCGAATGTGATTTCATGTCGCTTCGTAGGTCAGAAACTACGGGTCTCCCGCTCGGTTCTCTTGAATGGACCAGGGAGATGGAAGTCCAAACAAACCGCGTACTGCTTCCGCGAAAACGTGGACCAAAGCGCAGAAATAATGAAGTCACCTGTCACCGCAATTTCCCGCCAGTTGATGGATGCGGATACCAAGGTGGATTTTGAAATTGCCCATAATCTGGCCTGTTTTGAAACCCTGAACCACTTTAAGCTCGATGCAAACCGGTCGAATGACTGGGCCCACTTCGTGGTTCAACGAAAAGCAAAGGACGAACCATGCCCCTCACAGATGCTCATCATCCTTTCGGCGCATTCAAAGGCTTGATCACCCTCGCCCTAGCGTTCGCCCTACAAAACGCCGTCGCTTCCGCATTCGACGCCGGAGATAGCCGTCAGGACGCATCGGGCATTCCCCAAGTCTACATCCCCGCCGGTTGTTTCCCCATGGGGTCAACCCAGGACCAGTTGAGCGCCATTCGACAAGCAACAAATCCCCCCGGTTGGGCGGTGCGCGCGTCACAAAACGAACTGCCCCAGCATGAGGTGTGCCTCACCAAACCCTATTGGATCGATCAGACCGAAATCACCAACGCCGCCTTCGATGCATTCGTTGCCGCGGGTGGTTATGATACCCTCGACTATTGGTCGGTGTCGGGTCGGGATTGGCTGACGGGCGAAGGTCGCACAACTTTGCCCAAAAATTGCGATGGCGATGACAAGCCGAACCATCCAAGGGTCTGCGTCACCTGGTTTGAAGCTGAGGCTTATGCCGCTTGGCGCGGTGGTCGCTTGCCCACCGAAGCCGAGTGGGAGTTTGCCGCGCGCGGCAGCACGGGCCCGATTTACCCATGGGGCAACGATTGGGACCCAACCCGCGCCCACGTCATAGACCAAACTTCAAGCGCCCCCGTCGGCACCTATCCACTCGGCAAAAGCTGGGTCGGCGCATTGGACATGTCGGGCAATGCTATGGAATGGGTCGCCGATTGGCTCGACCACAATTACTATAAATCGAGCCCCAAGGACGACCCCACCGGCCCCGCATCCGGCGACGTCAAAGTTGAAAAGGGCGGCTGGTGGGGCAGCAATCCCTATGTAAGTCGCTCAGCCTACAAACACTTCGAGGACCCCCCAAACTACAACGACAACCATATTGGCTTCAGAATAGTCTCAGATAAATAGAAATTACAAACAACCAAATTTGGGTAAATTGTGGTGGCAATTTACTCATCGATTTCTTTCAAATGCGTTTGAAACCTCCTGTTACATGCTGGGTTACAGGATGCGGCAACCCACGAATAACCACAATCGCTAACCGAGCCATAGATCAAAGCCATCAGATAATAAAGTAAACTGTCACCGTAATTCCAAGCGGCAAAATGGCAATCGAGGGACGACCGGGAGGAAGATCACCTGTTTTGGAACGATAGGGAGATTTTGCGAATTTTGTTGATCAAGAACTGATCGCCGAATGTGATTTCACGGCGCTTCGTTAGTCAGAAACTACGGGTCTCCCGCCTGGCTCTCTCGAATGGACCAGGGAGATGGAAGTCCAAACAAACCCCGTGCTGCTTCGGCAAAAGCATGGACCCAAGCGGAGAAATAACGAAGTAAACTGTCACCGCAACTGACACCGAACTGACACCGTAATTGGACTTATAGTTCCGCTTGGTCGGGCACCCTGATCCAAGCGTAACACCAACCAACATAGTCACAAAACGCCCAAACTTTGATGAACCCGCTCCATCGCGGTATTCGCGGTATTCGCGGTATTTCGCGGGATATGCGTATAAACTGTCATGATCACAATAAATTTGCATGGTATTTGTAGCCCATTGCGTTGACCATTTGATTCCCGCAATTTGCGCGTGAATGGTGTCAGTTTGTTGGCGCTGTCTATTTCCAAATGTTCAGTCTTTCAAATCTTACCGAGAGGATGATTCAATGAAACTTCGATATTTCCTGAGGACGTCACTCGTATCATTACTTATGTTGGCAGGTGGGCAATTTTCTGCCGCCCACGCAAATGATCCAAATGGTTCCCGTTATGACGATTGGTCAATGAACGCGGTATGGGTCGACCACTATGGCAAGTACACCGACGGCGGTTGGGTCTCGTCCAAATATCCGCGCATGTTTGGCGACGTGAATGGCGACGGCATGCAGGATGTCGTTGCCTATGGCGAAACGGGTGTCTATGTCGGCCTATCGACCAGCACCTCATTCATCAATGACGACAACCTGTGGTCTACTGGCTATGGATACGCCCAAGGGTGGCGGGTGGGCACGAACCCACGCTTCGTTCTGGATATGAACGGCGACAAAAAGGCTGACCTTGTTGGCTTTGGCAATGATGGTATCTATGTCGCAATTTCGACGGGTACGGCATTTAACGCACCAGCAAAATGGACGGCGCAATTCGGCAGTTCGGCCTGGGGTTCCGCTGATTTCATCCGCACCCTCGCTGATGTCAATGGCGACGGCTTCCCCGATGCGGTCGGGTTCGGCACCGATGGCGTTTATGTCGCTCTCGGCGACCCGACACACAATCAATTCGGCACCAATACCCGCTGGATCAACAATTTCGGCACCGACGATGCGTGGAATAACGCCGACTATGTCCGCCTGCTTGGTGACGTGAATGGCGACGGCAAAGCCGACATTATCGGGTTTGGGATTCAGGGCACCTATATGTCACTCTCCGGTGGCTCGTCATTTCAGGCGATCACCTTGGTTGTCAGCAACTATGGCAGCGATCAGTATTGGAACAATACTGATCACGTCCGTACCGTGGCCGATGTGAATGGCGACGGCAAAATGGATCTCGTTGGCTTTGGTGACAGCAACGTATTTGTTTCAATCTCACCAGGTACCGTCGGCACCAATACGTGGCCTTTTACCGCTGCAAGCAGTCAGTTCACGAAGAATAGTGGCTGGACGGTCAGCGGAACTCTCCGGGTCATGTCGGACGTCAATGCCGATGGTAAAGCGGATATCGTTGGCTTCAACGCACCTGGCATGCAGGTTTCGCTGGCAACCGGCCAGGACACCAGCATCTCCTTTGCCGGCAGCGCACAATGGGTGAATGATTTTGGCTCCAACCAAGCCTGGGACGACGTCGAAACACCACGTTTCATGGTCGATGTGAATGGCGATGGTCGCCCAGAACCCGTAGGTTATGGCTATTACGGTGTGTACGTTTCGCCCTCGGCATCGCTTTATTGCTGCGATAAAGTCAACTTCCTGGATAGCGGCAGTTCGCCCGCAAATCAGCAGGTTGACGGAGCCTGGGTTGGCCGCACCTATCTGCCGCGCACCCAATTGGTGCTTAATGCACCGAACACTCCCACAACCTGTCAGTCTAATCCCAGTTACAAAAATCCGTTGGAACCGATCGTCGCCAACGCCACCGGGAAAGCACCTTGGAGCACACAATACTCGGCGCGGCTGATGATGAATGCCAATTTCTTTGATATCAGTTCGGGCAATCCCTACTCAGTCAACTGCACCACCGCTCTCGGTTGGACGATCGGTAACACCGAAACGGTGTCGCCCTACGGGCTCGTTCATGGCGCAGCGACCCAAACCCTGGTGTTCTTTACCTCGGCATCCATCCAAACCGACGGTGTCTATGCCGACATTCTTGGCAACAATGCTGTAGGCGCGCAGCGTAATAATATCCAGAACGCCATTTCTGGTTTCCAGCTTTTGGCGGACGGCGTTTACGTATCCCAGCCGTCCGGTATCGACCCGGACAGCAATCGAGCCCGCGCCGGGGTCGGGTTGACCTCCGATGGCAAGACGCTGATCACCGTAGTGGTCAACAATGGCAACGATGGTGGATCATATCCAAACGGCGGCGTCACACTGCCGGGTCTTGCCAACCTGCTCAAGAGTCTGGGCGCACGCAACGCGCTTACCCTTGATGGATCGGGCTCGTCGCAATTGATTTTCACAAATGGCACGGTCACTTACAAATCAGTGGGGAGTGACAGCGCACAAGGCGGTACCAATCAATACCGCCCAGTGCCGGTATTTATCGGCATTCGCTAACCTGAAAATATTTGAGTGGGCCACACAGGCCCACTCTCCTTCTCCCACACGCCAATTGCCGACATCGCGCTAGGGCGGCAATTAGCACAGGACATATTGTCAGGCGGCGTTTGCCGATGCCGAGCAGGAGAACAAATGCGCATTTCGGCCCTTCCGGAACCACCATATTACATGGTCAGCTTTACGTCCCAGCGAACCAATGTCGACGACGACTATGGCGAGACTGGTTACGCGATGGCTGAGCTTGCCAGCCAACAACCGGGTTATCTCGGTTTCGAAAGCGTGCGGGGCGCAGATGGCTTTGGAATACTGCTGTCATTCTGGACCGATGAAGCGAGTATTCGCGCATGGAAGGCGGTCATCGATCACGTCGAAGCCCAACGACGTGGTCGCCAAGACTGGTACTCCCGATACGAAATTCGTGTCGCCCTTGTTCAACGCGCCTACGGGTTTGACATTGAAAACCCGTCGACCGCCGCGGCTGCGGATCGGCAATAAACAAAACAGGGCAGGAGCCCGCAGGCTTGTTTGGCCATCCTTGCGGCGCCACGTCGGTATCAGGCGTTGTCAACTCGGGGCGATCAGCAAGGGAAACGGGCGCTTTGGCATCGCTATTTGTTATGACGCATTGATCTGCTCGGCTATGGCAGTCCGCCATCGCCCGCCAGTCCTTGCTTGGCAGTCACCGCGAGCGCCGGGGGATTTCACGCCACATTTGTGTCAGTTCACCGATTTCCGACGGGCGCAGGCGCGTGTCTTGAGCGGCGATCGCGGTCGTGACGACGCAATTTCTTCGTTGCTGCAAAGACTTCGGAAAAGTTCGGCATATTCAGGTTTGTGCGCTTGACTTCATAGGGGGCGCTGGGTACACGACACCCACGTTGCGCAGACGATCAGTTTGCCGCTGCGGGAGTAGCTCAGTTGGTTAGAGCGCCGGCCTGTCACGCCGGAGGTCGCGGGTTCGAGCCCCGTCTCTCGCGCCACCCTTTCCTTTGATTTTGCAAAGGTTTTGGTCGGTGGCGCATAGAACACTCCGTTACAACAATGTGATTTGAGCGTGCGGCTTTGCTGCACGAACGCCCGCTTATGCGCGGCTGGATCGCCGCTTCTGCCGGTTCAAATCGCGGTGCGCGTTGCACCTTGGGTATCGGCGGGCAGGGGTGGTGCTCGGTGCTGCTCCGATTTGGTCGCAGGCGCTGCGCCGGCTCGGGCGAGACCGCAACACTGCTGGTCGCTCTCAACTGGCAGCCACCCGCTCAAGCCGATGGCGTTCGAGGCGCCGACAACGGCGACAGGACCCAGCAGGACACGGGCGGATGCTTTGATTTCAGCGTCCGCACGGCAACGAGCGGGTTCGGCGGATCAACCGGGTTGGCGTCGGTAGAAGCCACAAATCTTGCTGGCGATGATTGTGTGTAACCAAATGGCGGTCCGGCGCGAAATGGTTGAAGCGACTGGCAGGCCTGGCCAGTCAAAATTGTTCGGAGCCCAATGTGGGAATGCCGGTGGGAATGATCCAATTGAACGACAATCCCGTATTTGAGAAGCCCGACTTGAAGGAGTTTGCCATGATTGATCTGACATCGCGCCCCACTGCCATCACGCGATCCGTGGGCAAACAATGGCTCAAGCAGTTTGCTGGCTGGATGCTGCTTCCGGTGCTGCTCTTGGCGTTACAAGGCACAGCTCGGGCACAGGAGCCGGCGTTTACCATTCCCGCGCCGGCAATTGACGTTGCTTTGGACAAGGATTTGGCCATCGCCAGTTTTGCCGGTGGTTGTTTTTGGGGTGTTCAGGGGGTGTTTCAGCACGTTGCGGGTGTCAAAAACGCCGTATCGGGGTATCAGGGCGGCGCTGCCGAGACTGCGGTTTACGAGACTGTCGGTTCAGGCGAGACCGGCCACGCCGAGACAGTGCTCATCACCTATGACCCCAGCGTGGTAAGTTACGGGCAATTGTTGCAGATCTATTTTTCGGTGGCCCACAACCCCACCCAGTTCAACTTTCAGGGCCCCGATCACGGAAGCCAATATCGATCAACCATCTTCGCCCAGGACGCGGAGCAGGCCAAAGTGGCAAAAGCCTATATCGATCAGCTCAACGCGACCGACATCTACCCGGCCAAAATTGTCACCAATATCGAGACCGGGACGGTTTTTTATCCGGCCGAGGCTTACCATCAGGATTTTCTGACGCTCAACCCCGACTATCCATATATCGTCTATAATGACCTGCCCAAGATTGCCAATCTCAAGGCGATGTTCCCCAAGGCGTATAGGGACAAGCCCGTGCTGGTGAGCCAGCAATAGGCTCGCGTGCCAACACCCCGGCCGCGCTCAGGCGCGGCCGGGCTTTTTCTTGTGTGGCGGTATAAAGACGTCGACACTATATAGGCAGCATCGGCGAACAGTCCGCAGGGATTTGATTTCATGGCTTCAGAGCCCTCCAGCCGGCTCAGGATCGTTGCCTTCAGTGGCAATACGCACCGCCCGTCGCGCGCCTGGAATTTGGCCGAGCTGGTGGCGCAACGGCTGCAATCCCTCATCGACGCCGACATCACCCATTTGGACGTTCTCGATGCGGGGCCGGGGCTGGGCGCGGCCCATTTGCGCGGCCAATTGGATAGCCAGGCGCTCGCAGTGATTGAAGCGATCGAGCAGGCCGATGTTTTGGTGGTGACGAGCCCTGTCTACAAAGGCTCCTATACCGGGCTGTTCAAACATGTGTTCGATTTTGTCGACATCAATGCCCTGACCGGACGCCCGGTGATCTTGTCAGCCACCGGGGGTGGACAGCGCCATGCGTTGGTGGTCGAGCATCAGTTGCGACCATTGTTTGGGTTCTTTTCGGCCCTGACAATTCCGACGGCCATTTATGCCGACGACTCATCCTTTGAGGACGGCCAGTTGATTGATGCGGGGGTCTTGGCGCGGGTTGATCTTGCGACCGCTCAATGTGCTGCGCTGCTGCGGTCCGGCGTCGCGGCTCGCCCGACCGCGCCACGCTCCACCAGTGCAACTGGCAAAGTCGTGCCAATCAAGGGCTGATTTGGGCCAGGTATCAGTTAATTTGACGCCGTTTTTGCGGGCTGCGACTCGGGCGGAAACCGGCGACTGGCCTCAGCCTTGCGGCATCCTGTCGCCCTGTCGCGAGCGGAATTGGTTCAAATCTGTCTCAAATTGGATCAATTCCGTTCCTTTCGGGCAACACCACGTCAAAATGCTCACCTCCCATTAGCCGCGCCATCAGATGTGATCGGTATTGGGGTTGTCAGGCAGGCGCGGGTGAGTCATCTATCGGCTTGACTACGAAATTTCTATGGAGTGCAAGATATGTTTGTACGGTCTCTTTCTTTCGCTGTTGCTGCGGCAGCACTCATGGTTTCCGGCGCCCAGGCTGCCGATCTGATCATCCCGGTAACTCCGGAACCAATCTACCAGTCGAATGGTTTTGACTGGGAAGGCCTGTATGTCGGTGTTCAGGGCGGCGGTCAGTGGTATAGCGCCACCACCCAGGGCTTTGTCGGCGGCGTGGTCGGTGTGAACTTCATCATCGCGGATCCGATCTTGCTCGGTGTTGAACTGAACGGCAACTATATCTGGGGCCCGAGCATTGCTGCGACCGAGTTCCTTGGCGTGGCCCGTATCGGCGCTATCGTCACCGACCAGGTTCTGGTCTATGCTGATGCCGGTATTGGTGTTTACACCAATTCGCCAGCACCGAGTGTGAACGAGTACCAGCTCGGCGTCGGCGTTGAAGTTGCAGTGACCGATTCGATCTCGGTTCGCGCTCAAGTTGATGCTTTGGGGGACTTCGGTGGCCCTGGTTTCAATATTGCCAAGGCGACTGTTGGCGCGTTCTACCACTTCTAGGCTAGAGCGTTCAAAACCAGCTGAGACTGTTCGTCTCGGCTGGCACCATGTCTTGCAAACACTATTTCGGCGAATCGCTAGCCGGTTCGCTGATTTGGTGTTTTTGACAATAGGCCCCGCCACGGTGGGGCCTTTTGCTTTTGGGGGTGGGATTCGACGCGAAGCGGGCGCGCTCATTTCGGCGCCGGTTCAAACGGTTTCGGGCTCTGAGTCGGGATCATGAACCGGGTTGGTGGGTGTGCGTTGAGCCCGGGCGCACTGATCGCCGGAAAATCGGCACCATGCCACTCTGGCGCGGTAGAAAATGCGGCGTTGGGCGTCGAATTTTTGGCCAGAACTGCGGACAGGCGCTGGAAATTTCGCGGGAACCGCACCGGGCCAGCCCATGTACAAGAGAATAATTGTCATCCTGTTTTGTTTCCCTTGAAACGGGCATAGGGAAGGGCTAAGCCGGTGGCATCCGCTATCGCGTTGGTTCGCTTGCCCCAATTGCTTGCAGAACCCTCGTGCCCGGTCCCAGGACTGGCCCAGAACACAGGCTGCCGCATGACTGATTTGCTCAGCGACTATCTGCCGATTGTCATCTTTCTTGGCCTGGCTGGCCTGATTTCCCTGGCTTTGCTGGTGGCGCCGTTCATTTTGGCGGTGAAGAATCCAGACCCGGAAAAAGTATCCGCCTATGAATGCGGATTTGAGCCGTTCGACGATGCGCGCATGAAGTTCGATGTCCGGTTCTATCTGGTATCGATTCTGTTCATCATCTTTGATCTCGAAGTTGCCTTCCTGTTTCCCTGGGCAGTGGCGTTCCGGGAGGTCGGTTGGTTGGGCTTCTGGTCGATGATGATTTTTCTCGGCGTCCTGACGGTCGGGTTTGTTTATGAGTGGAGCAAGGGAGCTTTGGAATGGGATTGAACGAGCACCCCGGCACGCTGGTCGCCCCCGCGCCCAAGGGCGTGATTGATCCGCGCACCAACAAGCCGATCGGGGCCAGCGACCCGTTTTTCACCGATATCAATGACGAATTGGCCGATAAGGGCTTTCTCGTTACCGCCACCGACGATCTCATCAACTGGGCCCGCACGGGTTCGTTGATGTGGATGACGTTTGGTTTGGCCTGTTGCGCCGTTGAAATGATCCAGATGTCGATGCCGCGCTATGACGCCGAGCGGTTGGGGTTTGCGCCGCGTGCCTCCCCACGCCAGTCGGACGTGATGATTGTGGCCGGTACTCTGACCAACAAGATGGCCCCGGCGCTCCGCAAGGTTTACGACCAGATGCCAGAGCCGCGTTACGTCATCTCGATGGGCAGTTGCGCCAATGGCGGCGGCTATTATCACTATTCCTACTCGGTGGTGCGGGGCTGCGACCGGGTCGTGCCGGTCGACATTTATGTTCCAGGTTGCCCACCAACAGCCGAGGCTCTGCTGTACGGCGTCTTGCTTCTGCAAAAGAAGATCAGGCGCACTGGCACGATCGAACGTTAGGACAGGCAGACATGGTTGACGCAATTCAGGTGGACCCGCTGCACCAGCTTGGCGAGCATATCGCCCAGGCGCTTGGGGGCGCGGTTCTGGCGCAAAGACTGAGCTTCGGGGAGCTGACGCTGACCGTGGCGCGGGAGTCGATTGTCGCCGTGGCGCTGTTCCTGCGTGATGATGCCTCGTGTCGCTTCGTCAATCTGACAGACGTCTGTGGGGTGGATTTTCCCGAACGCGATATGCGGTTCGAGGTGGTCTATCATTTTTTGAGCCCGCACAAAAACCTGCGTATCCGGGTCAAACTCGCCGCCGATGATGTGGTTCCGGTTCCAAGTCTGGTCGGCGTTTTCCTCGGCGCCGACTGGTTCGAACGTGAGGTCTATGATCTTTTTGGCGTGATGTTTTCCGGACACCCCGACCTGCGTCGGATTTTGACCGATTATGGCTTTGATGGACATCCGCTCCGCAAGGATTTCCCGCTGACCGGCTTTGTCGAAGTCCGTTATGACGAAGAACGCAAGCGGGTGGTCTATGAGCCGGTAAAGCTGGCCCAGGAATACCGTTCGTTTGACTATTTGTCGCCTTGGGAAGGCACCGATTACGTGTTGCCCGGCGACGAGAAGGCCAAGCCATGACCGCTGAAGCAGAAGTTCGCACCTTCAATATCAATTTTGGCCCCCAGCATCCATCCGCCCACGGCGTGCTTCGGCTGGTGCTGGAGCTTGACGGGGAAATCGTCGAGCGCGTCGATCCCCATATCGGCCTGCTGCATCGCGGCACCGAGAAGCTGATCGAATCCAAGACCTATCTGCAGGCTGTGCCTTATTTCGATCGCCTCGACTATGTGGCGCCGATGAACCAGGAACATGCATTTGCTCTTGGTGTTGAAAAACTCCTCGGCATCACCGTGCCCATGCGCGGCCAATTGATCCGGGTGCTGTATGCAGAAATCGGTCGGCTGCTGTCGCATTTGCTCAATGTAACCTCGCAGGCGATGGACGTTGGCGCATTGACCCCACCTCTATGGGGCTACGAGCAGCGCGAAATCCTGATGGGGTACTATGAACGCGCCTCGGGCGCCCGGATGCACGCTGCCTATTTTCGGCCGGGCGGCGTCCATCAGGATATTCCGCAGGATCTGGTCGATGACATTGGCGGGTTCTGCAAGAGCTTTCCGCAGGCATTGGCAGATATTGATGCCCTGGTTACCGATGGGCGCATTTTCAAACAGCGCAACGTCGATATCGGCGTGGTGACGCTTGACCAAGCCTGGGCCTGGGGCTTCTCCGGGGTGATGGTGCGTGGTTCCGGAGCAGCCTGGGATTTGCGCAAAAGCCAGCCTTATGACTGCTACGCCGATATGGATTTTGACATTCCGGTGGGCACCAATGGCGATTGCTATGATCGCTATTTGATCCGCATGGAAGAAATGCGCCAATCGGTGCGGATCATGCAGCAATGCGTCGACAAATTGAACAAGCCGGAAGGCAAGGGGCCGGTCGCTTCGACCGACGGCAAGATCGTTCCGCCCAAGCGCTCTGAGATGAAGCAGTCGATGGAAGCGCTGATCCATCACTTCAAACTCTATACCGAAGGCTACAAGGTACCGGCCGGCGAAGTCTATGCGGCCGTTGAGGCTCCCAAGGGCGAGTTTGGTGTCTATCTGGTGGCCGATGGCAGCAACAAGCCTTATCGGTGCAAAATCCGCGCTCCTGGGTTCGCCCATTTGCAGGCCATGGATTTCATGTGCAGGGGCCACATGTTGGCCGACGTCGCCGCCATTATTGGCTCACTCGATATCGTATTCGGAGAGGTTGATCGCTGATGGTTGCGCGTCGCCTTGCGGATGAGTCAGTTCAACCGGCTCACTTCGCCTTTAACAAAGACAATGCCAAATGGGCAGAGTGGAAGATCGGGCTGTATCCGGCCGGTCGGCAGCAATCTGCCGTGATTCCGCTCTTGATGCGGGCGCAGGACCAGGATGGCTGGATCAGCCGCGCCACCATTGAAACCATCGCGACTATGTTGGGCATGGCCTATATACGCGTGCTGGAAGTCGCGACCTTTTACACGCAGTTTCAATTGCAGCCCGTTGGCTCGCGCGCCCATATCCAAGTGTGCGGCACCACGCCCTGTATGTTGCGCGGCGCCGAAGAACTGATCGATGTCTGCAAGTCCAAGATCCACCAGGACCCACACCATCTCAGTGCCGATGGCACGTTGAGTTGGGAAGAAGTTGAATGCATGGGAACATGTGTCAACGCGCCGATGGTGGCGATCTATCACGACACCTATGAGGACCTGACCGCTGAGCGGTTTGGTGAAATTGTCGATGCCTTCCAGGCCGGCAAAGGCGCCTCGGTCAAAACCGGCCCGCAGATTGATCGCTTGTTTTCGGCGGCCGCAGGTGGCGCCACCACGCTGCTGCAAAAACCCACCGCCAAGCGTGAGAAATTCGTGGCCCCAGCCCCAGCCCCAGCCCCAGCCCCGGTTGCCGTTCAAGCGACGCCCGTGGCTGCGGTTGTTGCAGCTGTGGTCACGGCGCCGGCAAAGGCCAAATCCCCAGCCAAGGCCGCGCCAGCAAGCAAGGACAGCAAACCGGCTGAAGCAATTGCTGCAAAGGCCGCTATTGCGCCAAAGGCGGGCGCTGCAGCCAAGCCAGCGGCAAAACCAGCCCCCAAGGCGGGCGGCGCTGCCGAGACGTTATTTGCGACCCCTAAGGGCAAGGCCGACGATCTGAAAATGATCTCTGGCGTTGGTCCGGTTCTGGAAGGCCGTCTCAACAGCCTGGGGATTACCAAGTTTTCCCAAGTTGCCGCCTTTAGCACCGATGACATTGCCAAGGTCGAGGATTCCTTGAGCTTTAAGGGTCGGATAACGCGCGACGATTGGCTGAAGCAGGCGGACGCGCTGGCTCGTGGCGGTGAAGCTGAATATATCCGCGTTTTCGGCAAGAAACCGCGGTAGGAGTGAACGATGCTCGCTGACAAAGACCGCATTTTCACCAATCTTTATGGCCAGCACGACTGGACACTGGCTGGCGCGCGCCAGCGTGGTGCCTGGGTCGGCACCAAGGAATTCATCGAATCGGGGCGTGACTGGATCACCAATGAAGTGAAGGCCTCCGGCCTGCGCGGTCGCGGTGGTGCGGGATTTCCGACGGCGTTGAAATGGACCTTCATGCCCAAGGTGAGTGACGGGCGGCCGCACTATCTGCTGGTCAACGCCGACGAGTCAGAACCCGGCACCTGCAAAGACCGCGATATTTTGCGCCATGATCCGCACCATCTGGTCGAGGGGTGCCTATTGGCGGCCCGCGCCATGGACGCGCATTTGGCATTTATTTATGTGCGCGGCGAATTTATCCGCGAACGCCAGAATTTGGAACGCGCCGTCGAGGAGGCCTATGAGGCCAAGTTGATCGGCAAGGACAATATCCATGGCTGGGACCTGGACATTATCGTGCATCACGGCGCTGGCGCCTACATCTGCGGCGAAGAGACGGCGCTGATGGAATCGCTGGAAGGCAAGAAAGGCCAGCCGCGCCTGAAGCCACCATTTCCGGCAGGTATGGGGGTTTATGGCAACCCGACCACGGTCAACAATGTCGAGTCGATTGCGGTCGTGCCCGAAATCTTGCGCCGTTCCGGCGCCTGGTTTGCCTCGATCGGGCGGGCCAACAATACCGGCACCAAGCTGATGTGCGTGTCGGGCCACGTCAACAAACCCGCGACCTTTGAAGAGGCCATGGGCGTTACCTTCGAAGAGATCATCGAAAAGCATTGTGGCGGGATCCGCGGCGGCTGGGATAATCTCTTGGCAGTGATCCCGGGCGGCGCCTCGGTGCCTTGCGTTCCGGGCGAAAAAATCCGCCATGCGGTGATGGATTTCGACGGCTTGCGCGAAGTGGGCTCGTCGCTCGGCACCGCAGCGGTCATCGTCATGGACAAGCAGACCGACATCATTAAGGCGATCTGGCGGTTGTCGGCGTTCTATAAGCACGAAAGCTGCGGCCAGTGTACGCCGTGCCGCGAAGGCACCGGCTGGATGATGCGCGTTATGGCGCGCATGGTTGAGGGTCGCGCCCAGAAGCGCGAAATCGACATGTTGTTTGAAGTCACCAAGCAGATCGAAGGGCACACCATTTGCGCCCTTGGCGATGCGGCGGCCTGGCCTATCCAGGGCCTGATCCGCAATTTCCGCCACGTGATTGAGGACCGTATCGACCAGTATACCTGGTCATCCACCACTGACGGCGCCGTTCCGTCGATTGCGGCGGAGTAAGACCATGGCAATTATCAAGGTTGACGGT
This sequence comes from Devosia equisanguinis, assembly GCA_943372435.1. Lineage (GTDB taxonomy): Bacteria > Pseudomonadota > Alphaproteobacteria > Rhizobiales > Devosiaceae > Devosia > Devosia equisanguinis_A. Next base: position 22,224 of record CALRYQ010000001.1, read on the forward strand.
CACACGGTCGAAGTTCCCGACTATTATACGCTGATGCAGGCGGCAGAGGCGGCTGGCGCGGAAATTCCACGCTTTTGCTACCATGAGCGCCTGTCGGTTGCCGGAAATTGCCGCATGTGCCTGGTTGAGGTGAAGGGCGGACCGCCCAAGCCGACGGCCTCCTGCGCCATGGCAGTCAAGGATCTGCGACCCGGCCCGAATGGCGAGCCGCCAGAAATGTTCACCAATACGCCGATGGTCAAAAAGGCCCGCGAAGGCGTGATGGAATTCCTTTTGATCAACCATCCGCTGGATTGCCCGATCTGCGATCAGGGTGGCGAATGCGACCTGCAGGACCAGGCAATGGCCTATGGGGTCGACAAGAACCGCTATTCTGAAAACAAGCGCGCTGTCGAAGACAAATATATTGGCCCGCTGGTCAAAACCTCGATGAACCGGTGCATTCACTGCACCCGTTGCGTTCGCTTTACCACCGAAGTGGCTGGAATTGCCGAAATGGGATTGTTGGGTCGCGGCGAAGACGCCGAAATCACCACCTATCTCGAACAGGCGTTGAGCAGCGAATTGCAGGGCAATGTCATCGATCTGTGCCCGGTGGGCGCGTTGACCTCAAAGCCCTATGCATTTGCGGCCCGCCCCTGGGAATTGACCAAAACCGAGTCCATCGACGTGATGGATGCCGTTGGCTCCAATATCCGCGTCGACAGCCGTGGCAGCGAAGTGATGCGCGTGTTGCCGCGGGTCAATGAGGCCATCAACGAAGAATGGATTTCCGACAAGACCCGGTTCATCTGGGATGGTCTCAAAAGCCAGCGGCTTGATCGACCCTATGTGCGCAAGGGCGGCAAGTTGCAGGCGGCCTCATGGGGCGACGCCTTTGCTGCCATCGCTGCGCGGATCAAGAAGGCCGGTAACAAGGTCGGCGCCATTGCCGGCGATCTGGCCGGTGTCGAAGAAATGTATGCTCTCAAAGCGCTGCTGACCTCGATCGGTTCGGGCATGACCGATGTGCGCCCACCAATGTCGGGTATCGACCCGTCGATGCCGCGCTCGGCCTATATTTTCAACCCGACCATCGCCGGGATTGAAGAGGCCGATGCGATCGTCATCATCGGGTCCAACCCACGCAAGGAAGCGGCGCTCATCAATGCCCGCATCCGCAAAACCTGGCGTGCCAAAGGCCTGCCAATCGCCCTGATCGGCGCGCGCGCAGAGCTGACCTACAATTATGCCCATCTTGGGGAAGGCTTTGAGGCGCTGGCCGATCTGGCTGCGGGCAAGGGCGAGTTTGCGCAAACCCTCGCCAATGCCAAGAAGCCGCTGATTATCGTGGGCGAGGGGGCCGTGTCTCATGGCGCCGCCCATAGTAAGCAGATCGGTCGCGACGTGATCGCATTGGCAGCCAAGCTGGCGACCGGCGGCAATGTTGCGGAAGGTTGGAACGGTTTTGCGCTGTTGCACAACGCCGCTAGCCGCGTCGGCGGCATCGACATCGGCTTTGTGCCCCATGACGGCGGCGTCTGCTCTGCCGACCAGGTCGGCTTGGCCGGTAAGGGCGAACTCGACGTGCTGTTCCTGCTCGGCGCCGACGAATACGACATGACGGCCATGGGCAAAGCGTTTGTGGTCTATATCGGCAGCCATGGTGACCGTGGCGCTCACCGCGCTGATGTCATTCTGCCCGCCGCCGCCTATACCGAGAAGTCGGCGACCTATGTCAACACCGAGGGCCGTGTGCAAATGACGGCGCGCGCCGTGTTTGCGCCGGGCGACGTCAAAGAAGACTGGGCCATCATCCGGGCGCTTTCGGGCGCCATTGGCAAGCCGCTGCCGTTCAATTCGCTGAACCAGCTTCGCGCCGCCATTTATGCCGACTTCCCGCATCTGGCGCGCATTGATGCCATTGCCGCCGGTTCGGTCGGCGACGTTTCCAATTTGGCCAAGGCGGCGATCAAGACGAAAACCGCGCAGTTCACCTTGCCGGTTTCTGATTTTTACCTGAGCAATCCGATCGCTCGCGCCTCAGCGACGATGGGCGAATGTGCCGCAACTGCCGCCGGGTTGCGGCAGGCAGCGGAATAGGGGAGCGGAATGGACTTTTTTCTGACAGCGCTCGACTATCTGCTGGGCATCCCCATCCTCGGTTGGGGCGTGCAGATTGGCTTTGTCTACAAGGGCCTGTTGTTCCTTGTCTCCCTGCTGATCTTCACCGCCTATATTCTTCTGGCTGACCGCAAGATATGGGCGGCGGTGCAAATTCGCCGCGGGCCTAACGTTGTCGGTCCGTTCGGGCTGTTGCAGTCCTTCGCGGACTTGTTGAAGTTCGTCTTAAAAGAGCCTGTTATTCCTGCGGGTTCCGACAAAGTCGTGTTCCTTATGGCGCCATTCGTGCTGGCCATGCTGGCGCTCGCTGCCTGGGTGGTCATCCCCATTGATCAGGGCTGGGCGCTGTCCAACATGAACGTTGGTATCCTCTATGTTTTGGCGATCTCATCGCTAAGCGTTTACGGCATCATCATGGGCGGTTGGGCGTCCAACTCGAAATACCCATTCCTGGGTTCGCTCCGTTCCGCCGCGCAAATGGTGAGCTATGAGGTGTCCATCGGCCTCGTCATCATCACCGTTTTGCTGTGCGTTGGATCGTTGAACCTGACCGACATCGTGATGGCACAGAAGGAAATGGGCCTGGCCAAGATGATCGGCGTGCCACAATTGGCATTCCTCAATTGGTTCTTCCTGCCGCTTTTTCCCATGTTTGTGGTGTTCTTCATCTCGGCGCTGGCCGAAACCAATCGCCCGCCGTTCGATCTGCCCGAAGCGGAATCCGAACTGGTCGCCGGGTTCATGGTGGAGTATTCCTCGACCCCTTATCTGCTGTTCATGCTGGGCGAGTACATCGCGATCATCATGATGTGCGCGCTGACGACCATTCTGTTTCTGGGTGGTTGGATATCACCAATTGACCTGCCACCCTTCACCTGGATCCCTGGTGCGGTCTGGTTCGTGATCAAGACCTCGATGGTGTTTTTCATGATCGCCATGGTCAAGGCATTTGTGCCGCGTTACCGCTATGACCAGTTGATGCGGATCGGCTGGAAGGTGTTCCTGCCGCTGTCGCTGGCCTCGGTCATTATTGTCGCCTTTGTTCTTCAGCTCACGGGCTGGGGTTGGCACGGAGGAATTGCCTGATGCGCGCGCTCCAGTTCCTCAACTCTTTGCTGCTCAAGGAATTTGTTTCAGCATTTTTCCTGGCTATGCGGTATTTCTTCAAACCCAAGCCGACCATCAACTATCCATTTGAAAAGGGGCGCGTCAGTCCGCGTTTCCGTGGCGAACATGCGCTGCGGCGCTATCCAAATGGCGAAGAACGCTGCATTGCCTGCAAGCTGTGCGAAGCCATTTGCCCGGCACAAGCGATCACCATTGAAGCGGGTCCACGTCAGAACGACGGCACCCGCCGCACGGTGCGCTATGACATCGACATGGTGAAATGCATCTATTGCGGCTTCTGCCAGGAAGCCTGCCCGGTGGATGCCATCGTCGAGGGTCCGAACTTCGAATTTGCAACAGAAACCCGCGAAGAGCTCTATTTTTCCAAAGAGCGGCTCTTGGCGAATGGCGATCGGTGGGAGCGCGAACTTGCGCACAACCTCCGCGCCGATGCGCCGTATCGCTGAGAGGGAAGACCATGAGCCTTCCGCAGTTCTTTTTTTATGTGTTCTCCACCATCGCCGTGATTTCGGCCCTGATGGTGATCTCGTCCCGCAACCCAGTCCATTCGGTGTTGTTCCTGATCCTGGTGTTCCTCAACGCCGCCGGGCTCTTTCTGTTGGCGGGTGCCGAGTTCCTGGCGCTGTTGCTGATCGTGGTCTATGTCGGCGCGGTGATGGTGCTGTTCTTGTTCGTCGTCATGATGCTTGACGTCGATTTTGGCTCGATGCGACAGGGCATGTTGCAATACATGCCCATCGGCGTGGTGATCGGCATCATTCTGCTGCTCGAGCTGTTGTTGGTTGCCGGCAGTTTTGTGATTTCACCCGAAATTGCCAGCTCGGCCGTATTGCCCATCGATGCTGGCGTGCAGAACACCATGGCGCTCGGCCTGGTGATTTACACGCGGTACATCTTTTTGTTCCAGGCGGCTGGCGCGGTGCTGTTGGTGGCCATGATCGGTGCCATCGTGCTGACGTTGCGCCACAAGGTCAATATCAAGCGACAGGACCCATCAGTTCAATCGGCCCGCAAGCCGAGCGACGCGATGAAAATTGTCAAAGTCAAAAGCGGTCAAGGATTGTAGGGGCTAGAACATGGGCTTGGAAATCGGGCTCGGTCACTATTTGACCGTAGCGGCAATCCTGTTCACGCTGGGCGTGTTCGGCATATTTTTGAACCGCAAGAACGTCATCATCATCCTGATGTCGATTGAGTTGATCCTTTTGGCGGTCAATTTGAACTTCGTGGCGTTTTCGGCGGCGCTGAACGACCTGCAGGGGCAGGTGTTTGCGCTGTTGATCCTGACGGTTGCCGCCGCCGAGGCCGCGATTGGCCTTGCCATTTTGGTCATTTTTTATCGAAACCGCGGCTCGATTGCCGTGGACGACGTCAACATGATGAAGGGCTAAGGCTCGCCATGATCCAAGCGATAGTTTTCCTGCCCTTGATTGGCGCATTGGTGGCCGGCCTGCTCGGCCGTCAAATTGGCCATCGCAACTCCGAACTGATCACCACAGGGCTCCTGATTGTGGCCGCGGTGCTGTCCTGGGTGGTCTTCTTGCCGGTCGCCTTTGGTGGTGGCCTGGTTGGTGCCGAACATGGTGAGGGCGAGCACGCGGTCGCGCTCAAGATTGAAATCATGCGCTGGATTCAGGTCGGCGACATGGACCTGCGCTGGATTTTGCGTGTCGATACGCTGACGGCCATCATGCTGGTGGTGGTCAATACCGTGTCCAGCGTGGTCCACGTCTATTCGATTGGCTACATGGCCGAGGACCCGCATCGGTCCCGCTTTTTCGCCTATCTGTCGCTGTTCACCTTTGCCATGTTGATGCTGGTGACGGCCGACAATTTCCTGCAGATGTTCTTCGGCTGGGAAGGTGTGGGGCTGGCGTCCTATCTATTGATTGGGTTCTGGTACACCAAGCCATCTGCAAACGCTGCGGCGATGAAGGCGTTTATCGTCAATCGCGTCGGTGACTTTGGCTTCGCTCTCGGCATTTTCGGGGCTTTCATGGTGCTCGGCCACCTCGACTTCGATGGCGCCTTTGGCGCCGTGGAGGGTGCTGCGGAGGCGCGTATCGACTTCCTCGGCTATGATCTACATGCAATGACGGTGGTGTGCCTGCTGCTGTTCATGGGCGCGATGGGCAAGTCCGCGCAGTTTCTGCTCCACACCTGGCTGCCTGACGCCATGGAAGGCCCAACGCCGGTCTCGGCGCTGATCCATGCCGCAACGATGGTTACCGCCGGGGTGTTCATGGTGGCACGCCTGTCGCCAATGTTTGAAATCTCGCCGACGGCGATGACGGTTGTGCTGGTCGTCGGTGCGATCACGGCGTTCTTTGCGGCAACTGTTGGACTGGTGCAGAACGATATCAAGCGCGTTATCGCTTATTCGACCTGTTCGCAGCTGGGCTATATGTTTGTCGCTCTGGGAGCAGGGGCCTATTCAGCCGGTGTGTTCCACCTGTTCACCCACGCATTCTTCAAGGCGCTGCTGTTCCTGGGGGCCGGCGCGGTGATCCACGCCATGCACCACGAGCAGGACATGCGCAACATGGGGGGCCTGCGCCACAAGATCCCGATCACTTACGCAATGATGCTGATCGGTACATTGGCGCTGACCGGGGTTGGTATCCCGGGCACCTCACTGGGCTTTGCCGGCTTCTTTTCCAAAGACTCCATCATCGAGGCTGCCTATGCAGTGGGCGGCAATACCGGCAATCTGGCCTATTGGCTGCTGGTCATTGCCGCGCTGTTCACCAGCTTTTACTCCTGGCGCCTGATCCATCTGACCTTTCACGGGTCACCGCGACCGGCTTCTGCGCACGGCCATGATGACCACGCCGCCGATGACGCCCATGGTCATGACGATCATGGCAGCGCTTACGACCACGCGCACGAAGCGCCCAATGTCATGCTGGTGCCATTGTATATTCTGGCTGCCGGGGCCGTGTTTGCCGGGGTGCTGTTTTACGGCATGTTCTTCCATGAAGTTGAGCATGTGCAGCATTTCTTCGCCGGTTCGCTGGTGGTCAATGCCGAGATCATGGAAGCGGCACACGAGGTGCCATGGCTGGTGAAATGGTCGGCGACGTTTGCCATGATCACCGGCTTTGTTGCCGCCTGGTATATGTATATCCGGGCCCCGGACATGCCCAAGCGGCTGGCTGAGACCAATCCCGGCCTGTACCAGTTCCTGTTGAACAAATGGTACTTTGACGAATTGTATGATCTGATTTTTGTTCGTCCCGCGCTGTGGATCGGCCGCTTGTTGTGGACGCGGTTTGATGACCAACTCATTGACCAGACCATCACCGAGGGCCTTGGCCGCCGGGTGCAGGGGGTGACTGCCTGGGTGGTCAAACTGCAATCGGGTTACCTTTACCATTATGCTTTCGCCATGCTGATCGGCATTGCGGCGCTCTTGACCTGGGCCATCGCGGCCGGGGGACTGATCTGATGACTTTTGACAACTCCATTCTGACGCTCACCACATTCCTGCCGCTGCTGGGGGTGCTGATCCTGCTGGTCATGACCGGTAAGGATGCAATTACGATCAATCGGATCAAGTGGGTTGCCTTGGGGACCACACTGGCGACGCTGGGCCTGTCGCTGGCGATCTGGGCGCAGTTCGACGCCGCCAACCCTGGCTTTCAGTTCGTCGTCAATGTGCCGTGGATCGGCGATAGCATCGGGTATCGCGTTGGTGTTGATGGGATCTCGGTGTTGTTCGTGGTGCTATCGGCACTGCTGATGCCATTTTGTATCCTGGCAAGCTGGGACTCGATCGATCAGCGGGTCCGCGAATACATGATCGTGTTCCTGATCCTGGAAACACTGATGATCGGGGTGTTCACGACCCTCGATCTGGCGATGTTCTATGTGTTCTTTGAAGGCACGTTGCTGCCGATGTTCCTGATCATCGGTATTTGGGGCGGCAAGCGCCGTATCCAGGCGAGCTACAAATTCTTCTTTTATACCTTCACCGGCTCAGTGCTGATGCTGCTGGCCATTATGGCGATGTATTGGAATGCCGGAACCACCGACATCACCAAGCTCCTGACCCATCAATTCCCCGCTGGAATGCAGACCTGGCTGTGGCTGGCGTTCTTCGCTTCCTTGGCGGTCAAAATGCCGATGTGGCCGTTCCATCGCTGGTTGCCGGAGGCGCACGTTGAGGCACCGACGGCGGGTTCGGTTATCCTGGCAGCGATTTTGTTGAAGCTTGGTGGCTATGGGTTCCTGCGGTTCTCGCTGCCGATGTTCCCTGACGCATCGGCCTATTTCGCCAATTTCGTCTTTGCGCTGTCGGTTGCGGCCATCATTGTCACCTCGCTGGTGGCGCTGGTGCAAACCGACATCAAGAAGCTCATTGCCTATTCATCGGTTGCTCACATGGGCTTTGTGACGATGGGCATCTTTGCCGGCAACGCCTTGGGCATCCAGGGCGCCATGTTCCAGATGATCTCGCACGGCATAGTCTCGGGCGCGTTGTTTCTGTGTGTGGGCGTGATCTATGATCGTATGCATACCCGCGAAGTCGCAGCTTATGGCGGCCTGGTCGAGCGGATGCCGCAATATGCGTTTGCGTTCATGATCTTCACCATGGCCAATGTGGGGCTTCCAGGCACGTCTGGTTTTGTCGGGGAATTCTTGACCCTGATCGGCGTGTTCCAGGTGAATACCTGGGTTGCCTTCGGCGCGGCGTTCGGCGTCATTTTGTCGGCCGGTTACGCACTTTGGCTCTATCGCCGCGTTATTTTTGGCGCGCTGACCAAAGACAGCCTCAAAGCCATTCTCGACTTGAACCTGCGCGAAAAACTGATCCTTTACCCGCTGCTGGTGCTCACCATCGTCTTCGGTTTTTATCCCGCGCCAATTCTCGACGCCACGGCGGCCTCGGTCGATGCGCTTGTATCCCATTATACGGCTTCGATTGACGCTTCGGCGGAACTCGCCGCCGCCGCAGCGCAGTAGGAGGGACCAATGGGTTCCGATATCACGTCCTTTGCTAGCCTGGCTCCGGCCTTTCCGGAGATAGCAATTTTTGTTGGTGCAATCGCGCTGCTGCTGGCAGGCATTGTCATCAACAAGGAGCGCTCGATCAGCGTCAGTTATGCGGCGATTGCGCTGTTGCTGGCTGTTGCTGTGCTGGTGCTGGTGCAACCCGCGGAAGGCGTGTTGTTTAATGGCACTTTTATTGGCGATGCCTTTTCCCGCTACATGAAGGTTTTGGTGCTTGGGGGAGCGGCCTTTTCGCTGCTGCTGGCCTTGCCGAATGCCCAGGAACACGGCGTCCATAAATTCGAATATGCCATCCTTGCGGTGCTGGCGACGCTGGGCATGATGATGATGGTTTCGGCCAATGATCTGATGACCCTTTATGTCGGCATCGAACTGCAATCGCTGGCGCTTTATGTGGTCGCCGCCATCAAGCGGGACGACGCCAAGGCCACGGAGGCGGGGCTGAAATACTTCGTCTTGGGCGCACTATCCTCAGGGATGCTGCTCTATGGCGCATCGTTGATCTATGGCTTTACCGGCAGCACCAATCTGGCCCAGATCGTGGTGCAGATTGCCGCCGAAGGCCGCTCCATCGGCTTGATCTTTGGCGTGGTGTTCCTGTTGGCCGGGGTGGCGTTCAAGATCTCGGCCGTGCCGTTCCATATGTGGACACCCGACGTTTATGAGGGCGCACCTACGCCAGTAACGGCGCTGTTTGCCACGGCGCCCAAAGTTGCGGCGATGGCGCTTCTGGTGCGGCTGACTTCAAACACATTTGGCCCGATTGCCCATGACTGGCAACAGATTGTGATTTTTCTGTCGATTGCCTCGATGGTGTTGGCCGCCTTTGCGGCCATCGGCCAAAAATCCATCAAGCGGCTGATCGCCTATTCCTCCATCGGCCATGTCGGGTTTGCCTTGGTTGGCCTTGCCGCGGCCAATCAAGGCGGGGTGGAAGGCGTTGCCATCTATATGGCGATCTATGTGACGATGACGGTGGCGTTTTTCGCCTGCCTGCTGTCGCTGCGCACCGAAACGGGTCAGATCGAGACGATTGACGAACTGGCTGGGGTCGCCCAGGCCCGCCCGTTTGTGGCGGCCATCATGGCAGTCGTCATGTTCTCGCTCATCGGGATGCCACCGCTGGCCGGCTTTTTTGCCAAATGGCACGTGTTCGTGGCGGCAATTCAGTCTCAACTTTACGTGCTCGCGGTGATCGGTGTTTTGGCCTCGGCCATTAGCGCCTTCTATTACCTGCGGATCGTCAAAATCATGTATTTTGACGAGCCCAAGCAGAAATTTGCAGCGGTGCCGAACGAGCTCACCATCATCATGGCACTCAGTGGCTTCCTGATTGTGACCTATTATTTCACTCTGGGTGGCCCGCTGGCTGGATGGGCCCACACCGCCGCAGCAAGCCTGTTCTAGGTGACGGAGTTTAGCCTCGGCGCCAAGGCGCGGGCCGCAGGGTATCGCTTGCGCTGCTTTGAAACGATCGGGTCAACCAACAACGAGGCCCTGGCCGCCGGAATCGCTGGCGATCCGGGCGGCCTGTGGTTTACCGCCCTCGAGCAAACGGCGGGTCGTGGCCGCCGCGGCCGCGCCTGGGTCGGCCCGCAGGGCAATATGGCGGCAACGTTATTGATTGTTCCAGACGCCGATCCGGCCGTGGCGGCGACCCTGGGATTTGTCGCCGGGGTATCGCTCAACCTTGCCCTGTCACGCCTGGTGCCGACCGGCATCGCCCGCATCGACCCAAGTGGTGGTTTGGTTGAACCTGCGGCCCGCATCGCCCTTAAATGGCCCAATGACGTGTTGGCCGATGGCGCTAAACTGGCCGGAATTCTGCTCGAAGCGCACAAGCTGGACGACGGTCGTCACGCGATTGCCATCGGCATTGGTGTCAATGTGGTTGCGGCACCGACCGGTTTGCCGTATCCCGCCACTAGTTTGAATGACATGGGCATTGGCTGCACGGCAGCCGAGGTTTTTGAGGCCCTCAGCGATGCCTGGGTCGAAATTTTTGGGATTTGGGCTGATGGACGCGGTGTTGCCAGTGTTTTGGCACTTTGGCGAAACGCCGCAACAGGAATTGGTGCCCCGGTCGCAGTCACCCAAAACGGGCAAACTGTGCGTGGCATTTTTGAAACTATAGACGATTCCGGACGATTGGTCGTCCGCGACGAGACCGATACGCGCATCGCCATCACTGCTGGTGATGTTCATTTTGGGGCAACGGCCAGCGCCCGAAGCTGACCACAAGAATTGGCGTGACTGGCGGCATGGGCGAAAGGTCCCAGGCCCGCAAAGACGCATTTGATAAGGACTATTTGACCTATGGCTAAAAACCAAAGGGACGAACTCGTATTCGTGCCGCTCGGCGGCGTTGGCGAAATCGGGATGAACATGGCCGCCTATGGCTTTGGGCCCGAAAAAACCCGCAAATGGATCGTCGTTGATTGCGGCGTGTCGTTCGGTGATCCGAGCCTGCCAGGGATTGAGCTGATCATGGCCAATCCGGAATTTTTGGAAGAGCGCGCCGACGACGTGCTGGCGCTGATCCTCACACACAGTCACGAAGACCACTATGGCGCGGTGCTCGACCTATGGCCGAGCTTTGAAAAGCCGGTCTTTGCCACCCCGTTTACCGCCGCAATGCTGGCAGCCAAGCGTGCTGGCGACGGCATTGTTGACAATGTTGATCTCACCATCATGCGCCCGGGCAAGCCGTTCAAGGTCGGCCCGTTCACCATCGAAGCCATCAATGTTGCCCACTCGATTCCCGAGAGCAACGCCTTGCTGATCACCACGCCGATTGGCCGCGTGCTGCATACCGGCGACTGGAAGCTGGACCCGACCCCGGTCGGCAACGCCCCAACCGATATCGCGCGTCTGCAAAAGATCGGGGAGGATAGCACGCTGCCGCTGGCCCTGATCTGTGACTCCACCAACGCCATGAAGGACGGCGAGAGCCCAAGCGAAGCCGAAGTCGGCGATACGCTGGCGGCCATCATCGCCTCGGCACCGCACCGCGTTGCCGTCACCACATTCGCCTCCAATGTCGGCCGCGTCATTTCGGTGGCGCGCGCCGCCGAAAAGGCTGGTCGTCAGGTGGTGTTGTCCGGGCGCTCGCTGCACCGCATCACCGGCATTGCCCGCGAATTGGGAATGCTTGAAGGCGTGCCCGTGCTGCACGACCAGGACATGTATCGCAGCCTGCCGCGTAACAAAGTCGTCTTGTTGTGCACCGGTAGCCAGGGCGAACCCCGTGCGGCGATCGCCCGCATTGCGCGCGGCGAACATCCCGTGATTGATCTTACCGCTGGCGACCGGATGGTGTTTTCATCCTGGGCCATTCCGGGCAATGAACGCGAAGTGATCGATATCCAAAACATGCTGATCGACCGTGGCGTCGAGGTCATCACCCAGCGCGATGGTCTGGTCCATGTCACGGGTCATCCGCGCCGCGAAGAACTGCGCCGCCTTTATAGCTGGGTCAAACCCGACGTTTTGGTGCCGGTGCATGGGGAAGCCATGCATCTGGAAGCCCATGCCAAACTTGGCCGCGATGCCGGCATCCCCAATGTCGTTTCAGCCCGCAATGGCGACCTTGTCCGCCTGTTCCCAGAGCCGATGGCATTCCCGGCTGAAGTGCGGACGGGCGAATTATACCTTGATGGACTGGTGTTGTGCACACCAGACGAAAGCGGGGTCAAAGGGCGTCGTCGCCTCTCATTTGGCGGACATATCGTCGTCTCCATCTGCGTCAACGGTGGTGGGCAGGTGGTGTCTGGCCCCGATTTCGTCATCGAAGGCCTGCCAGAAACCGAGGACGAGTCACTCAACGGCCTGTTGGAAACCACTATTGGTGGCGTGCTAAAAAGCATCCCCCCCAAGCGTCGGAGCGACACCGAGGTGCTCAACTCGGCTCTGTTCAAGGCCATTCGCAATGAAGTGAATGCCTATTGGGGCCGCAAGCCCAACGTCACCGTCTTCGTTCACCGCGTGTAAGGGTTAACCCACATGGCAATCGGCAGCATTATTGCAGTCTACTTCATCGTTTGGTGGATATGCCTGTTCGCGGTGCTGCCGTTTGGGGTTCGCAGCCAGGCTGAGGACCAGAGCATTGTTCCGGGTTCGGAGCCGGGCGCACCGACCCGGTCGCGCATGTGGACCAAAGTGGGCGTTACCTCGGTACTCGCCGCGATTGTCACGCCTTTGTTGTTGTGGGGCCTGTCCAATCCGCTGCTGCAGCAATATTGGCGCTAACCGCGGCGCGGGCGACCACTAGCCGCCATCTTTGAAGGCTTTGGCAAGGCGTGCCGCCAGGCCATCGTCAGCGCGGCCAATAACTCCGCCTCATTGACCGCAGCCAGAGTGAGCACTGTCCAACCCTGACGCCCCCACGCATTAGGCAGGGGGCAAAAAGCGTCGGCGGCAACCAGACACTTCAACGCCTGCTCGTCGGGGTTTAGTTTGAGATTTGCGCTCAACTGATCGGCAGCGAGCGTGCAATAATTTCTCGCCACTTTAAATGCGGCGCGGTCAAAATGGGGCGCTTCGGTGGTGCCCGCCAAGGACAGCGCAATCTCTCGAAGCAGAGCGGCGTCAACCATGTCCAACTCCGTGCTAAGACCTGGCCCAGCCCAGACGCCTATTGGGCAACATGACATCACTTTAGGCAGGCCAAGTAAGGAAGATATCAGGTCGGGAAAACGGCAGGTGTGGTCTGGTCTGCATTGAAAAGTGGTAAAACCAGTTAAGCACGGGCATTCGCAAATGCGGCTAAAATGCTGCCAGCAAACAAAAAAGCAGGGCACGAATGCCCTGCTCAAATAGTTTGTTCGACAATACGCTGGTCTTAGGCACACCCGAAGGTGGCGGCCAACGCTCCTCCCTGACGTTGTCGACGCCCGATAACTTTTTCGTCATCGTTGTCTTTATTGAAGCGGACCATATCACAAGAAATATCGCTGTCACGCAGATTCTGCATGGCATCCATGCTTGCAAGGTATGGACGAGTACGATTTGAGTGGGCATCTACAAAAGCCTTGAGTCGTCGTCGGTTTGGAGTCGCCATGCGCCTGTCTCGATTTTTTCTGCCCGTGCTGCGCGACGTTCCCAAAGAGGCCGAGATTGTCTCGCACCGCCTGATGTTGCGGGCAGGCATGGTGCGCCAACAAGCCGCCGGTCTCTATTCCTGGTTGCCGCTCGGCTACAAGGTTTTGATGAAGGTGCAAAAGATCATCGAGGAAGAGCAAAACCGCTCGGGCGCCATCGAGATGCTGATGCCAACGATCCAGCCTGCCGATTTGTGGCGCGAAAGCGGGCGCTATGATGCCTATGGCAAGGAAATGTTGCGCATCCAGGACCGCCACGAGCGCGAGTTCCTCTATGGTCCAACCAATGAGGAAATGATCACCGAGATTTTCCGCACTTATGTTAAGTCTTACAAGGACTTGCCTCTCAACCTGTACCACATTCAGTGGAAATTCCGGGATGAGGTTCGTCCGCGCTTTGGCACCATGCGTAGCCGCGAATTCTTGATGAAGGATGCCTATTCGTTCGACCTGAACAATGACGACGCGGTCAAAGCCTATGAGCGAATGTTTACCGCCTATCTACGCACCTATCGTCGCATGGGCCTGACGGCAATCCCGATGCGCGCCGACACCGGTCCGATCGGCGGCGACCTCAGCCATGAATGGATTGTGCTGGCTGATACCGGCGAAAGCGCCGTGTTTTGCGATCGCCGGCTACTCGACAAGCCCATTCCCCCCGCCGACACCGATTTCCGCGGCGATCTGCGGCCGATTTTTGACGACTGGACGTCGCTCTATGCGGCCACCGAAGACATGGTCGACATGGCCGAATATGAAGCCAGCGTGCCCGAGGAATTTCGTGTTTCGGCGCGCGGGATCGAAGTTGGACATATTTTCTACTTCGGCACCAAGTATTCTGAGCCAATGAAGGCGACCGTGACCGGTCCCGACGGCAAGGAAATTACCGTGCATATGGGGTCTTATGGGATTGGGCCGACACGGCTGGTGCCCGCAATTATTGAAGCCAGCCACGACGATTCCGGCATCATCTGGCCTGTCAGCGTCGCCCCGTTTGAAGCGGTATTGATCAACCTAAAGGCCGGCGATGCGGAATGCGACGTCGCCTGTGAGACCCTTTATGCGCAGCTGAGCGCCGCCGGTATTGACGTTCTTTACGACGACCGCGATCAGGGCGCCGGCGCCAAGTTCACCACCGCCGATCTGATTGGCATTCCCTATCAGCTAATCCTGGGGCCGCGCGGCCTCAAGAACGGCGAGGCGGAAATCAAGCACCGTAAAACCGGCGAGAGAGAAACCCTGCCGATAAGTGCAGCAATTGAACGCCTGCGTGGGCTGATTGAACCGCAAAGGCGGACCGACATTTGAGTGATCACACGGTCCCGGCGTTAGACCAGGGAACGCGCGCATTTTCGCGCTTTGAGTGGATCCTCGCCGGCCGGTATTTGCGCGCGCGGCGCAAGGAGGCGTTCATTTCTGTGATCGCCAGCCTGACGATGGTTGGCGTCGCCATCGGGGTGGCAACGTTAATCGTGGTCATGTCGGTCATGAACGGGTTTCGCGAGGAATTGCTCAGCAAAATCCTCGGGTTGAACGGGCATTTCAGCGCCTTTCCGATTGAATCCAAATTCACCGACTACCATGAAGCGATCGCGGCGGTGCAGCAGGTTGATGGTGTCAAATTCGCCGTGTATTTTGCTGAAGGACAGGTCTTGGCTTCGGGGGCAGGCAGCTCGACCGGCGTATCCGTGCGCGGCATGGACGAGGAAAACCTTAAGAAGCTGGAACTGCTCTACAGCTCGGCCGAGCAAGGCGGATTTGACAATTGGGATCAAAGCAAGGGCGTTGCGATTGGCTATCGCCTGGCACAAACGCTGGGTGTCGGCCTTGGTGACAGCGTAACCATTATCAACACCAATGGCACCAAGACCCCCTTTGGCAATACCCCGCAGATCCGCTCCTATAAAGTCGACGTGGTGTTCAATCTCGGCATGGTCGAGTTCGACAGCTTTTACATGTATATGCCGCTGCAGTTGGCACAGGACTATTTCAAGCTCTACGAAGATGTTTTGAAGCCCGGCCAGCAACCGCTCGATCCGCTGGCGTCCGACGCCGAGATCGATGCCGCTTATACCAGGGTTTATGAGGCGACTGGCGCCGAAATCTTTATTGATGACCCGGACGCGACGACGGAGATGCGCGACCGGTTGCAGGCCAATCCGACGACACGCCCGTTGATCCTGACCGACTGGAAGCAGCGCAACGAGACTTTCTTCTCAGCGCTCCAGGTTGAACGAGTGGTGATGTTCACCATTTTGTCGATGATCATTGTGGTCGCCGCCTTCAACATTATCTCCAGCCTGATCATGCTGGTGAAGGACAAGAGCCGCGACATTGCCGTGCTGCGCACCATGGGGGCGACCCGTGGCGCCATCATGCGCATATTTTCAATCACCGGCACAGCAATTGGCTTTATCGGGACATTGACCGGGCTGGTGCTTGGTTTGTTGGTCGCGGCCAATGCCGAGACGCTGCGCAAGGCCGTATCCGAAACGCTTGGCGTGACCATTTTTCCGCCAGAGGTGTTCTTCCTGTCGTCACTGCCGTCCAAGACCGACCCGGTTGAGGTTACAGTGGTGGTTGGTCTTGCTCTGGGTCTGAGTTTTCTCGCCACCCTCTATCCGGCTTGGCGCGCCGCCCAATATGATCCGATTGAGGCGCTGCGTTATGAGTAAGGCTCATCTGGTTTTGCGCGATGTTCACCGCCACTATGGCGAGGGCGACAAGATCGTGCGGGTGCTGGAAGCCGCCAATCTGACCGTCATGAGTGGGGAACTGGTCGCTCTGGTTGCTCCATCAGGGGCTGGTAAATCGACGCTTTTGCACCTCAGTGGCCTGCTGGAAGCGCCGCAGTCCGGCGAGATTGAAATTCTCGGCATCAAAACCAGCCACCTTGCGGATCGCGGACGGACCCAGTTGCGCCGCAACACGGTGGGCTATGTCTACCAGTTTCATCATCTCCTGCCTGAATTCACGGCGCTGGAAAACGTCTCCATGCCGCAATTGATTGCCGGGAAATCCCAACAAGCCGCCGATGCCCGCTCAATGCAATTGCTGGACATTCTCGGGGTTGGGCCGCGCGCGAGCCACCGTCCCGCCGAGCTTTCCGGTGGCGAACAGCAACGGATTGCCATCGCCCGTGCCGCAGCAAACCGACCGAAGGTCATTCTTGCCGATGAGCCAACCGGCAACCTCGATCCCGATACCAGCGATCTGGTATTCGAGGCGCTCAAGACCCTGATCAAGGAAGAGGGCGCCGCAGCGCTGATCGCGACCCACAATCATGATCTGGCCCGGCGGGCCGACCGGATTGTGACTCTGCGGGCGGGCCTTGTAATCGATCACACGCTTTAGCGAAGCGCTAGCCGGGCAAATTCGTCCGTGCACCGGCAAGACTTGCTCTGCCAAAATGCGAATCTGCCCGAAACAGACAGATTTATCGCCGAATCACTTGGCACAGGGCTTGCAGTGATGAGTCCAACTGAGGGCTCTCACTGACATCATGATCCAAATCGCCAAGCATTGCCTTGCGTTGCCTGCACAATTCAAAATTTTGACCGACGGTTCAGCGCCATTCTGGAGGAACCGCCTACTGGGATGTAGCCAGGGGCCAAACAGGCTTTTGCTAACGAATCCCTAACCAAAGCCATCCAATCCCCGGTAATCCCGCTTTATCGCTCGACAAGAACTAAACAAGAACATATAAGAACAAAACCAAAACAAAGGACACGAACATGCTGACCTTGCTCAAGGATTTCGCCGCATTCGTTACTCTGGGTACCTTCACCGTCGGCTCACTGGCCTGGATGGATCTGCTTTCCAAGCTGGGGTGAGGCTTTGTGTGGATTGCGCGCGGTTCCCAGTTTGCGCATGGCCCGGAGCCTGTCACAAAGGCGGTCTAGGAAAGATCCAGCATGACCGGTCCCGGTTTTATCCACCTGCACACCCATTCTGCCTATTCCCTTTTGGAAGGGGCGATCCAGCTTGAAAAGTTGCTGGAGCTGGCCAAGGCCGATCATCAACCGGCGCTTGGCGTTGCCGACACCTCCAATTTGTTTGGTGCATTGGAGTTTTCCGAAAAGGCCGCCAAAAAAGGCATCCAACCCCTGATCGGGGTGGAGTTGTCGGTTGATTTTGCCGCCGCCGAAGAGCGGGTCAGTGAACGTGGCCATTCCAACCATGCCGCCAAATCCAGCATTGTCTTGATGGCGCAAAGCGAGCGCGGATTTGCCAATCTGTCGCATCTGGTCAGCCGCGCCTATTTGGAGGGCGATGGTGGGCAGGCTCGTGGGCGGCTCGATTGGCTGAGCCGCGAAAGCCTGGCGGATTTGATTTGCCTGACTGGGGGACCGGAAGGGTCTATCGATAGCTGTTTTGCTTCTGGACAGGATGCCCACGCCATCAAGCGGCTCAATCTGTTGCGGGAGCTATTTGATGACCGGCTCTATGTCGAAATTCAACGTCATGGACGCCCCATTGAGGCCAATGTCGAACCGCGCCTGATCGACTATGCCTATCGCCACGGTCTGCCCTTGGTGGCCACTAATGAACCATTCTTCAAATCGGTGAAGGAATATGAGGCGCATGACGCGTTGCTGGCTATCGCTGGCGGAACCGTGATCGCCCAGACCGAGCGGCGCAAGCTGAACGACCAATACTATTTCAAGACCCGTGCTGAAATGGTCGAGCTGTTCGTGGACTTGCCTGAAGCGCTCGAGTCCACCGTCGAGATTGCCCAGCGCATTGGTTTTCGTCCGCGCACGCGCGATCCTGTGCTGCCCAAATTTGCCGCTGCGCCGGGACTGACCGATGACGAAGCCATCGCCGTCGAAGCCGCGGCGCTGCGGGCAATGGCGGAAGAGGGGCTGGAAGCGCGGCTGGCCAGCGTCGGCGTTGCGCCCGGCAAGACCGAGCAAGACTACCGGGACCGGCTGGAATTCGAGCTCGGCATCATCGCTTCGATGAAATTTCCCGGCTACTTCCTGATCGTTGCCGATTTTATTCGTTGGGCCAAGGCAGAGGGCATCCCCGTGGGTCCGGGGCGCGGGTCGGGCGCGGGATCGCTTGTCGCCTATGCCACCACCATCACCAATCTTGATCCGCTTCAGTATAATTTGCTGTTCGAACGGATGCTCAATCCCGAACGCGTCTCGATGCCGGACTTTGACATCGACTTCTGTCAGGACCGGCGCGAAGAAGTCATTCGCTATGTGCAAAGGAAGTACGGCACCGAGCAGGTCGCCCAGATCATCACCTTTGGAACCCTGCAGGCGCGCGCGGTGCTGCGCGATGTTGGTCGCGTTCTGCAAATGCCCTATGGCCAGGTCGACCGAATCACCAAAATGGTGCCGGCCAATCCGGCCGATCCATGGACGCTCGAGCGGACGCTTAATGAAGTGCCGCAATTGCGGATGATGGCCGAAGATGACGAGACGGTGGCTGATTTGATCGCCATTGCCCGCAATCTGGAGGGCTTGTACCGGCACGCGTCAACCCACGCCGCCGGCATTATCATCGGCGACCGACCGCTGCAGGATTTGGCACCGCTGTATCGTGACCCGCGGTCGGACATGCCGGTCTGCCAGTACAATATGAAATGGGCCGAGGCGGCGGGACTGGTGAAGTTCGATTTTCTCGGCCTCAAGACCCTGACCACCATCGAATACGCGGTGCAGATGATCAATCTGGATGGCGGCAGCTTCCGGATCGAGGATATTCCCATCGATGATGAGCCAACTTACAAGCTCTATGCCCAGGGGGACACTTTTGGCGTGTTCCAGGTCGAAAGCGCCGGTATGCGGCGGGCGCTGGTTGATCTAAAGCCGGATCGGTTTGAAGACATCATTGCGCTGGTCGCGCTGTATCGCCCCGGTCCGATGGACAATATTCCGCTGTTCTGCGACCGCAAGCACGGGCGCGAAGCGGTCGAATACCCCCATGACAGTCTGAGCAAAGTTCTCGACGAGACCTACGGCATCATCGTTTATCAGGAGCAGGTGATGCAAATCGCCCAATTGCTGTCCGGATATTCGTTGGGCGAGGCCGACATGCTGCGGCGCGCCATGGGCAAAAAAATCAAGTCGGAGATGGATGCCCAGCGCGAACGCTTCCGCGAAGGCGCGGTCCGGCACGGGCTAAAATTGGGACAGGCGGACACGATCTTTGATCTATTGGCCAAGTTCGCCAATTATGGCTTTAACAAGAGCCACGCCGCAACCTACGCGCTTGTCAGTTATCAGACGGGGTATTTGAAGGCGCATTATCCCCATGAGTTCCTCGCCGCCTCGATGACGCTGGATATGGGCAACACCGACAAGCTGGCGGAGTTCCGCGGCGAGGCCAAGCGCCACGATATTGAACTGGTGCCACCATGCGTTAATCGCTCCCAAGCGGTGTTTTCGGTCAAAGCCAAGCGTATCCATTACGGCCTGAGCGCGGTTAAGGGCGTCGGGCGGCAGGTGGCCGAGCATATCGTGGACGTGCGTGGCGACACGCCCTATGCCGATTTGGGCGATTTTGCCCGCCGGGTTGACCCGCGGGTGCTGTCCAAGCGCACGCTCGAAACCCTGGTGAACGCCGGTGCTTTTGACGAAATCGTGCCGCGTCGGGAGCAGGCCTTTGCCGCCATTGAATCGATCATGGGAACCGCGCAGGCCCTCAGCGTTGAACGCATAGAAGGGCAGTGGAACATGTTCGACCAGGGTGAGCCCGACCCAATCAAATTGCCGCAAGGAGTTGCCGCCTGGTCGACCACCGAACGCGCTGACCGGGAATTATCCGCTATCGGCTTCCATTTGTCGGCGCACCCGCTCGATGCTTATTCGGGGTTGTTTGAGCAGTTGCGCGTGCAACGCTGGGTCGATTTTGAGCGAGCAGTCAAGGATGGGGCAGGGGCAGGGCGCTTGGCTGGTACCATCGCCGCGCGGCAGGACCGGCGCACGCGCAAAGGCACGCCGATGATGATCCTGACACTGTCCGACCAGAGCGGTAGTTTTGAATGTATCGCGTTTTCCGAACAGATCAGTGAGTTCGGCTCGATATTGCAGGTGGGCAAGTCGGTTATTCTACATGTGGGGGCGGACGAACGCCCCGACGGCGTCAGCGTACGGCTGCTGGATGCTGAACTGATCGAAGGGGCGGCCGAAAAAATCGGGCGTCGCTTGACCGTCTTTGCCGCGACCGAAAAATGCCTGGGGCCGATCCGCAACCAACTCAAGTCGGGTGGGGAGGGCTCGGTCAGTTTCGTTGTCATTCGTGACGGTGGCGCGCGGGAGTACGAAATTGAGCTGCCAGGTCAGTTTCGCCTGACCCCTGAAATTGCCGGTGGGATCAAAGCGCTCGACGGCGTCACCGATGTGCGCCTGAATTAAGCTGGGTTCCCACCATTGATCCTGAGCCGTTGCCCGACACGGAAGCGACGCAGTGGCGGGTGTTACCCTTGCGTATCGATCAGGTTTGCCCTATACGGCGCGAGCGTTTGGCTATGTCAGGCGCAATTTCACACACGAAGCAGGCCGGTTGAACCCAGTTCAGCTGTCCATCCGGTGGCGGAACATTCCGTCGCAAGGCTTTGTGGAGGCATCAACCGGTAAAGGATCTGCCACCATGGCAATGCCCGATTTTTCTATGCGCCAACTGCTTGAAGCAGGCGTTCACTTTGGTCACCAGAAGCACCGCTGGAACCCCAAGATGGAAAAGTTCATCTTCGGCGTTCGTAACGACATTCATATTCTGGATCTAAGCCAGACCGTGCCAATGCTGAGCCGCGCTTTGCAACTGGTATCGGACACCGTTGCCGATGGCGGCCGCGTGCTGTTCGTTGGCACCAAGCGCCAAGCCGCGCCTCTGGTTGCCGAAGCTGCTCGTTCCTCGGCGCAGTATTTCGTCAACTCGCGTTGGCTCGGCGGCACGCTGACCAATTGGCAGACCATCTCCAATTCCATTGCTCGCTTGCGCACGCTGGAATCGATGGGCGCCGAAGGTCTTGAAGGCCGCACCAAAAAAGAACGCCTGATGATGAGCCGCGAGCAGGAGCGTCTTGAGCGCGACCTCGGCGGGATCAAGGACATGGGCAATCTGCCAAGCCTGTTGTTCGTGATCGACACCAACAAAGAAGCCAACGCGATCAAGGAAGCCCGTCGTCTGGGTATCCCGGTTATCGCCATCGTCGACACCAATTGTGATCCCGACACCGTTGATTTTGCCATCCCAGGCAATGACGACGCCTCGCGCGCTCTTGAGCTTTACGTGTCGCTGATTGCAAAGGCCGCAATCGACGGTATTGGCCGGTCGTCGTCCGCCCTTGGTGCCGATCTTGGTGCTGCCGAAGTTGCTCCCGTCGAGGCAGCAATTGCATCGGAAACGGCCGCGAACTAATCGGGACGTCCCGGTTTTCACAATTGATATGAACCATGCGGCCCCGGTACGGGGTCGCCAAGAGGTGAATCATGGAAATCACTGCAGGCATGGTTAAACAGCTCCGTGACTCGACTGGCGTCGGGATGATGGACTGTAAGAAGGCGCTGGCCGAAACGGCCGGTGATATGGAAGCTGCTGTGGACTGGCTGCGCACGCGCGGCCTTGCCAAAGCTGCCAAGAAGGCCGACCGCATTGCGGCAGAAGGCTTGGTCGGCATTTCGACCAATGGCACGACCGCGGCTGTTGTTGAAGTCAACTCGGAAACTGACTTCGTGGCTCGGAACGACCAGTTCCAGTCGATCGTTCACACTGTGGCCAAGCTTGCGCTGGCCAGCGATGGCGACATCGTCAAGCTTGGCGAGATGTCGTTCCCAGGATCCGGGCATTCGGTTTCGACCGAACTGACCGAAGCCATTGCGAAGATTGGCGAGAACATGAATTTGCGCCGCGCCGCCGTGGTTTCGGTGGTCGACGGTGTGGTGGAAAGCTATGTCCACTCGGCGGTGAAGCCCGGGCTTGGCAAAATGGGCATTCTGGTGGCTTTGGAATCGACTGGCGATAAGTCCGCCCTGTCGGCTCTGGGCAAGCAGTTGGCGATGCACATCGCCGCCACCAACCCGGCATCCATCTCTCCGGAAGACTTGGATCCAGCAGTGGTTGCGCGTGAGCGCGCCATTATTCTTGAGCAGGTCAAGGAATCGGGCAAGTCCGCCGAGATCGCTGAAAAGATGGTCGATGGCCGGATGCGCAAGTACTACGAAGAAGTCACGCTTTTGGCGCAGACCTTCGTGATCGACGGCGAGACCAAAGTTGGCGTGGCGATCAAGAACGCCGAAAAGGACGTTGGCGCCCCAATCAAGCTGACCCGTTTCGTGCGCTTTGCTCTTGGCGAAGGCATTGAAAAGGCGGTTACCGATTTTGCCGCTGAAGTTGCCGCGACATCGGGCGTCAAGCAGTAGTCTATCAGTTGATGGCGGACCCTCGGGTCCGCCCTCGCTCTCTCGTGTTTTTGTCGGGATCGAGCCCAAATAGCTGTCCAGAAGCCTGTTCACGCCCCAATGCGGTTTCCACTTTTGTGGCAAATGCATTACGGTTCCGCTGGCGTCACCGGATTCGGCGCCCCATTTCATTTACCCAGGGGTTCGCCGATGGCGCCTGCCTACAAACGGATTTTGCTCAAGGTTTCAGGCGAGGTGCTGGCCGGTGATCAGTCGTTCGGCATCGAGCCTGAGTTTCTCAATTCCGTTGCCAAGCAGATTGCCGATGCCGCCAAAGCGGGGGTGCAGATTGGAATCGTCATCGGGGCCGGCAACATCTTTCGCGGCATGGCCGTTGCCGCAGACGGAACCGACCGCGTAACCGCCGATTTGATGGGTATGCTTGGCACCGTGATCAATTCACTTGCGTTGTCCAATGCCATTTCGCGTCAGGGTGTGAAATCCAAGGTGTTCAGCGCGCTGACGATGCCCTCCGTTGCCGATAGCTTCACGGCCCGGGCTGCCAAAGCGGCGCTCGATGACGGCTTTGTTGTCGTTTGCGCCGGGGGCACCGGCAATCCATTTTTTACTACCGACACTGCAGCCGCCCTTAAGGCAATCGAGCTCGACTGCGATGTCTTGCTCAAGGGAACCAAGGTCGACGGCGTCTATTCAGCCGATCCGATGAAAGACAAGAACGCGACCCGTTATGAAACGGTCAGCTATGACGAAGTCATTGGGCAAAACCTGCGAGTGATGGATACTGCCGCATTCGCGCTTGCTCGCGACAATGGCTTGCCGATAATTGTTTATGCACTCGACGATAAAGAAGGCCTGTTGGGTGTCCTAGCCGGACGAGCGCGCAGCACGCGCGTTGGCAAACCGCTCTAAGACAGAAGGACGAAATCAATGGCGATTGCCTACAATCTGAATGAACTCAAGTCGCGGATGGCCAAGTCCATCGAGTCTTTGCACACCGAACTGGCCGGGTTGCGGACGGGGCGTGCGAGCGCCAGCCTGCTTGAGCCCGTTATGGTTGAGGCCTATGGCTCGCGGATGCCGTTGAACCAGGTGGCGACCGTGACCGTGCCGGAGCCGCGGATGCTCAGCGTTCAGGTCTGGGATCGCTCGATGTCCAACGCGGTGGAAAAGGCGATCCGTGACAGCGGCCTTGGCCTTAACCCGATGGGGGAAGGTCAGGTGATCCGCGTCCCACTTCCGGAGTTAAATTCCGAACGCCGCCGTGATCTGGCCAAAGTTGCCCACAATTATGCTGAACAAGCGCGGGTTGCGGTGCGCCACATTCGCCGCGACGGCATGGACCTGCTCAAAAAGGCTGAAAAAGACGGCGACATGAGCCAGGATGACAGTCGCGTGCAAACTGATCTGGTCCAGAAGGCCACCGACGCAGCAGTGCAGGAGATCGACACATTGCTGGCGGTCAAAGAGCAGGAAATCATGCAGGTTTAGGCCTGAATCCGCTGCGCCGGGAGGGCGTGGATGTCGATGGACCCAGCAGTCAACGCCAAGCTTGAGGCAAGTCCCGTCTTGCGGATCCCTGTGCACCTTGGGGTGATCATGGACGGCAATGGCCGCTGGGCGTCGGCACGCAACAAGCTGCGCACCGAGGGGCATATCGAAGGCGTGAAGGCGCTGCGGAATCTGGTGGAGCTCTGCATCAACTACGGCGTCGGCACCCTGACTGTCTTCAGCTTTTCGTCGGAAAACTGGACCCGGCCAAAGGACGAAATTTCCTTCATTTTTGGCCTATTGCGCCGGTTTGTTGCATCAGATCTTCAAAAACTGATCCGCAACAATGTGCGCGTTCGCATTATCGGGTCACGCACTGGGCTTGACCAATCATTGATCAAACTGATTGACGAGGTAGAAGCCAAAACTGCCGCCAATTCCGGGTTAACGCTGGTTGTGGCCTTCAATTATGGGGGCAAGGCCGAAATTACCGATGCAACGCGCCAGATAGCCCGTGCGGTCGCTGCCGGGCAATTGTCGCCAGATGACATCACCGAAGCAACGGTCGAGCAGGCACTTTATACAGCCGGGTTGCCGGACCCTGATCTCATCATCCGGACCAGTGGGGAACAGCGGCTTTCCAATTTTTTGCTGTGGCAGGCCGCTTACGCCGAATTCGTGTTTGTTGACGAGAACTGGCCCGATTTCGACGAGGCCAGCTTTATCCGTGTTTTGCAGATCTATTCGGGCCGGGACCGCCGATTTGGTGGTATCGAGACGCGCTTGCCGTGACCAAGCCAGGCCAGATCAGCAAGCAGGTTTCAACCAATCGCCGAAACATTTGGGCCGATCTGCGGCCGCGCCTGTTGTCGGCTTTGGTGCTCATCATAGCGACTGCAACAGCCTTGTATGTCGGCAGCTACTTTTTTGCCGCCGTTGTTGGCGCGGTGTTTGCCGGCGCCTACCGCGAGTGGGAAACAATGGTCACTCGGACGCGGTTACAGCCCGTTGGCATGGTTCTCATCGCCCTGGTGGCCCTTTCATCCATCGCCTTCCCATTGTTTGGGATTCTTGGCTCGGTTCTGGTGATGGCTGCTGCATGTGGGGTCGCCATTGCCTTTGGAGGCGAGGGGGTCTGGTGGCGCTGTGCCGGCATCGTTTTCTTTGGCCTCGTCGTTGTCGCTGCCCTGGCGATGCGCGGCGATGCGCCGATTGGTATTCTGGCAGGCGTGTATCTCGGCACGGTCGTCTGGATGACCGATTCTGCCGCATTTTTTGCTGGTCGGCAGATTGGCGGCGAAAAACTTGCTCCCGATATTTCACCATCAAAGACCTGGTCCGGTGCCCTGGGCGGCTTGGTTCTGGGCAGCGTTTCGGGCCTCTTGGTCTGGGTTATTTTTACCGATAGCCCTTGGTGGATCGGCCTGGCATTTTCAATTGTTATCAGCCTGTTAGGGCAGATCGGCGATTTGACTGAAAGTGCGATCAAGCGGCATTTTCGTGTCAAGGATAGCGGCGACATTATTCCCGGCCACGGCGGATTGATGGATCGCCTCGACAGCCTCACATTTGGCGTGTTGTTCGTGCTCGTCGTGGGCGTGCTGCATTCCGGTTTCGGCGCCGTGGCGCAGGGCCTGCTGTATTGGTGACGTCGCGGCCCTTATCGGCGCGAAAGGATAATCATGTTCGAATTCGTGCCCTGGCTATTGTCCTATCTGCTGCCATTTTTGGTTGTCTTGACCGCCATCGTTTTCGTTCACGAGATGGGGCATTATCTGGTGGCACGCTGGAATGGCATTGCCATCCACACCTTTTCCATCGGGTTTGGACCCGAATTGATCGGCTGGAATGACAAGGTCGGGACGCGCTGGCGCGTTTCGGCGATTCCGCTGGGTGGCTATGTCCGGTTCGTCGGAGACATGAATGCCGCCAGCGTCCCCGACCAGGACGTTATTGCAGAGATTGATCCGGCCTTGCAGCCGCATCTGTTTGTCAACAAGAACGTCTGGCAGCGCATTTCGGTGGTCATCGCCGGGCCGCTCGCCAACATAATACTGACTTTCCTCATTCTGTATGCGCTGCTGCTCGGCTATGGCCGGTATTCGTTTCCGGCTGTGATTGACGCGGTGACCCCACTTTCCGTGGCCGAGCAGGCCGGGCTGGAGGTTGGAGATGTCATTTTGTCGGTTGACGGCTATGAAGTCCGCGGCTTTTCAGACTTCCAGCGCTATGTCGCCACGAGCCCGGCTCGGTCCGTAATCATTGCCTTGGAGCGGAACGGCGTCAGCAAAACCGTTACGCTGATCCCCGAGGCAGTCGCCGTGAAGGATCGGTTCGGCAATAACCAGCGCATTGGTCGGATCGGCGTCAGTCGCAATGTCGACAGCTCCCAGCTGACATTGTATCGCCCGGGTCCAGTCGAAGCGATTGGCATGACGTTTGAGGAAATTCGCTTCATTATTGACCGCACCGGAGCCTTTTTGGGGGATTTCTTTGTCGGCCGTGGCGATGTTGAGCAATTGGGTGGGCCGATCAAAGTGGCCAAGGTCTCGGGGGAGGTCGCAACGCTTGGTATTGTGGCCCTGATCAACCTGACGGCGTTGCTTTCGCTCAACATTGGTATCTTTAACCTGCTGCCCGTACCCATGCTCGATGGCGGTCATTTGGCCTATTATCTGATAGAAGCCGTGCGCGGACGACCCTTAAGCCAAAGGGTCCAGGAGATCGGGTTTCGGTTCGGATTCGCATTGGTATTGGCACTCATGGTTTTCACCTTGTTCAACGACACCCTGTTCGCGTATCTGCGTGGGGTCAGTTAGGATTGGTTAACCTTCGTTCGTAAGGTGTTGCACGAATACACGGGCCCCAATCATTTACTAACTGCGACGCTGCTTCCGCCTTGCCCTTGGTTAAAAATGCAGTAAAACGGTGCAATGGAGTTCGTCTGGGGGATTGCTATGCATGGCGATTCTCCGGGCAAGTCGTAGAAGGCAATTAAAGTATGATTGATCCCACCAAGCTGATGCGCGCTACCTGTCTCGCGCTCGCCCTTATGGGCGCCGCGCCCCTCGCCGGAGCCGCGATCCCGGTTTTCGGTGTGCAGCTCACGCTGGCAGCCCAGGATCAATTGGTGTCCTCGGTGTTGTTCGAGGGAAATCGGCGGTTTTCCGACGCGCAGCTGCAAACCATGGTTGATATGGCCAATTCGGGGATTTTCAGCCAGCAACGGCTGCTATCCGACATTGAGAGCATTCGCCTGGCCTATGATCATGATGGCTTTACTCGAGTTGCGGTCACTGCCCGAACTGAGCCAGCTGACGGTGGCCGCGTTCGAGTTATCTTTGTGGTCGAAGAAGGTGATCGTGCCGGCATTGCCGCTATCAACTTCACGGGCAATAATGCAATTGGGGCTGGCGCGCTCAAAAGCGCGATGCTGACCAAAGAGACCGGATTCTTGAGCTGGCTGTTCAAGGATGACACCTATGACGAGCAAAAGATTGCCGTCGATCGTGAAATCATCCGGCGTTACTACGCCAATCGTGGCTATCCGGACACGCAGGTGACCTCGGTCGGTCAGTTTGACGACGCCAAGAACGCCTACTTCATCAACTTTACCGTGAATGAAGGCGATAAATACGAATTCGCCAATGTCAGCATCGAAACCAGCATTGATGGTCTGAATACCGATGCCCTGAAAGGGTCGGTCCAGACCAATAATGGCTCCCGCTATTCGGCGACAGATCTGCAGCGTACCGTCGAAGAGATGGCTCAAGAGGCGACATCGCAAGGCTATTCCTTTGCCGACGTGCGGGCGCGGCTCGATCGCGATGCGACCGGCCACACCTTTACCGTCACTTATCTGGTCGATGAAGGCCCGCGGGTTTATGTTGAACGCGTCAACATTACTGGTAACACCAAGACCCGCGATTTCGTGATCCGTCGTGAGCTGGAGTTTGCCGAAGGCGACCCGTTCAACCGTTCTATGGTCGTTCGTGGTCGCTCCGCGATCGAGGGCCTGGGCTTTTTCTCCTCGGTTGACGTTTCCACCGAAGCTGGCTCATCAGGCGACAAAGTTGTGATCAACATTGCCGTGACCGAACAGTCAACCGGCGACTACGGCGCAACGGCTGGGTATTCGACCACTGAAGGTGTCCTTGGCGAAATTTCGCTGACGGAGCGCAACTTCCTTGGTCGTGGCCAGTACCTGCGGGCTGCTGTCGGCGCATCGCAATCCGGTCGTACGTTTGACTTCTCCTTTACCGAACCTCGCTTTATGGGGCTCAAGGTCTCGGCAGGTGTTGATGCCTATCACCGCATCAGCGACGAAACGGCAACAAGCTTTTATGGCTCGACAGCGACTGGCGGTCAGTTGCGCATCGGCGTGCCGTTGACGCGTGATCTTTCCTCGACGATTTTTGTCGGTGCAGAGCGCAAGACGATTGTCGACGCCAATGCACCATTGTCCACGCTTGTCGTGAACGGGCAGGAATTTGTGAAAGCCTTTGTTGGCTACACGCTGACCTGGAATAGCATTGACGACGTCAAGAAGCCGACGGAAGGTCTCTATGCGACCTTTACGCAGCAATATGTTGGTTGGGACTTCAACTATCTCAAGACCGAAGCCAAGGCGCGCTACTTCATGCCTGTGCTTGAAGACAGCGGCATCGTCGCCAGCGTCAAGGGGCAGGCCGGTATCATCAACAATCTTGGTGGTGGCGGCGGCGTAAACACGGTTGAGGCATTCGCGCCTGGGACGCAGTTGATCCGCGGCTTTGAAAACCGTGGCATTGGCCCACGTCTTTCGACCGGCGAATACCTTGGCGCAACGATGTATGCTGGCGTTTCAGCAGAAATCCAGTTCCCGATCCCCGCGCTTCCAGAAAGCTATGGCGTGAGCGGCGCAATCTGGGCTGATGCGGCCTGGATCGACGGCCTGGCCAATTTCGGCGCCAATGTCGTCGATGGTGGCAGCACCAATGTTCCGCTGCGCACGTCAATTGGCGCCTCGATCATCTGGGACTCGCCGTTTGGTCCACTGCGTGGCGACTTTGCTCACGTCTTGAACAAGTCGTCCTCGGATCGTACGCAGATATTCCAACTGACGCTGTCGACCTTGCTCTAGAGCAAACTGCGTGTAACATTTCATAGAGCCGCGGGGCGGTAGCACCGCGGCTCTTGTTTATTAAGTGATGATATGGTCGACACGCGTTTTCACCGCTTTTCCGGGCCGACCACCATCGGTGCCATCTTGTCGGCAATTGGGCAGGCAGAGTTGGCTGTTGACTTGGTCGACCCCGCTCGGGTGATCGAGGGCGCGGCTGAGCTGGACGTCGCCCGAGCCGGCGATGTCGCATTGGCCGCACACGCGAATTACCGCGACATGTTGCAATCTACCCAGGCGGGGGTGGTCATCGTACTGCCAGAGCTGCGCGATGTCGTGCCAAAGGGAACCGTCGCCGTCGAGGCCGCCCGGCCGCATGAAGTGTTCGCGACAATCCTTGATTTGCTGTATCCCGCGAATACCAGAATGGTTCTGTCGGCATCCAGCAGCGTGTCCGACCAAGCATTTCTGGAAGCTGATGTTTTGCTCGGACCTGGAGT
This sequence comes from Devosia equisanguinis, assembly GCA_943372435.1. Classification (GTDB taxonomy): domain Bacteria; phylum Pseudomonadota; class Alphaproteobacteria; order Rhizobiales; family Devosiaceae; genus Devosia; species Devosia equisanguinis_A. Next base: position 52,033 of record CALRYQ010000001.1, read on the forward strand.
GGCGCTCGGATCCAATGTTGAAATCGGGCGCGGCACCGTCATCGGCGCCAATACGGTGATCGGCAACGGGGTGACCATCGGTCGGAATTGCATCATTGGCGCCAATACCACGATTGACTGTGCGCATGTTGGCAATGATGTGATCATTCATTCTGGGGTACGGATCGGTACCGAGGGCTTTGGCTGGCTGGACTTCGGACGCACAAATCGCAAGGTGCCCCAACTGGGCCGGGTTATCCTGCAAGACCGCGTGGAGATCGGCGCAAATTCCACCATTGACCGTGGCGCCTTAGGCGACACGGTTATTGGCGAGGGCACCAAGATCGATAATTTGGTACAGATCGGTCACAATTGTCGCCTGGGGCGAAATTGCCTGATTGCTGCAATGTCGGGATTGTCCGGATCGACAATCCTTGGCGACGGCGTGCTTATGGGCGGTGGGGTCGGCACTTCGGGTCATCTGACCATTGGCGCGGGCTCGGTCGTTCACGGCCGGGCTGCGGTGACCAAGGATTGGCCACCAGGGTCCAAACTGGCTGGCGCTCCGGCACAGGATATACGAAACTTCTGGCGTGAGCTGGCGACACTGCGAAAACTGACGAAGGGAGACCACCGGCAATGAACGATATCTCGACTGCGAGCACTGAGCTCACCGCGATGAGCATTGCCGAAATCCTCAAAGCTCTGCCGCATCGTTATCCGATGCTCATGATCGATCGGATCATCAACATCAATGGTGATGAAACCGCGGTCGGGATCAAAAATGTCACCTTCAACGAACCGATTTTCCAGGGGCATTTTCCCGACAACCCAATCTTTCCCGGGGTGTTGATTATTGAGGGTATGGCGCAAACCGCCGGTGCCATCGTCATCAAACACGATAGCGGTTCCGGCCGCAAAAACATCGTGTTGATGCTCGGCGTTGATAAGGCCAAGTTCCGCAAGCCTGCCGGTCCGGGCGATAAGATTGAATATCATATCGCTAAAATTCAACGCCGTCGCAACGTCGGCCGCTACGAGGCCAAGGCGATTGTTGATGGCGTGATCATCGCCGAAGCCGAGATCACCGCGATGATCGTTGAGGCGCCTCTGTGAGCCAGGCGGTCATACACCCAACAGCAATTATTGCGGCCAATGCCCGTCTTGGCGCGGGTGTCCGGGTTGGACCATTTTGCATTGTTGGCGACAACGTCGTTTTGCACGATGATGTCGAGCTGATATCGCACGTTTCCATTGATGGGCACACCGAGGTCGGGGCTGGCACACGCGTGTTCCCCTTTGCTTCAATCGGGCACCAACCGCAAGACTTGAAGTATGCAGGCGAGGCCTCGCGGCTGGTTATCGGCAAGCGGTGCATCATACGTGAGGCGGTGACGCTCAATCCGGGTACCAAGGGCGGTGGTATGCTGACCCAGATCGGCGATGACTGCCTGATCATGGCCAATGCCCATGTGGCCCATGATTGCATGATCGGCAATAGTGTCATTATGGCCAATTATGTCGGCCTAGCCGGCCATTGTGTCATTGGGGACAACGTCATTTTTGGCGGCATCTGCGTCGTCCACCAATTCACCCGCATTGGGGCACACGCCTTTATCGGGGCCCAAAGCATGATCGATGCTGACGTTATCCCCTATGGCATGGCCTTGGGGAACCGCGCCAACCTCGCCGGTCTAAACCTGGTCGGCCTCAAGCGCCGCGGGTTTGATCGCGAAGCGATCCATCGGTTGCGCGCCGCCTATCGATTGATATTTGCCAGCGAAGGCACGCTGCGCGAGCGCGTCGAAGATGCGTCGGAACTGTTCAAGGATGACCATTTGGTGCAGGACGTCGTCGCCTTTATTGGTTCAGCGTCGGACCGTCCGATCATGACGCCACGCAACGGAACCAGCCCCGAACAATAGGGAGCCGCTGCATGGCCGCACGGCTTTCAATCTTTGCTGGAACAGGCGCCTTGGTGCCTCACGCCCTTGCAGCGGCCATCGCCACAGGGTTCAAAGTGCAGGTTTTGGCGCTCACCCCCCGGCCGGACTTGGGTGGCGTCAAAGTCATTGCCGCCGATATCGCCAATCCACTCGCCATCATTTGGTCGCTGAAAGCCTTTCGCACAACGCACATCTTGTTGGCAGGCGGCATCCACCTGCCAGACAAAGCCCGTGAAGGCCTGATCCGCTTCGCCAATGGCGGCCAAACCGCCAAACCGTCCAGCGGCTCAGTCGGGGACGCCACTCTGGCCGCGCTCGGCTCCGTTCTGAAGAAGATGACCGGTGCAGACCTGGTCGGCGTTCACGAAATCGCCCCGGATCTGTTGGCTGGCGAAGGTCATATTGCGGGTCCAGCGGTTGACGCCGACAACATGGGCTCGGTGCGGTTCGCCCTTGATACCGCCAAAGGCATCGGCAGGCTGGATATTGGCCAGGCTGTTGTCGTGTGCGGTCGCCGGGTCATTGCCGTGGAAGACATTGGCGGCACTGACGCCCTGATTGATCGGGTCGGTGTCTTGGTCCGTCAGGGCCTCACGGGTGATGGAGCGTGTCCTTTGGTGTTGGCCAAGGTCGCCAAGCCGCAACAGCCTCTGTTTGTTGATCTCCCCGCGATTGGTCCCGATACCATCAGCAAATGCGCAGCAAATGGCATCGCCGTGGTTGCAGTCGAGGCCGGTCGCAGCCTGGTGATTGGTCGCCCTGAACTGACAAGAAATGCCGAGCAACACAAAATCAGTGTTTGCGGAGTGGACTTTTCGGATGGCTGAGACCCTGCACCTGTTCATTGTTGCCGGCGAAGCATCAGGGGATCGCATTGGCGCCGATTTGGTACAACGCCTCCGTCAAAAGACCGCAGTCCGGCTTAGCGGCGTAGGTGGTGAGGAGTTAATCGGGCACGGCATTACAACGCTGTTTCCGCTTACCGATCTCGAAGTGATGGGCCTAACCGATGTGTTGGGACGCCTACCATTGTTGTTGTGGCGTATCGAGCAAACCGCCAGGGCAATCGTTGCGCTCCACCCTGACGTGGTCGTCCTGGTTGATGCCCAGGATTTTTCCAAACGGGTCGCCAGACGGGCCAAAAACCTAGGTTATCGTGGACCAATGGTGCTGTATTGCGCGCCCACAGTTTGGGCCCGCGCGCCGGAACGCGCAGCCAAACTCAAGCCGGTCTTTGAAGAAGTGCTGGCGGTACTGCCGTTTGAACCGGCGATCATGGCCCAACTCGGGGGGCCCAAAACCAGTTATGTCGGTCATCCAGCCGTGAGTGAAGTGCGCCCACCCACCACGACACCAAAGAGTGGCCTTGTCGCGCTACTGCCGGGAAGCCGGGAGGGTGAGTTGCGTCGGCATTTGCCGTTGATGCGCGCAATGGTTGCGGCACTGTCGGGCCAAGCCAATATTGAGGGTTTTTATATTCCGACGCTGCCATCGCTGGAGGGGCGCCTGCGGGCCGAGGTATCCAACTGGCCGACGCCGGTCGCTATCGCTGCATATCGTGGGGACCGGCCAGCACTTTACGGCCGAACCCTGCTAGCGATCAGCGTTGCGGGTACAGCGACACTGGAGTTGGCGCTGGCTGGAGTGCCAATGATTTTGACCTATGTGATGGATGCGCCGCAAGCGAGCCAGTATTCCCGTCTCGGTCGCCCACTGGTGGGGCTGCCAAATATCGTTGCCGGCCGACAGATCGTGCCCGAATATGTCACCATGAAACCCCACAGCGTCGTTCTGGCAAACCTGGCGCTAAGCCTCGCCAAAAACCAACAAGCCCGCCAAAACCAGATCATGGCCTTTGGCGAGCTTGTCACACTCATGCAAACCGGTGAACCGACGGCGCCACGACAGGACCCGGCTGACCGGGTGCTGTCACATTGGCGCGGGGCCTAACGGGTCGATATGTTCTCATAGTCACGTGCCGGCGAGCCGTTATAAAGCTGGCGTGGTCGACCGATCTTTTTCTGCGGGTCCCCGATCATTTCCTTCCACTGCGCAATCCAGCCGACGGTGCGGGCCATCGCGAACAGCACGGTGAACATCGATGTCGGGAATCCAACGGCCTCCAAGATGATGCCGGAGTAGAAATCGACATTGGGATAGAGCTTGCGATCAATGAAGTATTGATCTTCCAGCGCGATCTTTTCCAGTTCCTGGGCGACCTGCAAAACCGGGTTGTTGTGGACCCCCAGCAGCTCAAGGACTTCCTTAGCGGTCGCCTGCATCACTGTCGCGCGCGGATCGAAATTCTTGTAAACGCGATGGCCAAAGCCCATCAGCTTGAAGCTGTCAGACTTGTCCTTTGCGCGCGCCACGAATTCTGGAATGCGGTCAACCGTGCCGATTTGCTTGAGCATGTTAAGGGCCGCTTCGTTGGCCCCGCCATGGGCGGGTCCCCAAAGGCAGGCGACACCGGCGGCGATACAGGCAAACGGATTGGCGTCCGAGGAGCCCGACAGGCGCACCGTCGATGTCGAGGCGTTCTGCTCATGGTCTGCATGGAGCGTGAAAATCAGGTCCATCGCGCGGGCGATCACCGGATTGATCACATAGGGCTCGGCCGGGACCGAGAAGCACATGTGCAAGAAATTCGAAGCGTAGTCGAGATCATTGCGTGGATAGACGAACGGTTGGCCAAGTGAATATTTGTAAGCCATCGCCGCAATGGTTGGCATTTTGGCGATCATCCGGATTGACGCAATCTCGCGCTGCTGCGGGTCAGAAATGTCGGTGGAGTCGTGATAAAACGCGGCCATCGCGCCAACGACCCCGGTCATGATCGCCATCGGGTGGGCATCGCGGCGGAAGCCACGATAGAAATAGTGCATCTGCTCATGCACCATCGTGTGGCGCGTCACGACTTTTTCAAACGCGGCCAATTGGGTCTGGTTCGGCAATTCGCCATACAAAAGCAAATAGCAGACTTCCAGGTAATTGCTGCTTTTGGCCAGTTGGTCGATTGGATACCCGCGATAGAGCAACTCACCCTTGTCGCCATCAATGAACGTGATTGCGCTGTCGCAGGCCGCAGTGGAGGTGAACCCCGGGTCATAGGTAAACATGCCGGTTTTGGCATATAGCGAGCGGATATCAATGACATCCGGCCCGATCGAACCTTGAAGCACGGGGAATTCGTATGTCTGGTCCCCGATGACGAGTTTGGCGACTTTATCGGTCATTTAGCTCTCCTGGATGGCCCGCAGCCGAAAAACAGGGATATGCGGTGGGCAGGGCCAACAAACTGGTTCAGGCGTCAATTCATAGAACAAAGCGTAGCAGCCTTTGCCCGAGTCAGGCAACATATAGGTAAGCATAGCTTACCCTCATTTTGACGACTCTAGGCGGGTGTCTGATCGGATAATCGCTCCAGACTAGCGGTTTTTCCGATCAATACCATGACTTCAAAAATGCCCGGTGAAATCGTTCGACCGGTCAGCGCTGCACGCAATGGTTGAGCCAATTTGCCAAGCTTTAAGCCCTTGGTCTCGGCCAAAGCCCGCATCGCCGCGTCAATTGCGGGCACACTCCAATCATTGAGTCCGCGCAAAAGCTCCTGCATTTCCGCCAGCGTGAGGCGGGCCTCATCGGTCAAAATTGCAGCGGCGGCGGCATCAATTGTCAATGGTCGAACCGCATAAATGAATTGAGCCAGGTCAATGAGCTCGAGAATGGTTTTGGCCCGTGGCTGCAACTCGGGTAAGGCGGCAAGAACGGTAGCCTTGTTGGCCGACAACCCTGAATGATCGGCCGACCGGCCAATCTCAGCGGCAAGTGCCACCATAACCTCGTACAAATAGCCTGGTTGCGCTTCTCTTATGTAGTGCCCGTTGATGCTTTCAAGCTTGACGAAATCAAACCGCGCCGCCCCTTTGTTCAAGCCTTCCAAGCTGAACCAATCCAGCATTTGCTCGGTGGAGAAGATTTCGTCGTCATTGTGCGACCAGCCCAGACGAGCCAGATAATTGCGCAAAGCCTCGGGCAGATAGCCCATCTGGCGATAGGCCTCCACGCCCAAGGCGCCATGGCGCTTGGAGAGCTTGGCACCATCCGGTCCGTGAATCAGTGGAATATGGGCCATTTCCGGGATCGTCCAGCCCATCGCGTTGTAGATGACGATCTGGCGCGCCGCATTGGTCAGATGGTCATCACCGCGAATGATATGGGTGACGCCCATATCATGGTCATCGACGACCACGGCGTGCATATAGGTTGGGGTGCCATCGGACCGCAGGATGATGAAGTCATCCAGGTTTTCGATCTTGAACACGACCTTGCCCTGGACGTGGTCGTTGACCGTGATTTCCCCTGTCAGCGGCGCTTTGATGCGGATCACCGGGGCAACACCGGCCGGGGCTTCAGCCTGATCGCGATCACGCCAATAGCCATTGTACCGCGGCGCCTGCCCGGCGGCCCGGGCTTCCTCTCGCATCTGGGTCAATTCATCTGGCGAGCAATAACACTTGTAGGCATGTCCCATTGCCACCAATTCATGGGCAATCTCGGCATGACGGGCGGCGCGCCCAAATTGAGAAATGGCCTCGCCGTCCCACGTCAGACCAAGCCAGGTTAGTCCATCCTTGATCGCTTCAACGGCCGCATCGGTCGAGCGTTCGCGGTCGGTGTCTTCGATGCGCAACAGCATTTTGCCGCCCATTTTGCGAGCATAGGCCCAGCTGAACAAGGCGGTGCGCGCGCCGCCAATGTGCAAATAGCCGGTAGGAGAAGGGGCGAAGCGAGTAACGACTTGGGACATGACGACCGGAACGGTTGGACGGGGTTTCACGCCGTGTGTAGCATAGGCTGGCATGAGCGCAAGTGCGGGGGCGCGGGGGTGTTCGAGGCGGGAACCGTTGATGCTGAGGCGGACAGCGCGCGGGCGCTGACCCGCGCCGTTCCACGCTTGAACCAAGCGCGGTTGCCGCAAACTTCGACGCCCAGATCCGCTTTGGCCCGGCTGACACTTGCACGCTCGATTTCCCAAGCGTTCAATCGACGGCGGATGATTGTGTTGAGCCCCTTTGCAATGATCGCCGGCCTGGTGGTCTATGCGGGCCTTCCCGATGAGCCGCAAAATTGGGCTTTGCTTGGTATGGCCATCGTCCTGCTGGCAGCACTGGGGCTGGCCAGGGGATCGCTGCGCACATGGCGGTCAATTGCGTTGCTGATTGCTGGTTGGCTCGGGTTTTGCTTGATGCCTTTGCACGCCACAATTTTCGGCACGCCCATGCTTGGTGCCCCTGTCTATGGCGAGTTCACTGCAATCGTCGACGAAGTCTTATCGGCAAGTGCCACTGATCGCCGCATTATCGTGTCCCACGTACAAGCAAGCGATCCGGCTCAGTCTGTGTCGATACGGCGCGCGCGCATAGTTACTGCGCCACAACCCGATTTGGCACCCGGCGACACCATCCGCGCCAGCCTCCGGCTGGCACCGGTTCCAGGGCCAGTGCTCCCAGGAGGATTTGACGGGCAGTTTCATGCTTTTTTTGATGGCATTGGGGCTTATGGGACCGTCACCGGACCTTTGGTGCTGGTGGCAAGTGGACAGGGGTTCGATCCGGGGCGGGCCATTGCCGGACTGCGCCACGATATCGGCAACCGCATCGACGCCGTGCTTGATGGTGAAGCCGCCGCGATCGGCTGGGCGATGGTGGTGGGTGACCAAAGCAACATCACCGACGAAACCCGCGACCTCATGGCCGCGGCAGGCCTGGCCCATATCTACTCGATTTCCGGCCTGCATATGTCGCTGGTCGCTGGCGGTATGTTCGTACTGGTGCGCTTGGTGTTGGCGTCTCTGCCTGGGCTTACCCTGGCATGGCCGATCAAAAAAATTGCGGCCCTTGGTGGTATCATCACCGTTGGCTTTTACCTGTTGCTTGCCGGGGGGCTGGCCAACGTGCCCGCATTGCGCTCCACCCTGATGTTGGGCTTGGTCTTTGGCGCCGTATTGGCCGGGCGAAGGGCGTTGACCATGCGTAACGTCGCCTTGGCTGCCATCGCCATCATCCTGATCGACCCTGCAAGCGTCTTTCGCGCCAGCTTCCAGCTGTCATTTGCCGCCGTTGTTGCTTTGATCGGCGTTTACGAAGCGCCCCGCAAAGCCCAAACCGGTAGCAGTGGCTTTTTCGGGTGGTTGGGCAAAGTCCTGTGGAGCACGGCACTGACCAGTTTGATCGCGGGCTCGGCAACGCTGTTGTTTTCGGCGTATCACTTCCAACAGACCGCAGCCTTGGGTGTTATCGGCAATTTGTTGGCGCTGCCGCTCGTCAGTCTCGTGATCATGCCAGCGGCAATGTTGGCGCTCCTGGTCATGCCGTTTGGGTTCGAGGGGCTGTTTATCCGCGTCATGGGATTGGGCATCGAATGGATGCTAAATGTCGCGCGGCTGGTCGCCGATTGGAGCGCCGGGCTGCACAGCAATCCGTTGCTGACCCCGGGCGCCCTGTTGATTGGGCTGGTAGCCCTAGCCTGGTTCGCGTTTCTAGAAGGGCGCTGGCGTTATGTCGCACCTATTCTGGCGCTGCCGGCCATCCTGATATTGGGCTTGGACACAAGAGCCGATGTCTTGATTGCCGATACCACAAGGGCAATTGCTGTGCGCAGCAGCGGCGGAATGGGTCTACTTAGCGGCAAAAGCGATAGTTTTGCGGTCAAGGTCTGGCACGAACATTATCAGGAAACCATCGCGGCCGCCGTTGATAGCGCCCATTGCGACAGCGCGGCGTGTATCGCGATGGGTGACGGATTCTCGGTCGCATTGGTCAAGACGATCGAGGCGTTCGACGAAGACTGCCGACACAACGATTTGGTGGTGACGCGGTTGCAAGCACCAGCCAATTGCCGAATGCAGACGACGGTCATCGACCGGTCGGACCTGGCCCGCGGCGGGGTGCAATGGCTTCGATGGGACGAAGCGCGCAAGAATTTCGAGATCCGCGCCGCCATTGCCAATGTCAATCGGCCGTGGCGAGTTTTGCCACGGTGACCCCAGCTGCAGCGATCTCTGCCCCGCCGATAACATAGCGGGTTTCGTCGGGCGCTGCGGCCAGTGTCGCCCCTACCGCGCCATAGTTGAAGTAGACGCGAAAGCCGCCCCGAACCCGGCAACGGACGGCTGCGGGAAGGGCCAGCGTCGGCGTATCTGCCTCAGCCAGCAAATAATCGACCACCCGCTGGACCAGCGCTTTGTCGCCGCTAGCCGCGAGATAGAACAGCTTGCCTTGTGACAAGAGGACCGGGAAATTCTCCTCGTCCTCCATAACGACGGTGGCGTTCGCGTCAACCCGTTCACGCCACAGGCGGACAGCGCCGCCATCCTTAACCAAGACTTCATGTTTTGGATCGGTGCTATCAATGCGCGCCACCTTCAGATCCAGCATATTGGTCGGCAGGTCGGGGGCCAGCCTGTCCGGGATGGCAAAGTTCTGAGTGCGCGAGCCGGTGCGAGGGCCAATCAACAACCGACCCTCAAACTCCGCGATTGCGGTGCGTAGCTCCTCGGTCCAGGCGAACAACGCCGGGATGGCGACAATGTCGTAGCCGGAAAAGCTCGCCGTGTGGGGCGACAGGATATCGATATCAATCCCGCGCTTTCGAAACGCGCCGTAGAGTGCTTTGACATGGGCGTAATGGGTGAAGCCACGCGATTGCGGCTGGATTTCCCATGCCCATTCGCTCTGGTAATCATAAACAATGCCGACGCGGCCTCGCGCTGCAGTCCCGGCGATGCCAGTCTGCTTGAGTTCCTGGCCAACTTGGGCGGCCTCGAAAAAGGCCGGGGCCGGAACACTGTCTGGGCGCAATAACCCCGCGTGCATTTGTTCTTGCGCAAATGGCGCTTGGCGCCAGCGAAAATAGGACACAACTTCGGCCCCATGGGCGAACGCTTCCCAAGCCCAGAGGCGGGCCATGCCCGGCAGCGGATCGGGATTATGATGCGCCCAGTTTACCGGCCCCGGTTGTTGTTCCATCACCCACCATCGGCCGTGACCAACGGTGCGATAAAGATCGTGGTGAAACCCCTGATAGTCCGGGTCACCCTGGCGCAGGAATTGGGTCTTGAGTTCGTCCGATTCCGGACCTTGATACAAATGGCCCAGCGGGTATGCGTCCCAGCTGGCGATGTCGAGATTTTTGGCCACGTCGTAGTGATCGAAATCGTGAAACAACCCCATGAAATTGTGGATGACCGGCAGATCGGGTCGTTTGGCCTTCAAAATCTCGTATTGCTGCGCGTTGAACGCGACGACCTGGTCAGACGAGTAGCGACGAAAATCCAGCGCGTGCGCGGGAGCGACTTCGGTTACCGTCAGGTTCGGCAGTCCAATCTGGTCGAACCGTGTGTATTCCATGGACCAGAACACGGTGCCCCAGGCAAGGTTGAGCGCCTCAATGTTCTCATAGCGCTGTTCTAGCCAGGCGCGGAAGCCGACCAAGGCTGCGGGTGAATAGGAATGGACGGTGCCATGGCAGCCATATTCATTGTCGGTTTGCCAGCCGGCGAGGGCAGGGTGTTGCCCAATCGCATCGGCCAATAGAGCGACGATCCGTTGGCACTCAGCGCGAAACCCGAGGTGCGAGAAATCGTAATGGCGCCGTGAACCGAATCCTCTGGGTCGGCCCTCGGAATCGACGGCCAACATGTCTGGGTGATTGTCGACCATCCAGCGCGGCGGCGTTGCTGTGGGGGTTCCAAAAATGACCTTGAGACCATGCCGACCCAAGACGTCCATCGCCCGCATGAGCCAGTCAAGGGTCAGCGTGCCCGGCGTCGGCTCCAGCTTGGACCAGGCAAATTCGCCAATCCGCACGTATTTTATGCCCACCTCGGCCATTCGCCTAGCATCGCCCTCCCATTGGGATTCTGGCCATTGCTCGGGGTAATAACAGACGCCAAGGCTCGGGGTCATAATCGGCTCTAGAGTTTGAGAAGCGTCTCGGGCAGGCCCGGTATGTCGACGTTGACCGCAAAGATGCCGCCAGCGTGTGGCTCGGCGGCCAATTGTTCGGGCGACAAGGTCTTGCGTGCAGTCGTGAGGAACAGCGTTTTGAGGTCTGCACCGCCAAAAGCGGGGCAACTGACTTGGCTGACCGGCACTTCGATAACCTGATCAATTGATCCGTCAGGCGCGTGACGCACCACACAATTGCCGCCCCAACGAGCATTCCAAAGATAGCCTTCGCTATCGGTCACCGCGCCGTCGGGCCAGCCACGATGGCCTGACACATCGGCAAACAGTGTCCATGGACCGACAATTTCGCCCGTCGCGGCATCAGTCGAACACTGCATGATCTTCTTTGTCGGCGTGTCGGTGAAATAGGCGATGGTCCCATCAGGCGAAAAACAGGTCGCGTTGGGAATGCTGATATGATCGATAATCTTGGTCAGCGTGCCGGCCCGATAACGATAGACTGACCCCAGTGGCGGGCCTTCCTGCTTGGGCATGGTGCCAATCCAAAACCCACCGCTGCGATCGACTCGGCTGTCATTGGCCCGCGTGTTAGGGTCGGTTGGCTCGATCGCAACGATCAAAGTGCGGGCACCCGTGTTGAGGTCAAACCGATGCAGGCCGGTCTCCGAGGCGATGGCTATGGTGTCGGTATCAATGACAGCCGCCGCCGCGACGCTTTCGGTAAAAATCCAGTGTTGCGCGATGGTGCCGTCAGCTTCAGCGGCAAACATCGTATTGGCGTTGATGTCAAAAAAGAGCAATTGCTGACGCAGCGGATGCCAGATTGGACCTTCGCCCAATTGGCATTGGCTGTCGATCAGCAGTTGGGCGGCCTGGCTCACTTTGCCGTTCCCGCGTCGTAAGCAGCTACGGCGGCGCGCGCGCGCTCGCCAACGTCGTCGGCGATCATGCCGGGCTTGTACAAAAAGGTACCAAGCCCGAAACCGACACAACCGACGGCAAAGAACTCCGCAAAATTGTCGGGATTGGCCCCGCCAACCGCATAAAGTGGAAGGTCTGGCGGCAAAACCGCTTTCATGGCCTTGATACCCTTCGACCCTAGAACTTCTGCTGGAAAGAACTTCAGACCAGTTGCGCCTGCCTTAATGGCGCGAAATGCTTCGGAAGGCGTGAGCACACCTGGGTAGGATTCGAGCCCGATCCGTATGGTTTCTTTGATGACATCGGTGTTGGTATCGGGAGAAACGATGAAGGTGCCGCCAGCCTCGGCTACAGCCCGAACATGTTTTTTCGTCAGAACAGTCCCGGCACCGATTTCAGCTTGATCGCCCATTGCCTTGGCGGCCAACGCAATGCTGGTGAGCGCGTCGGGGGAATTCAAAGGGACCTCAATCCGGGTGATTCCCGCTGCCACCAGGGCCGTACAAACGGCAATTGTCTCGTCGGGGGTAATGCCGCGCAAGATCGCGATAATATGGCGATGCTTCATTATAGGCTCCGGTCGTTAGACGGTAAATTGACGGGCGGCTTGTAACCCAGCCAGGACTGCGGCGGTAGCATCGATCAGGCAGCTTTTGGCGCCAATCTTGCTCAGTGCCTGCTGATACAGGGCACAAAGGGCCGGCGCCCCAATCAATGGCACTTCGGCATCGCCAATCCAGTCACGGTGACCGCCGATTTCGCAGCCGATCAGCAACCCCGACAAATAGCCGGCGCACCAATCGGGTTGACGATTCGAAACCAGTGAGCCTGCGCGAACGCTGAACAGCAGCCCCAGCAAATTGTCCGGTCGATCCAACCCGGCGTCCAGCCCGGCATCAAACCCGGCGGCCCGATTGGGGCCGTCCAAATCCCCATTGAGGGAGTGTCGCAAAACTGAGTGGGCGCTGAGAACGGCAAACAGTTCTCCGGTCATTGCCGTGGCAAACCGGTTAATGCGAGACCCTTCAAGCACTGCCCATTTTGAATGGGTGCCCGGCATACAAACGACCCCGGAAAAGTGGGGCAGAAGCACACTGAGCCCGAGCAGCTGTGTCTCTTCACCGCGCATGACGTTTTCCGATCCAGCGGCCCGCTGGCACACACCTGGCAAAATTGCCGGGAGATAGCGCGGGGTTGGCATGGACGGGCGTACGGCCCCAGCGAGAAGCCCCCGCAAATCTGTTGGCGCGTCCAAATATGGCGCTTCGATCCAGCCTTGACGCGCGCCGGCCATACCGCAAATCAGGACATCAACCGGGTTCGGGTCGACCTCGGCTCCATCGAGTATCTCGACGAGCGCCGCTGGAAATTCCTCGCGGCTCAGTTTGCCCATTCCCTTGGGCGAAGTTCGGGAAAACACCGCGCTTCCGGTTCCATCGATGCCCCACGCCCGCAGGTTTGACGTACCCCAATCGACAGCGATCCACTCAGCCCTAGTTGTCACAAAAGCCTCATTTTGGTCAAGCGCGACCCGATGGCCGCAACGCGCGCGACCCTAAACAAGTCATCCTATTTCAGCCAGTGAAAACCGGCCTGGAAAAACCAAATGGCGCTCAGTTGCCGATGCCAAATGGTATGGTCGGTTTGGTTTGGCAATGTCCCCTCGTTTGGTAAGATTTTTGGGTAAGGCAGCCACGGAATTTCCGTCGTTTGCGGGGAAAATTCCCTTCTATCCTGTTGGCGACATGCTAGAAGCAGGTCAGGACAAATTACAGCGCTGCCCGGTGCAGTGGCACGGTTTAGGATTGAAATAATGGCGGAAATCTCGGGCAAGAAATCGACCAAATTGCGGTCGCGGGCATGGTTCGACAATCCCGAAAACCCTGACATGACCGCGCTTTATCTCGAACGCTATATGAACTTTGGCGTCTCCCGCGAAGAGCTGCAATCCAACAAGCCAATCATCGGTATCGCCCAGACTGGCTCAGACCTGTCGCCTTGCAATCGGCACCATATCGTCTTGGCGGAGCGCTTGCGCGAGGGAATCCGCGAAGCCGGTGGCATCGCCATTGAGTTTCCTGTGCACCCGATCCAGGAAACCGGCAAGCGCCCAACTGCTGGTCTTGACCGGAACCTGGCCTACCTTGGCCTCGTAGAGGTTTTGTACGGCTATCCGCTCGACGGCGTGGTGCTCACAATTGGCTGTGACAAAACCACACCGGCGATGCTGATGGGCGCGGCAACAGTCAACATTCCTGCCATCGCCTTCTCCGTCGGTCCCATGCTCAATGGTTGGCACAAGGGCGAGCGCACTGGTTCGGGAACCATTGTTTGGAAAGCTCGCCAGATGATGGCTGCAGGCGAGATCGACTATGCCCAATTCATTGAACTGGTAGCATCGTCAGCGCCATCGGCGGGCTATTGCAACACAATGGGCACTGCCACCACGATGAACTCGCTTGCTGAGTCATTGGGAATGCAGCTTCCCGGGTCCGCCGCCATCCCGGCGCCATACCGTGATCGCCAGGAAATGGCCTATCGCACGGGCAAACGCATCGTCGACATGGTCCATGAGGACCTGAAGCCCTCAGATATTCTGACCAAAGACAATTTCATCAACACCATCGTGGTCAATTCTGCGATTGGCGGATCGACCAATGCGCCGATCCATATCAAGGCGATCGCCCGCCATATTGGGGTGGATTTGGACCTGCAGGATTTTCAGACGTTTGGCTACAAGGTTCCACTTTTGGTGAATTTGCAGCCAGCCGGCGAATATTTGGGCGAAGATTTCTACCACGCCGGCGGTGTTCCAGCGGTTATCAATGAGCTGATGGGCCAGGGGTTGATCCGGGAAAACGCACCAACCGTCAACGGCAAGACCATCGGCGAAAACTGCCGCAACACCACAATCCAGGACGACAAGGTCATCCGGCATTTCAACAATCCGCTCAAGGCCGAGGCTGGGTTCCTGGTGCTGCGCGGAAATTTGTTCGACAACGCCATCATGAAGACCAGCGTTATCTCTACCGAGTTCCGTGACCGCTACCTCAACAACCCGGCTAATCCCGGTGCGTTTGAAGGTAAGGCGGTGGTTTTTGATGGACCTGAGGATTATCACCATCGCATCGACGACCCGGCGCTGGAGATCGACGAGAATACTCTGCTGTTCATGCGCGGTGCTGGGCCTATCGGCTACCCGGGCGCGGCGGAGGTGGTCAACATGCGACCACCCGCCTATTTGATCAAAAAAGGCATTACTGCGCTCGCCTGTATTGGCGACGGACGCCAATCGGGCACCTCGGGCTCACCCTCAATCTTGAATGCCTCCCCTGAGGCTGCCGCTGGCGGCAACCTGGCAATTCTTAAGACCGGTGATCGGGTTCGCATCGACCTGAACCTCGGCCAGGCCAATATCTTGATCACCGACGCAGAAATTGCCGAACGCCGCGCCAATTTGGACGCCGCAGGTGGTTACAAATATCCGGCCCACCAAACCCCGTGGCAGGAGATCCAGCGTGGTCTGGTCGACCAATTGGGCGACGGTGCCGTACTCAAGCCAGCGGTCAAATATCAACGGATCGCGCAAACGAATGGCATCCCCCGCGACAACCACTGATCTAGCCAATCAAAAAGGCCCGCCAAATTGGCGGGCCTTTTCATTTAAGATCAAACGCAATTACCAACCCGGCAAATTCAGGCCAAACACCCCCTGAGGTTGCAATGCCTCAAAACCGGCAATCAGTATTTGCGCAACAAACCAACCAGCTTGCCCTGAACCTTCACGCGGTCTGGTCCAAAAATCCGTGTCTCATAGGCTGGGTTTGCCGCTTCCAAAGCGATAGTATTGCCTTTGCGTCGCAGCCGCTTGAGCGTTGCTTCCTGATCATCGACCAGAGCGACAATGATTTCGCCGGTTCCGGCCGTGTCCTGCTTTTTGATCAAAACGGTGTCGCCATCAAAGATACCGGCATCAATCATGGAATCACCACGCACTTCGAGCGCATAATGCTC
This sequence comes from Devosia equisanguinis, assembly GCA_943372435.1. Lineage (GTDB taxonomy): Bacteria > Pseudomonadota > Alphaproteobacteria > Rhizobiales > Devosiaceae > Devosia > Devosia equisanguinis_A. Next base: position 67,865 of record CALRYQ010000001.1, read on the forward strand.
ACCCGCGCCAAGCATTTCTGGTGGCACCATGATGGTGTGCGAATGCGATTGAATGGCCTCAATTGGCGTACCCGCAGCGATGCGCCCCATGACAGGAATTGAAACCGGCCGCGCGTAATCATCGCCGCTGCCCGAATTGACCCGGGCCGGCGGCGCCGCGACCTTGCCCAGATTGCCTTCAATCACACTCGGCTCGAACCGCGCTTTTCGGCCGCCCAACGATGGATTCATCGAGTCCGGTAGCTTGATGACTTCCAGCGCCCTGGCCCGGTTGGGCAAACGCCGAATAAAACCCCGCTCCTCCAACGCGGTAATCAGCCGGTGAATGCCCGACTTGGACGCCAGGTCCAGGGCGTCTTTCATTTCGTCGAACGATGGCGGAATCCCGCTTTCCTTCATTCGCTCGTGAATGAACATCAGCAGTTCGTGTTGTTTGCGCGTGAGCATGGGGCCCCTCAATCGGGAATCGGAACAAAGACTGAACGATATTACGTGTTCCAGTTATGTTCTGCAATAGATTTGGCAAAAATGCTGTTCTAGGCCCTTTTTGAGAAGGCTAAACTAGAACGCGGCAAGCTCGATGCAATCAACGAGGGTGCCGATGGACCTGCCGGGATCGTGCTCCGCCTGCACGATGAGCAGGTCGGCCAATCCCAAGGACGAAGTATGTCCGCTATCGGTCTCTTTGATCGGAAGTGCCGCAAGGCCCGTAGCTTGGCGCAAAAGTCTGGCGCGCATGAAATGACGCCGCGCCGTATTGGGTGGTGTGGCTTCAGCCAATGGCAGTCGGAATGGCCGATGTTCGGTCTCGACCAACCCCAGCCAGCGCCGCAACGCCGGTTTGATGAAGACGGTTGCCGTAACCATAGCCGATACCGGATTGCCTGGCAGACCAAACACCAAAGTCTTGCCGCGTGTTCCAAACATCAGCGGTTTGCCTGGCCGCATGTTGATACGCCAGAAATCCAGCTCGACCCCCAATGACTTCAGGACGTCTTGGACAATGTCGTGCTCCCCGACACTGGCGCCGCCGGTGGTCACCAGAATGTCAACTTCGGCGTCAAAGGCGCGCTGCAATTTGCCCGCAAGCGCAGAACGATCATCCTTGGCGATACCAAAGTCGATGATTTCTCCAGCGTATGGGGCAAGAAGCGGGGTCAGGCCAAAGCTGTTGGACGCAACAATTTGACCCGGTTGGAGCGGCGTGCCGGGCATGACGAGTTCGTCGCCCGTCGCCAATATGCCGATCCTGGGGCGTACGGTGACCGTGACGTCGGCCTGATTCGCGGCGGCGGCCAGGGCGAGCGTGAACGGGTTGAGCCTTGTTCTTGATGGAATCAATACCTGTCCGGATTTGAAGTCATTGCCAATCGGCCTGATGCTGCGACCGGGGGATGGTTGGCTGGACAACGACACGAAGCCGTCGACGAGGCTGGCGTCTTCTTGCATCACCACGGCATCAGCGCCATCGGGCACCGGCGCGCCGGTAAAGATGCGTACAGTTTCGCCCGCACCAACGGCGCCGGCAAACCCCGCACCGGCCTGCGACGTACCGGTCAGGCGCAAGCGATGACCCGGCACAATGTCACCGCTGCGAACCGCGTAGCCGTCCATGGCGCTGGCGTTGAACGGCGGCTGGTTATGCTCGGCGACCACTGCTTGTGCCAATACCCGGCCATCGGCCTGATCCAGGCGCACGCGCTCGGCGCGAGGCGGTCGAACTCGGGCCAGGATCGCCGCGATTGCGTCCTCGACCGGCAACAAGCTCATGGCGCTTTCCTGTAGTCGCCCGATTTGCCGCCGGATTTTTCAACGAGCCCGATATCGGTAATGGTCATGCCGCGATCAATGGCCTTGGCCATGTCGTAAAGGGTGAGCGCTGCTGTTGATGCGGCAACCAGCGCCTCCATTTCCACCCCGGTTTGGCCGGTGGTTTCGGCTGTGGCCACGATGTGAACAGCGGAGCCACCGTCATCGACGATGTCGACACTGATCTTGGTCAAAGCGATTGGATGGCAGAGTGGGATAAGATCCGAGGTCTTTTTGGCGGCCATAATTCCGGCAATGCGGGCCACCGCAAGCGCATCACCCTTTTTGAGCGCGCCGCCCATGATTGCCACAATTGTCTCGGGCAGCGCGATAAGGCGCGCCTCGGCCACAGCACGACGCTTGGTCACGGCTTTGTCGCCGATGTCGACGATGTGCGCCTCGCCCTTGGCATTAAGATGGGTGAGGGGCTTTCGCGTCATTTGGGAACCGACTCGCCCCAAAGCAACGCCCGCGTGGCGGCAGCGACGTCGGGTTGGCGCATCAGGCTCTCCCCAATCAGGAAACTGCCAATGTCAGCGTGCTGGTCAAGCTTTTTGACATCGGCGTGGCTCATGATGCCGCTTTCGCTGACCAGCAAGGTCCCGGACGGAACGCCGCCGGCCAGGTCGATCGAGGTGTCGATCCGGGTCTCAAAAGTGCGAAGATTACGATTGTTGATGCCAATAAAACGGGCATCAAGCGACAAAGCCCGGTCCAGTTCCAGCTGATCGTGAATTTCGACCAGCGCATCCATGCCCCATTCCGCTGCGGCGTCGAGCAGATAGCGGGCAACGTCGTCGCCAACCGCGGCCAATATAACCAGAATGCAATCGGCCCCCCAGGAGCGGGCCTCTGCCACCTGGTAGGTTTCAAACATGAAATCCTTGCGCAGGACCGGCAAGTTGGTAGCCGCACGGGCCTCGATCAAAAACCTCGGTGCACCCAGAAACGACGGACCATCGGTGAGCACCGACAGGCACGCGGCGCCGCCGATTTCATAGGCTCGAGCGATTTCCGCGGGGTCGAAGTCTGGCCGGATCAGCCCTTTCGAGGGGCTGGCTTTTTTTACCTCCGCGATAAGGGCATATTTGCCTTCGGCGCGCTTGGCCTTGATGGCAGCAACAAACCCGCGCGGTTTGGGTTGATCATGGGCAATGGCGACGACCTCAGCCCACGGCCTCGTCGCCTTAGCCGCGGCGATTTCCTGGCGCTTATAGACTTCGATCTGCTGTAAAATGTCGCTCATTCTGTTTGTCCGTTCGAAACAGCGATCAACCGCTCCAGAGTTTGTTTGGCCCGGCCGCTGTCAATCATTGCGGCGGCCATCTCTGCACCGCTCTTAAGGTCTGTGACCTTGTCGGCAACGATCAAAGCGGCGGCGCTGTTGAGCAACACAATATTGCGATAGGCGCTCGGGGCTCCGTCGAGCAATTCGCGCAGCGCGGCAGCGTTGTATTGGGGGTCGCCACCGATGATTTCCTCTAGGCTGGAGCGGGGTAGACCAGCATCTTCGGGTGTTACTTCAAAACTGCGCAGATCCCCATTGACGATTTGAGCGACAAAACTCGGACCCGTCGTGGTCAGTTCATCCAGCCCGTCGCTGCCGTGCACGACCCAGGCCTTGACCGCGCGGTTGGCGAGCAAAGCGGCAGCCACCGGTTCCACCCATTCCTGATCATAGACGCCCAGCATATAGCGACGCACACCTGCCGGATTGGACTGCGGACCCAACAGATTGAACATGGTGCGCACGCCCAACTCGCCTCGGGCAGGGCCGACATGACGCATCGCCGGGTGGTGGTTCGGCGCGAACATGAACCCAATCCCGGCCTCAGCGATACAATTGCTGATCTGGGCTGGGGTCAGGTCGAGCTTGACCCCCAACGCTTCCAACGCTTGTGACGAGCCCGACTTGGACGACAGGGCTCTATTGCCGTGCTTGGCCACGGGTACGCCGGCCGCAGCCACGACAATGGCACTGGCAGTCGAAATATTCAGCGTTCCGGCGCCGTCACCGCCGGTGCCGACAATGTCAATGGCTTCATCTGGGGCCGCCACCGTCACCATTTTTTCCCGCAGGATCGAGACCGCAGCAGCGATCTCACCGACGGTTTCGCCCTTGACCCGCATCCCCATCAGGAACGCACCAATCTGGCTCGGCGTCGCTTCTCCGGACATGATGATGTTCATCACGATACGCATTTCAGCGCCGGTCAGGTCCTTGTTGGCGGCAATACGGTTGAGTGCGCTCTTGATATCCATCAGGCTGCGTTCCCAAGGTTAAAATCGCGCGCGATATTCAAGAAATTCTGCAGCAGTGCATGGCCGTTTTCCGAAGCGATGCTTTCAGGATGAAACTGCACACCATGAACTGGGAGTGTCTTGTGCTGCATTCCCATGATCAGGCCATCGTCAGTCGTGGCCGTCACCTCAAGCACATCGGGCAGGGTAGATTGCTGCACAATCAACGAATGATAACGGGTTGCCTGGAACCCCGAATTGAGACCCCGGAACAGACCCTTGCCGGTGTGATTGATGGTGCTGGTCTTGCCGTGCACCAGATGGGGTGCGCGGATCACGTCACCGCCCATGGCCTGGCCAATCGCCTGGTGGCCAAGGCAAACGCCGAGCAGGGGCGTGGTGGTCGAGAACCGTTTTATCAACGCCAGACAAATGCCGGCTTCATTGGGGGTACAGGGGCCAGGGGACAGCACAATGGCCTGTGGTGCCATGGTGGCGATTTCGTCGAGCGTAATTTTGTCATTGCGCACCACGGTGACGTCGGCGCCGAGCTCACCCAGGAAGTGGACGAGATTATAGGTAAAGCTGTCGTAATTATCGATGACGAGTGTCTTGGTCATTGCCCGATCCTGGCCTCGCCAGCGTAGCGTAGCGCTTCCTCGGCGGCGCTGAAAAGGGCCCGCGCCTTGTTTTCGCATTCCAACTGTTCCAGCTCCGGCTGGCTGTCGGCGACAATGCCTGCGCCCGCCTGCACAAACAGCTTGCTGTCCTTGACGATTGCGGTGCGCAGCACGATGCAGGTGTCCATGGTCCCATCGGCGCCAAAATACCCCACGCATCCGCCGTAAATACCCCGCCGCGATTTTTCCAGCTCGTCGATGATCTCCATGGCCCGCACTTTTGGCGCGCCGGACACCGTGCCAGCTGGAAACCCAGCGCTCAGCGCATCAACAAAATCATATTTTGGGTCCAGCACGCCCACCACGTTGGAGACGATGTGCATGACGTGGGAATAATATTCGAGAAAGAACTTGTCGGTGACCCTGACAGTGCCAGTTTTAGCAACCCGACCAACATCGTTGCGGCCCAGATCCAGCAGCATCAAATGCTCTGCCAGCTCTTTCGGGTCCGCCAACAATTCAGCCGCCAACTCCTGATCCCGCGTCGGGGTCGAGCCACGTTTCCTGGTCCCCGCTATCGGGCGAATGGTCACTTGGCCATCCTGCACCCGAACCAAAACTTCCGGACTCGATCCGGCGACCGAAAAACTGTCGAAATCGAGGAAATACATATAGGGGGATGGATTGGTGCGGCGCAGCGCCCGGTAAAGCGCTGTTGCAGGCAAATGAAAGTCAGCGGAGAAGCGTTGGCTGAGCACGACCTGAAATATGTCACCCGCCGTTATGTAATCCTGGGCCTTGGCCACCATGGCAAAATACTCGTCGCGGCTGGTATTGCTGACGACGGCGATTTGTTCCAGATCGGGCAGTGCAGGGGTAGTTGGCAGGGCGCGTCCCAAGCGTGCGATGGCGTCGTCAATCCGCGATTGGGCTGCTTCAAACGCTTGCTTGGCGGTCACACCCTGGCGAACATATGTTGGCGCGGTCAGGTAGAGCTCGTCTTTGAGCGTATCAAAAATTGCCAGCAGCGACGGCCGCATCAGGATAGCTTCGGGCAGGCCCAAGCCGTCTGGATGGGTGTCAGGAAGCACTTCCATGTAGCGCACCATCTCATAGCCGAGATAGCCGTAAACACCCGCCGATTGTGGGGGGAGCCCGAGCGGGACTTCAATCTTAGAATTCGCAACCAGCTCGCGCAGGGCATCCAGTGGTGCTGACGTCACCGCCTCAAACTGGCCGCCCTCAAACTGCGCCGTCCAATTGATCGAGGCGTGCCCGCCCTCAACTTTCAAAATCACATCGGGTTCAAGCCCGATGATCGAGTAGCGCCCACGAATGGCGCCGTCCTGAACCGACTCCAGCAGGAATGTGTTTTTGCGGCCTTCGGCGAGCTTGAGGTAGGTGCCGATTGGGGTTTCGAGGTCGGCAACCACGCGCCGCCACACGATTTGTGACTGTCCCGCCTGGTATTGCTCCGCGAACCGCCGATAGAGGTCGTCACCCATGGAAGTCTTGTCCAAAAGCAGGATTGGCCGAAATTAGTTGCCGCTGTTCAGCGCCAACGCTTGCATGAGCGCCTGCTGGTTGATCTTCAACCCGGCATCGTCGCGTACGCCGGTGACGAACTGGCCGAACATGTCGTCACGTTGGTCATTGGCGATCGATGTTGCCGCCGCCGCCGCCAGCGGGCCAGTGGCAGGGATCAGATTGACCAGGTTGAACACGATGTGCTCGCCCTGCTGATTGACAACTGAGCCGTGCAGGCTGTCGCCGCCAGCAAACACAGCTGCTGCAACAACACTATCAATGGGGGTGTCGGTTTCGCCCGAGCGGGTAAATTGACCGGAAAGCTGGGGGAAAGTGTTCAGCGATGTCGCAATGTCAGCGATAGCTTCGCCGGCATCGAGACGGACCACAACCGCAGCTGCAGCCTCGGCAATCGCTGCCTCGACCTTTTCAGCGGTCCATGCCGTTGCCAATGCATCGCGAACTTCATCCAGCGTCTGGTCTCGGGCCGGATCCACTTTGGACAGGTCAAACCATAAATTGCCGTTGGCGCTCAAGGCGACCGATGGGGTCAATTTGCCGGCCTCGGCCTTGAAAACGGTCTCGGAAACTTTGGCACGATCGTCCTCGCCAATCGCCTCAACTGCGCTCAGCGCAGTGCCATCCGCGGTCAAGGCAACGTCGTGAAGCTTCAGGGCGAACCGATCGGCGATGTCTTTGAGTGGCTTGAACGCTGCGCGCAGCTCTTCAATCTGGTCCTGAATATCGGCGATCTCTTTTTTTGCGGCTGCCAATGCCAGGGTTTTGGCGATGTCTGCCTTGGCATCGTCGAAGGAAACCTGGCCGCCCAAATCAACAAGCGACACATGAATTGCCCGTTTTCCGACGGCGCCGTCGATGATCACAAAATCATCCCCGACTAGGCCAAAGGCTGCGTCGGCCAGGGCTGTGTCGGTGACCTCTGGTTTGGAGAATGTACCGATCTCGGCGGCGGCAAGTCCAGTTTCAGTCAAAAGCGCGGCAAAGGTCTTGCCGGAGGTTTTTCCAGCGGCGAACAACTCGGCCTGGGCCGCGTCGGCCAGGATGACCTGTTCGACGGTCCGGCGCTCCGGTTTTACCAAACTGGCTTTGGTGCGCTCATACTCAGCCTCGATCTCGGCGTACGCAATCGTTTTGGTGTCGGCCAGGGTCTGTGGCGAAAGAACCAAAACCTGCACCGCCCGCGTCTCAACCGTGCGGAATTCGGTCTGATGAGCTGTCAAATAGGCCGCCAAGTCAGCGTCTGTGGGGGCCGCAGGCGCGGGAACGGTGGTGTCGCTGATCACGAAATAATCGACGCTGCGCTGGTCACCGATATAGCGATTGATCAACTCAGACGCGGCGACTGGCAATTCAGCATCGCCAAACAGCGACAAAACCAGCTGTTCGCGACTAGCGATCTTGGACTGTGTGGCAAAATAGTCCGCCTCGGTGATGCCGCTGCGGCGCAGCGCATCGGTGAACACTTTGGGGTCAAAATTGCCCAAGGTCCCGGAAAAATTGCTGTCTTTGCGCAGCTTTTCGCCAAGCTTGGTATCGGAAACCCCGAGCCCATAGTTCGTCGCCAGCTGCTCCAGCGCTGCATTCTGCGCCAGCTCACCGATAACCACGGAGGGGATACCAAAGCTCTCGGCTTCTTCGGCCGTCGGCATACGGCCGATCTGATTGGCGAACTGGTTGATTTTGTTCTGATAGGCGCGGGCGAAATCGCGCGTCGAAATTTCTTGGTTACCCACATGGGCGACGGTATTGCTGCCCAGGCTCCCAATGACATTGTTAACGCCAAATCCGGCAAGACCGACGAGCAGAAAGCCGCCCATCACCTTACCTGGCCAAGATTTTGCAAAGCTACGCAAATTATCAAGCATGTCAGAAATTCCAATAAGCGAGTTCTAGGCTTTACCGTTGATAGGCGGGGATACTAGTAAAGCGCATAAAGGGAAAGTGCATTCCGCTTTTTGCGCCTTTGTGTGACCGAAATTTGGGCCAAAACCCAAAAGCTGTCCGCCGGGCGACGAAGCTTTGAAAAAAAACATAACCGCGCCGGGGTAGGGCAATCCCGACTTCGGCGCAATAGATAGGATATTGAACAGTGAACACAGCAATCACGCCGCTCATCGCCGGGAATTGGAAAATGAATGGCGTTGCCGCTTCACTCGATGAGTTGCGGGCGCTGCAGCTCATGCTCACTGCCAGCCCTGGTGTTGATGTGACGGTCGTGATCTGTCCACCGGCGACGCTATTGGCCGCCGCCAGCGCCATTGCCAATTCGGGCGGGTTCTCGACCGGTGGCCAAGATTGCCATGCGGCCAAAGCGGGCGCCCATACCGGAGATGTGAGTGCCGCAATGCTCGCAGATGCGGGCGCGAAATATGTCATTGTCGGGCACAGCGAGCGGCGCGCCAACCATGGGGAAAGCGATGCAGACATTAGCGCCAAGGCCGATGCGGCGATCGGAGCGGGGCTGACGCCGATCATTTGTGTTGGGGAAACCGAAGTCGAACGTGATGCCGGGCAGGCAGAGGCCGTTGTCGAACGCCAACTTGGCGCGTCTGTCCCGGCAGCAGCTGCAACTCATGCCTTTGTGGTCGCCTACGAACCCGTATGGGCTATCGGCACCGGCCGCACGCCGACAAATGACGAGATTGCACAGATGCACGCGCGCATTCGCGCGGTTTTGGTTGCCCGTTTTGGCGCTGTGGGGAGCCGGGTTCAAATTTTGTACGGCGGCTCTCTCAAGCCCACCAATGCCAAGGAAATCCTGGCTATCGCCAACGTCAATGGCGGTCTGGTCGGCGGGGCAAGCCTCTTGGCCAAGGACTTCGCCGCCATTATCTCCGCTGCGTAGAACCAAGTCCGGTTTGGCAGTGTCCTCCGATGTGTGCTGAAATTCGGCGCAACCCGCTGGCATTTGTCGGGCCGGGCGTGTATGACGCGCCAACATTTGACCTAATTCAAGACTGAGAACCGAATGGAAAACGTCCTGATTGTGGCCTATCTGCTGATAGTTTTGGCGCTGATTGCAGTTATCCTGCTGCAACGGTCAGAAGGTGGTGGCCTTGGCATGGGCGGCGGCGGTGGTGGTTTCATGACCGCACGCGGCTCTGCAAACCTGTTGACCAGGACGACGGCTATTCTGGCAACGTTGTTTTTTGCAACGGCCATTGGCCTGACCATCCTGAGCCAGCTCGACCGCACCACCGCGGCGATCGTGGATAGTGCAACCCAGTCTGAATCGGGGGAAGCGGCAACATCGGTTCTGGATGCCTTGAACAATTTGCAGTCCGGATCGGACTTGCCGGTTCCAACGACCGAACCAGCAACGCCGACGTCTTCCACCGCCCCGACAACGACGACTGCCCCGGCAGCCGACCTGCCGGTTCCCGCCGCAACTGCACCAGCGAGCACGACCGTACCGGCCCCGGCAGATACGCCGGCCGTGCCGACGACCAACTAATCGCCGCAAGGCGCGACAAAAAGGGGATGGCGACATCCCCTTCTTCTTTTTGTGTAGGGCCATTTCGAGGCTCTGCGAATCATTTTCAGAATGTGTAAGGTGAGCGCCCATGGCTCGGTACGTTTTCATCACCGGAGGCGTGGTCTCCTCATTGGGTAAAGGTCTTGCATCAGCGGCGCTCGGCGCCGTTCTGCAAGCGCGCGGCTACAAGGTTCGGCTGCGCAAGCTCGACCCCTATTTGAACGTTGACCCCGGAACGATGTCGCCAACCCAGCATGGCGAAGTGTTTGTCACCGACGATGGCGCCGAGACCGACCTTGATCTTGGCCACTATGAGCGGTTTACCGGCCGGGCGGCCAACAAGCGCGACAACATTACCACAGGCCGCATCTATTCGGACATCATCGCCAAGGAACGACGCGGCGATTACCTTGGGGCCACTGTCCAGGTCATTCCGCATGTTACCGACGCCATCAAGGACTTCGTGCTTGAAGGCAATGACGGGTTTGATTTCGTTTTGGTCGAAGTCGGCGGCACCGTCGGCGATATCGAAGGCTTGCCGTTTTTTGAGGCCATTCGCCAATTGGGCAATGACCTGCCGCGGCAACACGCGATCTATGTGCATCTGACCTTGATGCCCTTTATCCCAAGCGCCGGTGAACTCAAGACCAAGCCCACCCAACACTCGGTTCGCGAATTGCGCTCCATCGGGATTGCGCCAGATATTCTGCTGGTACGGTGTGATCGCGCGATCCCGGAAGGCGAAAAGAAAAAGCTCTCACTGTTTTGTAACGTGCGCGAAAGCGCCGTTATCCAAGGACTTGATGTTGGCTCAATCTACGATGTGCCGCTGGCCTATCATAAGGAAGGGCTGGACCGCGAAGTGCTTGCCGCCTTCGGTATTACCGATGCGCCGGCGCCCGATCTGTCGGCCTGGCAGGAGGTCTCTGACCGGTTGCACAACCCCGAGGGCGAGGTCAATATTGCCATTGTCGGCAAATATACCGGCCTGAAGGATGCCTATAAATCGCTGTCCGAGGCACTCGCCCATGGCGGCATCGCCAACAAGGTCAAAGTCAATTTGCAGTGGATCGACAGCGAAGTGTTTGAGCGCGAGGATCCCGCGCCCTATTTGGAACATGTCCATGGCATTCTCGTTCCGGGTGGCTTTGGCGAGCGCGGCGCCGCCGGAAAGATCCAGGCGGCCCGCTTTGCCCGCATAAAAGACGTGCCGTATTTCGGGATCTGTTTTGGGATGCAAATGGCCTGCATCGAAGCAGCACGAAACACTGCCGGTATCAAGAATGCGAGTTCAACTGAGTTCGGCGCCACCAAAGAACCAATCGTTGGCATGATGACCGAATGGGTCAAGGGCAATGAAACCGAGGTCCGCCGCGATGGCAACGACCTTGGTGGCACCATGCGGCTGGGAGCTTATCCGGCGCAATTGACCCGCGGTAGCCGCGTTGCCGACATATATGGCACCACCAGGATTTCTGAGCGCCATCGTCACCGCTACGAAGTGAATATGGATTATCGCAAGCTCCTGGAAAAGAACGGCCTGCTGTTCTCCGGTGTCTCGCCCGATGGCAAACTGCCAGAAATCGTCGAACGCACCGACCATCCGTGGTTTATCGGCGTACAGTTCCACCCGGAACTGAAATCCAAGCCGTTCGAACCGCACCCGCTTTTCGCTTCGTTTATTGCGGCAGCCATCGATCAAAGCCGATTGGTCTGATGCAGATCGCTACCAAGCGTTTGCTGCTGCGGCGGCCGCGCTTGAGTGATCTGGACGCCATCTACGCGATCATGTCGAACCCCACCGCGATGCGGTACTGGTCGACCTTGCCGCACGCCAGTCTCGCTGTGACCCGTGCATGGCTGGAGGCAATGATTGCCAGCAACGCAGCCGGGAGCGATGAGTTCGTCATCGAGCTCTCGGGCGAGGTGATCGGAAAAGTCGGCGCATGGCGCTTGCCCGAGATAGGATTTAGTCTGCATCCAGAGTTTTGGGGGCGCGGTTATGCGACAGAAGCCGTTGCTGCCTATGTCGCACACGCTTTAGCAACGACGACGACCCCTGAACTTACCGCAGACGTTGACCCCCGAAATGACGCCTCTTTGGCGGTGTTATCCCGCTTGGGGTTTGTCGAGATTGGCCGTGCCGCCAACACGTTCCTTTTGGGTGACGAATGGTGTGACAGCGTCTATCTTGGCCTGAAACGTTTACCGGTCGGATAGCGCCATGGCTGAGATCATCAATCTACAGACCGCTCGCAAGCGCAAAGCCCGCAATGAGAAGGCTGAACTTGCGGCACAAAACCGCGTTCGCTTCGGTCAGACCAAGGCCGAAAAGGCCCTGTTTGTTGCAAAGACAGAACTCGCCGACAGCCGGCTCGACGGGCACCAGCGCGACGACGCCCCCAAGCCAAAGCCCAAATAATTCCTCCCAGCCCCTTTGCATTGTCACAGAGCGCGTCTAGGAAGACCCCAATCCAGCGTCACCACCACGAAAAGGACCTTCCATGTCTTCGATCATTCACGTTTCCGGCCGCCAGATTTACGACAGCCGTGGTAATCCGACGGTTGAAGTCGATGTGGTTCTTGATGATGGCAGCTTTGGTCGGGCGGCCGTACCGTCGGGGGCCTCGACTGGCGCCCACGAAGCCATGGAACTGCGCGACGGCGGCAAGAAGTACAACGGCAAGGGCGTCACCCAGGCCGTCGAAAACGTCAATACCGCAATTTTCGGTGAAATTCAGGGCATGGACGCGCTGGATCAGCTCGGCATCGATCAAACGATGATCGAACTTGATGGCACGCCCAATAAATCCAAACTCGGCGCCAACGCCATTCTCGGCGTGTCGCTGGCCGTTGCCAAGGCTGCCGCCGAATCGAGCGAACTACCGTTCTATCGCTATATTGGTGGGCCGAACGCCCATGTGCTGCCGGTGCCGATGATGAACATCATCAATGGCGGCCAACATGCTGACAATCCGATCGACATGCAGGAGTTCATGATCCTGCCGGTTGGCGCGGAGAATTTGGCCGACGCCGTTCGCATCGGTTCGGAAATTTTCCACACCCTGAAGAAGGGTCTGTCCGCCGAAGGCCACAACACTTCTGTCGGTGATGAAGGCGGCTTTGCGCCAAACCTGAAGTCGGCCGATGAGGCCTTAGGCTTCATCATGAAGTCGATTGAAAAAGCCGGCTACCGCCCGGGTGAGGACGTGTTCCTCGGCCTCGATTGCGCTGCGACCGAATATTTCAAGAACGGAAAATATGCCATGGAAGGCGAAGGCAAGAGCCTGTCGTCTGAAGGCAATGTCAAATTCCTCGCCGACCTTGCCGCGCGCTACCCGATCATCTCGATCGAGGACGGCATGTCTGAAGACGATTGGGAAGGTTGGAAAATGCTGACCGAGGCCATCGGCAAAAAAGTGCAGCTGGTGGGTGATGATCTGTTCGTGACCAATACCGAGCGCCTGGTTTCGGGGATCAAGATGGGCGTTGCCAACTCCATCCTGGTCAAGGTCAACCAGATCGGAACGCTGTCAGAGACGTTGAATGCCGTCGATACCGCCCATCGGGCAGGATATACCTCGGTCATGTCGCATCGCTCGGGCGAAACCGAGGATTCCACGATTGCCGACCTTGCGGTCGCTCTGAATTGTGGCCAGATCAAAACCGGCTCGCTGTCGCGCTCGGACCGTTTGGCCAAGTACAACCAGTTGATCCGCATCGAAGAGCAGCTCGGCTCATCGGCCAAGTATGCTGGCTACTCGGTCGTCAAGGGTCGCTAGTATGGGTGATGACGAAGTCGCCCTGAGCGGCGGCAACGTCAACGAAACAGTCGTGCGCGTCGGCGATACCGTCCGGCGCGCGCAGACTTCCGCCGCCCCCAGCATCCACAGGCTGCTAAAGCACCTGCAAGCACGGGGCTTTGCTGGCGCCCCGCGTTTTCTCGGTATTGACGATCGGAACCGCCAGACCCTCAGCTTCATCTCCGGCGCTATCAACGACACCAGCCGTGCCTGGATTGATGACGCGCCCTTGGTGGCGACCGCGCGCCTGCTGCGCGCCTATCACGATGCGACGGCTGATTTTGTCACCGATGCCGACGATCGCTGGGCCTATCGTCACCCCGATCCCGCACTGCATGAGGTCATAAGCCACAATGATTTCGCGCCCTATAATTTGGTGTTTGTCGAGGGCATTCCCGTCGCGGTCATCGACTTCGATCTGGTAGGGCCAGGCCCGCGCTTGCGCGATGTCGCTTATGCTGCCTTTTGGATGGTGCCGCTATCTTTCGGAAGCAGTGACCTGTTTGAACATGCCGCGCGCGACCTAGCCGATGGTAGCTCACGCCTCCGGAGTTTCTGTGCAACTTATGGCATTTCAGCTGATCGAGCTGTGCTAGATATGGTCGCCTCCGTTCTGCATGACATGGCAGACTCGGCGTTTGTTACCTCAATGGTTGGAGTGGACGCGGCCAGGCGTCTGCAGGCCGATGGGCACCTCGATCACTGGCGCCGGGAGTGCGATGCTTTTCGGGGCGCCTATGACCGACTTTCAGCAAATTTGGAAAAGACGAAGGGCGCGTGACATTTTTCACATGCCGAGATGCATAGGACCTATTTTTTGCATGGCGCGTCAGTAAACGACATACCCGCGCATTCCAAACTCTTGCAACTTGGGCTAAGGTTTCGTCATGTACCAGCCCCCGCACTTCCGAGACGACGATCTAGAAACGCTGCACGCATTTATTGGCGCGCATCCGCTCGGCATGTTGATTTCTGGCGGTGAGCCCGGACTTCTGGCCAATCCGATTCCGTTTGTGCTGGACACACGCGCCGGCGAAAAGGGTGTGCTGCGATGCCATGTGTCGCGCGGAAATCCTCAGTGGCAGGCATTGGCGGACAGCCCAGAGGCACTGGTTGTGTTTCAAGGCACCAATGGCTATGTCACGCCGTCCTGGTATCCGGCCAAGGCTGAACACGGCAAGGTGGTCCCAACGTGGAACTACGCTGTGGTGCAGGCGCGGGGTGCTGTGCGGGTGATCGAGGACACGGACTGGCTGCTTGCCAATGTCAACGCCCTGACGGCAACCCACGAACAGGGGCGCGTCGCACCATGGGCAACGACCGATGCACCCCTCGATTACATTGCGGCCCAGCTTCGCGGCATTGTCGGCTTGGAAATTCCCATTTCGGCGCTCACCGGCAAATTTAAATTCAGCCAGAATCGCGCGACTTCCGACCGGGCTGGTGTTGCGGAGGGGTTGGCAGCAGAGCCGAACGGAACCGGACTTGCACATCGCGACTACGTCAAAGCGCGTGGGGGCGTCTAGCTCCAACGCGTGTGCTTTTCCGAAGTCTACTGAAACGCAGTCTCCGCAAAACTGCGCAGTTTGCGCGAATGCAGGCGTTCGGGCGGCTGGTCGCGCAGGATCTCCATGGCCCGCAAGCCAATCAACAAATGCCGGTTGACTTGCGTCCGGTAAAAATCCGAGGCCATGCCGGGCAGTTTCAACTCACCATGCAAAGGCTTATCGGAAACGCAAAGCAGGGTGCCGTAGGGCACTCGGAAACGGAAGCCGTTTGCGGCGATGGTCGCGCTTTCCATGTCCAGGGCAACAGCGCGGGACTGGCTTAGCCGTTGGGTGATCTCGGCCTGGTCGCGTAGCTCCCAGTTTCGGTTATCAAAGGTGGCAACGGTCCCGGTGCGCATGATGCGCTTGGTCTCCAGCCCTTCAAGCTGGGTAATCTCCTCAACGGCCTGCTCGAGCGCCACCTGAACTTCGGCCAGTGCCGGGATCGGGACCGAGAGGGGCAGATCGGCGTCCAGCACGTGATCCTCCCGCACATAGGCGTGGGCCAGCACGTAGTCACCCAACTCCTGCGAGTTGCGCAAGCCGGCGCAATGGCCAAGCATGATCCAGACATGCGGGCGCAGCACCGCAATATGATCGGTGATGGTTTTGGCATTGGATGGGCCAACGCCGATGTTGACCATGGTGATGCCGCGACGGCGGCCGGCGGTCAGATGGTAGGCCGGCATTTGTGGGGCGCGGGGTGGATGAGTACCTGTGGTGCCGCCGCCTAGCCGCTGGTTGGTGGTTGTAATGTTTCCTGGCTCGACAAAGCTATCATAGTGCGTGTGGCCACTGGCCATATGCTCCTGCGCCACCCGGCAAAACTCGTCGATGTAAAACTGGTAGTTGGTGAAGATCACAAAATTCTGAAAATGCTCGGCGCCGGTGCCGGTATAATGGCTCAACCGGTACAGTGAATAATCAACCCGTGGGGCGGTGAACGCTGCCAAAGGATAGGGCCCACCCCTGGGTGGCACAAACGTGCCGTTGGCGATTTCGTCGTCCATGTTGCCCAGATCTGGCGCATCGAACACGTCGCGCAGCGGGATGTTCAAAGCGCCCAACGCTTCGCGATCCAAACGTTCATTCGGCGCAACGGCGAAGTGCAGCGGAATCGGTGTGTCCGATTCACCCACATCAATGGTGCCGCCGTGGTTTTTCAAAATGACGGTGAATTGCTCTTGCAAGTAACTCCGGAACAGGTCGGGGGCGGTGACCGTGGTGCGGTAGAGCCCTGGCGTATGCAAATAGCCATAGGGCAGGGTGGATGCACCCTTGCCGAAACTGGTCGATCGCACTTCCACCTGCGGATAGCAGGCGCGGACGCGCCCGTCCGGCACAGTGCCCTTGGCCAGGCCGTTCAGATGGCTGCAGATGAAACTGGTATTGCGGTGGTAGATTTCCGCCAGATAGCTCCAGGCTTTTTCGGGGTCGGTGAACGATTGGGTGGGCAGGTGGGGCGGGCTAATCGTGGTCATCACTATTCTTTCTTACGGAACCCCGGATTGGGTCCGCCATCGATTTCTGGCAGCATTTGTACCCGCCACTTAGCCGGTCTCTGTGACAGGTTGCAGGCACTGGCTATGCATTGTGAGCCGGGCGAGTTGCCCTTCAACACTTGGTGAACGGTCCTTCACTTGCCGCATTCAAGAACCATATTGTGCATAGTTCGCTGGAGACGCAAGCAATTGCCTGCACCGGCGAACCGGGCTGCTCGTTCGCCGCTTGTCCCCCAAGCCCTCAACAGCGCGGCGGGCGACCCCAAATGGTGCTGCAGCGATAGCAATGTCGCTGCAGCGCCTTCTTGCATTAGAGTTGTGGATACATGCGGCGCGTCGTCTCGACGGACATGGCAACGAGGTCTTCGAGAATTTGCAGGTCTATGTCTGCCAACCGCTTCACGTAAATACAGGCCTTGCCCATCCGGTATTTGCCAAACCGCCCCAACAAAACCTGTCGCCGGGCCGCATCCGCTGGGTCGGTGCAGCCAGATAGATATAGGCTGAATGCGCCCTTTCGCGGGGCGTATCCCACCAGAAACGAATCGCCCTGGCGTCCACTTTCATAGATGTAGTGGTAGCTGCCAAAACCAACCATGGTGGCCCACAGCACCGGGCGTTCGCCGGTGATCCTTCCCATGATTTCATTGAGCGTTTGGCAATCCGCCTGACGATTCAAGTCTACCCCACTCAAAAACGCCGCGACATCGGCGGTGCTTGGCTTGGTTTTGTTTTCGACCAATTTTACCTCCGACCGGTGATAGGCGCGCGGAATGGGGCTAAGACCAGCGCCCCCAGAGAATAGCACATTTTGGTCGCCTCCTGGCCGTCAAATGTGAAGGGCCCTTGATGCGTTCTGGAGGTGAAAGCAGGGTCCTTTCGGCGCAAAACATTGGACGGATCGTCGGGTCTTGCTTATGGAACCCTAGGGATCGGTGAGCGTGTGGGCCGCGCCACGATCCGACACAAACTGAGCCGAGCTTTTCTTCAGGAGTACGCCATGGTTGCCAAAATCATCGACGGTAAGGCGTTTGCCGAAGGCCTGCGCGCCCGCATTGCCACCTATGTCGCCCAACTCAAGCGCGACCACGACATCACGCCCGGTCTGGCGGTTGTCATCGTCGGCCATGACCCTGCGAGCCAGGTCTATGTCACCAACAAGGCCAAGCAGACCGTTGAAGCAGGCATGGCGTCATTCAAGTTCGAATTGCCCGATGATGTCGCCGAAAGCGAGCTGCTGGCGTTGATCGAACAACTCAATACCGACACCAAGGTACATGGCATTCTGGTGCAGCTGCCATTGCCGGGTCACATCGACACCAACCAGATCATCAACGCCATTTCACCGGCCAAGGACGTCGATTGCTTCACGCCCGCCAATGTCGGCAAACTCGTCATTGGCCTGCCGGGGCCGGTCTCTTGTACGCCGCTGGGTTGCCTGATGCTGCTCCGAGATCAGCTCGGTTCGCTGGCCGGGCTCGATGCCGTTATTATTGGCCGGTCAAACCTGGTTGGCAAACCAATGGCGCAATTGCTGCTGCGCGACAATTGCACCGTCACCATGGCCCATTCCCGAACCAAGGACCTTGCGGCGGTTGTTCGGCGGGCCGATATCGTAGTGGCTGCCGTCGGACGACCGATGATGATCAAGGGCGACTGGATCAAGCCGGGCGCCGTCGTTATCGATGTTGGGATCAACAGGATATCTGCGCCGGAAAAAGGCGCGAGCAAAACCCGGCTGGTCGGGGATGTTGACTTCGCGAGTGCCGCCGCAATTGCGGGTGCCATCACCCCGGTCCCCGGCGGCGTAGGGCCCATGACCATCGCGTGCCTGCTCGCCAACACCATTACCACAACCTGTCTGATCAATGGCCTGGTGCCGCCGAGTGACCTGACTGCATGAGCGGCGAGGGGCACGATCCCGGTGGCAAGGTGCGACTGGCCTTGCCGTCTGGGGTCAACGGCGATGCGGTGTTTAGCGATAATCAGCACCGCCAATTGATGCGCCGATGGACCGGAGCGCAGTTTCCTGCGGCGTATGTGCTGTTTATTGGCATGAATCCCAGTACCGCCGATGGCTTGGTCAACGATCCGACCTGTGCCCGCGAATGGAATTTTGCGCTGCGCGAGGGTTTTAGCGGGATGGCAAAGGCCAATGTTGGTGACTATCGCGCCACCGATCCTAAGGCCTTGCTGCACCCCGGGGTGGTTGCCAGCTCGCCGCATAATTTACCCAGCATCCGCCTTGCCGCCCGAGGCGCGTCTTTGGTGGTTCTCTGTCACGGCAAACTCAATCGCGCGTTGCAACAACCAGCGACAGAACTCGTCGATGCCCTAACTGCCGATGGCATCAGTCTGGCGTGTTTCGGCACCAATCGGGACGGAAGCCCCAAACACCCGCTGTATTTGCGGCTCGATACCCCGTTGATCCCTTACCCGACCAAGTGAAAATTCCGGGCCACCACGTGGTCACGCAACGCCGTTGCCGCCAGCTTTCCAGCTACCGCGTCGATGGCGTTTTGTGGATCGGACATCGCCGTTGCGTCCACGATCACGCGGCTAAACGATGGTCGCAATCCCCGGCGCACGCTTTCCATCAACTCAAACAGCAGCGCCCGTACCTCCTGCTGTCCAGAGCAGGCAGGGCAGGCGACATCTGCGCCATGCTGGTGTCCAGCGGCAGGTGCCAGCCGGATCAACGCGTCACCGGGGCCAACAATAGGCACCGTTCCTGCGGTCACAATCGTGACCGGAATGGACTTCGCTGCGATGTCAAAGGGCGTGCTCACTCGGCGGCGACCGTTTTGGGGGCGGGAACGTAGTTCAAAATCGGCCCGAGCCACCGCTCCACCTCGGCAATGCTCATCCCCTTGCGCTGAGCATAATCCTCGACTTGATCGGCCTCCACTTTGGCCACGCCGAAATAATAGGCGTCCGGATGGGACAAATAGATGCCCGACACGGATGGGCCTGGCCACATGGCAAAGCTCTCCGTCAATTTGACGCCGGCCTGTTTTTCCGCATCAAGCAAAGCAAACAACGTGGTCTTTTCGGTGTGGTCGGGCTGGGCCGGGTAGCCTGGCGCCGGCCGAATACCGCGATAGCTTTCACCGATCAAATCTTCCGGCTTGAACGCTTCGTCGGGGCTATAGCCCCAAAGCTGCTTACGGACCTTTTCATGCAGCATCTCGGCAAAGGCCTCGGCAAAGCGATCAGCCAGGGCTTTCACCAAAATTGCGGAATAGTCGTCATTGGCCTTTTCAAATTTTGCTGCAATGGCACTCTCTTGCGCGCCGGCAGTGACGACAAAGCCGCCCAGATAATCAGGCTTCCCGCCCGATCGAGGAGCGACGAAGTCCGCAAGCGCCATATTGGGTTTGCCGTCCCGCTTGGACAACTGCTGGCGCAAGGTGAACAGCGTTGCTAATTCGTCGGCGCGAGTTTCGTCCGTGAAGAGCCTGATGTCATCGCCAACACTATTGGCTGGCCAGAAGCCCACAACCGCACGGGGCTTGAACCATTTTTCGGCGACGATTTGCTTGAGCATGGCCTGCGCATCGGCAAACAACTGGCGCGCCGCTTCTCCCTGCTTTTCGTCGTCAAGAATTGCTGGATAGCGGCCCTTGAGTTCCCACGTCTGAAAGAACGGCGTCCAATCAAAATACCGGGTCAACAGCTCCAGGCTAAAGTCGGTGTCGTCATAGACCCTCGTCCCGAGGAAACTTGGCTTGGGCGGCGTATAGCCTGCCCAGTCAGGCTTGAACGCGTTCTCGCGGGCCCGCTCGAGCGGCAAACGGGTTTTTTCGGACTCGGCGCGCGCATGTGCTGCCGCGGCCTTGGCGTAATCCTGGCGCACGCTTTCAATATAGGCCGCTTTGGTTTCCGGCTGCAGCAAGCTCGAAACAACACCGACGGCGCGGCTGGCATCATTGACGTAGACAGTCTGTCCACGGGCATATTTTGGATTGATCTTGACGGCGGTATGCACCCGGCTGGTGGTCGCTCCACCGATCAGCAATGGAATAGAAAAGCCCTCGCGCTCCATCTCGGCCGCAACATGCACCATCTCGTCAAGCGAGGGGGTGATCAGGCCCGACAGCCCGATCAGATCGACATTTTGCTCGCGGGCGGTCTGCAAAATCTTGGCTGTGGGCACCATGACGCCAAGATCGATGATCTCGTAATTGTTGCAGGCCAAAACCACGCCGACGATGTTTTTGCCGATGTCGTGGACGTCCCCTTTTACCGTCGCCATCAAGATCTTGCCCGCACTCTTGCGGCCAGTGGCGTTGCCGTCGGCGTTCTTCTCGGCTTCCATGAATGGCAGGAGCAGGGCAACGGCCTGTTTCATCACCCGGGCGGATTTGACCACTTGGGGCAAAAACATTTTCCCCGAACCGAACAAATCTCCAACGACGGCCATACCGGCCATTAACGGGCCTTCGATGACGTGAAGCGGTCTGGCAAAGCCCTGTCGCGCCTCGTCAGTGTCGGCGTCGATGAACTCGGTTATCCCATTGACCAATGCGTAGGAAATTCGCTCCGCCACGGGTTTGTCGCGCCAACGCAAATCCTTGGCTGCGGCTTCCTTGCCGGCTGCGCCCCTGTAGCGCTCAGCAATTTCAAGCAGGCGATCGGTGGCGTCGTCGCGCCGGTTAAGGATCACATCCTCGCAGGCGTCGCGCAATTCCACATCGATGGATTCATAGACAGCCAACTGCCCGGCATTGACGATACCCATGTCCATGCCATTCTGAATGGCATAGTACAAAAATACCGCATGCATGGCCTCGCGCACCGGCTCATTGCCGCGGAACGAGAACGACAGGTTCGAGATGCCGCCCGAAATATGCACATGGGGCAGGGTTTCGGTGATTTGTTTGGTCGCCTCAATGAAGGCAACGCCATAGCCATTGTGCTCTTCGATACCGGTCGCGACCGCAAACACGTTCGGGTCAAAAACGATGTCTTCAGGAGGGAACCCAACCTCTTCAGTCAAGAGCTTGTAAGCGCGGGCACAAATATCGACCTTGCGCTGCAGTGTATCGGCTTGGCCCTGCTCATCAAACGCCATCACCACAACGGCGGCGCCATAAGCGCGAACCAGCCGTGCCTGCTGCAGGAATTGTTCGACGCCTTCCTTCATTGAAATCGAATTGACCAGCGCTTTGCCTTGGACGCATTTCAAACCCGCTTCGATCACGTCCCATTTGGAACTGTCGATCATCAACGGAACCCTGGCGATGTCGGGCTCCGCAGCCAACAGGTTCAAAAACTCGACCATCACTTCTTTACTGTCGATCAGGCCTTCATCCATGTTGACGTCAATGATCTGTGCGCCATTGGCGACCTGATCACGGGCCACATCCAGGGCCGCAGTGTAATCGCCAGCGGTGATCAATTTGCGGAAGCGGGCTGAACCGGTGACATTGGTGCGCTCGCCGACATTGACGAAGGGGATTTCTGGCGTCAGCACGAATGGTTCCAGCCCCGAAAGGCGCATCAGCCGTGGCAACTCGGGGATTTCGCGTGGCTTGTGCTTCGCAACGGCGGCGGCAATTGCCGCAATATGGTCCGGGGTTGAGCCACAGCAACCGCCGACGATGTTGACATAGCCGTCGCGGGCGAACCCCTCGATTTGTTCGGCCATGAATTCTGGTGTTTCATCGTACCCGCCAAACTCATTGGGTAAACCAGCATTGGGGTAGGCGCAGATGAATGTGTCGGCGCCTTCGCTGAGTTCGGCCAGATGCTCGCGCATGGCGTTGGCGCCCAGCGCACAATTCAACCCGATCGTAAACGGGTTGGCATGGCGGACAGAATGCCAGAAGGCCGTTGGCGTTTGGCCGGACAAAGTGCGCCCGGACAAATCCGTAATGGTGCCCGAAATCATGACCGGCAACCGGATGCTGCGTTCGGCAAATATCGTCTCGGCCGCAAAAATCCCGGCCTTGGTATTGAGGGTGTCGGTAATTGTCTCGAACAGCAGCAAATCGCTGCCGCCGTCGATCAGGCCGTTTATGGCCTCGGCATAAGCCACCACCAACTGATCAAAAGTGATGGTGCGATGGCCCGGATTGTTGACATCGGTGGACATCGACGAGGTCTTGGTCGTTGGTCCCAACGCTCCGGCGATAAACCGGCGCTTGCCATCGATTGCGGTGGCACGGTCCGCCGCTCGGCGCGCGATGCGTGCGCCCTCCACATTCAACTCGTAGATCAACCCTTCCATGCCGTAATCGGCCTGCGCCACCGACGTGCAGGAAAACGTATTGGTCTCCAGAATATCAGCCCCCGCCACGGCATAGGCAAAATGGATTTCCTCCAATGCTGCGGGTTGGGTCAGAATCAACAAATCATTATTGCCGCGAACCGGCTGCTTCCAGTCAGCAAAACGCTCGCCGCGAAAATCGGCTTCCTCATAACCCAGCCGCTGGATCATGGTCCCCATGGCACCATCAAGAATGAGAATGCGCTCGCGTGCTGCCATCGTCAGTGCCGCGCGCACTTCACTGCCATCGGGTAAGGCGGGAGTCGGGGACTTTAGGGGAGCGCTCATCGTCATCCGATCTGGTGGTCATTTACGACCGAAATATATCGAGGGAAATCACATAAAGATATCTTTATGTCAATCTCGATGTGGGTCAAACGACGCGTTTTCTGGCACTGGAATGCCCCCAAATGCGCGCAAATTCATTAACGCCCTGCTGCCTTTAACCTCCCCTCAACCAGATTGTCGTTCGGTGCGCGCCGTGACTGCAAGCATCCGCTATCATAGTGGCTTAAATCCAGATTGAGCGTACAGTTTTGAAACAAATGACCACCAATTGGCGCGCGGCCAGTCGCTTGCTTGTCCTGGCGACGCTGTTGGCACCGATGATCGCTGCCTGTGGTGGTGGTTTGGGCGCCACCGTCAAACGAGGGTTGTTTACGTCAAAGCAGTACGGTGTTGCGTCTTCCCAACGCGTAACCAATAATCCCAATCCGCCCCATGGCGGTGGACGCTACCAGGTCGGCAAGCCCTATACGGTCGCCGGCAAAGTCTACACGCCACGTGAAGATCCAACCTATTATGCCACGGGTACAGCCTCCTGGTATGGCGCAGATTTCCATGGCCGCCGCACCGCCAATGGCGAAATTTTCTCGGCGAACGCCATTACCGGCGCCCACCCAACGCTGCCTTTGCCGTCCTATGTCCGCGTGACCAATCAAACCAATGGCCGCTCTGTCATTGTGCGGATCAACGACCGCGGACCCTATGTTGCCGGCCGCGTGGTGGATCTATCCCACCGCGCCGCGCAAATGCTGGGCTACATCAATGACGGTCACGCCAGCGTATCGGTGCAATATGTTGGTCGCGCGCCTTTGGAGGGCGACGATACCAGAATGCTGATGGCCAGCTATCAGGGGCCGTCCGGCTATGATCAGGGCCCAACACGCACCGCCAGCATCGACAATACCAATAGCCTGGCCGATATCACCGGCAATTTCATTTCCGGCCTGTTCTCCTACGCCGATACCACTGCGCAGGAAGAAAACCTGGTGATCGACAGTGCCCATGCAGCCGTTACGGCCATGGCCAGCCGTTCGACAGCGCTGGATAGCTGGGTTGAAAGCGTTGATGCTGATGCGCGCGCGATCAGGCTTGGCTTGGGGGTATTTACCAACCTAAACAACGCTATCGCACTATCCGAACAATTCGCGGTTTTGGGCGCCGTTGAGGAAATTGCGACCACGGTCAACGGACGTGCAGCAATCAGCCTGACTGTGACTCAGCTCAAGCCAGGCGTCACCCGCCAAGATGCATTGGCCCTCGCGCGAGAACTTGGCCTAAACGACATCATTCTGTATTAGTCTCTTGCAGCCGTCGCTTTGACGGGGACTCAGGCAGCCGCCTGAGATCGATATGCATTGATGGGGCGTTGGCCAGCTTTGAAACGTTTTCTGCATTTCGCCCTAACTGTTTTGTTTTTGGCGCTCGTTCCCGCGGCCTTTGCGCAGGCGGATTTCGACACCAAGGCAAGGTTCGCGATCCTGATCGACGCTGAGTCGGGAACCGCCATGTTTCAAAAGGATGCTGACCTGCCGATGGAACCGGCCAGCATGGCCAAGCTGATGACGATCGCGGTGGTTTTCCGCGAACTCAAGGATGGCCGGATCCGATTATCCGACGAGTTCTTTATTTCCGAACACGCGTGGCGGGTCGGTGGCGCCAATTCAGGCGGCTCCACCATGTTTGCCGAACTCAATTCCAAGATTTCGGTCGAAAACCTCGTTCGGTCGGTCATCATCCAATCGGGCAATGACGCAGCAATTGCGCTGGCCGAAGGGATTGCTGGCAGTGAGTCTAGCTTTGCCGGAATGATGAACGAGCTTGCGGCTGACATCGGTTTAACAGGCAGCCACTTCGTTAACCCAACGGGTCTGCCTGACCCCGACCAGTATGTAACCGCTCGCGATTTAGCCATACTGGCCCGGCATTTGATTTTGGAATTCCCCGACCAATATCACATTTTTTCCGAAGAATCGTTTGAGTGGAACGGGATCAAACAAGCCAACCGCAACTCACTGGTTGATCTTGGGATCGGTGTGGACGGCTTGAAAACCGGGCATACCGAAGCCGCTGGCTATGGGTCGGTCGTATCCACGACTGAGGGCGGACGACGCATCATCGGGGTGGTGCATGGGCTGACCTCTATGGCCGAGCGGACCGAAGAGGCCCGCAAACTCATTACCTGGGGTGCCCGCGCCTTTGAGCGGATTTCCGTATTTCCTGAAGGTGCCGTTGTCGCATACGCCAATGTCTTCGGTGGCGAGCAGAGCAATGTTGGACTGATCGGCAAAGACGGGGTCTTGCTGTATCTGCCCAAGGGTTCGCGAAAATGCCTGCAGGCCTCGGTCGTCTACCAGGGTCCGTTGCTGCCGCCGGTTGTTCAGGGAGACAAGGTGGCAGAACTGAACGTTTTCTGCGACGACAAGCTCATTCAGACTGCGCCGCTCTACGCCAAAGACACCGTTGAGCCCGGGGGCATCGTCCGCAAGGCAACCGATGCGATCCGGCAATTGGCGCTTGGCTGGCTTTGAACCTCAGGATCGACGCGTCAATGCTCGAAACACCACAGCAACGCCAGGCCCGCTTCATCACTTTTGAGGGCGGCGAAGGCGTCGGTAAATCGACACAGGTCAAGCGCCTGCTGATCAATCTGGAAAGCCGCGCCATCAAGGCAGTCCGCACACGCGAGCCGGGTGGTACGCCCAAAGCCGAGGCCATCCGCTCGTTCATTTTGCAGGGTCGTTCCGAAACCTGGGGACCGGGCGCTGAGGCAGTGCTGTTTGCCGCGGCCCGGCTGGACCATGTTGACCAGTTTGTGGCGCCGAACTTGCGCGTCGGTACATGGGTAATTTCGGACCGTTTTCACGATTCGACCCGCGCCTATCAAGGGTTGACCGGCGGCGTCGATGACAAGTTGATCCGAGCACTTGAAGTGTTGGCGCTGGATGGCCACACGCCAGACCTTACGATTTTGCTCGATATGGACCCGGAAGCCGCGTTTCGGCGGGTAGCACAGCGCGCGGTTGAGGATGGTTTGGTGGTGACCGGCGATCGCTTCGAAAAGGAAGATCTGGAGTGGCATCGCCGCCTGCGCGATGGGTTCCTGGCGATTGCCAATGCCAACCCCGAGCGCTGCATCGTCATCCCGGCTGACCAGAGCGAGAACGCGCTGGAATCAGCGATCTGGACGGCCGTGAAGCAACGTTTTCCAGAATTGCTCGACGAGCGCCGCGCTTGATCGATCCGGATGCACTTGACGGCGTCACCTTGCCCGAACAGCAGGCCCGAATATGCGGGCATGACGCTGTCATTGCTGGGATCGAAGCGCAATTGCGCAGCAATCGTCTGCCAGGGGCAATTCTTTTGCACGGGCCGCAGGGGATCGGCAAGGCGACGCTGGCCTTTCAATTGGCCAAGACCATTCTGGTTGCCACAGGCGACGAGGATGCCTATCGGGTCGGGGAACAGATCGCATCAGGGTCACATCCGAATATCTTTTTATTGCGCCGCGGTCTGAACAAAGCCGGCACCAAAGCCAGTGCCTTCATCACTGTGGACCAGGTTTCGCGGCGACAAGGCGGCGATCCCAATGCGTTACGGGACCGCTTGCACCAAACGCGTGGCCGACAGGGCCAGCGTATCGCCATTATCGACGCCATCGACGACTGCAATTCAAGCGCCGCCAACGCTCTGCTGAAAATTTTGGAAGAACCGCCCCCTGACACGACGTTCCTATTGATCTCCCATCGGCCGGGCCAATTGCTGGCAACCATCAAGTCGCGCGCCCACAGCGTGGCGTTGCGCCCGCTGTCCGACGCTGACGTCAGGTCTGTGCTCGTCGGGCAAAGGCCCGAATTGAACGGGGATGAAATCGCCCGAGCCATTGGACTTGCTGGCGGACGCCCGCGCCGGGCGTTTGAGACCTTGGCGCTCGGCGATGAAACCATTCTGGGTGTACTTCGGTCCTGGCTGGATCAACCAACGGCGGCGGCCACCGCTGTTCACTTGCAGCTTGCCGAAACGCTCGGGGCCGACAGCCGCAGCACCGAATTGTCGTTCGCCAGGGAAATGATCAACAATTGGATTGCCGTTGAGGCCCGCGCGGCGGCGCTAGCCGGGGCGCGGATGCGACTTGCCTCTGCAAACGAGCTATGGGACAAGGCCCAGACCAATTTCGCCGAAGCCGACAGCGTCAATTTGGATATGAAGCAGACGCTGGTCGCCATATTCGATGCGATCCGCAAACACATCCACACGACGGTCCCCGTGTCCCCCGAGAAATCATGACAGCTCAGCCCTTCTACGTAACGACAGCGATCTCCTATCCCAACGGCGCGCCCCATATTGGCCACGCCTATGAGATGATTAACACTGACGCGATCGCCCGTTGGAAGCGCTTGGAAGGGCGTGAGGTCTATTTTCTCACCGGCACCGATGAGCACGGCATTAAGATGGTGCAGACAGCCGCTGCCCAGGGCATCACGCCCGCAGAACTGGCCGACCGTAACTCCGCCGAATTCAGCAAGTTAGCCACCGCCCTTAACCTCTCAAATGATGATTTCATCCGCACGACTGAAGCGAGGCATCGCGACGCCAGCCAGGCAATTTGGCGCAAGATGGCTGCGGCCCAAAACGGCGACATCTTCCAGTCGACCTACAAGGGTTGGTATTCGGTTCGTGACGAAGCCTATTTCGACGAAGCTGAGCTGAAGACCGCTGCCGATGGCAAGAAATTCGCGCCGTCGGGGGCCGAGGCAAAATGGGTTGAAGAGCCCAGTTATTTCTTCCGGCTTTCCGCCTATCAGCAAAAGCTGCTCGATTTTTACGAAGCCAATCCAGATTTTATCGCGCCCAAGGAACGGCGCAACGAAATCATCTCCTTCGTCAAAGGCGGGTTACAGGACCTGTCGATTTCACGCACGACCTTTGATTGGGGCATCCCGGTTCCAGATGCGCCCGGCCATGTGATGTATGTGTGGATTGACGCGCTAACCAATTACATTACCGGCGTCGGCTTTCCCGATGAACACGGGGCGCTGTTCAAAAAGTTCTGGCCGGCCGATTTGCATGTGATCGGGAAGGATATCATCCGCTTTCACACCGTCTATTGGCCGGCATTCCTGATGAGCGCGGGTATCGAGGTGCCACATCGGGTATTTGCCCACGGGTTTTTGACCGTTGACGGCCAGAAAATGAGCAAGTCGCTCGGCAATATCATTGATCCGTTTGCGTTGATCGAGGAATTCGGCGTCGACCCCGTCCGCTATTTCTTTTGCCGAGAAATCTCGTTCGGACAGGACGGCGACTATGCGCGCGACAAGCTGGTGACCCGCTCAAATGCTGATTTGGCCAATAATTTGGGCAATTTGGCGCAGCGCTCACTATCGATGATCAACAAGAATTGCGACGCAAAAGTGCCGACGCCAGGCGCGTTCACCGCCGAAGATCAGGCCGTGTTGGCGAGTGCGGACGCCGCCATTGTCGGTGCCGTCAAGGCGATGGACGAACAGGGTGTGCATCAGGCAACAGCCGAGATCGTTGCCGCACTCACCGCCGCCAATAACTATTTTGCTGGCCAGGCGCCATGGGGCCTCAAGGCCACCGATCCCGTGCGGATGGGAACGGTGCTTTATGTGACGGCCGAGGTGATCCGTCGCCTGTCTATTCCGATGCTGGCATTCACACCGGACTCCGCGTCCAAGATCCTGGATTCCCTGGCAGTCCCCACTGAGCTCAGGCTGCTGGCCAACGCCAATAGCGGGTCCTTGCTCAAATCCGGCGTCGACCTGCCAATGCCGACGCCGATTTTTGCGCGCCTTGAGCGGATAAAGGCCGAGTGACCATGCTGATCGATAGCCACTGTCATTTGGATTTTCCGGAATTATTGGCCGATATCGACGGCGTGCTGGCGCGCGCCAAGGCAGCCGGTGTCGATGGAATGGTGACGATTTCAACCCTTGTGGATAAGTTTTCCACCTACACCGCGCTGGCGGAAAAATACGACACTGTCTGGTGTTCAGTCGGCACCCATCCACACAATGCTGATCAGGAACTGCATATCCAGATTGATGATTTGATCAGGCTTTCCGCCCATCCGAAATGCGTTGCCATTGGCGAGGCCGGGCTGGATTACTTCTATGACAACGCACCGCGCGAGGCCCAGGAAATCGGTTTGCGTCGGCACATAGCGGCTGCCCGATCCACAGGTCTTCCACTGGTTATCCACAGCCGCAAGGCCGACGATGACATGGCCCGCATTCTGACCGAGGAAACCGGGCAGGGCGCCTTTCCTTTCGTTTTGCATTGCTTCACCGCCAGTCCCGCCCTGGCGCGCGCCGGGCTTGATCTCGGCGGATACATTTCATTTTCCGGCATCATCACCTTCAAGAACGCGGAAGAAATCCGGGAAGCCGCCGCCTTCGTTCCTGCAGATCGCTATCTGGTGGAGACCGACGCCCCATACCTGGCTCCGATCCCGCATCGGGGCCAGTCAAATGAACCGTCTTTCGTTCGCCACACAGCGCAAAAACTGGCCGAAGTCCGTGGCATCAGCCTCGAGCAGCTCGGGGCAGAGACCACCGCCAATTTCGCTCGGCTGTTCGCCAAGACCGGGCTCGCCTAGGTATGGCCGCCGCCCAAAGGATCATCGCCACGATCCTCGGTTGCGGCTCGTCTGGGGGCGTGCCGCGCATCGGCAACGATTGGGGCGACTGCGACCCCAGCGAACCACGCAATCGCCGCCGCCGTTGCTCGCTGCTGATTGAAGGCTTCAGCGACAACCATACCGCGCCAACGCGTGTTCTGATCGACACCGGCTGTGACCTGCGCGAACAACTGCTCGATGCCGAGGTCGATAGGGTCGATGCCGTGCTCTACACCCACGAGCACGCCGACCACACCCACGGCATTGACGATTTACGCGTGCTGGCTCTTCATAACCGGCAGCGTGTCGACGTGTATTTCACCGCCGAGGCTGGGGCGCGCATTCGCGAGGCCTTTGGCTATTGCTTCAGCACCCCCATTGGCAGCGAGTATCCGGCAATCCTGAATGCCCACGAAATCAGCGCTGGCGCCACGATCACTGTCGACGGTCCCGGGGGCAGTATTGCCATTGCATCGTTCGAGCAGGAGCACGGCTCGATCCGCTCACTTGGCTTCCGGGTCGGCAATTTGGCCTATTCATGTGATCTGTCGGCGATCCCCGCCACGGCGACCGCAGCAGTGTCCGGGCTTGCGGTGTGGATCATCGACGCTTTGCGCCGGACGCCGCACCCGAGCCATCTGAGTTTGCCAGAAACCCTGGCGGTCATTGGTCGCTTCAACCCGACACAGGCCGTGCTGACCAACATGCATGTCGATATGGACTACCATTCATTGGCCGATGAATTGCCTGACGGCGTCACGCCGGCCTTTGACGGAATGAAAATCGACGTCACCGCCGGCACAATCATCAATATCGGCTAGCGCTCCGGCGGCCTAATGGTCCGTCCGTTCACCCTTGCGAAATGGGGTGTGGTGCCCAAGAATTTCCTGTTCGCGAACGACGGCGGTTCGTTCCTGATCAAGAAATCCTGCAACCGCCTGACGGAGCCCGGGATGGGCGATCCAATGGGCGGAATAGGTTGTTGCGGGTGCATAGCCACGCGCCAGCTTATGGTCGCCTTGCGCCCCCGCTTCTACCACCGCCAATTTGTGGGCGATCGCATACTCGATTGCCTGGTAGTAGCACAGCTCAAAATGCAGGAATGGCACTGTGCGGGTAGCACCCCAATTCCGGCCATAGATCCGGTCCTTGCCGATGAAGTTGATGGCTCCAGCAATGGGCGTTACCCCTTCATAGGCCAGCATCAACACGATGGAATGGGCCATGGTCTGGTTCAAGCGGGAGAAGAACTCGCGGTTTAGGTAAGGCTGACCCCATTTTCGGGCCCCGGTATCTTCGTAAAAGGCATAGAAAGCGTCCCAGTGATGCTCTTTCAGATCGGCGCCGGTGAGCCAGCGGATGGTGATGCCACCGCCTAGGGCGTCGCGCCGCTCGCGACGAATGGTCTTGCGCTTGTGTGAGGCCAGGGAGTTCAGGAAGTCGTCAAAACTGGTGTAGCCATCATTGCTCCAGTGGAACTGGGTATCAAGGCGCTTGAGCCAGCCATCGGCCGCCATGGTATCGGCCTGGTCGGCAGGCAGGAACGTCGCATGGACCGACGAGGCGCCTTGTTGTTCGGCCAATTGTTGCGCTGCAGCGAGCAATGCTCGCTCAATATCGATGTCGTTCGATGGCACCAACAATTTCGGCGCGGTCACGGGTGTAAATGGTACCGAGCATTGCAGCTTGGGATAATAGCGCCCACCGGCCTGCTGGAAAGCATTGGCCCAGCCGTGGTCAAAGACGTACTCACCCATCGAATGACTTTTGAGATAAAGCGGCATAAGACCAACAGCGGCGCCGGACTTGCCGTGCAAGACAATGTGCAGCGGCTGCCAGCCCGTGCGCTTGGTGGCGCAGCCAGACTGTTCCAATGCCAGAAAAAAGGCGTGATCGGTAAATGGGTTATCGGTCTTGCCGCCGGTTGACGGTGCCAAGGAGTTCCAGACCGCTGCGTCGATATCAGCAGTCGACTCGTGGACGGTCGCCTTAAACACATTCGAAGCGGTCACGCGGGATCCGGCGGGGTTCAGCAATGCGCATAAACATAGGATGCAACGCCCGGCATAGCCAGACCACGATCCCGCAAGATCACCGATATGCGGTTGCCGCGCGCCGCACAGGCCGTCTCAAAATTGCTGAGTGGCGTATCGGCATACTCAATCTCAAGGACGTGGTCGCCGAAAACATCGGTGTAGGCGTCACACTCATTGTAGACCTGACAGGACTCGACAATCGCAAAATCGAAACCGATGTCCCGGCCTCGCGCTCCCAGTTCGACGCCGTTTTTCTGCCCGAACGCGAGCCCACGCGCATGGGCGTGATCGACGAGGGCGGTGGCAAAGGCCAGATTGTCGTTGACGGACAGCAAACCGGTTGACCTGGAATAGGTATCGAGATTATCCGCCTCGATCGCATCGAAGCCGCCGTCAGCACAGGCGTCAATCCACTCACTGACCACGTCGAACAGAGCCGCACGCTTTGCGTCGGTGCGTGTGTCGAGGACAATTTCGCCCGGCCAATTGGGATCTTCAACAAGCTCTCCATCAGCCGTCCTCAATAGCAAATCCGCATGGGTGGCCTGCCACCAATGCTGTTCTGCGGCCTGGGTTTGGAAGGCGTTGATGTAACAGATTGAATAGGCATCAAGCATCGCTGGCGCTTCCCAATCCCGACTGACGATTTCGGTGCCCTGGGGCGGGTCGTAGGCGCCACCGAGTTGGGAATCATATTGGGCGCCTGCAGGAGGCAAGATGATGTTGCCAGCGCGGGCAGGCTGGGCGACAAATAGCATGATCAGAACAGCGATGCTGACACTAGACATCGGCTGGGTCGAACCCCTCGAAAACAATCTGGCTCGCGAAGGGTAGGGCAGCGCGCGCCTCTTCGACCGATTTGATGGTCCAGACGGTGACTGGCTTACCGAGGGCACGCCAAAAGGTCACTGCTGGCAAGGTCAACGCATGCTTGTCGCAGGAAATGAAATCGAACTGTGTGTCATGCCAGTGCAGCAGGTGGCGCAAGCTGTAGCGTTGCTCCTCTGTCAGGCCATGAACTGCGTCCACATCGGCATAGTCATAAGTGATAATGCCAACCGGGCCAGCAAAGCCGAATCGCCGGATCAAGACGATCAGCTCGGGGTCAAATGACTCAACGGTAACAGCCCCGACGTAATGCCTGAGCGCCTCGGCGGTTGTGCGTGCCAGGGTTTCGGTGGCTTCGGCTTTCACTTGGTGTTTCAGTTCGATCTGGAGCAGAACCTGGCCACCAATTTGGGCAAGAAAGTCAGTGAACACCTGTGGGCAGTCGTTACTCGAACTCCCTAATAGCGGCGTTTTGGAGATATCGGCGGCAGTGATGTCCGTGACCAGACCCTTGCGACCGGTCAGGCGCTCAAGGTCGTCATCATGAAACACAACTGGAACCCCATCGCGGGTCAGTTGCAGGTCGCACTCGATACTGAAATCGCCTTTGACGGCAGCAGCGAAAGCCGACACGCTATTTTCGATAATACCAGCGGCCCGATTGTGCAGGCCACGATGCGCAACTGGACGCAAAAACATCGGGCTAGTCATGCGTCAAACTCCTAGCCAACCGGCCGAAATCAATTGCAGTTCCCGTGCAACGGCTACGCAACGATCACATTAAACTTCGATGACAGCGTCGATTTCGACGGCAGCGCCGAATGGCAGCGCCGCGACGCCGAACGCGGCACGGGCATGTTTGCCTTTGTCGCCCAAAACGCCCACCAACAGGTTGGAAGCGCCGTTGGCCACCAAATGATGTTCAAAAAACTCGGGGGTCGAAGCGACCAAGACCGTTAGTTTGACGATGCGCTTGATCTCCGACAATGGGACACCGCTCGTGGTCACGACATGAGCCAAGATGTTGAGGACGGCCAGCTCGGCGGCATTCCCCCCTTGGACGACGTTCATATTGTCGCCAAGAAGGCCGGTAACCACACCGCCTGCATTGCTCGAGATCTGACCTGAGACATAAAGCAGGTTTCCAGTCCGGACGACCGGCACGTAACTGGCAACCGGCGGTTTGGGTTCGGGCAGTTCGTAACCGTATTCGCGGAGCTTTTCGATCGGGGTGGTCATTCTGTTTTACCTTCGGTTTCGTCGTTTTCGGGCAGTGATCGAGCTGGATCAGGCTTTGGTCGATAGAGCTTACCACGGACCACAGCACCGCGCCCAAAACGCGTACGGACGCGATCCATCGCGCGCTCGGCAGCCGCTTTTCGGGCAATTGCTGGCTCAAAAAGATCGGTGGGGTCTTCTCCCGTCGCTGCATCGATACCCGAAACACCGATTCCAATCAGCCGGAAAGCGGTTCCGTCGATTTCCCGGGCCAATAATTGTTGACCCGTTTCATACAGAATATTGGCCAATTGTGTCGGGATCATCAAATGGCGGGCGCGCGTACGCAAGCGGAATCCCGTGGACTTGAGCTTGAGCGTTACCGTATCGCCAACTAGATTTTTAGCTTTTAGCCGCTCCGACAGCCGTTCGGATAGCCGCAACAGCTCAACCGACAAGGGTTCGAGCGCCTTCAGGTCCACATTAAAAGTAGTTTCCGTCGAAACCGACTTCTCCTCGCGACTACTGGAAATCCTTCTTGCATCCTGGCCCTTCGATAGACGTGACAGCCGGGCTCCGGTGTCGCCATACCGGCGCATCAAGTCTTCCGGCGGATGGTCCTGAAGTTGCCCGATCGTGGTGAAGCCGTCTTTGCGCAATGTCTCCGTCAGCACTTTGCCGACCCCGTAGATTAAACTGATCGGCCGAGGGGCGAGAAACGCCAGGGTTTCGGCAGCGCCGATGACAGCAAACCCGCGCGGCTTGTCCAAGTCCGATGCGACTTTGGCCAAAAATTTGTTATGGCTGAGCCCGACCGACACGGTTATTCCCAACTCGGACTCAATCTGGCGCACCAGCCTCGCCAACACCACGGCCGGTGGTGCCCGGTGCAGGGCCTGCGTACCGGAGAGGTCGAGAAATGCCTCATCAATCGACAGCGGCTCCACCAGCGGTGTCAACGCGTCCATCAGCGTGCGAATCTGGCGACTCACGGCGACATATTTGGCCATATTTGGCTTGATAATGACCGCGTCTGGGCAGCGTTCACGTGCCTGAAACATCGGCATTGCGGAACGGACGCCGCTTTGTCGTGCGATATAGCAACAGGTCGACACCACGCCGCGCGTGCCGCCACCAATGATAACGGGCTTGCCGGCAAGGCTGGGATCGTCGCGCTTTTCGACCGACGCGTAGAATGCGTCGCAGTCGATATGTGCAATGGTCAGATCAAACAGTTCGGTATGGGACAAAATGCGCGGCGAGCCGCATTTTGGACACCGTTGCGGCCCCTGTTGGGCCAGGCCACTGGCAATGCAATCGCGGCAAAGATAGGCAGTTTGGGTCAACGCTCAGCCCGCCGGGTTGATTTGGTACCATGCCCGCATGAAGGTTTCGGGCTTAATCTGGGCGTTTGCGCACAAGGCAAGTAGAATCGTTTCATTTGAGGCAAAGTAGTCGATGACCCCATTGCGCAGTTGCGATGTGCCCATTGCGGCGCGCAGCGTGGTTGGATCATAGCCGGCGTAGCCCATGAACCTCATCAGTTCTTCCGGGTTTTCGGCGAGGTAGCCAAGGCCCAAATCGGCCATAGCCTGCACCTTCGGTTCAGCGCGGTCGGACCTGGACAAAATGGCTCTCATTTCAGGTTTTGTAACGTATTTCATGCTAGCTGAAACGGTCGGCCTTGCGAAGTGCCGGCAGCCCCGCAAGGGCGCAAGCGAGGACAAATGGCCAAGACAGTGATGATCGTTGAGGACAATGAGCTCAACATGAAGCTGTTCAATGATTTGCTCGAATCCAGGGGCTATTCGGTGATTCAGACCCGAAGCGGGCTGGAAGCACACGATCTCGCCAAAGCGCATCACCCTGACCTGATCCTGATGGACATCCAATTACCCGAGGTCTCGGGGCTCGTGGTCACCAAATGGATCAAGGACGATGACGAGGTTTCCCACATCCCAATCATTGCCGTTACCGCCTTCGCCATGAAAGGCGATGAGGAGCGGATTTTGCAGGGCGGCTGTGAAGGCTACATCTCCAAGCCAATCTCGGTGCATCACTTTTTGGAAACCATTGCCCGCTACATTGGTCCTGCCTGAGCGCCTTTGATCGAATAAATTGGTGCGTCAGCAGGCGGCACTCACAATTGCGGGTGCTGACGCGGTTCAGCGCGTGTTTAGACGGGGCTCAAAGTGACAGCGCGTGTTCTGATTGTTGACGATATTCCAACCAATGTGCGCTTGCTCGAAGCGCGCTTGAGCGCCGAGTATTTTGATGTCGCCACGGCGACCTCTGGCCCGCAGGCGCTCGACATCTGCGATAGCTCAGACGTCGATATTATTCTGCTCGACGTGATGATGCCAGGCATGGACGGGTTCGAGGTCTGCCGTCGGCTGAAGGCAAACCCAAAGACCCACCATATCCCGGTCTTGATGATTACCGCGTTGGACCAACCATCGGACCGCGTCAAAGGCCTCGAGGTTGGGGCGGACGATTTTTTGACCAAACCAGTGGACGACGTCCAGCTCATGGCCCGCGTCAAGAGCCTGGTCCGACTGAAGGCGTTGACCGATGAGTTGCGCGCCCGAGCCTTGACCGGGCAGCAGATCGCCATCGAAGATGCCATCCGCGCCATGGACGACATCAGCACCGAAGGGGGCGCCATCCTCATCGTCGACACCGACCTGCGTCATGCTGAGCGTATCAAGGGCTACCTTGGGGCCAAGTACAAGGTCGATATCCTGACCCAGCCCGCCGATGCGGTGTTTCAAGTGACAGGGGTCCATTACGAGTTGGCCCTGGTGTCGATGGCGCTGGCGGACTTTGACCCATTGCGGGTTTGTTCGCAAATCCGCACGCTTGAGCACACGCGCACGCTGCCGATCATTCTGATGGCGGACGACGCCGACCGGCCAAGAGTGGTGAGGGCGCTCGATCTTGGCGTCAACGATTTCATTTCCCGACCGGTGGAACGCAACGAGTTGGCAGCTCGGGTCAAAACCCAGATCCGGCGACAGCGCTATGCTGCTGAACTACGCGAGAGCGTCAACAATACCATGGCGTTGGCGGTCACCGATGACCTGACCGGTCTGTATAACCGCCGCTATTTCGACAGGCATCTGACCATGATGCTGGGCAAGGCGCAGAGCCAGGACCGCGATATGGCGGTGATGATGCTTGATATCGATCACTTCAAATCCGTCAATGACGCCCACGGCCACGACGTTGGCGATACTGTGCTGCGCGAGTTCGCTCTGCGCGTTAAACGCAACGTGCGCGGTGTCGACCTCGCCTGCCGCTTCGGCGGCGAGGAATTCGTGGTGTTGATGCCCGACACCGACTATCGGCAAGCCGAAAGCGTTGCTGAGCGGGTAAGAGCAGCGGTGGCCGAGCGCAATTTTGACATCGGCGGCGGCAAGGACATCAGCGTAACCGTATCGTTGGGCGTTACCTTGAACGAGCGGCTGACTGATACGCCCGAATCCGTCCTCAAGCGGGCGGACGTCGCTCTGTATCGCGCCAAGCGCGAAGGCAGAAACCGGGTCGTGTTCGATGCCGCTTAACCACTCCGGTTAGGGTTATTTCTTATACTTAACAAATGATTAGCAGGCGCGTACGCCGGGATTTGCTTGTGTTTACAGGCGTGCGGAGTAGGGTCTTTTCAACAGGCGTCGGCGGGATTTCCAACCGGCGCCTCATGAGTTCCCTACGGCTTTACCCAGGTCCGCCGCAACGCCTGGGTCCGTAGGGCGGCTGGTCCGTCAGTGGACAGAGTGGCCTCTTCGACATGCCACTACGGATCAGCCACTCTTTTCCGCGCTTACGTCACCCCAACGCCCACTGCTGCAGCAATGCATGGTGGGCGTTGGCGTTTTCAGTGAATGACCCACCGCAAAACAATAACCCCGCATCAGGGATGCGGGGTTAAGATGCATACAACGCTGTAAAGCCCAGTTTACTTGATCTTGGCTTCCTTGAAGTCGACGTGCTTGCGCACAACGGGGTCGTACTTTTTGAACGACAGCTTCTCGGTCTGGGTACGGGCGTTCTTCTTGGTGACATAATAGAAGCCAGTATCAGCCGTCGACACGAGCTTGATCTTGACGGAAGCGGCTTTGGCCATCTTGGTATCCTCTAAACAGCAAGAAGCGCCACGAAATCCGTAGCGCTGGAATTTGGGCGCAACCTACGGATTTGCCGCCGATTGTCAACTCATAGTTGGCGGCCGTGGCAATGGCTTGCTCAGATAATGCGAGCCGACGTGACCGAAGCGCCAGGGCAGGTCGATGGCCTTGCTGATACCGATCCTGGGAGCGCTGGCAACAGCATAGTCGGCGCGGGGCTGGGCAAGGGCGAACGGGCGACGGTGCAGTGACGCTCCATCATGGGACTTATCGACGCCCAGGGCCTTGGCGAGGCGCCCTGGACCGCTACACAGCAGGCGAGGGGCCTCGACCGCGCGACGGTGGCGCATAATGTCCAGGCCGACAACCGGCTCGATCGCTCGGATCAGCACCGCATCGCCCGATCGGCAGACGAAATTGAGGCACCAGTGAATACCGTAGCAGCGATAAACATAGGCCCGGCCCGGTGGCCCAAACATGGCGCCGTTGCGTGGAGTCGGCCCATTGAAGCTGTGCGAGGCCGGATCGGTCCGGCAATAGGCCTCGGTCTCGACAATCACACCGCCGATTCCTTCGACCAGAAGCGTCACCCCAATCAGGTCTCTGGCAATGTCGAGCACGGCCCGGTCAAAAAAATCCGGGCCGAGGTCTGCGTGTTCAGGTCCGTCGCGCCGCATTGAACCCATACATGTTATTGGCCCATTGCAGGCCAACGACAGCCCCTTTGACCGAGGGCAGTATAGCCAGCGGCAAAATGATGGCCAACGGAACCATGGTGTACAGATAGACCTGCGGATTGACGTGCCAAGCCATTTCCATATGCAACATCAGGCCAACCAAGACATGGCCGACGATCATGATGGCAATATAGGGCGGGAAATCGTCGGCACGGTGATGCAGCAGCTCTTCACCACAGTGGTCGCAGGTGTCGGCAACCTTGAGGTAAGCCCGAAACATATGGCCTTCACCGCAATGTGGGCATTTGAGGCTAACGCCGCGCAAAACCGCTTGGCCGACATTCCGTTTTTCGACCGCCAGACCAGGTACGCTCATCATTTTTGCCTCTGTTTGCGGCCCCTTGGACCAAACGAAGCTGGTGCGCGCTTTCCGGCGCGCCTTGAAGATGACGGATTGACGCGGACGCCTTCCGACAGCAACTCAAAGCGCAACGCCCCGGCAACTGGCGCCGCCTCCAGCAGGCGAACCGAGACCGTATCGCCCAGAGCGAATTTTTCGCCGGTCTTGTCGCCGATCATGGCCTGTTGTTCTTCGACATAGCGGTAGTAATCCTGACCAAGGGTCGACGCCGGAATAAAACCATCCGCGCCGGTTTCCTTAAGCCGAACAAACAGCCCTGATCGGGTCACCCCAGAAATCCGCCCGTCAAAGTGAGCGCCGATCTGGCTGGCCAGGAACTGCGCCAGCAGGCGGTCATTGGTTTCCCGCTCGGCGATCATGGCGCGACGCTCTGTGGACGAAATATGTTGGGCGATACCGGGA
This sequence comes from Devosia equisanguinis, assembly GCA_943372435.1. Classification (GTDB taxonomy): domain Bacteria; phylum Pseudomonadota; class Alphaproteobacteria; order Rhizobiales; family Devosiaceae; genus Devosia; species Devosia equisanguinis_A. The sequence goes on from CALRYQ010000001.1 coordinate 107,312, forward strand.
AGCTTGAGCGCTTCGTTGTCGGTCAACCCGTCCGTTCCCAAATCCAGCGCGCGGATCAGGGCCCGATGCACAATCAGATCGGCATAGCGGCGGATTGGGGAGGTGAAATGGGCATAGCGGTCCAGGTTCAGACCGAAATGGCCGTAATTGTCGGCGGAATATTCGGCCTGTGCCTGTGATCGCAGCACCATTTCCGACACCTGCTGGACATTTCCCGCCCGGCGCGCCTGCGCCAAAATGCCGTTGAAATCGCTCGGCCGCATGGCATCGGATTTTTTGACCGCAATTTCCAGCGAACCCAGGAAGTCACGCAGCGCCATCAGCTTTTCGCTGCTTGGCGCATCATGCGTGCGGTAGAGCAAATTGGTTTTTCTGGCTTCCAGGGTCTGGGCGGCCGCAACATTGGCGGCGATCATCATTTCTTCGATCAACCGATGTGCATCGAGCCGGTCGGGAATGTGAACGCGCGCCACCATGCCCTTGTCATCCAGAATGATTTTGCGTTCAGGCAGGTCCAAATCGAGCGGGCCCCGCTGATCGCGCGCCTTTGCCAAAGCCGCGTAGGCGCGCCAGAGCGGCTTCAGGATCGGCTCCAAGAGGGGACCGGTCTTGTCGTCAGTCATGCCGTCGATCGCTGCCTGCGCCTGTTGGTAACTGAGCTTGGCGGCGGAGCGGATCAAGACACGATGAAAGGTGTGGGATTTCTTGTGGCCGCTCGCGTCAAACACCATGCGCACCGCCAGCGATGCACGGGCAAGGCCCTCCTTGAGCGAGCACAGATCATTGGAAATGCGTTCAGGCAGCATCGGCACAACGCGGTCGGGGAAATAGACCGAATTGCCGCGCAAATAGGCTTCGCGATCCAGCGCAGTGCCCGGACGGATATAGGCGGCGACGTCGGCGATCGCCACGAGGACGATGAACCCGCCCGGATTGGCTGGATCTGCGTCCGCTTCGGCAAAAACGGCGTCGTCATGGTCCTTGGCGTCGGCCGGATCGATGGTAACGAAAGCGATATCGCGCCAATCCTCGCGCCCGCTCAGGCCAGCTTCCTTGGCCGCTTCGGCCTCCCGCTCAACCGCTGTGGGAAAGCGGAACGGGATTTCCAGATTATGGATCGCAATCAGGCTGACGGCGCCTTCCGACATCGGATTGCCAATGACCGTTGTCACTTTTGCGCGCGGAATCATCAGGCGGCCAGAGAGCTTGACGTCGACTTCGACCAAATCTCCATCCTTGGCGTCGCCCAAATCACCAAGCGGAATGCGCATCTCCTTGCCCTTGCGATCAACCGGGATCAGGCGCGCTCCATCCTCATCCATGCGGACAATGCCGATCTGGCCACGGCGGGGCTTATCGAGAATTTTCATCGCTCGGGCGGTGTAAACCGGCACCACCCCGTCACCGGCATCCACGCGGGCCAGAATGCGGTCGCCGGGCCCGGGGGCAATTCGAGCATCCTTGCCCTGGACAATGGTCACGCGGGGGCGCTCACCCTCTTCCTCGTTCCACTGCGCCGGGAACCCGTGCAAATTGTCTGGTGCGGCATCAGCGGGAATGTCGAGAACAGTGACAGCGGGTAGGGCGGCGGTGCGACGCAGCGTCTTGCGGGTCCGCGTGATGATGCCTTCGCCCTCCAGCTCCTTGAGCATGGTCTTGAACGCCGTGCGTTGATCGCCGCGAATGCCAAAAATCTTGGCCAGATCGCGCTTGCCTTTGATCTCGGACTGGCTTGCCATTGCCTCCAACAATTTTTCACGTGTCGGCAGTTCACCGGCATTGGCGATACGCGGGCGTTTTGGACCGGAACTGGATCGGGACTGACGGTTAGGCGGCTTGGGCATAGCAAACTTTCAGACTGGGGCAGCTCTTAGATAGGTCATTGCGACTTGATTTGCGATTTTTTTGGCTATGGCAAGGCGCCGCGCCGGCAGGCCGGGGCGGTTTAAGACTGCGGCGATGGCGAGACCAGGTCCCGTCTGCGGCTATTCCGCGATAAAGTGAGACCTGATCTCGCCATCGCATACCGGCTTTTTTGGTGGGTTCGAGTGAGTGCATGGTTGGAGACGCCCAAGGGTTTCTCTCATGACACATGCTCATGCCACACGAATGCGACCGAAGGCGGGCGACCCCGCCTTCCCCCAGTTCTCCACGCCGACCGTTCGTAGCGACCGCGCAGTACCGCATGGAGACACAGCCATTGTGCCCCGCTTTCGGCGGGCGGGGAAAAGCAGGATTATTCCGCAGCGGTGACGGCCAATTTCTTTGCTGGCGCCTTCTTGGCCGCCGGTTTTTTGGCAGCCGCAGTCTTGGTAGCGGGTTTTTTGGCAACTGCTTTCTTGGCGGGCACTTTCTTGGCAGCGGCTTTCTTGGCCGGCGCCTTCTTGGTCTTTGATCCCGTAGCCTCGGCGCGGGCCGCAATCCATTCGATCGCCTGCTGCTGGGTCACGGACGCCGGCGCGATATCCTTGGGGATCGTCGCATTGATCTTTCCCTGATTGACATAAGGACCGTAGCGGCCCTCGCGCACAGTGATCGGCCCGCCCGGTGCATCGGCAAAAGTTTGAATGGCCGCCACTGCCGTGCCGCCGCCACGCTTGAACCCCCCGGCGGCTTTTTGCGCCAACAGGTCGACAGCGCGATTGAGGCCAACCGAAAATACTTCTTCAATATCAGGGAGATTGGCGTATTTCCCGTCATGCAGGATGAACGGGCCATAGCGACCGAGGCCCGCTGAAATCGGCAGCCCATCGGTGGGGTGAAGACCGACTTCCCGCGGCAATTTTAGCAAGGAAATCGCTTTTTCGAGGGTGAGAGCAGCGGGCTCCCAACCCTTGGGAAGCGACGACCGCTTTGGTTCTTTGCCATCGCCCAGCTGAACATAGGGGCCGAACCGGCCGGTCTTGAGGTGAACCTCTTGCCCGCTATCCGGATCGGTGCCCAACACGCCGTCCCCCGCAGCCTGCTCGGAGGATTGGCCAGTTGCCGCATCCGAGAGCTGCATGGTGTGCTTGCATTCTGGATAATTCGAGCAGCCGATAAAGGCGCCATACTTTCCCAGCTTCAACGACAATTGGCCAGCGCCACAGGTCGGGCAGAGGCGTCGGTCACCACCATCCGGCTTGGGTGGGAAAATATGGTCCTGCAGCAGGTCATTGAGTGCGTCGAGCACTTCGGTGACCCGTAAATCCTTGATTTCAAACGTATGGCGAGAAAACTCGGTCCAGAATTCGCGCAGCACGACCTTGTAATCGAGCTCGCCGGCAGAAATCCTGTCGAGCTGTTCCTCAAGATTGGCCGTGAACCCAAACTCGACATAGCGCGCAAAAAAGCTCTCAAGAAAGGCCGTAACAATGCGGCCCCGATCCTCCGGATGCAGCGCCTTGCCTTCGAGCTTGACGTAATCGCGATCCTTGAGCGTAGTCAGGGTCGCGGCATAGGTGGAGGGGCGGCCAATGCCCAGCTCTTCCATCTTCTTGATCAGGCTGGCTTCCGAAAACCGTGGCGGTGGCTGGGTGAAGTGCTGGTCGATCTCGACAGATTTCAACTCCGGACGATCACCAATGGCCAGAGCGGGCAATTCGCGGCTGTCCAGATCATCGTCGGCGCCATCGTCACGGTCTTCCTTGGCCTCAACGCCATAAAGCGCCAGAAAGCCCGGGAAGGTGACCACAGAACCCACCGCACGCAATTCAATGGCCCGCGAGGGGGCATTGACGTCGATATCGACGGTGGTGCGATCAATTTCAGCCGAACGCATCTGCGACGCCAGCGTGCGGCGCCAGATCAGCGCGTATAGCTTTTGCTGATCGGCATCGAGGCGCATCGTGTCGGGGTGCTTGAACATGTCAGTAGGACGAATGGCTTCGTGCGCCTCCTGGGCGTTCTTGGCCTTGGTCTGATAGAGGCGCGCCTTTTCGGGCAGATAGCTGTCGCCGTGGAACTTGGCGATAGCGGCGCGCGCCATGGCAATGCCTTCGGGCGCCATTTGCACGGCGTCAGTCCGCATATAGGTGATCAAGCCATCCTCATAGAGCCGTTGGGCGATTTGCATCGTCCGCGATGGGCTGAGACCCAGTCGCGAGGATGCATCCTGCTGTAGGCTCGATGTGGTGAAAGGGGCATAGGGATTGCGCTTGGTGGGCTTTTTTTCCAGCGCCGAAACAACGAAATTGCCTGATGAGATGGCGGATTTGAGGGCCGCAGCGTCGGCGCCAGTCTTGACCCCCAGCTTGTCGGTTCGCTTGCCATCAACGGAATAGAGCCGGGCCTCAAACGCCTTGCCGTTTTGGCTCAGCCTGGCGGCAACCGACCAATATTCCTCGGGCTTGAACTTTTCGATCTCGGATTCGCGGTCACAAACGATGCGCAGCGCCACTGACTGGACGCGCCCGGCCGAGCGCGACCCGGGGAGCTTGCGCCACAGGATCGGCGACAGGGTAAAGCCGACCAGATAGTCGAGAGCCCGGCGGGCCAGATAAGCATCGACCAGCGGTTGATCGATCTCTCGCGGGATCAACATCGCCTCGGTAATGGCATCCTTGGTGATGGCGTTAAACAGCACGCGACGGACAGGCATATCCTTTTTGATCGCCTTCTTCTGCCGCAGAACGTCCAAAACGTGCCAGGAAATGGCTTCACCCTCGCGATCAGGGTCAGTTGCCAGGATCAGTTCGTCAGCGCCCTTGAGCGCGGTGGCGATATCGGCGAGCCGTTTACGTGACGCGGTGTCAACTTCCCAGGACATGGCAAAATCTTCGTCGGGGCGCACAGAGCCGTCTTTGGCCGGCAGGTCCCGAACGTGACCGAAGGACGCCAGCACTTCATAGCCGGAGCCTAGATATTTGTTGATTGTCTTGGCCTTTGCCGGACTTTCAACGATGACGACCTTCATACCGAACCCAATCCGCAACGCATTCCACAAGGTGGCGCAACATGGTGAAGGCTGGCGGCGGTGTCAACGGGGCGTCAAGCTGTCGTCTCAAGGCCCTGGCGCCACTCCCCTTAAGGGGAGGGGCTGAGTGCACGGGCTTGATCGGACTGAAATCAGGTCCAAAATCCAGGATCTTGCTAGTCGGTAAACACCGTCCAGGCAAAAATCAGGACCCCGACGGCCGTAACGATTGAACTGGCAGCGACCACTGGCTCTATGGCGAGGTTGCCTTTAAGCAGCAGGTAGAGCGACGCGCCCATGACCGCGACACCGGCCGTGAACACCACATAGTGGATCATCGCCAGGCTTCGCGCGGCCTTGACCGGATTGAGCGCGTAATAGCCCCCGAAAATCGCGCTGGTGACCCAACCGAGCAGATTGATATGGGCATGGGCGCCGATCACGTCATGGGTTTTGCTGATCGACATATGAATACCGATACCAATGCCAATGATCAGAAAAACGATCGCCGATTTGAAGAACAGGTTTGAAACTCTTGGCATGACATCCACTCCTTGCTCCGGCCGAGTTCCCCCACGGACGTCGCACCGGTCCATAGAGGTTAAGCCGATCGGACGCGATATTCCAGTGCCTGCCTAGAGCGAGCGCAGGGCCACCAATTGACCGCTCGACCATTCAATCCGCCCGGCAATATCGAGCTCCAGCAGCAGCATTTGCACTTTGCCGACGCTTAGACCAGTTTGCCTGATGATTTCGTCGATTTCGATCGGGGTCGGGCTCAACGCCACCAGCAACAGGGCGTGATCGCTCGGAGAAGGCTGCAAGCTATCGTTTTGGTCGAATTGGGACAGGTCCGGTTCCCACTCGCTATCAAAGAGGACCGCCCGGGCCGGGTCGGCCGTGCTGAGCGACTCGATAATGTCGGCAGCGCAGGTTACCAGTTTGGCGCCTTGCTGGATCAGCGCATTGCCACCCTCGGCGCGCGGATCTAAAGGCGAGCCGGGTACCGCGAAAACATCGCGGTTCTGTTCGAGCGCCAGACGCGCTGTTATCAAGGATCCGGAGCGCTTGGCGGCCTCGACCACCACGATTCCCAGCGACAGCCCGGACACCAGGCGATTTCGACGTGGAAAATCACGGGCGCGAGGTTCCCAGCCAAGGGGCATTTCCGTGAGAAGGGCACCGCCTTGGTCCAGAATGTCATGGGCCAGCGGAATGTTTTCGTCCGGATAAATCTTGTCGAACCCGCCAGCCAGAACTGCGATCGTGCCGGTGCCCAGGCTCGCCCGGTGGGCTGCTGTATCAATGCCGCGGGCCAGGCCGGAGACGACAGTGTAGCCTTGCGCACCCATATCCATGGTCAGCAATCGGGTCATCTTGAGGCCCGCCGAAGAGGCATTGCGCGCACCAACAATACCAACCGTGCGCTGCCAATCGAGCTGTTCGCCCCCCGCGATCGTTAACAAAGGCGGGGCGTCGGAAATATGGCTGAGCAAATTCGGATACTCGGCCTCACCACTGGCAATTAGGCGTGCGCCGTATTTTTCGAGGCCAGCCAATTCGTCTTCGGCCTCGCTTTGGCTGGTAATCCGTGGGTTGGTTCCAGCCCGCCGTGCCAGGCCAGGCAAAGCTTCAAGCGCGGCCTCGGCCGAGCCAAACCGGTTGAGCAATTGGCGAAAAGTGATCGGCCCGATGTTTTCGGTGCGCAGCAGACGCAACCAGGAGAGTTTTTGCGACCGCGTTAAGGATGGGCCTTGCGCTCGCCCGACCAATCACTTGGCTTTCTTGTCCGAACCGATCTTTGGTTCGGTGCCGCGCAACAGGCGCATCAGGTTTTCACGATGCTGGTAAAACAACACAATAGCCAGCACCCCGGCCGTCGCCGCCAGCCAGGAGTCAACCACCACATAGGCAAAGATCGGCGCCGTGGCTGCTGCGGTCAAAGCCGCCAAAGACGACATTTTTTGTGCGAAGGCGATAACCAACCAGACGCCACAAAATATCAGGCCAACCGGCCAGGACAGGGCCAACAAAATGCCGATGAAACAGGAAACGCCCTTGCCACCCTTAAAATTTAGCCAGACGGGGAAGCAATGGCCCAAAAAGGCAGCGATACCGGCGAGCATGGCGGCTTGTTGGCCCCAGAAGTAACCCGCCAGCAGCACAGGCAGGGCGGCTTTGGCAGCATCCATAATCAACGTCGCAGCAGCCAGCCAGCGATTGCCGGTGCGCAAGACATTGGTTGCCCCGATATTGCCCGAACCAATGGCGCGAATATCGCCCAATCCGGCAGCGCGGGTCAGCAGCAATCCGAATGGAACACTGCCACACAGATAACCAAGGATGGCCGCATAAATGAAATTGATGGTCAAACCGGACTCTCCGCCGCATGGGTGTAGACGGTTTTTCCGCCCACGATTGTGTGCATCACCTTGCCAGCAAGTTTGGCGCCTTCAAAGCTGGTATTGCGCGACCGCGAGCGGATTTGGTTTTCGCTAACCTGCCACGGATAGTCAGGATCGAACAAGATCAGGTCGGCGGGAGCGTCTTTTTGCAGGCGTCCGGCCTCCAGACCCAGGATTTGCGCGGGTCGAGAGGTCATGGCCCTCAGGATGGACACCAGATCAATGTCGCCCGAATGCACCAGCCGCAACGCGGCCGCCAACAATGTTTCCAACCCGATCGCGCCATCTGAAGCCTCGGCGAATGGCTGGCGCTTGACTTCACTATCCTGGGGATCATGGTCGGAATGGATGGTATCGATGGTGCCGTTGCGTAGGCCCTCGATCACTGCCTGGCGCTCATCTTCGGAGCGGAGGGGCGTCGATAGCTTGAAAAACGTCCGGTAACGACCGATGTCGTTTTCATTCAGCGCCAGATTATTGATCGAAATGCCGCAGGTAATGCGCTGCGAGCGCCTCTTGGCCGCGGCCATCAATTCCACCGAATAGCCGGTGGAAATCTGTGCGGCGTGGTAGCGAACCCCAGTCAACAGCGCCAATTGCAGGTCTCGGGCCAGGGGAATCGTTTCCGCCTCGGCCGGAATACCCCGCAGCCCCAGAATGGTGGCGAACAGCCCTTCATTCATCACCCCGTCACCAGTCAGATCGTGATCCGACAGATGATGAACCACTGTCATGTCAAAATTGGCGGCGTAGCTGAAGGCCGTGCGCAGCATCGCTGACGACTGGATCGAATGACGCCCGTCTGACAGGCACACCGCACCGGCCTCTTTGAGCAGGCCGACTTCCGTCAGCTCACACCCCTTAAGGCCTTTGGTAATAGCCGCAGCGGGAAGCACATTGACCAGAGATTGCGCTTTGGCCCGGCGGATCAAGAAATCAACCAGAGCACCGTCATCAACGGTTGGGGTGGTGTCGGGCATCATCACAAAGCTCGTGACCCCACCTGCCGCGGCCGCGCGGCCGGCGGTCGCCAGAGTCTCGCGGTATTCCTTGCCCGGTTCACCTGTGAACACCCGCATGTCAATCAGCCCGGGGCAAAGAACCTGACCATTGGCATTGATGATTTCGGCCCCGTCTGGGACGCCGACCGGACCGCCGGTCGAAACGTCAGCAATGCGGCCATTTTTGATCAGCACGGCGCCGCGGTGATCTAGGCCCGATGCCGGATCGATGACCCGGGCGTTTTCAATCAAGATCGGGGCGCTCATTGCTCGTTCCTCGCCGGAAGAAGCGCATCGAGCACAGCCATCCGCACGGCAACGCCCATTTCAACCTGATCGGTGATAACCGATGCCGGTCCATCGGCAATGGCCGGGTCGATTTCGACGCCACGGTTCATCGGGCCGGGATGCATGACAATGGCATCGGGCTTGGCATAGGCCAGCTTTTCGGCATCCAGGCCATAGAAGTGGTAATATTCGCGCACTGAGGGGATCATTTTCCCATTGGCGCGTTCGTGCTGCAGCCGCAGCATCATCACCACATCAGCCCCTTTTAGGCCTTCACGCATGTCGGTGAACACCTCGGTTGCCAGGTGTTCGATCCCGGCGGGCAGCAGATTGCAGGGGGCGATGACCCGCGTTCGCACATTAAGCGCGCCCAGCAACAGTAGATTGGAGCGGACCACCCGCGAATTGGCAATGTCGCCGCAAATTGCCACGGTCAGGCCCGAAATCCGACCCTTGTGACGGCGAATGGTGAGCGCGTCGAGCAGCGCCTGCGTGGGATGCTCATGGGCACCATCGCCAGCATTGATAACCGCGCACCCGACTTTTTGGCTGAGCAATTCGACCGCGCCGGCCGCCGAATGGCGCACGACGATGACATCGGGGCGCATGGCATTGAGCGTCGCGGCCGTATCGATCAGGGTTTCGCCCTTGGTGACCGAGGACGATTTGACCGCCATGTTCATCACCAGGGCGCCAAGGCGTTTCCCGGCAAGTTCAAACGAGCCCAAAGTCCGGGTCGAGGATTCAAAAAACAGATTGACCTGGGTCTTGCCCGCCAGCGTCGGGTGGGTTTTACGCTCCTGCCGGGAGATCGGAACCATCGCCTCGGCGCGATCCAGCAGATCAATGATCTCATGCTGGGCGAGGTCGGCAATGGAAAGCAGGTGTCGCTGATTGAAAGGAGGAAAACCGCCGGCTAAACCGGCGCTGCTGCCTGAGGCTGTGCTGGCGCGTTTTTGGGCCATGCGCTCCCATCCGTATTATTTGGTGCGGTCTAGCGGAGGGAGCGCTGCTATTCAACCAATAGTTGTGATTATCCCCGCCGCAGCCGATCCAGCGCGCCTTGCAGAATGTAGCTTGCTGCCAGTTTATCAACGACTTCGGCGCGTTTGTCGCGTCGCACATTGGCCTGGATCATCATTCTAGTGACCGCACTGGTGGACAGCCGCTCGTCCCAGAACACAATTGGCAAGGCAATGCGCTGCGCCAGACTGCGCGCAAAGGCACGGGTGGACTGAACGCGGGGGCCCTCGCTACCGTCCATGTTGAGCGGCAGGCCAAGGACGATGCCAACCGCCGCGTTTTCCGCGATCAACTCGTCCAGGCGAATGGCATCGGCGGTGAATTTGGTGCGCCTTATGGTTTCGAGCGGGGTCGCTGAATAGCGCATCCCATCCGATATCGCGATGCCAATGGTTTTGGTGCCCAGATCAAGTCCAAGCAGTTTGCCGGATGGCGGCAGAGCGCTGAGGGGATTGGCGTGCAAATGGTCGGGGATTTCGTCGGTCAATTCAGCAATGCCATTGGGGTGCCTTGAGTTCTGTGAACCGTCCTATAGTTTCCGGGCGTGTTTGGCGACGGGGTAGACGAATGAAACTGACCTGGTTCGGTGGTTCCACGATCCGCATTCAGAGCGGCGGAACCATTTTGGTATGCGACGCCACAGCGGCGCCGCCCGGCATCGATCAGGTCGAACTGGTCTCTGGCGCTGATCTGGTGCTGGAGTTGAACGGGTCAATCATACCGCCGGTCGACGGCGAACAGTGGCGGCCACGGGCGTTACCAACGGCGCTCAATGATTCGGGCCTGGAGGCGGGTATTTTAGTCTGGAGACTTGGCGGCGGATCTGTATTGATCGACGCTGTGGGCGAGGCGCCTTTGGTGTTGGTAACCGATGGCGTCCCCACGCTTGGACGCTGGTGCCGCGACGCCATTGTGGTGCTGTTTGGGTCGGGCCAGGGCATGGAAGCGCAGGGTTTGGCGCTTCTCAAAGCGGGTGCGCCGAAACTGATACTATTGGCAGGTGACGAGCCGGACATTGACTATGGCGTCGGGGGCCTGCGGGAGCACTTGGATGGCACCGGGCTGCTGGCGCTGCAGGCAGGGTTGGCGATTGAGGCCTAGGCTAGTTTCACCAAGTGTTGCAACTTGAGCCGATGCGTTGTTAAAAGCCCAAGTCCAGCCATTGTATCGCAAGGAAAAATCCATGTCGGTCGACGCCGCCACCGTCAAGCGTATCGGGCGCCTCGCACGTATTCGCATCGAAGCGAGCGAAGTGGGCGCCTATCAGGACGAACTCAACGCCATTTTGGGCTTTGTCGCCCAGCTTGAAGAACTTGACGTCACCGGCGTCGAAGCCATGACGTCTGTGGCCCCGATGACTTTGCGTCTGCGGGCCGATGTCGTCACCGATGGCGGGTATCCGGAAAAAATCGTGTCCAATGCGCCACTCAGCGAAGACGACTTCTTCATGGTCCCCAAGGTGGTCGAATAGGCGATGACGATTACGATCGCGATCGAAACGCCCTTGCAGGACGATGTGCGCACGCTCGTGGCCGCGCTCAATGCTCATTTATTGCCGCTGTCACCCATCGAATTTCAGTTCAAGATGACCGTCGAGCAAATGGCGGGAACCGACACCACATTGTTTGTCGCCCGCGATGACAGCGGCGCAGCGATCGGCTGTGGGGCGCTGAAGCTGCATGATGGTGGTATTGGCGAAGTCAAACGCATGTATACGGTTCCCGAAGTGCGTGGCCAGCGTGTCGGTTCACTCCTTCTGGAGGCGATTACGGGTTTGGCCGAGGCAAAGGGCGTCAAGCGGCTGGTGCTGGAAACCGGCGAAGGGCCAGGGTTCGAAGGCGCTTTTCGGCTGTATGAGAGCAGCGGATTTCGCCAGTGTGGCGTCGTTTTGGACTATCCAGATAGCGCCTGGTCACGGTTTTATGACAAGTCAATGGACGGGGAGCAATTGGCATGAAAGCACAATTGATATTGGCCGGGTTGCTGCTATCGACACTGCCCGGGATGGCCCAAACCGACCCAGTCCCGCAGGACAAGCTCTATGTGACTGATCCGGCAGCGTGCTCACTGCTCGAAAGCCAAGGTGTGGGCGCCTTCGAGACGCTCGACTTTTTGACCTTGAGCTTTACCGATGGCATCCAGGGCATGGAATTTCACTGCAATTTCTTTGACGTCAAAACCAGGCCAGGAAATACGTTTACCCTCGTCACTGCGGTCTGCGAGGCGCCTGGTGAAAGTTACCCCGACCTGCTGTCTATCGGCGTCTATAACGACGACACCATCCAGGTGACGTCGATGGCTGACACAAGCTTGGCCCAAATCGGCGCGATGGCAATGCAAAGCGAGGCCGCCCCTACCGACCAAGCCGAACAAACCCCGGCGCCGACAGGGATCACCCTTTATCACCGCTGCGACAATCTGAGCGAGTTACCCCGTTGACAGAATTGAACAAATTGAGCCTTGCCGCCGCCCGTAAAGGCCTGGTCGCCAAGGATTTTACGGCCACCGAGCTGACCGGTTCCTATCTGGAGGCGATTTCTGCCGCCAATCCGTCGCTCAACGCCTATGTGGCCGTGACCGCCGAACAGGCCCTTTCGATGGCCAAGGTGAGCGACGCCAAACTGGCAGCGGGCGCCGGCGGAACCCTGGAAGGCATTCCGCTCGGGATCAAGGACCTGTTTGGGACCAAAGGGGTCCACACCCAGGCCGGCAGCCACATACTGGATGGCTTCAAACCCGAATACGAATCCACCGTCACCGCCAATCTTTGGCGTGACGGGGCACTGATGCTGGGCAAGCTCAACATGGACGAATTCGCCATGGGGTCGTCCAACGAGACCTCCTATTATGGACCAGTGGTCAGCCCATTCCGGGCGGACGGATCCAATGCTGATCTGGTACCGGGCGGCTCCTCGGGCGGTTCGGCGGCCGCAGTTTCGGCCTGGCTGTGCGCCGCAGCGACCGCAACCGACACCGGTGGTTCAATCCGCCAGCCGGCAGCGTTCACCGGCGCCGTGGGGATTAAGCCAACCTATGGTCGGTGCTCGCGCTGGGGCGTGGTCGCATTTGCATCCTCGCTTGATCAAGCTGGGCCAATCGCGCGCACCGTCGAAGACGCCGCGATCATGATGACCTCGATGTCAGGGTTCGACCCCAAGGATTCGACCAGTGTTGATCTGGCCGTGCCCGATTTCGCCGCCGCGGTCGCCCGCGGCGTCAAGGGCCTGGTCATCGGCGTGCCGCGCGAATATCGCATGGACGGGATGCCCGCCGAAATCGAAAAGCTCTGGCAGCAGGGCCTGGATTGGCTCCGCGCAGAAGGGGCGACGGTTCGCGATATCTCCCTGCCGCACACCAAATATGCGCTGCCGGCCTATTACATCGTCGCACCGGCGGAAGCGTCTTCGAACCTGGCCCGCTATGACGGGGTCAAATACGGCCTGCGCGTTTCCGGCAAGGACATCACTGACATGTACGAGCTGACCCGCGCTGCCGGGTTCGGGCGCGAAGTCAAGCGCCGGATCATGATCGGCACCTATGTGTTGAGTGCGGGCTATTTCGACGCTTACTACGTCAAGGCCCAAAAAGTGCGTACCCTGATCAAGCGCGACTTCGAACAGGCATTCCACGCCGGGATTGACGCCATTCTGACGCCAGCCACGCCATCCGCCGCGTTCAAGATCGGTGATGAGGATATGGCTGCCGATCCGGTCAAAATGTATCTCAACGACGTGTTCACCGTGACCGTCAACATGGCTGGTTTGCCTGGGATCGCCGTGCCAGCGGGCAAAGATGGCCAGGGCCTGCCGCTGGGCCTGCAATTGATCGGCAAGCCGTTTGACGAAGAGACCTTGTTTGCGGCGGCACGCGTGATCGAGCGCAGCGCAGCGATGGATTTCTCGCCCAAACCCTGGTGGTAATGGCGCTCACTCAGCCAGTTTATGACCAATTGAGTTGTGTCCTCGTCGCAATGGCGCGGGGGACACGGCTTGATTCTGCGCGCCATCGGCTCTATGTGGCCCCTGAGACGCTAGACCCGCACATTGGGCCTATCGACAAACTGGAAGCGATTTGATGGCCAACGACATTTTCACGACCTTGGATTGGTCCGAGCCACCCAAGGACATGTCCAAGCCATTGCAGGCCCTGTGGTGGCTCAAAAAGGGCAGTTTCCGCATGGGCTCCGAGTGGGAACAGGCTCACACCATCGTGCAGGCGATGGAAGGCGTTCAGCCGTTTGATTGGGTCCACGCTTTGATGCATTGGATCGAAGCCGACATGGGCAATGCCGACTATTGGTATCGGCGCGCCGGCAAAAAACGGGCAACTGCCAGCGTTTCAGCCGAGTGGGAACACATCGCGGCGGCGCTCAGCGAAGTGACCAAGCACTAGGCAAGTAACGCACTGGTCAGACCCGAATAATCGTCGAAGCGATGGTCCGGTTCGGCGGCAATCAGCGCCCCGACGGAATTGTAACCGAAGGTGACCGCGCCGGCGGCAATACCCGCTTTGCGGGCGGCCTGGATATCACGCACTTCATCGCCAATGCCAATCGCCGCGCCGGGGGGAATGCCAAAGGCCTTTACCGCTGCTTTGAATTTGGCCGGCTTGCCCCATAGTGAGCTACCGCAGCCAAAACGATCGACCATGGCGGCTGCGGGGCCAAGAACATTGCGGATATTGGCTTCAGCGTTCGAACTAACAACCGCAATGCGCATCCCACCAGACCGCAGGTCCGCCAACATGTCGGCAGCGCCAGGAAAGGGCAAAATCTGGTCGATCTGCTGGGCCTGTAGCGAGCGCATGTAGGTGGCGATCTGGGGGAGCTTCCAGGCCGGTAGACCCAGTTTTTCCATGATCGTGCGAACGTTCAGATCGCGAAAGGCCTCGATGTCGCCGTCTTCAATGCGCAGAAAACCGAATTTGTCGGCAGTCTGGTTCACCACCGAACAGAACCAGGCAAAGCTATCAGCAAGCGTGCCATCGAAGTCAAAAATGGCGAGTTGGTAACGCGGCATTGTTGCGATCTCGTCGTTCGGGCGGTTGCTATGGCGCCCGGCGGCAATTTGGTCAAGGTCTAGATCATCCATTGTCGTCTGGTCGGCGTGCAGGGCTTCCTTCGCACCCCTGCATTCGGCCGCTCTGAATGATTGTCAGGCGCTCGGTGCCAAGGCCCAGGTTACTCTATCGGGCTTGAGGCGTTGGCCGCGCAAGTCTGGGCGCCGGACAGCACGATGACGGGCGCGAAGCCGCCCCCGGGCGTGCGGAAATTGGTAGCTTGACCTTGATACAATCGCGCCACGGCAAGCAACATCTCGCCGGCATAGGTGTAAAGACGGATATCCAGCTTGTGCCGCGCCAGCACGCCGTTGCAGCGTACGACCCGCTCGCTCGGCGACACCCGCTGCTGGGCTACATAACCGCCCTGAACGATTGCCGCCCAAACCTTTTTGGTGATCTTGTCGCCGCGATACACACCCTTCCCACCGTGACCGCTGATCGGTTTGAAGAACAAATCATTGCGGTCCGCCCATAGCGCATCGGCTAGGGCAGGGGTGACCAACCGCGTTGACGGGATACGGGCCAAACCGTCTGTTTCGGCCTCCGTCAGGGGGCTTCGGACCCAGACCGTGGGGTTGGACAGCGCTACCAAATTACGCTTGTCGGCAAAGACTGCGTGGTGGTGCGGATTGGGGGTAACGACAACATCGCCGGACGCATAGGCCGACGCCAATGCAGCGTGATCGGGTGCCGATAGGTCAAAATCGACAAGTCGGTTGTACACGAGGCTCACCGCACGCGCGCCCAACCACAATTTGCCATCGCGATGCGTAAAATCCCTGGGGTCAGCAATCACCGCCGGTAGCCCATGGGCCTCGAGCAGTGAACGGACCAGCAAAAACTCTGGATAGAGATATTGCTCTTGGGGGACATCATCGACGATGGCGATCAACTCAGGGCGGCCGCTGCCCCGCTGCAATATAAATTCGGCTTCAAACATCGCCACCACCCGCTCAGCCAAATCTGGCGGGCAGGCGAGTTCGCCCGAGAGCGCCAAGTCTGGGCAACAAGCCCGTTGGGCATCACAGGCGATGGCGTTCAGAAAAAGTCCGCCGGCATTGGTATTGATCTCGATGAGTTTGGGGCCATCAGCGCTCAGATGGAAATCGTACCCCATCAGGACACCCGCCGGTCCTCGGTCGACCTGCCCCGGCGATTGACTTCTGATCAGCTCGGCAAATTCGCCGCGGTGAACCACGGATTCGATGGCCAAAATTGTCCCCCGCATTTCGGTCATTTCGCTCTGCGAAACATAGACCGGTGCGTCGGCAAACAGATTCGGATGCGTTTGCGCCAATTGATCAAAAGCCGCGGCTTCAGGCAGCGCTGCTAATGTCCGACCAAGCATGGCGCGGTCAAGCGACGTGCAGGCGCAGGTTTCATTCACCAGGCTGGATTGGGCGAACGTTGGGATACTCATGTGCCGATCGATGATGTGGATGGTCGTGTATTGTATATATCGTCATATTACGATGAATTAAAGGGCAAGCGTTGGCATTTTTGAAGCGGACAGGTCCGTGCACAAAAATGGCGGCCAAACCGTGCTTTTATCGCAGGGCAGTTGAAATCGCTGACTTGTCGGTGCAAACCAAGGTGACAAGCAAGACTTAAGAGCGATGGATGAAGACGTGACCGCTGTTAAACCGCCTGCCGCCTGCGCCACCAAGGATGACGTCCGAGCCGAGATCGACCGTGTTGATCTGGCGCTGCTGACCCTGTTTGCCGAACGGCATCGCTACGTCACCCGCATGGCCGAAATCAAAACCGATCCCCATGAGGCGCGGGACCCGGTGCGAATCGAAGCCGTTATTGCCCGCGTCCGCGACCGCAGTTTGGCTCTTGATCTGGATGAAGATCAGGCCGAACTTGTCTGGCGCGCCCTGATCGATTGGAACGTCAACTACGAGAAGGGCATTATCGCTGCGCGGCGCAGCAAATAGGGGGATGGTATGCAGGCGATCAGCATCCGTAAGGCCGAACTGGCGGATGCCCCACGCCTGATCGATATTGGTTTCCGCGCCTGGGAGACCAGCATTCGCCCCCTATTGGACGAACAACCGGGGATGGGACAGGCCGAACAGCGCCGCCTGGCGCAAGCCGTCACCGAGACCCTGAGCCGGATCATCGTTGCCGAAATCGACGATGATGTCGTCGGCTGGTGCTCGCGGGCCGCCGGACGCGCCTATATCCCTTACCTGTTCGTGGCCCCTGACTTTCAAAGTCTTGGCATTGGTTCGACGCTGCTGCGGCGCATGGAATCCATGATGGAACTAGCGGGCGCTGATCGCGTGCAATTGGAGACGCCCGCTGACAATGTTCGCGCGGTACAATTTTACGAGAAGCTGGGGTACCAGATTTTGGCATTGCGGCCGGTTGGGCCCGCCGCCCACATGCCGTTTGTCAGCGTGCGGCTGGAAAAACTGCTGTCGCCTTTTCTTGGCGCGATCACCGACGAGGACTAAACTGCCGTTGCAGAACCAAAAGCCAGCAAATACCGGCCTTTACCAATGAAATCCAACCATGGCCGTGCTAGACACGCGGCGTAACCCATTGCATCAGCGGCACCTTCCCACTATGCGTTGACACCTATTCAGTCGACCGCAAGGACGCCAAATTGAGCCTGATTGATACGCGCACACCGAACCCAAAATACTTCATCGCTGGCTCGACTGGCGACTGGGAAGTGGTCATTGGCATGGAAGTGCATGCGCAAGTGAGTTCGGAGAGCAAATTGTTTTCTGGATCATCGACCAAGTTTGGCAATGCGCCCAATTCAAACGTCTCTTTCGTTGACGCGGCGATGCCCGGCATGTTGCCGACAATCAACGAAGAATGCGTGCGTCAGGCTGTCCGTACCGGGCTTGGTTTGAAGGCGGTGATCAACAAGCGATCCGTCTTTGACCGCAAGAACTACTTCTACCCTGATTTGCCGCAGGGCTATCAAATCTCCCAGTTCAAGGACCCTATCGTTGGCGAGGGCAAGGTTTTGCTCGATATGGGCGTCGATGGCGAAGTTGAAATCGGTATCGAACGGCTGCACCTGGAGCAGGATGCCGGCAAGTCGATCCACGACCAGCACCCGAATATGAGCTTTGTCGATCTGAACCGCTCCGGCGTGGCCCTGATGGAAATCGTCAGCAAGCCAGACCTGCGCTCGTCCGAAGAAGCCAAAACCTACCTCTCAAAGCTGCGCACCATCCTGCGCTATTTGGGCACTTGCGACGGCAATATGGAACAGGGCTCAATGCGGGCCGACGTCAACGTCTCCGTGCGCAAACCTGGCGGCGAATTTGGCACGCGTTGCGAAATCAAAAACGTCAACTCGGTACGGTTTGCCGGGCAGGCGATCGAATACGAGGCCCGTCGCCAGATCGACATTCTCGAAGAGGGCGGCAGCATCCACCAGGAAACCCGCCTGTTCGACCCAAAGCTCGGGGAAACTCGTTCGATGCGCTCCAAGGAAGAAGCGCATGACTACCGCTATTTCCCTGATCCCGATCTGTTGCCGCTTGAGTTCGACGACGCTTTTATCGCCGACCTGGCCGCCCATATCCCGGAACTGCCAGACGAGAAACGCGCCCGGTTTATTGCCGAATATGGCGTGTCCGCCTATGACGCGATGGTGTTGACGCTGGATCGCGATGCGGCAGAGTTTTATGAAACCACGGTGAAATTTGGCGGCAAAGCTCGGGACGGCAAGGCCGTGGTCAATTTGATCATGGGGGATTTGTCCGCCTTCGCCAATACTTTACAGGTTAGCTTCGCCCAAACTCATGTGACCCCCAGCCAAATCGCGGGTCTGGTTGATCTAATCACCGACGACACCATTTCAACCAAGATCGCCAAGGATGTGCTGGCGCTGATTATCACTGAGGAAAAAACCGCCGATCCGGCCGAACTGGTGGAGCGACGCGGCCTCAAGCAGGTGACCGATACTGGCGCGATCGAGGCAATCATCGACGCAATTATTGCGGCCAACCCCGACCAGGTCGCCAAAGTTCTGGCCAAGCCGACGATGATTGGTTGGTTTGTCGGCCAGGCAATGAAGGCCTCGGGGGGCAAGGCCAACCCGCAGACCCTCAACGAGTTGATGAAGAAAAAGCTGGGGATTGAATAGGCGACTTAACGCTGCGGCTTAAAGCGCGTCGCGATCTTTCAGATGCGCTCCCTGCGCTTTAAGCTCTTGTTTTTGCGCATGTCTTTGACCCGAAACCGGAGACCACTTTCGGGAGACATGCTTTAGGCCGCAGCTTTTCGTTTGCCGCCGACCAGCCGCCCATCAATAAACACCAGACCGATGAAGATCACGAAAATGCCGGCCATGTGCACCGGCAGAAAACCCTCGTGCAGCACCAGTACGCCCAGCAGGATGGCCGAAATCGGGGTGATGAAGGTGTTGAGCGACAGATTGGTGGCGCCGACGCGGGGTAGCAGCCAGTAGACCAGCAGGAAGCTAAAGCTGGTGGAAAACACGCCGATACCGATCAGCGAGGCCCAAGTTTCGACTTTGGTGATGACCGGGACGCCGGAAAATACCAGGGCGACGGGGACCATGACCAGAGCAGCGGCGGTGAGCGAGCTTGAGGCGATTGTGGCAGAATCGACGCTCTTGAAGCGCCGCGCGTAATTGAGCGTGATGGCATAGCAGCAGGTGGCGCCAAGGGCCGCCAGCAGGGCAACAATTTCGGTGGAGCCGCCGGTGCCGAATGAGGGCGAGGCGAGCAACACGGCCCCGGTAAAGCCGATTGCGACGCCCGCAGCCTTGTTCCAGGTGGCTTTTTCGCCGCCGGGCCAGAACTGCGAGATGATTACGGTGGTGGCTGGGGTGAGGCCGTTGATGACGCCGATCAGGCTGCTGGCAACGTGTTGCTCGGCAAAGGGAAACAGCGCGAAGGGAATGGCGTAGTTTAGAATGCCGAGCACCAGCAATTGCGGATAAAGCTTTAAATCGCGCGGCAGGGTGCGGCGGGTGGCGACGAAATAGACCCAGCAGATCGCCGCGCCAATGGTGACTCGGCCCGCCGAGACCCAGAGTGGGCTGATCTCCCGGATCAATATGGCGTTGAACAGGAACGAACATCCCCAGACGGCGCCCAGACCAATGATCAGTGCCCAATAGCGCAGCGACATGTGATTCCCCTCAGCAAAGCCGCACGCTAGTCCGCTCGAGAACAAAGGTCGAACCGATTTTGACGATGGCAGGGATCAAGTTTGATGATGGTTCAGCGGCCCACTCGATCAGAGCGGACTCACCTGTCCCAAAGCCAGCAGCCGCAGGGCTTCGGGATAGAGCCGATGTTCGGCGAAAAGAGTGCGTGCAGCCAGCGTGTCGGCGGTGTCGCCGGGCAGGATCGGCACTTTGGCTTGCAAGATCACCGGGCCTTCGTCCATGCCGTGGGTGACGAAATGCACCGTGCAGCCGTGTTCGACGGCGCCGGCATCCAGCGCCTGCTGATGGGGATGCAGGCCCTTGTACAGCGGCAGCAACGAGGGATGGATGTTGATCATCCGGCCCAGCCAGTGGTCGACGAAGTCGCCGCCCAGAATGCGCATGAAGCCGGCAAAGCACACGATCTCGGCGTTCCAGCTTTCGAGTGTCTGGGTCATGACATCTTCGAACATGTCGCGGCTGGGGAACTTGCTCTGCGCCAGCGAGGCGGTGGCAATGCCATGGCTGGCGGCGATGGCCAGGCCCGGCGCGGCGGCGCGATTGGAGAAAACGCCGACGATCTCGGCGGGATAGTCCGGGGCCTTGGCCGCCTCGATCAGCGCCTGCATGTTCGAGCCACGGCCGGAAATCAGGATGGCGACGCGCTTTTTGATCACAGGTTGAGCGCGCCCTGGAAAGTCACCGGCTCGCCGCTGCGGGCGGTGAGCTTGCCGACGATGGCGGCGGTTTCACCTGAGACATTGAGGTGTTCAACCAGGCGGTTTGCGTCCTCGGGGGCGACGGCCGCGAGCATGCCGACGCCGCAATTGAAGGTGCGCAGCATTTCATGTTCGGTCATACCACCGACATGGCTGAGCCAGCCGAAGACCTTGGGTACAGTGACGGCGTTGAGATCGACATGGGCCGCCAGATGGTCGGGCAGCACGCGCGGGATGTTGTCGATGAAGCCGCCGCCAGTGATGTGCGCCAGCGCCTTGATGGCGATACCGGCCTTGAGGGCGGCAAGCAGCGGCTTCACATAAATGCGGGTGGGAGTGAGCAGGGCAGCCGATAGCGTGATGCCAGGCGCAAACGGCGCGTCCATGTACCAATCCACGCCTGACAGTTCGACGATCTTGCGGACCAGTGAATAGCCGTTGGAATGCACGCCCGAGGAGGCGATGGCCACCAGCGTGTCGCCAGCGGCGATATCGGCGCGGGGGAGCAGCGTTCCACGCTCGGCAGCGCCGACCGCAAAACCGGCCAGATCATAATCCTTACCGTGATACATGCCCGGCATTTCGGCAGTTTCGCCGCCAATCAGGGCACAGCCGGCGATGCGGCAGCCATCGGCAATGCCGGTGACGATAGCGGTGCCTTGTTCGACATCGAGCTTGCCGGTGGCAAAGTAATCAAGAAAGAACAGCGGCTCGGCGCCCTGCACGATGATGTCGTTGACACACATCGCCACCAGGTCCTGTCCGATGGTGGAATGGTTGCCGGTATCGATGGCGATCTTGAGCTTGGTGCCAACGCCATCATTGGCTGCCACCAGCACCGGATCGGTGAACCCGGCGGCCTTGAGATCAAACAAGCCACCAAAGCCGCCGATTTCACCATCGGCGCCCGGGCGTCGGGTCGAGCGGACCGCTGGTTTGATCGCTTCGACCAGGGCGTTGCCTGCATCGATGTCGACGCCAGCCTGCTTGTATGACAGCCCGTTTGGTGGCAGATTTTGGGGGTCGGACATGGGCCTCGATGCCAGTTGGGAAAACATGTGCGTGGCCACGCCGGAAGGAGTAAACGGTTGAACTTTCCGGAACTGACCGATAACAGGCCTGATAGCTTCTCCGATACACCGACGCAAGGGTCGCCCCAACCATGACACTGCGAAATCAAGTTCTGATCTGGATCGGCTTCTTTGTGGTGCTGATCCTGACGCTGTGGCTGTTCCGGGGCATCTTGCTGCCTTTCGTTGTCGGCGCCGCACTGGCCTATCTGCTCAATCCGCTGGTTAATCAACTGCAGCGCCTGCGCCTGGCGCGCGCCTGGGCGACCACGGTCGTGTTGTTGACGGTGATCACCATCATCCTCAGCCTGTTTTTCATGCTGGTGCCCTTGGTCGGCCAGCAAATTGTTGGCCTGGTGCAGCGCCTGCCCGGCTACGCCACGGACTTGCAGGAACTGGCGCGTCAGCGCGCACCAGAACTCAACGAATGGCTTGGCCCGGAACGCGCCGCCCAGGTTGAGGCCACGGTCACCGACCTCCTCGGTCAGGCTGTTGGCCTGGTCGGGCGGCTGACCACCGAAATCGTCAATTCCAGCATGACTGTCATCAGCGTCATTGGATTCATCATCTTCACCCCGGTGGTGACGTTTTATCTGTTGCTGGATTGGCAGAGCATGGTGCGTGGCCTCGAGGGGCTGCTACCCCGCCACCACAAGGCCGAAATCCAAAGCGTCCTGCACGAGATCGACGGTTCCATGGCGGGCGTTCTGCGCGGGCAGGGCGGCGTTATTTTGATTGTCACGGCCTATTATGCGACCGCACTGACGATCGTTGGCCTGAATTTCGGCTTGGCGATCGGGCTGATTGGCGGGTTGTTCAGCTTCGTGCCGTTTCTTGGTTTCGCCCTCGGCCTGGTATTGTCGATCGGCGTCGCCATCGTTCAATGGGGCGGTGGCAGCCCGTGGATGGTGGGCGTGGTGTTCGCCATCTACATGATCGGCCAGTTCATCGAGGGCAACGTGCTGTACCCAAAGCTGGTCGGCTCGTCGATCAACATCAATCCGGTTTGGCTGATGTTCGCGCTGTTGGCATTTGGCGCTCTGTTTGGCTTTGTCGGCTTGCTATTGGCGGTGCCATTGGCAGCCATCGGCGGCGTCGTCGTTCGCTACGCAGTGGCCAAATATAAGGCCAGCACGCTCTATCAGGGCGAGAACGGTGGACCCGATGGCAGCGCGGCCTGAGGGCAACAAACTGCCTGACGACGCTCAAGCAGCGGTTGGTGCGCGCGGGCAATGGGCGCTTGAGTTCGGGCATACCCCAGCCCTGGCTGAAGGGGACTTCCTCGTTGGCGACGGGAACGAACTGGCCTATGGCCGAATCATGGCCTATCCACACTGGCCCGACCCCATCACTTTGATCGTGGGACCGCCGAAATCGGGAAAATCCCACTTGGCCCGGATATTCGCCGATCGCGCCGGGGCTGAGGTGCTGGAGCCGCAGCAGTTGGAAACAGCAGCGCTGGCGGGGGGCACAAGACCGTTGGTGATCGAAGATGTGGACACGCGGCCCTGTGATGAAGCGGCGCTGTTTCATTTGTTGAACCAGTGTATGCGCGATGGACGCCCGTTATTGATGACGGCGCAGCGCGACATCGCGAACTGGCCGTATCAAACCGACGACGTGCGATCACGCGCCCGGCGGGCGGCGATGTTTTCCGTAGCGATGACCGATGACATTCAATTGTCACAGATAGTGGTGAAACTATTCGCGGATCGTCAGGTGGCGGTCGATCCCAAGATTGTCCTCTATATGGTCGCCCGAATGGAGCGCTCAGCAGAAGAGGCGGCAAGTCTTGTCGATCTGATGGACCGTTTGGCCCTGTCGGAAAAAACCGCCATCACGCGTTCCATTGCGACAGAAGCGCTGGACCGACGCCGCACCGCGCGCGGCCTGTCGCACCCTGAACTTGAAAGCCAAAACAATGAATGACATGAGCGAATTGTCCAACAACGATGCCAGCGGACCAGATATCGCGGCCCTGAGGTCCAGCCCCGCACGTTTTGTTAATCGCGAAGTCAGCTGGTTGCAGTTCAATATGCGGGTGCTTGAAGAGGCCGGAAACACCGCCCATCCGCTGTTGGAACGGCTACGTTTCGTTTCGATTTCAGCCAACAACCTCGACGAATTCTTTATGGTCAGGGTTGCTGGACTCAAGGGCCAGATGCGCGCCGGCTTGACCAAGCACAGCGCCGACGGGCTCAGCCCCACTGAGCAGATCGACGAGATCGCCACGCTCGCCCAGCATTTGCAGTTGGAGCAGCAAGACCACTGGCAAAGTCTGCGCGAAGAACTATTGGCACAAAACGTCGTCATTCATGAAGCGACAGACCTCAGCGTCGAGCAGGTCAACTATTTGCAAAAGCTGTTCCGGGAAGAAATCTTTCCCGTGCTGACCCCGATTGCGGTCGATCCGGCGCACCCATTTCCGTTTATCCCCAATCTAGGCCTGGCCCTGGCGTTTGAAATGCAGCGGCCCGCCGGCGATATGCCATTGACGGCGCTGGTGCGTATTCCTGGCAATCTGGACCGCTTTATCAATTTGCCGAGTGGGCTCGCTGTGAACGGCCGTTCGGAAGTCGTGACCATCGATACCCTGGTCAAACTATTCTTTCACAAGATGTTTCCGGGCCATGAGGTGGTCGGTTCCGGCGCTTTCCGCCTGATCCGCGACAGTGAAATTGAAATCGACGATGAAGCCGCCGATCTGGTGGTTGAATTCGAAAGTGCATTGCGGCAACGCCGCCGGGGGCAGGTCATTCGTCTGGAAATCGAGAGTTCGATGCCGCGGGCGCTGAAGCGCCAGATCAGCGAGCAATTGCGGGTCAAAGACAGCGATCTATTCGAAGTCCAGGGCTTTCTCGGCTTGGCCGATGCGCGCAAGATTTGTGACATTGACCGGCCAGACCTGAAGTTCCCAACTTACCACGCCCGTTTTCCTGAGCGTATTCGCGATTACAACGGCGATTGTTTTGCCGCGATCCGGGCCAA
The DNA here is from genome assembly GCA_943372435.1 of Devosia equisanguinis. Classification (GTDB taxonomy): domain Bacteria; phylum Pseudomonadota; class Alphaproteobacteria; order Rhizobiales; family Devosiaceae; genus Devosia; species Devosia equisanguinis_A. Next base: position 131,910 of record CALRYQ010000001.1, read on the forward strand.
GGACCTGCTGGTCCACCATCCGTTTGAGACATTCGACGTGGTGGCGCAATTCCTGATGCAGGCGGCGCGCGACCCCGATGTCGTGGCGATCAAGCAGACGCTGTATCGTACGTCGGCAGACAGCCCGATCATCAAAGCACTGGTAATCGCCGCCGAAGCGGGCAAGTCGGTGACCTGCCTGGTTGAGCTAAAAGCCCGCTTTGACGAAGAGGCCAATATCCGTTGGGCGCGCGATCTGGAGCGGGCTGGCGCCCAGGTGGTGTTTGGCTTCATCGAGCTCAAGACCCATGCCAAACTCAGCCAGGTGGTGCGCCGCGAAAAGGGTAAGCTGGTTAGTTACTGCCATATCGGCACCGGAAATTATCACCCGATTACCGCCAAAGTTTACACCGATCTGAGCTATTTCACCATCGATCCTGCCATCACCCGCGACGTGGCGCGGGTATTCAACTTCATCACTGGCTATGCCCGCCCGACCGAGCTGGAAACGATCGCTGTTTCCCCGGTCAATTTGCGTGAGACCTTGGTGGACAATATCCACCGTGAGTCGGCCCTGGCGCGAGAAGGCCGGCCGGCCAGCATCTTGTTGAAGATGAATTCACTGGTCGATCCGCAGATCATTGATGCCCTCACCGACGCCAGCCAGGCGGGCGTAAAGATTGACTTGATCGTGCGCGGAATATGCTGCCTCCGTCCTGGCATTCCAGGCTTTTCGGACAACATCCGGGTCAAATCGGTGGTCGGGCGCTTTCTCGAACACAGTCGGATCTATTGCTTCGGCAATGGGGAGGCAATGCCTTCGGAGCGGGCTCAGGTCTACATTTCTTCAGCCGATTTGATGGGCCGCAATCTGGACGGGCGCGTCGAGGTCATGGTGCCGATCCTCAACAAGACCGTGCATAAGCAGATTCTTGAACGCATCCTCGTTGCATATCTTCGTGACAACCAGCAAAGCTGGGAAGTGCTTCCCGACGGAAGTTCGCACCGCGTAAGGATCAAGGACGGCGAAGAGCCATTCAGTGCGCACGACTATTTCATGACCAACCCCTCACTGTCGGGCCGCGGTAGCGCCGGTTCCCATGAGGGTGACGAGGGTATCGATTGAATCAATTCTGGGGCGTAGACGCTGATCCGACGGCTCAGGGCCGCATCAAAGGTGCCAAGCCGGTGGCGGTGCTCGATATCGGTTCAAACTCGGTCCGCCTGGTGGTTTATGAACGCCATGCGCGTTCGTTGACCCCGCTCTACAACGAAAAGTCAGCTTGCGCCCTCGGGCGCGGCATTGCTGCCAGCGGACGGCTGGCTGACGACAATGTCGCGCGCGCCTTGACCGCGATCAAACGGTTCGCGCTGGTCGCAAAATTGATGCGGGCAGGCAAGGTTCACATCCTGGCCACCTCGGCCGTCCGCGAAGCCGCCAATCGCGACGAATTTGTCAACGCCGTCGAAGCGATCATGGACGCCAAAGTGCATGTGCTGTCCGGCGAACAAGAAGCCCACTTCGCCGCTCTTGGCGTCGTTGCCGGCATTCCTGATTTTGCGGGCATGATCGGGGACCTTGGCGGTGGCAGCCTTGAATTGTCCACCATCATCAATGCCAATGACACCAATGGCCAAACCCATGAACTGGGCGTCATCCGCTTGCAAGACGACAGCGGCAACTCCCCAACCCGGGCGGTGTCGATCATTCGCGAGCGGCTCCAAGGCTCGGTGCTGGACACCGGCCGATCCGGTGGTTCATTCGCAGCAATCGGCGGGACCTGGCGTTCACTGGCCAAGCTGCACCAGATCCTTCGCGATTACCCATTGCATATGGTGCAGCACTACATCGTGCCGGCCGCAGACATGATCGCCCTGTGTGATGAGATTGTAGCTGCGGGCAAATATACCGGAGCCGAATTTGTCAGCTCCTCCCGTCGCGACCTGGTGCCGTTCGGCGCGGCCGTGCTCGCAGAGGTACTGCGGATGGGCAAATTCGCCGACGTGGTGTTTTCGGCCCTCGGGGTGCGCGAAGGCTACCTATTTGGCCTGTTGGATGCACAGGAACAGGCGGTCGATCCCCTGGTGCAGGCGGCCGAGGAACTCTCTGTGCTCCGCTCCCGTTCGCCGGCCCATGCCAGCGACTTGATCGAGTTCACCAGCAATTTTTTGACCGCTGCAGGCATTGACGAGACACCGGCAGAGAAGCGGTTGCGCGAGGTGGCGTGCCTTTTGGCCGATATTGGGTGGCGGGCGCACCCGGACTATCGCGGCTCCCAAAGCGTTGATGCCGTTGCCTACGGATCCATGACTGGTGTTGACCACCCTGGGCGGGCCTATTTGGCCCAGGTGATCGCCGTTCGCTATGGCGGGCTGAAGGGCAAGTCCAATGCCACACCATTGCAAGCGCTGGTCGGGCCATCCGGCAATGCGCGGGCGCGCCTGATTGGCGCTTTGTTCCGGGTTGGCTACCCGATGTCGGCCGCCATGCCGGGCGTTCTGCCTCGCGTCAGCTTCAAGGTTGACGGCGCCTCGCTGCGGCTTTGCCTGCCGCCGGACCTGGCATTTCTGGATGGCGAGCATTTGCGCGCCCGGCTGGAACAGTTCGCAACCGCTGCTGGCTACAAGACATCGTCAATCCAGGTTCTTGGCTAAAAACCAGGCTTGAATCTGGAGCAGGCGAGCGCAACCGCCGCTACTCGGTCGACGCAGCTTTGACGGCAAATTCGATCACACCCTTGCGGGTTGCCACCAGACCAACGCGACCGTGTTTGATATCGAGGGCCTTGTCGCCAAACAGCTTGCGCCGCCAGCCCTTGAGCGCGGCCACATCGGCTTCGTCATCGAGCACCAAGGCATCAATATCGTCGGAGGTGGCGATAATCCGCGCGGCAACGCCATGCTGCTCGGCGACCGATTTGAGCAGCACGCGCACCAGATCTCCAACCGCACCCTTGGGTGAGGGGCCGCGATACCGCTCGGGCAGCACCGGCAGATCGGCTTTGGCCATTTCCTCGACCGATTTCAGCAAAGCCATGATTTCGCCCGCTGCTGCACTACGACCAAAACCACGGGGCACGGCCCGTAACTTGTCAAAAGCATCGGCGGTCAACGGACGCTGCATCGCCAACTCAAACAGCACATCGTCCTTGAGGACGCGGCTGCGGGGTTGGTCGCCATCCTGGGCCCGCTTTTCGCGCCATGCGGCCAGTTTTTTGAGCGCTGCCAGATCCCGCGGGCGGTTGATTTTCATCTTCAGGCGTTCCCAGGCCTGCTCCGGCTGCACCACATAGGTATCGATGCTGCGCAAAACGCCCAATTCATCTTCGACCCAGTCCCAGCGTCTGGTGGCGTCCACCTGTTTGCGCAGTTCACGGTAAATGTCGCGCAAATGGGTCACATCGGCCACCGCATAGACCCGCTGCTTTTCAGTCAACGGGCGGGCCGACCAATCTGTGAACCGCGAGGATTTGTCGAGCTCCACCGTGGTGATCGAGCGGACCAAATTGTCATAGGACACGCTATCGCCAAAGCCACAGACGCTGGCGGCAATCTGGGTATCAAAAATGTTGACCGGCACTTTGCCAGTGAGTTTGACGAAGATCTCAATGTCCTGGCGGGCAGCGTGAAACACCTTGACTACGGAGGGGTTGGCCAGCAGGGCGAAGAATGGTGAAAGGTCCAGACTGTCGGCCAAGGGGTCGATCAACACCGCCTCGTCATCGGTGGCGACCTGAATCAGGCATAACTTTGGCCAATAGGTCGTCTCACGCAAGAACTCGGTATCGACAGTGACAAAGTCAAATCCGGCAGCGCGCTCGCAAAAGCCAGCCAACGCGTCGGTCGAGGTCATCAGTTCCATGCCGGCGTCCGTCCCAATATCATCACTAAGTTGTCCTAACAGGTGCGACGCCCGCACTCCAGAAAGGAATTGTTAAGGTGGGTGAATTGGTTAGGCTACCGCAGCGCTCGCGCCACCGGCTCCGCTCTGGCGCTGCTTGACAAGCCGGACGACCCATGCGCTTTTCGCGCCGAACAATTCGACATTTCCCACGGTTTTGCACGGTTTTGCTATGACAACACATCCTTATCGCTCTCATACTTGTGCGCAGCTGACGGCACAAAATGCTGGCCAAACTGTACGCCTGAGCGGCTGGGCCCACCGCATCCGTGACCATGGCGGGCTGTTGTTCATCGATCTGCGCGACCACTATGGGTTGACCCAGGCCGTGATCGACCCTGATTCCCCGGCCTTCAAAGACGCCGAAAAGGTCCGCGCCGAATGGGTCATCAAGATCGACGGCGAGGTCAAGCTGCGCGACGCTGCGGCAATCAACCCAAACCTGCCAACCGGCACCATTGAGGTCTATGTGCGCGCAATCGAAGTGCTGGGCGCTTCGATCGAGCTACCGATGCCCGTGTTTGGCGAGCAGGAATACCCCGAAGACGTGCGGCTCAAGTACCGCTTCCTCGACCTGCGCCGCGAACGGCTGCATCGCAATATCGTGACCCGCTCCAAGGTGATCTCGTCGCTGCGCAACCGCATGGTGCAGCAGGGATTCATGGAATACCAGACCCCGATGTTGACCGCCTCAAGTCCGGAAGGCGCCCGCGACTTCCTGGTGCCGTCGCGCGTCCATCCCGGCAAATTCTATGCGCTGCCGCAATCGCCACAGCTGTTCAAGCAATTGCTGATGATTGCCGGATTTGACCGCTACTTCCAGATCGCCACCTGTTTCCGCGATGAAGATGGCCGTGCCGACCGGGCCTCGGAATTCACCCAGCTCGATATCGAAATGAGCTTTGTCGAACAGGAAGATGTGTTTCAGGCCATTGAGCCGGTGCTACGCGGGATTTTTGAGGAATTTGGCAAGGGCTGGCGGGTGACCCAGAAGTTCCCGCGGATCCCGTATCTCGACGCCATCCGAAAATATGGCTCGGACAAGCCCGATTTGCGCAACCCAATCGAAATGCAGGCGGTGACCGAGCAATTTGCAGGTTCGGGCTTCAAGGTGTTTGCCGGCCAGATCGAAGTCGATCCCAAGGTCGAAGTGTGGGCAATTCCAGCGCCAACCGGCGGCAGCCGCGCATTTTGTGATCGCATGAACGCTTGGGCACAGGGCGAGGGCCAACCAGGCCTGGGCTATATCTTCTTTAAGGACGGCGCGGGTTCAGGACCAATCGCCAAAAACATCGGCGAAGAACGCACCGCTGCGATCAAGGCTCAGCTTGGGCTCAACGATGGCGATGCGGTGTTTTTCGTCTGCGGTCGTCCGGACAAGTTTTACAAATTCGCCGGTGAGGCCCGCACCAAGGCCGGGACCGACCTCAACCTGCTCGATGTTGAGCAATTCGCCTTCTGCTGGATCGTCGATTTCCCGATGTTTGAGTGGCTGGACGAAGAAAAGAAGGTCGACTTCTCGCACAACCCGTTCTCAATGCCGCAGGGCGGTCTTGAGGCGCTGGAAACCCAGGACCCGCTGACCATCAAGGCCTATCAATATGACTCGGTCTGCAATGGCTATGAGCTGAGCTCAGGCGCCATTCGTAACCACAGCCCGGAAATCATGCGCAAGGCCTTCGAGATCGCCGGATATGACCCGTCGCGGCTGGAAGAGCAGTTCGGCGGCATGTTGCGCGCGCTGCAATACGGCGCGCCACCGCATGGCGGCATTGCACCGGGCGTTGATCGCATCGTCATGTTGCTGACCCATGAGCAAAACCTGCGTGAAGTCACCGCTTTCCCGATGAACCAGCAGGGCGAAGACCTGTTGATGGGCGCGCCATCGCCAGCCTCGCCTAAGCAGCTGCGCGAGCTGCATATCCGGCCCAATCTCCAGGAAAAGTAGGGCCCTCGTCGTTGGCAAACTCCTAGACAGGCAGAAACTCGGGTTCTGCCTGTCCCATTTTGGGTAAGGTGTTTGCAGATAGTTAACCAGCATTAACAATCCATTAAATGCTGACTGGTACTCACAAGGCGAACCTGAAGAAGTTTGGATTCGCGCATTGAAGTCGAAATACTCCCATATCCTGATGTTGCTGGGCGCCATTCTGGCGTTTTTGCCAATTCTCGGGGTGGATTTTTTTCTCGACAGCTATGTTCGAGTTCGAGAAAAAAATCAGATTCAACAGACGGTTGAGGCAATTACCTCACAAATTGAGGTCAATTCAAACGACGCTATCGCAGCGTTGCGCCGCGTTCTGACGGATAGCCCGTCGCTGTGCACGCCCACTTTTGTGACCAATGTCCAGCGCGAGATCGAATCCAGCGTCAGCCTGAAGCAGGTGTTGGTTGAAAATGCCGACGGCGTCCAATTCTGTGACGCCTTCGGGCGGCAGGTGGTCTATTCGCCGCTGTCGGAAAGCCTGCCAATCCCCGGCCAAACCGAAACGCTCACGGTGGTAAAGTTTGGCGACATGGCCATGCCAGCGCTAAAAATTACCCAGGCCTTTGGCCAGAACCGCCGCGTGTCGGCTTTTGTGCCGCTGCTCAGCCAAGAGCCACAATCGCTGTCCGCCGGACTTCAGGTGGCCGCATTGCTGCGCGTCATGCTCGCCAATGGCACGGCGATCCTGACGGTCGGTGACCCGGCGATATTTGATCGGCGTGATACAAGCGCTGAGTTCGTCTATGGGCAATCCTTCGTTGGGGAACTGCCGTTGCGGGCCGAGGCAGCCCTGCCGTTTGCCATTGCCCGATCCACTTATGCCGACCTTGATGTCACCTTCACAATCGTCGCCTGTCTGATGAGTGGCGGCTTCCTGTTTTTGGCCCTGCAATATGTTCGGCGCTCGCGGGTGCCAGCCTTTGACCTCGAACGCGCCATTGCCCGCGGAGAAATCAAGCCCTACTACCAGCCCGTTATCAATCTCAAAACCGGTGAGTTGGTCGGGTGCGAAGTGCTCTGCCGTTGGGAGAAACGAGACGGCAAAGTTGTCATGCCCGGGGCGTTCATTGACTATGCCGAGATCACCGGCCTGGCGGTCCCGATGACTTTGTCGTTGATGCAGCAGGTTAAATTCGACCTGCAGGACCTCTGTCGCACGCTGCCCACCATGAAGATTGCCATCAATTTGTTCGAAGGCCATTTCCGTGATGGCACGATCGTAGAGGACGTAGAGGCGATCTTTGGCGGGTCGTCGATCAATTTCCGTCAGTTGGTGTTCGAAATTACCGAAAGGCGGCCCCTGGCCAACTCAATTCAAGCCAATAGCGTTATCGCCGGGCTCCATGCGCTCGGCGCGCGGCTGGCGATGGATGACGCCGGTACCGGACACTCAAATCTGGCTTATCTGCAGACCTTGGGCGTCGACATCATCAAGATCGACCAGGTGTTCGTTGCCATGATCAAGCCCGGTACCACCCAGGTGCCGGTATTGGATGGGCTCATTGCCATGGCGCGCGATCTTGGCACCGAAGTGGTTGCAGAGGGCGTTGAAACCGAGGCGCAAGCGATCTATCTCCGGGCCCATGGCGTATTGCACGCGCAAGGATTCATATTCGCCCCAGCACTCAAGGTCGGTGCCTACCGCGATCTGGCACTAGCGCTGCACGCCGCGCAGGCGCCGCGCAAGCGACTTGGGGGATTGGCTATTCAGGCGGCATAGGACCAAGGTTCAGCCCCACTGGCGACTTCGGCTCTTTATTTATCACCGATTTGGTGGCACGAACGTAAAGGGTTGTGGCCGTTGCGTTAGTTCGCATCGGCGGCGCCCTGAGAGCCCGTAGGGAGAGCAACTGTGTCGTCTGATCAGATTGAGCAACGCAAGGCTTTGCGCGAAGCGGCATTGCATTTCCACGAGTTCCCCACGCCAGGCAAGCTTGAAATCCAGGCAACTAAGCCACTTGGCAACCAGCGTGACCTGGCGCTCGCTTATTCCCCCGGCGTCGCAGCACCCTGTGAAGAAATTGCCGAAAATCCAGACACGGTGTTCAAGTACACCTCGCGTGGCAATCTCGTCGCCGTCATTTCCAATGGCACCGCCGTTCTTGGCCTGGGCAATATCGGAGCGCTGGCCTCCAAGCCGGTGATGGAAGGCAAAGCGGTTTTATTCAAGAAATTTGCCGGGATCGACGTATTTGACATCGAAATCGATGAAACCGATCCAAAGAAGTTCATCGAAGTGGTCGCGCCGCTCTGGCCAACCTTTGGTGGTATCAACCTCGAAGACATCAAGGCACCCGATTGTTTTGAAATCGAGGAGGCTTTGCGCGAGCGGATGAGCATCCCGGTGTTTCATGACGATCAGCATGGCACCGCAATCATTGTTGGCGCTGCGGTTTTGAATGGGCTGGAGTTGACCGGAAAGTCCATTGAGACCGTCAAAATTTGCGCATCTGGGGCAGGGGCGGCCGCTATCGCCTGCCTCAACATCCTGGTAGCGCTCGGCGCCAAACATGAAAATATCTGGGTCGCCGACAAGGATGGCCTAGTCACGCACAAACGCAATGACGTCAACGACAAATGGCGCGGGCAGTTCCGGCGCGTCAGTGAAGCCACCACGCTGGCTGAAGTGATCGAGGGCGCCGATATTTTCCTCGGGCTTTCTGCTGGCGGCGCGCTCCGGCCAGAAATGCTGGCAAAGATGGCGCCACGGCCGCTGGTTCTGGCATTGGCCAATCCCAATCCGGAAATCCTGCCCGAAATCGCGAAGGCCACGCGACCCGATGCCATGGTGTGCACCGGCCGCTCGGACTATTCCAACCAGGTCAACAACGTGTTGTGCTTCCCCTTCATCTTCCGGGGTGCACTTGATGTCGGTGCGACCACCATCAATGAAGAAATGAAGCTGGCGGCCGTTCGCGCCATTGCCAAGCTGGCCCACGAGCCTGGCCTTGAGGTGTCGCCCTCTGGCGCCCCGGCCGTGTTTGGACCCGACCACATTATTCCGAACCCGTTCGATCAGCGGCTGATCCTGCGCATCGCACCGGCCGTGGCGCGGGCCGCCATGGAAAGCGGCGTGGCCAAGCGCCCCATCGCTGATTTTGAGGCCTATATGGATAGCCTCAACCGGTTCGTGTTCCGCTCTGGCCTGGTGATGAAGCCAATTATCGATCGGGCACAAGGACAGAACAAGCGTATCGTGTTTTCGGACGGTGAGGATGAGCGCGTGCTGCGCGCGACCCAGGTTTTGCTTGAGGATCGCATTGCCCGGCCCATTCTGATTGGCCGGCCGCAGGTCATCGAGGCTCGCATTGAACGCTTCGGCCTCAACCTCAAGCCCGGGATCGACGTTGAGGTCATCAACCCTGAAGATGATCCGCGCTACCGCGACTATGTGTCATTGTTTCATTCGCTGGTCGGCCGCAACGGGGTAACCCCGGACACGGCCCGGCAGGTGGTGCGCACCAATACCACGGTGATTGGCGCGCTTGCCGTCAAGCGCGGCGAGGCCGATGCGCTGATCTGCGGCCTGCAGGGGCGGTTCATCAAGCATGTGCGCGACATTCGCTCGATCATCGGGCTGCAGGATGGCGTCAGTGATGTTTCGGCGCTGTCGATGCTGATCATGCCGCGCGGCGCATTTTTCCTGGCCGATACCTATGTCAATATCGATCCCACGGCCGACGAAATTGTCGCCATTGCCCTGCAGGCCCGCAGCCACCTCAAACGCTTCCATATCGAAGCGCGCGTGGCCTTGTTGAGCTATTCCAATTTTGGCTCGCGCGATGGCGACAGTGCCTACAAGATGCGGGAGGCCTATATCAAGCTTAAGGCTGTGGCGCCGGACATGATCGTGGAAGGCGAAATGCAGGGTGACCTCGCGCTGAACCAGGATTTGAGGGAGCGCTACATTCCCGAGACCGTGCTCAAAGGGGAAGCCAATCTGCTGATTTTCCCGAATCTGGATGCGGCCAATTTGTCGATGACCTTGCTCAAGGAGATGAATGACGGCTTGTCAGTCGGTCCGATCCTGATGGGGCCACGCTCACCGGCCCATATTCTGGCGCCATCCACAACCAGTCGCGGTATCGTCAATGTGGCGGCCATCGCCGCAACCGAATCGCTCAGTCTTGGGGCCCCGGGTTGATCAGGATCAAATGCCTGGGCCGACTACGCTAAATTGAGATATGGCAACCGGGTGTAAACCCTTTGCGGCGATGATGGCGCCGTTCAAACTGGTTGCCGCCCATGCCCACACGCCTCAAACGCCCCGCCATTTGGCGACCGCTCGCGCTCACTCTGGCTTTGCTGGGATTCCAAACCTATTTGGGATTTTCCGCGATCGGCGGGCAGTTCGGCATCGAGAACCGCAAGCAGATCCTGAGCGACCTCGAAACCCTCAAGGGTAAGTCAGCGGCGCTGCAGGCCGAGATTGACGCCTATCAACATCGGTCGGCGCTGTTTAGCGCTGATCGCCTCGACCCTGATATTGTCACGGAACGGGCCAGGGCATTGCTGAACATGGCCAGCATCGATGACATCATCATTATGGTTGACCCCAAAACTGGTAAACCACTTTCAAGTTCATTACCCGAATTAGCCACAAATGAGTTAAGTCAAATTATCGACGATAGTTCAGACCTTTAACGATCATTTTTTAGTCTGACTCGCCGGTGTCCACCGACCTCGATCTGCGTTACACTGTTGCTAGCGGCCAAGTTGGCCTTGCGGCTTATCCCCAATCCGACCGGAGCCCGATTTATGGCGCGTAAGGCTGTGGCCATCAAGGCCAACACACAATCCAACGTCCCTGAATTTTCCAAACAACAAGAGCTTGCCGCCTATCGCGACATGTTGCTGATCCGCCGTTTTGAGGAAAAAGCCGGCCAGATGTATGGCATGGGTCTGATCGGCGGCTTCTGTCACCTCTATATCGGGCAGGAAGCTGTGGTGACCGGTATCACCATGGCCTCCAAAAAGGGCCTTGATGCGCAGATCACCGGCTATCGCGACCATGGTCACATGCTGGTCATGGGACTGGACCCCAAGGGCGTCATGGCCGAGTTGACCGGTCGCTCCGGTGGCCTTTCGGGCGGCAAAGGCGGCTCGATGCACATGTTTTCCAACGAACATCGGTTCTATGGTGGCAATGGTATTGTCGGCGCGCAGGCATCGCTCGGCACCGGGCTGGCCTTTGCCGCCAAATACAAGGGCGATGGCGGCGTGAGTCTCGCCTATTTTGGCGACGGCGCTGCCAATCAGGGCCAGGTCTATGAGAGTTTCAACATGGCCAAGCTGTGGAGCTTGCCCGTCGTTTATGTCATCGAAAACAACAAATATGCGATGGGCACCTCGATCGAGCGCGCCTCGGCAACGACTGATTTCTCCAAGCGCGGCGCCTCGTTCAATATTCCGGGCGAACAGGTCGACGGCATGGATGTGCGCATGGTTCACGACGCAGCGTCTCGTGCCATCGAGCACGCGCGTTCGGGGCAGGGCCCTTACATCCTTGAAATGATGACCTACCGCTACCGCGGCCACTCCATGTCTGATCCGGCCAAATACCGGTCCAAGGACGAAGTGACAAAATACCGGCAGGAGCGCGACCCGATCGAACAGGTCAAGGCCCGTATTCTGGAAGCCGGTCATGCCACCGAAGAGGCCTTGAGGGACATTGAGGCCGAAATTCGTGCCATTGTCACCGAGGCAGCCGATTTTGCCACCAATAATCCGGAGCCCGATGCCGCCGAATTGTGGACCGATATTACCGTCAGCGTCTAAAAAAGTGCCGAATTGCTATCGCAATGGTGACAGTTCAAGCGCAGGAATAAAAGCTAATGGCACGCGTCGTTCACTTCGAAATCCATGCCGATGAACCCGCCCGGGCCAAGGCCTTTTACGAGGCTTTGTTCGGCTGGACGTTCAACGAATATATGCCGGGCTTTTATTGGCTGATCGTCACCGGCCCAGATGGCGAACCGGGCATCAATGGCGGCCTGGTCAGGCGCCAGCCGGGCCAGACCGGCGATATCATTATGGCCTTTGTCTGCACGGTGCAGGTGGACAACCTGGACGCCCATATCGCCAAAGCTGCGACTCTGGGTGCGACTGTCGCGATGCCAAAACACGCCATCCCCGGGGTTGGCTGGAATTTTTACGCCAAGGACACTGAAGGCAATGTCTTTGGGATCCATCAGCCAGACGCGACCGCAGCCTGAACCCTGCGACGGAGAGTTTGAATCATGCCAAATATCTTAATGCCCGCACTGTCCCCGACCATGGAAGAGGGGAAGCTCTCCAAATGGCTGGTCAAGATCGGCGACACCGTCAAGCCCGGTGACGTCCTGGCCGAAATCGAGACCGACAAGGCGACAATGGAAGTTGAATCCGTTGATAGCGGCAAGGTGACCGCAATCCTGGTCGCAGAAGGGACGGAGGGCGTCAAGGTCAACACGGCCATCGCGACCGTCTTGGCCGAGGGAGAGGCAGCTCCGGCCTCAGTGGCTCTCAGCGCGGCGCCAGAAACAAACACTGTGATTGCCCCAAGCATTCCAGCTTCTGTCGCGGTTCCAGCCGCGCCTGTGTCGGCTGCGCCAAAATTTCATGCCAATGATGATCCGGACCTGCCACCCAATGTCGAGATGGTCGAGATGACCGTTCGCCAGGCTCTGAATGAGGCGATGGCTGAGGAATTGCGCCGCGACCCAGACGTGTTCGTTATGGGCGAGGAAGTTGCCGAGTATCAAGGCGCCTACAAAATCACCCAGAACCTCCTGCAGGAATTTGGGCCGAAGCGGATTATCGACACCCCAATCACCGAGCACGGCTTTGCCGGCCTGGCGGTTGGTGCGGCGTTTGCTGGACTCAAGCCGATCGTCGAATTCATGACCTGGAATTTTGCCATGCAGGCGATTGACCAGATCATCAATTCAGCCGCCAAGCAGCTGTATATGTCGGGCGGTCAGGTCAAGGCGCCAATGGTGTTCCGCGGCCCGAACGGGGTTGCATCGCGCGTTGGCGCCCAGCACAGCCAAGACTATTCCGCCTGGTATGCCCATATTCCGGGACTGACGGTGATCGCCCCCTATAGCGCCGCCGACGCCAAGGGATTGCTCAAGGCCGCGATCCGCTCGCCCAATCCGGTGATCTTTCTGGAAAACGAGATCCTATATGGCTCGACCGGGCTGGTTCCCAAGATCGACGACTTCGTTTTGCCCATTGGCAAGGCGCGGATCGCCCGCACCGGCGCCGACGTGACCATTGTGTCGTTCTCAATCGGTATGCGTTATGCCACTCAGGCGACCGAAGCGCTGGTGGCAGCCGGGGTCGATGTCGAATTGATCGACCTGCGCACCCTGCGGCCCCTTGATATCGACACCGTGATCGCCTCGGTCAAAAAGACCGGTCGCCTGGTCACCGTGGAAGAGGGCTGGCCACAAGGGGGCATCGGGGCAGAGATTTGCGCCCAGGTCATGGAAAAGGCGTTCGATTATCTGGACGCACCAGTGCTACGGGTCACCGGCAAAGACGTGCCCATGCCCTATGCGGCCAACCTTGAAAAGCTGGCGCTACCCCATGTCGATGACGTCATCGCCGCGGTCAATGCCGTGACGTACCGGTCCTAAGGAGAGAATTGATGCCCATTGAAATCACGATGCCGGCACTTTCTCCCACCATGGAAGAGGGCAAGCTTGCCAAATGGCACGTCAAGGAAGGCGATATCGTCTCCTCCGGCGACGTTATTGCCGAAATTGAAACCGACAAGGCGACAATGGAAGTCGAAGCGGTGGACGAGGGCAAGATCGGCAAGATCGTTGTGCCCGAAGGCACTGAGAATGTGAAGGTCAACGCCGTCATCGCCATACTGCTGCAGGAAGGTGAAAGCGCCGATGCGGCGGTTGCCCCAAAGGCGGAAGCGCCGAAGGTTGCTCCCGCTGTTGAAGCGCCGAAGGCTGAGGCTCCCAAGCCGGCTGCTGCGCCGACGCCGGTCGCCACCAATGCCAATGTCGGGACCAGCGCGCCCGCTGCGGTGGCCAAGTCTGCACCGGTGACGCCGGACGGCGGCAAGGTGTTTGCGTCGCCTCTGGCGCGTCGCCTGGCCAAGGAGGGCGGGATCGATATTTCTGCTATTTCCGGTTCTGGACCCAAGGGCCGTGTGGTCAAATCCGACGTTGAAGCGGCCAAGTCCGGCAAGACTCCGCTCAAGGCAGCGGCACCGGCCTCTGCGCCCACGCCCGCAGGCGTTGCCTCGACGGGCATGACCAAGGCGCAGGTTTTGGCGCTATATGCCGAAGGCAGCTACGAGCTGGTGCCGAACGACGGGATGCGCAAGGTCGTTGCCGCGCGGCTGACCGAGGCCAAGCAGACCATTCCGCACTTCTATTTGTCGCTGGATTGCAAAATCGATGCCCTGATGGAGGCACGCGAGCAAATCAATCTGTCCGCTCCCAAAGGCAAGGATGGCAAGCCGGAATTCAAGCTGTCAGTCAATGACTTCGTGATGAAGGCCTGGGCTATCGCCCTGCAGAGGGTGCCACTGGCCAACGCGACGTGGGCTGGCGATTCAATTTTGTATCACTACCGGTCCGATGTGGCGGTTGCTGTGTCGGTTCCCGGCGGGCTGTTCACCCCGGTGGTCAAATCCTGCGATACCAAATCGCTGCGCCAAATTTCCGAAGAGGTCAAAGATCTGGCTGGTCGGGCCCGCAACAAAAAGCTCGCCCCACACGAATACCAGGGTGGCAGCACCTCGGTGTCCAATCTGGGCATGTTCGGCATCAAGCATTTCTCGGCCGTGATCAACCCGCCCCATGGCACCATTCTGGCTGTCGGGGCTGGGGAAGAACGCGTCTATGCCGACAAAGGGCAGGCTCGGGTCGCCAATTTCATGACGGTAACCCTGTCCTGTGACCATCGCGCGGTTGACGGTGCGTTGGGCGCCGAATTGCTCGGTGTGTTCAAGGGGTTGATCGAAACCCCCGTCATGATGCTGGCTTAGAGAGGCGCGATGAAAACCATTCTTGCCTTTGGCGACAGCCTGACTTTTGGCACGAATGCAGAAACCCAGGGCCGCCACGCATTTGAAGACCGTTGGCCTTCGGTGCTCGAGCAGGGCCTGGGCGGCCTCGTTCGGGTCATCCCCGAGGGGCTCGGCGGGCGGACGACGGTCTTTGATGACTACTCCTCGATTGCCGACCGCAATGGGGCGCGGGTGCTGCCGACGCTGCTCGATACCCATAAGCCGCTGGATCTGGTGGTGATCATGTTGGGAACCAACGATCTCAAGACCTATCTCAATGGCACAGCCTTTGGAGCCGCCATGGGCGTCAAGCGCCTGGTCGAGATCGTGCGAAACCATCCCTATGGAAAGTATGGCACGGCACCGCAGGTCGTCATCGTGTCACCGCCAGAAGTGGTGCCCACACAACACCCCGATCTTAAGCCGATGTTCGCCGCGGGATTGATCGAAGCCAAGCACTTCGCCGAACACTACAGCCGCATCGCCATCGAGCTTGGCTGTGGGTATTTCGACGCCGCCAAAATTGCCGTGCCGACCACCACTGACGGCGTGCATCTCGACGCTGCCGGAACCCGCGCCATCGGCGAGGGTCTCGTGCCCGTGGTAAAATCGATACTCGGGCTCTGACCCGCCAGACAAAAAGGCAATGCCTATGACTAACTCATATGATCTTCTCGTCATCGGTGCGGGGCCTGGCGGCTATGTTGCGGCCATTCGCGCCGCACAACTGGGCATGAAAGTGGGCATTGTCGAGCGCGAGCACATGGCGGGCATCTGCTCGAACTGGGGCTGCATCCCGACCAAGGCGCTGCTGCGCTCGGCCGAGATTTACGGCCACATGACCCATGCCAAGGACTATGGCCTGACGGCCGAAAAGTTCGGCTTTGACATTGACGGCGTGGTCAAGCGGAGCCGTGCCATCGCGGCGCAGATGAACAATGGCGTGCAGTTCCTGATGAAGAAGAACAAGGTTGACATCATCTGGGGCGAGGCGGTTATCACCAAGCCGGGTGAGGTCAAGGTTGCTCCCACCAAGAAGACCATCCAGCAGCCGCAGGTGCCGCCGCCCAAGAATGCGCTGGGCGAGGGTACCTACAAGGCCAAGAACATCATCATCGCCACCGGCGCGCGGCCGCGCGTGCTGCCCGGCATCGAGCCGGATGGCGACAAGATCTGGACCTATTTCGAGGCGATGAAGCCGGCGACGATGCCAAAATCACTGGTGGTCATGGGGTCAGGCGCCATCGGCGTCGAATTTGCGTCGTTCTACCGCTCAATGGGCGCCGAGGTGACCATCATCGAGCTGTTGCCGCAGATCATGCCGGTGGAGGACGCCGAGATCTCCGCGCTGGCCCGCAAGCGGCTCGAAAAGCGCGGCATCAAGATCCTGACCGATACCAAGGTAGAAAAGGTCGAAAAAACCGCCGCAGGCGTCACGGCCCATGTGCTGCTCAAGGATGGCAGCAAGCAGCAGATTTCGGGCGACAAGCTGATCTCAGCCGTGGGTGTGATGTGCAATATCGAAGGCCTGGGGCTCGAGACCGTCGGGGTCAAGACCGAGCGCGGCGCAATCGTCATCGACAGCTATGGCAAGACCAATATCGATGGCATCTGGGCCATTGGCGACGTGGCCGGTCCGCCCATGCTGGCGCACAAGGCCGAGCATGAAGCCGTCATTACGGTCGAAAAGATCGCCGGCATGAATGTGCATGGCCTCGACAAGTCCAAGGTCCCCGGCTGCACCTATTGCGAGCCGCAGGTAGCCAGTGTCGGCATGACCGAGGCCAAGGCCCGCGAAGCGGGTCGTGACATCAAGGTGGGCCGCTTCCCCTTCATCGGCAATGGCAAGGCCATCGCCCTGGGTGAACCCGACGGTCTGGTCAAGACCATCTTCGACGCCAAGACCGGCGAGCTGCTGGGCGCCCATATGGTGGGTGCCGAAGTCACTGAGCTGATCCAGGGGTTCGTCATCGCCATGAATTTGGAGACGACCGAAGAAGACCTGATCCACACGATTTTTCCGCATCCCACCTTGTCGGAAACGATGAAGGAAAGCGTGCTTGACGCGTATGGTAAAGCGCTCAACATGTAAGGGCTGCACTCGCGCAGACGGAGGATAGTTTTATGGGTATGCAGGAACTCTTGATTTTTCTGGCAATAGGACTTGTCGCCGGCTGGCTCGCCGGAATGCTGTTGGGCGGCGGCGGCCTGGTGCGCAACCTGATTGTGGGGGTGATCGGCTCGTTCGTTGGCGGCTGGTTACTAACTGCGGTCGGCGTCAATCTGCCGATCGGCAATCTGTTGATCAGCCAGATCATCACCGCAACGATTGGCGCTATTGTCGTCATCGCCGTGGCCCGGGTGATTGTTAAATAGGCTTGAACCAACGCCCCAGCGGACCGTTGCGATCACATTCGTTATCGTCTGCTGGGCGCAGTTGCGCTGATTTCTTGAGTTAGGATAGTTCGTGGTCACCCTGATCGACAGTTCTACACCGCGCCCACGTCACCCGGAAAAGGAACACCGGCCGGATAATGTGGTGCTGCGCAAGCCGGACTGGATTCGGGTGCGGGCTCCTGGCTCGCCGGTTTACAAAGAAACCCAGCAGATCGTGCGCGAGAACAATCTCGTCACCGTGTGCGAAGAGGCCGGCTGCCCAAATATCGGAGAATGCTGGTCAAAAAAACACGCCACCATGATGATCATGGGAGAGATTTGCACCCGAGCCTGTGCCTTCTGCAATGTGCGCACGGGGATGCCGGGGCCACTCGATCCCAATGAGCCACACAATGTCGCCATTGCGGTTGAAAAGCTTGGCCTGCAACACGTCGTTATCACTTCGGTGGACCGGGACGACCTTGCGGATGGCGGCGCCAACCATTTTGCCGCGGTTATTCGGGCCATTCGCAACCGCAACCCCAAGACCACCATAGAAATCCTGACGCCGGACTTTCTGCGCAAAGAGGGCGCATTGGAGATCGTGGTGGCGGCCAAGCCTGATGTGTTCAACCATAATTTGGAAACCGTGCCGTCGAAATACCTCAAGGTCCGACCCGGCGCCCGCTATTTCCATTCGATCCGGCTATTGCAGCGGGTGAAGGAACTTGACCCGACTATGTTCACCAAATCGGGGATCATGGTTGGCCTCGGCGAAGTTCGCAACGAAGTCCTGCAGCTCATGGACGACCTGCGCAGCGCTGATGTGGATTTTTTGACGATCGGGCAATATTTGCAGCCAACCAAGAAACACCACCCCGTGCTGGAATTTGTGACGCCAGAACAGTTCAAATCCTATGCGACGGTCGCCAATGCCAAAGGGTTCGCTCTGGTCTCATCGAGCCCATTGACCCGCTCGTCTCACCACGCCGGTGAGGATTTTGCGGCACTCAAAGCGGCGCGGTTTGCAAAGCACAATTACTGATGAAGCGCTTCCTTGAAATGCATGTTCCCCATATGCCGGAGCGCATCTTTGCCATTGTCGCCGATCTGGCGGATTATCCGCGTTTCGTTCCAAACTGCAAAGCCATGGACGTTCGCCCCGAACCGGGCGCAAACGGGGACGTAAACCTGGCCAGGATGACGATTTCGTTCGGACCGATCACTCAGGCCTATACCAGCCGGGTTGTTGCCGACGCTGTGGCGCGAACGATAACCGCCAAGGCCATTGATGGTCCATTCGCCTATCTCGACAGTGTCTGGAGCTTTGCAACCGAAGGACAGGGCACAAGAGTGCGGTTTGAGATTGACTTCAAAATGTCCAATCCACTACTTGCGGCCGTTGCCGAACCCGCTTTTGCCGCCAAGCAGGATGAAATCATCCAGGCATTTGCCGACGAGGCCGACCGCCGCTTTGGCTCCTAATGCACGCGGACGCGACCATTCGGGCCGGTCTACAGGCCCTGCGGTTCGGTTAGCACCACCAGCATCAGGTCCAAAGCCGCGCCGACGCTAGCTTGTCGAATTTTTGCCCGCCCGATGCCGCCAAAGCGATGCTCGGTCACCAGGGTCCCGTGTTCGGACGACACGGCAACAAAAACCAGACCAACCGGCTTTTTGTCCGAACCACCATCGGGCCCGGCCACGCCGGTAATGGCGATGGCAAAGTCCGTGCGCGCCGTGTTGCGCGCGCCATCCGCCATGGCCCGGGCCACCTGATTGGACACGGCGCCAAAATCACGGATCAGCCGGGATGGCACGCGGATCATTCGCGATTTCGCGGTATTGGCATAGGTGATGTAGCCCCCATAAACCGCCGCCGATGCGCCGGGGATGTCGGTGAGCGCGCCCGCAAGCATACCCCCGGTACAGCTTTCGGCGGTGACCACGGATTTACCAGTCGCGGTCAGTCGAGCGATAACGTCTTGCGCAGGATCGACGGGAAGTTTAGCGGCCATTACTCTTGCCTCGGTAGTTCGATACTGGCACTTGCCATTGCGACAATGCCCTCCTGGCGGCCGGTGAACCCCAGCCCCTCACTCGTCGTCGCCTTGATCGCCACGCGACTTGGCGCAATGCCGCAAATCTGCGCGATTGTGTCGCGCATTTTTGCGACATGCGGCGCAATCCTGGGCTGCTCGCACACAATTGTCACGTCGAGATTGACGATGCGACCCTGCGCCCCCGCCACCAGGGCGACCGCATGTTTGAGAAAGATGCTGGAGGCCGCACCCTTCCATTGCATATCGCTGGGCGGGAAATGGGTGCCGATGTCGCCCTGTCCGATGGCGCCATAGATGGCATCGGTCAGCGCATGAAGCGCAACATCGGAGTCCGAGTGCCCGTTGAGTTTGTGCGTGTGATCGATCCGAACCCCAGCCAACCAGACTTCGGTGCCAGGTTCAAAGGAATGGACGTCAAAGCCGCTGCCAATGCGGGTTTCCATGCTACGTGACCCCATGATGATGCGCTCTGCGCGGTCGAAATCTTCCGGATGGGTAATCTTGATATTATTGACGTGGCCCGGCGCCAGGGCGACACGCAGCCCGGCCCATTCGGCAATTTCCGCATCATCGGTAAACTGCCTGGGATTGGTTGCCGCCCGCATATGGGCCGAAAAGATCTGCGAAAAGCGAAACCCCTGTGGCGTCTGGGCAGAAAATAGCATCCGACGATCCTCGGTGCCAAACACCACCACTCCGTCCGGCGACCGCTTGATGGTATCGGTAACCGCAATGGCAGGTACAGCAGCATCATGGCTGCTCAGCATTGCGACGACGCCTTCAATCAGCGCAACGCTGGCAAGAGGGCGCGCCGCATCCTGGATCAACACCAGATCTGGCCGGAGTTTTGCCAGAACCTTTAGCCCTTCCAGAACCGATGCCTGGCGCGTCGCGCCACCAAAAACGGGCGCTAGTACGCGGTCGTCGGCCAGCCCGAGGTCCTCATATCGCTCGCCATGCTCGACATGAATAACGGGCAAGATGTGCGTGATCGAGGGTAGGGCCAGAAACGCCCTGACTGTTCGCGTCAGGACGGGAACGCCCAGCAAGGATCGATATTGCTTGGGATCGAGCGCGCTATCACTGCTGGCGCGTTCGCCACGTCCAGCGGCCACAATGATCACGGCAATGGTCTTTGCACGCATAAACGGTTGCACTCACACAAAATTTCGCCCGACAATTGCTCTAGACCCCCAACGAAGCAGCGGCAAGAGCCGGGGTCGAGATCAGCATTTCTCCGACGAATGGGTTGCGCCGATAGTGGTATTGGCTATTATGCGGGCACTTTTGATTTTTGACCGTTTTTGGGGCAGTGCGTGATCGATACCGACCGAGGCTTGATAATCGGGGGCCATCGGGTTCGCAACAATGCCTTTTTAGCGCCGATGGCCGGGATTACCGACCGCCCTTTCCGCCAGCTCGCTGAGCGCTTTGGTGCTGGCCTGGTGGTTTCAGAAATGATCGCCAGCGCCGCACTGGGAACAGGCCATACCGACATGGTGCGCAAACTCGGTCGGGCAGGCTCGCTGCCCCATGTGGTCCAACTCGCCGGCTGTGAAGGCGAATGGATGACCCGCGGAGCCCAAATCGCCGCGGATGCCGGGGCCGACATCATTGACATCAATTTTGGCTGCCCTTCCAAACGCGTCACCAATGGCTATGCCGGATCGGCATTGATGCGGGTGCCCGACCAGGCCATGACGCTCATCGATGCCGTTGTTAAGGCAACACCATTGCCGGTGACGGTCAAAATGCGCCTGGGGTGGGACGACGACAGCCTCAACGCGCCCGATATTGCCCGCCGCGCGGTCAATTCCGGCGTGCAGATGATCACGGTCCATGGCCGAACCCGGCAGCAATTTTACAAGGGGTCGGCACGCTGGGAGCTGGTTCGGGCAGTGGTCGAAGCTGTCGACGTCCCAGTGGTGGTCAATGGCGACATTGTCGACTTTGCCAGCGCCAGCCAGGCGCTGACCCAATCTGGTGCCGCCGCAGTCATGCTGGGGCGAGGCGCACAGGGGCAACCATGGGCAGTCGGCCAGATCGGGTCGATGTTGGCCGGGCAGCTGCCCCAAGCGGCGCCAACGGGCGATGCGCTGATTGCCCTGATTTGTGGGCATTACGAGGAGATGATGATCGAATATGGCGCAAGAATTGGCGTTCGTGCGGCGCGCAAGCACCTTGATTGGTATTTGGAGGCGCTCGGCATCGTCCTCGACAAGCCCAAGCGCTCGGCGCTCCTCAATGCCGAGGACCCGGCAACAGTGCTGGCCATGATTGGTCCGGCCTATTCGGGGGAATGGGAGTCTGCAGCGTGAAGGCACCATTCGACTTCACTGCCTCGACTTCGGTCTTGCAAGCGCTGCCGCAGCCGATCCTTGTTTGTGCCGAAGACCGCCAGATCAGCTTTGTCAATTATGCAGCCGAGGCATTCTTTGGCGCTTCGCTCAGCGTGTTGAGCCGACAACGACTTGATGACCTGGTGGCGTTTGGTTCCCCGATCATCAGCCTGGTGGAAACGGTTTCGACCCGCCGGGCGCCGATGACGGAATACCGGGTGCGTATCGGATCATCTCGGTTTGGCGACGAGCGCGTTGCCGACGTGTTTGCCAGCCCAATTTCGGACACCGACGGTCGCGTCGCCTTGTTGATTCAGGAGCGAACCATGGCCGACAAGATCGACCGGCAAATGGTGTCGCGGGGCGCGGCGCGCTCGGTAACCGGCCTGGCGTCAATGCTAGCCCACGAAATCAAAAACCCGCTATCGGGCATTCGCGGGGCCGCCCAATTGCTGGAGCAAACCGTCTCGGCCGACGAAATTCCCCTGGCGCGACTGATCCGGGAAGAGACCGACCGCATTGTTGGACTACTGGACCGTGTCGAAGTGTTTGGCGACGATCGACCACTGGAACGCGAACCGATCAATATTCACGTCGTTCTCGATCGGGTGAAGCTGCTTGCCCGCAACGGCGTTGCCCGTGGTGTCGCGTTTTCCGAGGAATATGATCCGTCGCTGCCGCCTGTCTTGGGTCATCGCGATCAACTGATCCAGGTCTTCTTGAACTTGGTGAAGAACGCTTCAGAAGCCCTTGATACGACGCCAAACCCGGAGATCAAGTTCTCGACCGCGTTTCGACCCGGCATCCGCATCGCCGTGCTCGGTGTGTCAGAGCGGATCTCGCTGCCGCTTGAGATCGTCATCGAAGACAATGGCCCGGGCGTCCCGGCCGATATCTTGCCGTTCCTGTTCGATCCGTTTGTGACGACCAAAACCAATGGCTCGGGCCTTGGCCTGGCCCTAGTTGCCAAGATCATCGGTGATCATGGCGGGGTCATTGACTGTGACAGCCGTCCCGGTCGCACGCGGTTTCGAATTTTGCTGCCGGTGGCTAGCGCCAGTTTTGGTACGCCCACCGATGAAGGATTTGCCCCATGAGCCAAATTGTATTGCTCGCCGATGACGACGCGGCCATCCGCATGGTGCTCAATCAGGCCCTGACCCGCGCCGGCTACGAGGTTCGCCCGACCGGCAATATCTCCACCATGTGGAATTGGGTGAGCCGGGGCGAAGGCGATATCCTGATCACCGACGTGGCCATGCCGGACGGCAACGCCTTTGATGTGATGCCCAAGATCAAGAAGCTGCGACCCGATTTGCCGATGATTGTGATGAGTGCGCAAAACACCTTCATGACCGCAATCCGTGCCAGTGAAGTGGGCGCCTACGAATATCTGCCAAAGCCGTTCGATCTCACCGAAGTGCTGTCAGTCGTTGCCCGCGCCCTTGCCGACGCCAAAAAGCCAATTGCCAGTCAACGCAAGGCAGAAGAGCCCGGCGAGACCATGCCATTAGTTGGTCGATCAACAGCCATGCAGGACATCTATCGGGCCCTGGCACGATTGATGCAGACCGATTTGACGGTGACGATCACGGGCGAGAGCGGCACGGGCAAGGAGTTGGTGGCGCGGGCCCTGCATGATTTTGGCAAACGTCGGAAGGGGCCATTCATTGCCATCAACATGGCGGCGATCCCGCGCGATCTGATCGAGGCCGAACTGTTCGGGCACGAAAAGGGGGCTTTCACCGGTGCCAATTCCCGCTCGTCAGGGCGGTTTGAGCAGGCCGAAGGCGGCACGCTGTTCCTTGACGAAATCGGCGACATGCCGATGGACGCACAAACCCGGCTGTTGCGCGTGCTCCAAGAGGGCGAATACACCATGGTTGGTGGTCGCAGTTCGATCAAAACCAATGTTCGCATTGTTGCCGCCACCCACCGCGATCTCGGCCAAATGATCCGCCAGGGCCTGTTTCGGGAGGATTTGTACTATCGGCTGAACGTGGTCCCGATCCGTCTGCCACCCCTGCGCGAACGCATTGACGATATCGGCGATTTGGCCACCCACTTTCTGCGCGTGACCCAACGCGAAGGCGAGCCGATAAAGACCATCACCCCAGAAGCCATAAGGCTGATGCAGAACTACTCCTGGCCCGGCAATGTGCGTGAGCTGGAAAACCTGGTGCGGCGGCTGTCGGCACTTTACGCCGACGAAACCATTTCAGCCGAGATTGTCCAACATGAGCTCAACATCGCTGAACGCCCCATGGCCACCGGCGGAAGCGGGCCGGTGGATGTTTCGGTGGCTGTCGAAACCCATGTAGGGCAGTTGCTGCGAGACGCTGAACCCAATCTGCCGCCGCCGGGGCTCTATCAGCGCGTCCTCGACAAGATCGAGGCGCCACTGATCGCCATGGCGCTCAATGCCTGCGGTGGCAATCAGATCAAGGCAGCTGACCTATTGGGATTGAACCGCAACACCCTGCGCAAAAAAATCCGGATCCACAGCATCGAAATCATCAAACACAGCCGCCGCAATGGCTAATGGCCGGCCTGGGTCCAGCTATGCGGCGCCCAACCCGTTTGTGCGTCGGGTTGACCCTGAGGCCTTGAATCGACATTGAATGGGGCGTGTCGGTGCAGATACAATTTGGCCGATTGAGGTGCTCAGATATGAAAATTTCCGTTGAAACCATCGTGAAGGCGGCGATCGCCACGGTCTGGAGCGCTTACACAACGCCGAATGACATCGTGCAATGGAATGCCGCATCCGACGATTGGCAAACGACCACGGCCAGCGTCGACCTGCGAGTGGGCGGCACGTTCTCGTCCCATATGCAGGCCAGGGACGGCAGCGTAGGCTTTGATTTTGCAGGAGAATACACAAAAATCGTGCATCATGAGGTGCTGGAGTACACTTTCGGTGATCGTCATGCTTCGGTCACGTTCGTGCCGAACGACCAGGGCGTGCTGGTTCGCGTCGCATTCGATCCTGAATTGGAAAATTCAGTCGAACTACAGCAGCAAGGCTGGCAGGCCATTCTCGACAACTTCGCTCGATATGTTACGGCCAGGCACTAAACACGCCGACAGCGAATTGCTGAGTTTGTCGCCGTTTGGTGGCATTCATCCCAGACGCTGCAGTGGATAGGTTAAGCGCCTCACACACGGGCACCTAGCTGGCCGCGAGCAAATCCTTGGTATAGGCCTGCTTGATGTCGCGGGCCCGCAATTGCTGGCGGGTCAAGGTTTCGACGGTTTCGGCGTTTCGCATGACCATCAGGCGCTCGCACATATAGGAGATCACCGCCAGATCGTGGCTGACAATGACGAAAGTCAGCTTCATCTCTTTTCTCAGCTGGTTGAGCAGGTTGAGGATTTCTGCCTGGATCGAGACGTCCAAGGCTGAGGTCGGTTCGTCCAGCAACAACACTTTTGGCTGCAGGGCAAGGGCGCGGGCAATCGCAACCCGTTGGCGCTGCCCCCCCGATAATTCATGGGGGAAGCGGAATCGGAACTTCTCACCAAGCCCGATCAGATCCAGCAATTCGATGGTGCGTTGTTCGGGGTTCGGCAGCCGATTAATGCGCATTGGCTCGGCAATGGCCTGACCAATCGCATAACGGGGGTGCAGTGAGGCATAGGGGTCCTGAAACACCATCTGCACCCGGCGCGCCAATTCACGACGGTCGGTCAGCTTGGTCTCCAGCCCGTCAATGGCGACGCTGCCGCTCCAGGACTTGTTCAGGCCCATCATGGTTCGCAAGATCGTGGACTTGCCCGAGCCACTTTCGCCAACGAGGCCAAAGCTCTCGCCCTCTGCAACATCAAAGCTTACATTTTTGACTGCAGTGGCGGTGCCAAAATGGACACTAAGGCCTTTGACAGAGATCATGGCCGCGCCTCCAGCCAGCTACTTTGGCGTTGCAGGATTGGCAGCGGTTCCAACGAGCCGTCAATTGAGGGCAGGCAGGACAGAAGGCCGCGCGTATAGGGATGCTCAGCCTCATGCAGCCGGTCAGCCCGAATTGTTTCAACGACCTGCCCGGCATACATGACCAGCACGCGATCACAGAACCGGGCAACCAGACGCAGATCGTGGCTGATGAAGATCAGGCCCATGCCGCGGCGGGTCACCAACTCGTCCAGGATCGATAGCACTTGGTTTTGGACGGTGACATCGAGCGCCGATGTCGGCTCGTCGGCGATCAGCAAATCGGGTTCGCGCACGACCATCATCGCAATCATCACGCGCTGGCCCATGCCGCCAGATAATTCATGCGGATACAAGGAAAACACCCGCTCGGGGTCGCGGATGTGGACCGCCTCAAGCACCGCCAGAGCCTTTGAGCGAGCCAAACCGCCCGACATCTTGCGGTCCCCAATGCGGATCGCTTCGACGATCTGCAGGCCAACTTTCATCACCGGATTGAGCGAAAACTTTGGGTCCTGCAGGATCATCCCCATGCGGCCACCGCGCAGCGCGCGACGCTCATGGGGCGTGGTCCGGGTCAGATCGATCCCATCAAACTGCAGCCTGTCGACGCTGATCTGCGCATAAGAGGGCAGAACGCCGAGCAAAGCCCGCCCGGTCAGACTCTTGCCGGACCCGCTTTCCCCAACGATACCAAGCTTTTCGCGACCCAATGAAAGCGACAGACCACGCACCGCCTGGGTCATGGTGCCGCCTTCGGCGGGGAATCTGATGCGTAAATTGTCGATTTCAACCAGTTGGTCGCTCAATTGCGCTGCCTCAAATGCGGGTCGAGCAGATCGCGCATGGCGTCGCCGAGCAGGTTGAAACCAAGACTGACGATAAAAATCGCAAAACCGGGCACCGTCGCCACCCACCACTGATCAAAGATGAATTTGCGACCAGTGGAGATCATGGCGCCCCATTCAGGCAATGGCGGTTGGGCACCAAGGCCGATGAAGCCGAGGCCGGCAGCGGTCAGGATAATGCCAGCCATATCAAAGGTCATGCGCACAATGACCGAGGACATGCACATCGGCATGATATGAAAAACAATGATGTGAAAGTCAGAGGCGCCAGCCAGGCGAACCGCGTTCACATAGTCGGAATTGCGCACCACCAAGGCCTCGGCCCGGGCCAGCCGCGCATAGGGGGGCCATGCCGTTAAAGTTATGGCCAGTGCAGCGTTGACAATACCCGGCCCCAGGGCCGCAACGAAGGCAAGGGCAAGCAGCAATTTGGGGATGGCCAAGAACACATCAGTGACACGCATGAAGATGCGGTCGATCCAACCACCGTAATTGCCCGCAATTGCCCCGATGACGAGGCCCACGGGGGCCGAGGTGACGATCACCAAGGCCACAATGAGCAGTGTCAGGCGGGACCCAAAAATCAGCCGCGAATAGATATCCCGGCCCAACTCATCGGCTCCAAACCAGTATTCGGCACTGGGGGCATGCAAGCGATCACTGAGAATAGGCAAATAGGGGTCATGGGTCGCCAGGATTGGGGCGGCCGCGGCACACACCAGCAGGGCAATAACGATCACCAGACCAACCACACCCAGCGGGTTGCGCAGGAAACGGCGGCCAAAGCTTTTGAACTCGGCCCAACGCGCGGCGCGCAGGGTCTGACGGCTATCCAGATTTGGATTGTCGATGGTCATCGTCACTGCCTAACGCGAGCGTGGGTCGAGCGTGCGATACAGCACATCCGACGCCATGTTGAGGAAAACGAAAACGCAACCGACCAGCAGCGTGCCACCGAGCACGGCGTTCATGTCTGCGGCAAATAGCGAGGAATAGAGGTAATTGCCAATGCCGGGCCAGGAGAAAATGGTTTCGATCAAGACCGAACCTTCAAGCAGCCCGCCATAGCTTAGCGCAATGACCGTCACCATTGGAATTGCCGCATTGCGCAAGGCATGACCAACCACCACGCGAAGCTCGGTGGCGCCCTTGAGGCGTGCCGTCAACACATATTCACGGGTCAGTTGATCCAGCATCACCGAGCGCGTCATGCGCGAGATATAGGCAAGGCTATAATAGGCCAGCAGCAGAACCGGGAGCGTCATGTGGCCGATCGCGTTCCAGAAGATTTCCCATTCGCCCGCCATGGCGCTATCAATCAGAATTGAGCCGGTGACTCGGTCAACCACCCCCTGAAAAAACACATCAACCTGACCCGGACCGGATACCCAACCGAGCTTGAAATAAAACACGTAGAGCCCAACTAGCCCAAGCCAGAATACCGGCACCGAATAGCCGATGAGCCCCACGATCCGCAGCAGGTGATCGGGCCATTTCTCATGCCAATAGGCCGAGGCGACGCCCATCGGCACGCCAAGGATGATGCCGAGCACCAGGCCGATACTGGCGAGTTCCAGCGTTGCGGGAAAAAACGCAAAAAGATCGTCGAGGACGGGTCGATTGGTTGCGAACGAAATCCCGAAATCGCCGCGCAGCAGCTTGGACAGATAGTCCCAGAACTGCTGATAGAGCGGCTTGTCGAGCCCAAGCTCGAGAAACACCCGCTGATAGACCTCTGGTGGGGCCTTTTCGCCGACGATCTTGAGCACCGGATCGATCGGAACCACACGACCGATGAAAAATGTCAGGGCTGCGAGGCCGACCAGAGTAATCGCTACGGTCAACAGCCAGGAGCCGATACCGAGGACAAAACGAAGGGCAGGGGGAAGGGGAGTGTTCAAAACCAAGCCATCAATCAAAGAGAGACCGGGGACGCAGGGCGCCCCCGGCAAAAGATCGTGCTGACTATTCCTTGGTCACGCCGGCATAGCGGTCATCCGAGAAGGTGATGCCGAGGACGACGCCCTTGACATTGGCGCGCATCGCCACCTTGCGGCTGTCCTGGAACATGTAGAGGAACGGCGAGGAGTCGGTGTGCGCGCGCTGGATGGCGTCGTACATTGCCTTACGCTTTTCCGTATCCTGCTCCTGCACGGCGGCAAGAACCTGATCGGACAATGGTCCGGAGTTCCAGCCAAACCGATCAGCAAGATTGCCGTGCTGGCCGTCTGGATTGGCCAGATCGTTCACAGTGAACGCCTTGGCGTTCGAGTGTGGATCTGGATAATCCGGGCCCCACAAGCCAACCCAGATGTCGAGATCATGGGACCGGTAACGGTCGAGCCATTGACCGCCGTCAACAACTTGCAGGTCGAGCTCGATGCCGGCCTGGGCCATAGTCGACTGCACTGCTTGCGCATATTCAGTGTAGGGCGAGTTATTCCAGACCACGGTCGCCAGTTTGATCGGTGTTGCAACACCAGATTCAGCGATCAGGGCCTTGGCTTTTTCGACGTCGAGCGAGTAGGGGTTGTAGTCGATCCCGCCACCCAGGAACCCATCAGGGATCATGGTCTGGTGGACCTTGACGGTACCACGGCCGATATTGTCGGCGATGCCCTGGTAGTCGACCAGATACTTCATGGCCAGGACGACCTTCGGATTGCTGAGCGCAGGATTGCGCAAATTCAAACCGAAGTAATAGATCGTCGAAGAGTTGCCTTCGGTGATCGAGATGTCGGCATTCGCCTGGACGGCACCGATATCATCAGGGCCAAGCTTGTTGGCGATGTCGATGTCACCTTTTTCCAGCGCCAGGCGCTGGGTGGCGCTTTCTGGCATGTGCTGAAGGAAGATGCGTTCTACGCCCGGAGCAGTGCCCCAGAAGTTGGCATTGCGCGACAGCAATATCGAAACCTTTGGATCCCATTTGGTGAGAACGAATGGACCCGAACCGGCCGAGTTTTCGCTCTTGAGCCAGGCATTGCCATAGTCGTTAGCGCCTTCGGCAGTGGTGCCCTCATGCTGTTTGACAATCGCCGAGTCAACGATGCCACCCGTATAGGACGACAGCACATACAGCACGAAGCTGGCTGCGTATTTCTGGTCGACCTGTAGCACCAGCGTCGAATCGTCCGTTGCCTTGACGCGCTCGGCCACGTTTTCCTTGTTGAGGCCAAACTGGGTCAGAATAAACGAAATTCGGCTATCGATCAGGATAACGCGTTGTAACGAGTATTCGGCGTCGTGGGCGGTCACTGGATTGCCCGAGGCGAATTTTGCGGCTGGGTTCATCTTGAAGGTGAACGTTTTTCCGTCTTCCGAGACCGTCCAGCTCTCCGCCAGAACGCCAATGATATTGGTCGGATCGGCGGGGTCAAACGTGACCAGCGGCTGATAGATCTGCTGGCTGGCGAGCACGCCGCCAACTTCACTGACTTCAGCCGGGTCGAGGGTAATGATGTCATCAATTGCGTCGGCAATGACGAGCGTATCTTTAGGCGTCTCGGCAATCGCGCCCGAGACAGTCAGCACTGCCCCGATTGCGACTGCCAGAAGCGTCTTATACAGGCGCATAGCAGTCTCCCTTGTTGTCGTAGATCGTCCGGACGTTCCGGCTACCGAAGTGATCATGGTAAAGCGATCCCTTCGAAGGCGTAGATCAGCGCTGCAAAAGGCAGGAGTGCCTCGATCGCAGCCATTGTGAATGGGGTAAAAACCTCGGCATCACCGAGAAAATTGATGGTACCACGGGTCTGTCGGTCGATGACGATGGGCACACAGGCTGTTGCGCCAAAGCCCAAAGCCAACAGATCGTCGGTCTCAGGCAAATACACCGCCATTTGCTCGGCATTATTAACGACCACTGGTAGCTTTTGACCAAGGATGCGGTTGCACCAGGGATTGTCTCCAACCTGGTCAGAACCGCCAATCGGGAAGTTCACCGGGTCACTGGTGCCGACGCGATGGGTGATCGTACGATCCGGGGATACGGCCAATATGGTCATGGTCCGAATGCCAGGTATGGCAAGGAATAGCGACGCGAGACCGGCAACAAACTGTTCCGGGCCCTCAGCAAGGCCTGCCATCAGCTTGGCGGCGGTTTGGGGGTCCAGCGGCCTCATTCGGGAAACAACTGCATGGTGCCGACCCACAACTCAATGGCAGTTTCGGATCCGACATTTTCACTGCGGTGCGGCTTGCGTGAATCAAAGTGCAAGGTGTCACCAGCGCCTAACTCATAGGTGACGCCGTCGACGATATACCGCATCTGGCCACTGACCAGGTAGATCAGGTCTTCGCCCTCGTGCTGCATGGTCTCAGACTTGTGGCCGGGCGGCACATGCGACAGGCAAGCGTTCAATTTGGCATCAGCAAAACCACGTTCAAGAAACTCGTAGAACCGGGCCGTCCCACCCACCTGATAGGTTTCGCGCTGGCCAGAATGGCTGACAGCGCTGTGGCTGCGAACTGGCACTTTTGAAAGGAAATGGTCCACGGTCGAATCAAGCGCATGGGCGACGGTGTACAGCGAGGCCAGAGACGGTGTCGAAATCCCCCGCTCAATCTGCGATATAAAACCAATCGTTAGAGAAGATTCCGTAGCTACTTGTTGAAGAGTTTTGCCAATTTCCTTGCGCCGCGCCCGCAAACGCGCGCCCAAGGACGCGTCAATCGCAATTTCATGGTCAGCGGTGGAGATTTTCGCTTCCAGTGTCATCGCTTGCGTGGATCCCAATTCGGTTGGTCAGGAATTTTAGCCACACTAAATTATGGGCAAGCAATGTCAATGGCTGTTGCCGCCATTTTGCGATAGCTCCCAGGCAATGGTGCGCTCCAACGCCAGACGCTCCGAAATCGTTTCGGCAAAGCCCAATTCCCGGCGAATGCGGGCGCTATCCAAGGTCAGCGGGTAAGAAAGATTGGAGCTTTCGGCCCGGTCCGCCATGATGCCTTGAGCCTCAGATCCAACTTCGGTGACCGCGACATCAACCCCCATGACCTGAAGAACTGTTTGCGCCCATTCCAGCACGGTTCGGTGTTTGGGTTGGGCAACGTTGTAGGTCCGTCCGGCCGCGCCAGGATGGGTGGCCGCAAGCGCTAACGCGTCGGCCATGTCGTCGACATAGCCATAGGAGTTGAGCCAGCGCGCCGCGCGTCGGTCGATAGCAACGCTCTGCCTCGCTGTCGCAGCCGAAATGATCCAGCCGAAGCGGTGCTGCTTGTCCTGGGGACCAAAGATCATCGGGAACCGCAGAATGGTTGTTTCAAACCGTCGATCAGCACGCGCTGCTGCTTCGATTGGCAGCTTGTCGTAAGTCTCAAGCAAATCGCCCTCGACCCCCTTGGGGCGACGTGAATTGCTGCGGTAGGGAAACAAAACTGTCCGTAACGGGGAATCCTCGGTGGCCGGCTCATGCCGAATTGGCGGTGTCTCCTTGTTCAGCAATCCCCCATAGTTGGAATACACATCGGTCGAACTCACCAGCACATAACGCCCACCGACCAATGCGAGCGCGTCCAACACTGGTTTAGTGTTGGCCATGCTCAGCGCAAATATATCAATGACTGCGCTGGCCTTGACCTCGCGCAGCAGGGCGGCAATCGCATTGGTATCCATCCGGTCGGCCAACGCCAGCCGAACGCCAGCGGGCAGCGTGTTGGCCTGCTGGCCGCGCGCAATGGCCAAAACTTCATGGCCGCGGGCTTGCAGCCGCTTGGCGACCGCGGTGCCGATAAATCCCGTTCCGCCAATAATCGCGATCGTCATGTGCAGCGCTCTCTCTGGTGCAATCCGTTTCGGCTGATCGAAACGCCGAACGTGGGGAAAAAGCAACGGCTAGACGAGCGCATTTCCAACCGGATGTCAGCCTCCTACAAACCGGAGGACCGTCGCGACTGTCAGCACCTGCAAAGTGTTACATTTATACGACGTCACATTTTGGCAACATTTGTCTTGAAGGTTCGCCCAGATTGGGCCAGACTCCGCTGTCCTGTTACGGAAAAGGGGGCCAAGCGTCTCTCGCGATGACCGACACCGGCCAACCCAATGATAGTGCCCAGCAAACGACGACCTTAGCGGGCAGCAATCCGCTGCGCCGGGGGTTGTTTGGTGGCCGCAATAACCGGCCATTGCGCATTTTGGGCTTTGTGGTCGTGCTGGCCTCGGTGCTGATGTCGTCACTGTCGTTCCTGATCCTGTCCGGCACCACCACGATTTCGCCGTCGCCGGAAATCTGGACGGCGATCTGGGTGGTCACCGGGGTATTGGTGCTACTGGTGATTGCGCTGGTTGTGACTGAAGCGGCGTTGTTGATTCAGGCGCGGGTTCGGGGCGTTGCCGGTGCCGGGTTACAAATCCGCATGGTGACAATGTTCGCATTGGTGGCGGCGATACCAGCGGCCCTGGTGGCGGTTGTCGCAACCATTGCCCTGAATCAGGGCCTGGATCAGTGGTTTTCCGAGCGCACCAAAGCCATGGTTGAAAGCTCGCGGCTGGTTGCACGATCCTATTTGCTGGAACATGCGCAGGTGCTGCGTGATGACATCATCTGGGTGGCAACCGAGTTGGAGCAAGCGCACGGCACCTTCGATAGCAACCGCGACCGCTATCAGCAAATCCTGACGGCTCTGGCAGTGACCCGCTCACTGCCCTTTACCTCGCTGATCTCCGCTGATGGCAGCACATTGATGCGGGCCCAGATCAACGCGCAGGGCACGTATCCAAAACTGCCTGCCGGCATTACCGAAGGCGTGGTCGAAGGCATCCCGACAGCCATTGCGCCTGGTAAAGTCAATCTCGTCGGCTCGGTGATTAAACTGCGCGGCTACGATAGTGTTTTCCTATTCGTTGCACGTCCGGTTGAAGCTGAGGTGCTCGAATACATGCGCCTGACGGACGAGAACATCACCGAGTACCGCGAATACGCGTCGAACCGCTTGGTGTTTCAGATCACCTTCACCATCATGTATGTCGGCCTGGCGGTGGTGCTACTGCTGGCAGCGCTTTGGATCGGCATCGCGCTCGCCAATCGCTTTGTCGACCCGATCCGAAACCTGATGATTGCCTCCAATCGCGTCAGCAAGGGCGATTTGGATGTCCAGGTGCCAGTAGAGGAGGGGCGAGGCGATTTGCGCGACCTCAGCAGTCGCTTCAACACCATGACGCACCAGTTGCGGTCGCAGCGCGAAGCCCTGCTCAGCGCCAGTGAGATGAATGAGAAGCGACGCCAATTTACCGAGGCGGTGGTGGAAGGAGTGTCGGCGGGCATTATTGGCCTCGACCCGTTTGGCGCTGTGACCTTGGTCAACGCCCGCGCCTGCGAGATGTTGGGCGCACTCGAAGTTGACCTCATGGGTCAGCAGATCGAGGCCGCAGTGCCGCAACTGGCCCCGACTCTGGAGCGCGCCCGCTCAGCCCGCCGTGGCCAGGTGCGTGACCAGATCCAATTGGGCAATGAACTGGACCGTCGGACCTACCAGGTCCAGCTGACGCGCGAGGGCACGATCACTGAATCCAAGGGCTATGTTCTGACCTTCGATGACATCACCGACCTTGAATCAGCGCAGCGAACCAGCGCCTGGGCCGACGTGGCGCGGCGCATTGCCCACGAAATCAAGAACCCGTTGACGCCCATCCAGTTGTCGGCCGAGCGGCTGCGCCGCCGCTACGGCGAAAAGCTCGAAGGCGACCGGGACGTGTTTGATAAATGCATCAATACCATCATCCGCCAAGTCGGCGATATCGGCAGGATGGTCGATGAATTTTCGTCGTTTGCCCGGATGCCTGAGGCCAGCCCTGAACATGCCGACTTGTCCGACACGGTCCGGCAAGCGGTGTTTTTGGAGAGCGTTCGTCTGCCCGAGGTGGAGATAAGAACGGCCCTTCCAGACGAGGCAGTCTACGCATTCTTTGACAGCAGATTGATCTCTCAGTGTCTAATAAATTTGATTAAAAATGCTGTAGAAGCATTTGAAATGGTAGATAAATCTGAAATTTTCCAACCGTCGATCCTGGTCGAGGCAGAGATTGAACGCGATCACGCCGTGGTCTCAGTGTCTGACAATGGCGTGGGGTGGCCAAGGGATAACCGCCAGCGTCTGCTCGAGCCCTATATGACCACCCGCGAAAAGGGCACCGGCCTGGGGCTCGCCATCGTGGCAAAAATCATCGAACAACATGGGGGCATCGTCGACCTGATCGATGCGCAACCCGATGCAAATGGCAGAGTCGGCGCTTGTGTGACCTTCACGCTTCCGCTGCACCCACCCACCCAGACAACCGAAGACAGCACCGCCGACTCGACGTCGGACGGAATGCCGTCTCAACCGGAGGAGCCGCTGTTTGCAGCGGTTGAGGATAAGTAATGGCACTCGACATTCTCATTATCGATGACGAAGAAGACATCCGCGAGTTGATCGCCGGTATCCTGGAAGACGAGGGCTACGAGGCACGTCAGGCGCACGATGCCGATAGTGGCCTTAACGAAATCGCCAGGCGCCGGCCGAGCCTGGTGTTTCTCGATATCTGGATGCAGGGATCCCGACTGGATGGGCTGCAATTGCTCGATGTGTTTCAGAGCCAACACCCAGACATGCCGGTGGTGATGATTTCAGGGCATGGCAATGTCGAAACCGCTGTTTCGGCCATCAAACGTGGCGCTTACGACTACATCGAAAAGCCATTCAAGATTGACCGCCTGCTTCACATCACCCAGAGGGCAGTGGAAGCCACGCGCTTGCGCAATGAAGTGGCCGAACTCAAGGAACGCTCCGCCGGTAAGGGCGCTGACATGGTCGGAACCTCGCCGGCCCTGCAGCAAATCCGCGGCATTATCGAGAAATCAGCACCAACCAATTCGCGCATCTTCATTTCGGGACCATCGGGAACCGGCAAAGGCATGGTTGCCCGCCTGATCCACCAAAGAAGTCCCCGAGCCGATGCCCCATTCGTTGAAATCAACGCCTCGCTCTACGCGCCGGACGAAGTGCCCGTGGTGCTGTTCGGCCGGGAGGTGCGCGAGAAGACCGGCATTTTGCGGGCCGAAGTTGGGGCTCTGGAACGCGCCCATGGCGGCACGCTCTATTTGTCGGAAGTATCAACGCTGCCAGCGGCCACGCAGGCTGTGTTGTTGCGGACCTTGGTAGAAAATCGGTTCAATCGAGTCGGCGGCCAATCTGGTGTGCCCATCGACGTGCGAATCATTTCTTCCAGCTCACAAAACGTGGCTGCCCAGATCGAGGGTGGCGAGTTCCGTTCGGACCTTTTTCATCGGCTCTCAATCGTCCCGGTGCATCTGACACCCCTCAAAGAACGCCGCGAAGACGTCCCGCCGCTGGTGAACATCTTTATCGAGCAGGTGTGCCGTATGCACAATCTGCAGCGATTGGCAGTGGGCGAGGATGCAGTGGCGGTTCTGCAGGCCCAGGAGTGGCCCGGAAACGCTCGCCAGCTCCGCAATTCCATTGAGCGCCTGTTGATCCTGATGAAGGATCAGGCGCCCGAGGACGGCATCATAACCGCCGCAATGTTGCCGTCCGACATTGGTGAAGTCCTGCCCACAGTTGGTGACACCGACGCTTCGGCCCATTTGATGAGCCTGCCGCTGCGCGACGCCAGAGAAGTTTTCGAACGGCAGTATCTGGTGGCCCAGATCGAGCGTTTCGGCGGTAACATCTCAAAAACAGCCGAGTTCGTCGGTATGGAGCGGAGTGCGTTGCACCGGAAAATCAAGTCACTTGGGCTCTGAGGTCGAAGCGATAAGAACAATCGCGCCAAGCTTGCGCTTGGCGCGGGTATGCACCCAATTTCTTATGTGCAATAGTGCTCCAAGTTGAGAACGAGAGTTCAATGGCGCGTGGCCGGAGCGGCGACGGAAACGGGCCGAGTGTAGTTGCTGCTGGCAACGACTGCGACGATGAATGCCGCGAAAAGAGGCCTATAATGCCCAGCGAAAAGCAACAAAATCTGCAGGACTCGTTTCTAAACCACGTCCGTAAGCAGAAGGTCCCGGTTACGATCTTTCTCGTCAACGGGGTCAAACTTCAGGGTGTAATCACCTGGTTCGACAATTTCTGCCTGCTGCTGCGCCGCGACGCGCAGTCTCAATTGGTCTATAAACATGCGATCTCCACCATCATGCCGGGTGCACCGATCCAGCTGTTCGACCCTGAGCAGAACCAAGATAGCGACTGAATAATCTTATGGGCGAACACGATGACGACGAGGACCGCCGTGGCGGTCCACAGGCGTTTATAGACCAGCGGCAAAAGGCGGCCCGCGCCGGACTGGTGGTTCCCGATGTGCGTGGGGCGTTTTCGCAGCACAGCATCGAGGCCCGCAAGGCTGAATTCGAAGGCCTTGGTGCCGCGATTGAACTCGAAATCGTGTTCTCGGAAATCATCAAGGTGCGCGAAATCAAGCCGGCCACTTTTATCGGTGGTGGTCACGTCGAGACGCTGAAACAACGCGTCAAGGACGACGACCTTGACCTCATCCTGGTCGATGCTTCACTGACCGCTATTCAGCAACGCAATCTCGAAAAAGAGACCGGCGCAAAAGTGCTTGATCGCACCGGCCTGATCTTGGAAATCTTTGGCGAACGCGCCGCCACCCGTGAAGGGGTGTTGCAGGTTGAACTCGCACATTTGAACTACCAGAAGAGCCGTTTGGTGCGGTCATGGACCCATCTTGAGCGACAGCGTGGCAGTGGCGGCTATGGCTTTATGGGCGGGCCGGGCGAAACCCAGATCGAAAGTGATCGTCGGCAAATCACTGACCGTATTGTGTTGCTCGAAGAACGGCTGGAAAAGGTCAAAAAGACCCGCGCACAGCAGCGCCGCCAGCGCGAGGACACGCCCCAGCTGATTGTCGCCTTGGTTGGTTACACCAATGCCGGGAAATCCAGCCTGTTCAACGCGCTGACTGGGGCCGAGGTGTTTGCCGAGGATTTGCTGTTTGCAACCCTTGATACCACCATCCGCAAGATCGAGCTGCCGCATGGGCGCGAAGTTATGTTGAGCGATACGGTTGGTTTTGTTGCCGACCTGCCGACCGATCTGGTGGCGGCGTTCCGCGCGACTCTTGAAGAGGTGCTTGACGCGGCGATCATTTTGCATGTTCGCGATGTCGCCAATCCCGACCATTTGGCGCAAGCGCTCGATGTGATGAAGGTGCTTACCGACCTCGGAGTCTCGGCCGAGACTACCCCAATCATCGAGGTCTGGAACAAGACTGATCTGCTGCCGGCCGCCGTCGAAGGGGAACTCGACGCCCTCGCGACGATTTCGCCCACTGGTAAGGTCGCGGCGACGGTGCCGGTTTCCGCCAAGACCGGGGCAGGTCTGGAGCAGCTGCGGTTAACGATAGAAGCAGCGCTTGCCGAGAAAAGTCGCGCCTATCATGTGCATGTGCCCCATAGCGCCGGCGCCGATATCGGCTGGTTGCACACCCACGCTGAGATTATTTCACGCGATGAGCCGGACGAGAACGGTTCCGGATTTGTGGTCCGGGTCGAACCACGGCACAAAGCTGCCTTTCTGGAACGCTTCAACGGGCGCCTTAGCGAGTAGCTATTCGATCGCCTCGCTCACATCGAACGGGTCCTCGGCCGCCGCATCAGTTTGGCGTTGATTTCAGCTCTTGCTAGGCTCGCGCTTTTCGTAGGCTCGGATTTCGTTCCAGTAGCCGTCGAGACGCTCCAAACCGGCATCCTGTATCGCAATCACATCCTCACGGGCGCGCGCTTCTACGTGGTGGAAGCGGCGGGTAAATTTCAAATTGGCATCGCGCAGCGCCGCTTCAGCGTCAACGCCGTGTTTGCGGGCCAGATTGGTGACCGCGAACAACAGATCGCCGATCTCCTCGTGGCGTGCTGCCGCGTCCTTGGCCTCGGCAACCTCGCGTAATTCCTCTTCGACCTTGGCGACGACCGAAACGATATCCGGCCAGTCAAAGCCGACTGTGGCAGCGCGTTTGGTGAGCTTTTCAGCGCGCGCCAGGGCGGGCAGGGTGCCGGGTACGTCATCGAGAAGCGAGGGGGTCACATCGCCCTTGCGCGCCGCCTTGGCGGCCCGCTCGCCGACCTTTATGGCTTCCCAGCGTTTCTGGGCGGCCTCGGCATCATTGGCGTCCAGATCGCCGAACACATGCGGGTGGCGCCGGATGAGCTTTTCCGTGATGGCGAGGATGACATCGCCAATATCGAACAGTCCGCGTTCGGCCGCCAGTTGCGCGAGATACACCGGCTGAAGGATCAGATCACCCAGTTCCTCGCGCAGATCATCGAAATCGCCGCGCTCGATGGCGTCAGCGACTTCATAGGCTTCCTCAATCGCGTAGTGCCTTATGGTCGAAAAATCCTGCACCAGATCCCAGGGGCAACCGCTTATAGGATCGCGCAACGCCGCCATGATCTCGATGAGACGTGAAATGTCGCGGGATGGCTGCATGACAAGGGCTTTCGGCGGAGAATCGCCAGCAAAGTCTAGCTCTACAGCATGTCGTCGAGCGACCAGTGATTGGCCCAACGCACATCGATTTCATCGCTAACGCGCTGATAGCGGATGTCGGTCGATAGCCGCATCGTGCCATTGGGGTCCTGATTGGCTGTCGCGGCATGGACCATATAGGGCGAATGCAACATAACGTCGCCCGCCTCGTAATTGGCGATGAGCCATTTGGTGTTGTGCCTGTCCGCGAGCTCTGCCAGATCCTTGGTCAACCAACCGCCCTCGTTCATGTTCTTGTTGAAAGCGCTGACCCGCTCTTCTGCACTCAGCGTGGCGTTTGCGGCCGCAAACTGGCCTTCCATCGTTCGCCCAAGGAAATGGGAGCCTTCCAAATAGACCAACCCGCCCATATGCACCGGCACATCTCCAATGGGAATCCAGGCCGTGACCAGACGCTCGGTGCCGCCGCGGATATAGACCAAATCGTAATGCGCGCCAGTAGCCGACGGGTCACTGGGCTTGGTGTAGCGGATGATTTTTCGCTTGTGCAAGTAAGACAAGCCACCCAGGAACTCGTCGAGGAAATCGACCAACTTGTCGTGCATGCAAAATTTTTCGTAGCGGGCGGAGCGGACGAACTCCATCAGATATTTGCGGGCCATTGGCTCCGCAACACCATCTGAGCGGCAGATGCCGTCGCGCGGTTCTGTTCCGGGTTGGATAATGCCAGCACCGGCCATAAAGGCAAAAAACTGTTCGCGAAACGCCAAAACCTCGGCGCGAGGCAGCAAGCCCTTGACCAGCAGGCAGCCATTGGTCTCGTAGATGCTACGCAGCTCCCCCATTGGCGTTGCTGCCGAATGCCCCCTCATCCAGCCAAGCCGGTGTGGAGAGGAACTGAGGGGCCTTCCATTTGACATCAAACTGGGCTGCGGGCCTGAAAATTCAGGGTCAAGTTGAGTCATCTGGCTTCCTTTGCTCGCTTATTTCGCTCATCATCTTTGAGTAAATCCAGCCAGTTGCAAATGCACGTGGCGATCGATTTGTACTTTTCGCTCACTCAGGCGTCAAAAATGTCCAAGGCTCGTTACCGCTCGATTGATCAATCCTTCCGCGCCGCACCGCTGCACTGCACTAGCGCTGGAACCCAAGCCACAACCCGGCCATGCCTTTCGCGAACATTACCCGTATTTGCCCTGGTGGTGGTGACCAAGGGCAGGGGCGTCTTTCGCAGTTCAGCCGCCGGCACCATCAAGATCGAGGCACCAGTGGCCTTCTGGCTACACCCAGGCGTGGAGCATAGCTACGCCCCCGACATTGAAGGCTGGGTAGAGCACTGGGCGATTTTTGACGGCAGCTTGGTTTTGGAAACAACCCTCGACCTGGTGCCACCAGCGCAACGTCCAACCGTTGCCATTGTGCAAACCAGCGTCATTGAGGCCGCGCTACACAATGTCCGGACCGATCTGATCGGTACCGACCCAATGACAACGGCCTTGGCCGGAGCGTCCGTGCTGCGACTGCTGCTTCTGCTTGGCAATCAAACCCGCCAGCTTGCGGCAATTCAACGATTTGACCAGATTGTGCCAGCGATTGAAGGGAGCCAAACCGTTGCTGAAATCGCCCGAGCCAGCGGTGTCGCTGAATCCAGCTTACGGCGCCTGGCCCACCGTCGATTTGGAAGCTCAATCAAACAGCATCAGATGCGGCTCCGACTCAACCAGGCTAAGGAGCTACTTGCCGGGACCGATGAGTCAGTGGCGGCAATCGCCGGCGAAACCGGATTTGCCGACGCTTACTATTTTTCGCGCTGGTTCCGAAAACATGAGGGCTTGGCACCCACGCAGTTTCGTCAGATTCACAAACGTTCCTAGCCCGACAATACCACTTAAAGGCCACATCAAGCCAAACCAACACCATTTCCGGCTGGTTGGGGACCGTACGGTGCCCACAATGCCGTTTTGGAGCAAGACCTTGGCTTGGTTTTGACATTGCGAAGCCGCGTGGAGGTCGCGACACCGGATCGGTCTCAAATTCACGAAGTGGTCATCTTGACTTCCCGGCCGCCTGCCACTCTCATTATGGGATCGGTCCCACAAACGCATGATGGACCGCTGGGGCGCGCATGGCGACGATTCTTGACGTATCAAAAAGGGCAGGGGTTTCGCGCTCAACCGTCTCACGCGTTGTTGCCGACAACGGCTATGTGTCCGATGCCAAGCGTCGAGCGATTGAGCGTGCAATTGCCGATCTTGGCTACCGCCCCAACACTATGGCCCGTGGCTTGCGATCCAACCGCAGCGACATTATCGGCGGCGTTGTCGTCAACGTCGGCAGTCCATTTTATGCCCAGATGGTGGGCGGCACTCAGATGGTGTGCCGCGCAGCGGGCAAATCGATGCTCGTCACCTCGGGCCATGCCGAGCTGGAGTCCGAATCTAGGGCAATCGTCGAGCTCATTGACCGGGCTTGCGATGGCCTGATTTTGTATCTCGAAAACCCGATGCGCGACGATGTTTTGGATATTGTCCGCAATTCCGGCGTCCCCATCATTACCATTGGTGGCGACGAATGCCCCGTTGCAAAGGCAAGGATTGTCATCGACAATTTCAGCGGCGCGCGCGATGCCATGCGCCATTTGCTCCAATTGGGACATCGGCGCGTTGCTCACCTGTCCGGCGGACTGATGTATAGGGACAGCCGCGAGCGGCTGCGTGGCATCGAGGCGGCTCTGGTCGAATTCGGCCTGACCAAATCGGATATTTTCATCGACTACGGGCAGTTCGAAGAGAGCTTTGGTTTTGACGCCACCGAGCGTTTGTTGCAATCGGGCCAGCAGGTAACCGCGATTTTTGCGGGCGACGACGATATTGCGGCCGGTGCGCTTTTGGCGCTCAAACGCCATGGTGTTCGGGTCCCTGAGGATGTCTCGCTGGTCG
Organism: Devosia equisanguinis; assembly: GCA_943372435.1. Classification (GTDB taxonomy): domain Bacteria; phylum Pseudomonadota; class Alphaproteobacteria; order Rhizobiales; family Devosiaceae; genus Devosia; species Devosia equisanguinis_A. The sequence goes on from CALRYQ010000001.1 coordinate 173,739, forward strand.
GCTTTGATGACAATTTTCATGCGCGTCACCTGACACCGGCATTGACCACAGTGCGGCAGCCCATTCTGGAAGCCGGACAATTGGCTGCGCGCCTGTTGTTAAGACTGCTGGCAGGGCATGAGCTCGAAGAAACAGAGATTACGGTACCGACCCAATTGGTGACGCGCGACAGCGTGGCGGCACCAAAACCAAACGGTGCCAAAAGTGAAACTGGCTAGCACTCACACATTTTCGAGGTAGCCAAATACCGTCGTGCTCTGAGGGGAGTACGACGCAAACGCCCAGAAACGGGCATGTAACAGTGTCATTTCTGGGATCGATCTCACAAAGGGAGTGGACGATGAATAAATCGCTGACTATCTTGGCCGGAGTGGCCATGCTGAGCACGGCACTGACCACCTGCGCCTTCGCTGAAGTGATCATCAAACTGGCACCAGTTCACGCTGACGCGATGGTTGAAAACTACAATCCGTACAATTACTCGGGGCCCCAGGCCTATGTGCAGGACTTCGCCTATGAGCCGTTGTGGATCTACAACGTCTGGCATCCCGATGCAGATTTCCCGGGGCTCGCCACCAGCTTTGAGCTGAGCGAGGACCTCAAGAGCGTTACCTATCATTTGCGCGAAGGCGAGAAGTGGTCGGATGGCGAAGCATTCAGCGCCGATGACGTGGTGTTCACCTACAATTACGCCAAAGAGCATAGGGACTTCCCGATCGGGTTCGATTTTTTTGACGAGGCGCTTGGCACCGGAATTGTGACGGGTGTCGACAAGATTGACGATTACACCGTCCGCTTCAACCTGAGCCGGGCAGACTCACTCGCCCACCTCAACATCGGTCCGGTCATGCCGCTGCCCGAACACATCTGGAAAGACGTCGCCGACCCCAAAAATTTCGCCAACCCTACGATTGTGGGTACCGGACCATTCACCACTGTTCGCGACTTTTCGCGCAATTCCTTCAAACTGTGCCGCAATCCGAATTATCGCGACGACGCCACCAACAAGATCGACTGCATCGAATATCCGCAGCTTTCCGACAATCTGCAGGTGATTGCCGCGATCACCAATGGCGACCTCGACTGGGCCACGGATGGGATTACCGATCCTGAAATCACCTACGCGTCCAAAAGCCCCGACAATCACTATTGGTTGCCCGCTGATGCCGGCGTCAACCTGCAGCTGAACACCACCAAGGCCCCGTTCAATAATCTTGAATTCCGCAAAGCCATGTCGATGGCCATCGATCGCCAGACGCTGGTCGATGTGGCAACGTTCGGCCTGACCACTCCGGCAAAATTTCCGATCGGGGAGGGCATGTTCTACAAGGACTGGATCGACGAAGCCGCCTTGGCGCCTTACGCCAGCCTGATGAACTATGATCCCGCTGCTTCGGAAGCGGCTTTGGATGCCGCTGGTTTTGTCGACGCGGACGGCGACGGCTGGCGCGACAATCCCGATGGAACGCCGATCAAATTCAAGATGTCGGTTCCAGCCGGTTGGGACGACTGGGTCAACACGCTGCAAACCGTTTCCGAGAATTTGCAGGATGTTGGCATCAATGCTGACATGGAGACCCCCGAAGAAGGGTCTTGGTTCCAGAACATCCCGACTGGCAATTTTGACGTCTACATCATGTGGACCAATTTGTCGTCGACACCCTGGTACACCTATCATTCGATGTTCAATGCGAATTCGATGAAGCCCGGCACGCTCAACGAGCAGGCGATGCACCAGATGCGCATCCCCGGTATCGAAGCCGACCTCAACGCCATCAGCGCCACTGCCGATCTTGCGGTGCAAAAGGCCAAAGTGACCAGCATCATGACCCAGGTCGCCGAAAACCTGCCCGTGATTACCCTGTTCTCGAACCCAGCCTGGTACGAATACTCCACTCGTAACTTCACCGGCTGGCCCGATGCGGACAATGCTTGGGCCCGCCCCAACAACCCGGCCGGCATCCACGAGCGCGTCAAGGTTCTGCTCAGCCTGACTCCCAAAACCGAGTAGAACCAACACCAGGACCGGGGATCCCTTCGCCCCGGTCCTGTCCGGAGACCGACCATGGTATTTCTTCTGCGACGGCTGGGCTTCTATTTCGCGGCGTTCATGGTGGCAATTACACTCAATTTCCTGCTGCCACGCTGGATGCCCGGGGATCCAACCATGCGTATTTTCATGTCGCTACGCGGCAAGATGCGACCAGACCAGATGGAAGTCCTCAAAAAAGCCTATGGCCTCGACGGTTCGCTGCTTGATCAATATGGGCAGTATCTGTGGAAATTGCTGCATTTGGATTTCGGCATTTCCACGGTCAATTTTCCTGAACCAACCTCCAGCCTTCTATTCTACGCCGCCGGATGGACCCTATTTTTGGTGGGCGTCGCGACAACGCTGTCCTTTGCCATCGGCATTACCATGGGCATTTATTCTGCCTGGCACCGCGGCGGGTTTTTTGACAGCGTCTTTACCCCGGTTAACGTGATGATGAACGCGTTTACCCCGGCGGTTGTTGCCTTGTTGCTGTGGTATGGCTTTGCTTTGGAATGGGCGGTGTTTCCGCTCGGTCGCGCCCACGATATCGAATTGATCCCGGCATGGGACCTCAAGAGCGTCCTCAACATCTCCTACCACGCGGTTTTGCCGGTGGTCTCAATTGTGCTGGTCAATTTTGGCTCGTGGCATCTTGGGATGCGAAACACCATGATTAACCTGCTCAACGAGGACTTCGTCGTCCTGGCCAAAGCCAAGGGCCTTTCCGACGCTCGGGTGCGCTATCGCTACGTGGCGCGCAACGCCATTCTGCCCCAGATCACGTCCTTGGCGCTATCGGTTGGCTACGTCTTTGGCGGCGCCTTCATTTCCGAGGTGGTGTTCAACTACCCAGGCTTGGGCAAGTTCACCCTCAATGCCATTGAGGCCCGCGACTACACCTTTATTCAAGCGCAACTGACTCTACTCACCTGCAGTGTATTGGTCGCCAATTTGATTTCCGATGTTCTCAACGTCGTTTTTGATCCGCGCCTGCGCACCTCAAACGGACATTAGGGAGACAATTATGAGCGACATTGCCGCTATCGACGCCTTTGCTCCGCAACCACTTGTGTCAAGCCACCAAGCCAATCCGGCCCCGTCGCTGGACACGCTGATGGCCGATTTGGGCATCAAGCGTCGCCCAGGCTTTCTTGCGCGCCTCCCGTCGGGCCTGCAAACCTTCCTGACCAACCGCAAAGGCGTAGTCGGCATGGTCATCCTGGCGGTCTTCGTCATCATGGCCGCGCTCGCCCCCTTGATCTCGCCTTATGATCCTTACCGTCGCGCCGGCAAACCACATGTGCAGCCCGGTATCGAACATTTCCTGGGAACATCGCGGCAAGGCAAGGACATCTTTAGCCAGTTGATCGAGGGTGGGCGCACCAGTTTAACAGTCGGCTTCATCGCTGGCGTTAGCGCCACGTTGATCGGCCTGGCTGTCGGCATCTCCGCCGGGTATTTCGGGGGCAGGGTGGATGAGGTGCTGACGTTCTTCGTCAATGTGGCGTTGGTGTTGCCGGCGCTGCCGCTGATCATTGTTCTGGCCTCCTTTGTCGAGGAGGCGAGCCCGACGATAATCGGCCTGGTCTTGGCTTTCACCGGCTGGGGCTGGAGTGCGCGTACCATTCGGACCCAGACGCTCGCTATCAAGCACCGCGAATTTGTTCTCGCAGCCGAACTGATGGGCGAGAAAAAGTGGCGGATTATCGTGCGTGAAATCCTGCCAAACATGAGCTCGTTTGTGGTTGGTGGCTTCGTGCTCGGCACAATCTACGGCATTCTGGCCGAAGCTGGCTTGGAGTTTATTGGCCTGGGCAGCCCCAGGACGGTCACCTGGGGCACCATGCTGTATTGGGCCCAACGCTCTCAGTCCTTGCAGACCGGGGCGTGGTGGGAGGTTTGGCCACCTGCTCTGGCCATCATGATTACCGGGGCATCGCTGGTATTGATCAATTTCGGCGTCGATGAAATCACCAGTCCCCAATTGCGCGCCGCGCGCCTCGGTGGCCGCATCCGCCGTTTCCTCAAGAGCCGTGGGCGTTCTGTCGATGTATTCTGAAAACCTGATGGAAGTGCGCGACCTGACAGTGGATTATGTTGGGGAACACTCGATCGCCCGGGCCGTCAATGCGATCTCATTTGATATCGGCAAAGGCGAGGTGTTTGGGCTGGCTGGCGAGAGCGGGTGTGGCAAGTCCACTGTCGCGTTTGCACTGGCGCGCCTGACGCGGCTTCCGGGCTTGGTCAGCGGCGGAACAGTCCGATTTGAAGGCGATGATGTCCTGCAATTCGGCGCGGCCCGGCTGAAAGCCTATCGCTGGCGCGAGACCAGCTTCGTGTTCCAGAGCGCCATGAATGCATTGAACCCGGTGATCCCGATTGCCGAACAGATCATGGATGTCATCCAGACCCACCAACCCGAACTCGGCAAGGCCGGCGCACGGGCGAGGGCGGTCGAAATGTTCGAACTGGTCGGAATCCCGCCGCAACGGCTGGATGACTATCCCCACCAATTCTCAGGTGGAATGCGCCAGCGCATCTGCATTGCCATTGCCCTGTGCCTTGATCCCAAGCTGATCATCATGGACGAGCCAACGACCGCACTGGACGTGGTGGTGCAGCGCGACATCATCGAGCAAATCGTTGAACTGAAAAACCGGCTGGGGTTTTCAGTGCTGTTCATCACCCATGACCTCGGCTTGATGATCGAGTTCTGTGATCGCATTGGCATCATGTATTCTGGTGAACTGGTGGAAATTGCCCCGGCCGGGTCGATCCTGACCAATCCGCAGCACCCTTATACTCGCGCTTTGGGCAGTTCATTTCCACCATTGACCGGTCCGCGCCAACGCCTGGAAGGCATTGCCGGGACCCCGCCGGACTTGCGGTCCCTGCCGCAGGGCTGCCGGTTTGCGCCGCGCTGCCCGGTGGCTTTGCCGATCTGCAATCAGGTCACGCCCGAGCTCAAGTTTTTCTCGCAGCACGAAGGGCAGGCGGCATGTCACTTGCTGAAATAGCGCCCCCAGAATCGGCCGTCTCGATGCCAGCTGGCCGTACAATTGTCGAAATGAACAATGTCGACGCTGAGTTCGTTATCGGCGGCTCCATGTTCAGTCACACCATCTTGCGCGCTCTGTCCGGAGTCTCACTCAAGCTCGTCACCGGACGTGCCCTGGCGTTGGTGGGTGAGTCTGGGTCAGGCAAAAGCACCTGCGCTCGGATGCTCGCCCGCGTGTACAGACCGAGCCGCGGCACCATAACCTTCGCCGGAGACGATATTGCCGCCTTCAAAGGTCGACGCCTGGCGCGGTATCGCGCCGATGTTCAAATGGTGTTTCAGGACCCGTTTGGCTCGTTAAACCCAACCCAGACCATTGGCTACCATCTCGAGCGGCCAATCCGGCTGCACCGACCAGATTTGCGTGGCGCGGCAGTCGGCGAGGAGATGCTGGCGCTGCTGGATCGGGTTGGCCTCAAGCCTGCGGCGGATTATCTGAAACGCCGCCCACACGAACTGTCCGGTGGGCAACGCCAGCGCGTCGCCATCGCCCGCGCCTTGTCGGTTCAACCGATCGTCTTACTTGCCGACGAACCGACCTCGATGCTTGATGTTTCTGTGCGCCTGGGCATCCTCAATTTGCTTGAGGACATGAAGGTTCAGAAAAACCTGGCGGCACTTTACATCACCCACGACATCGCCACGGCGCGCTATTTTGCCGAGGATACCGCCGTGCTTTATGCTGGCCATTTAGTGGAGCAGGGGCCAAGCCAGGACATTACCGAGCGTCCGCAGCACCCCTATACACAATTGCTGATCGAGGCGGTTCCAAACCCCGCCCGCAAGATCAGCACCACGCGAACCCGCCGCGCCACAGATATCCCCCTGTGGACCTCGACCAGCGTCGGCTGCCCATTTGTATCCCGCTGCCCGCGCGTCACCAGCATGTGCAGGCAGGTGATGCCCGAACCGGTAGCAATCGGTGCCGCTCATACCGTACGCTGCCATCATATCTAATCGCCTTTAAGGAGACTATCCGTGCCCGACCTCCTGGTTCGCCTCTATGATCTGCCGGACTTCGAATCCGAGGCGCGCGTGGCCGCCCATGGCGTCGTCGTACGCCGCGCCATCGCACCAGAAGCCCATGTCGTCATCGGCTGGGTGCGCCAACATTTCCATGATGTCTGGGCGTCCGAAGTGACGCGGGCATTCACCCAGACACCGATCAGCGTTTGGATCGCGGTTGACGGCAACAGCCTGCTGGGCTTTGCCTGCTATGACAGCACCGCGCGCGGATTTTTTGGTCCAACAGGCGTTGATGAAGCTCAACGTGGCAAAGGGATCGGTGAAGCCTTGCTGATCGCAACTCTGCGCTCAATGCGCGAAGTCGGTTATGGCTATGCTGTGATTGGCGACCCGGGCCCGGTCGCATTTTACCAGCGACGGCTCGACGCGCTGGAAATCCCAAATTCCGAGCCTGGAGTCTACCGCGGCATGTTGCGCAACGACTAAAGGGCGTCGCGATCTTCCAGATTCACTGCCCGCGCTTTCAGCCCTGGTTTGTGCGCATGTCTTTAACCCGAAACAGGGACCGCTTCGAGGAGACCTGCTCTAAGCAGGGCTGTCACCCAGCATTCACCAGGCTGAAGCTCTGCTGTCAAATTCCGGAGCTAGGACTGCCGCGCTAACGAGCGATCGGCACCCAAACTCCGGAGAAACCTAAATGATACGCAATTGGCTCCTCAGTGCAGCATTGACTGCAAGCACCTTGGCACTGTCCAGCGCACCAGCCCAGGCCGCGCCAACAAAATTTGAATTCTGGTACGGCTTGAGTGGCGATCTCAGCGAGCGCATTCAGGAAATGTGCGCTGATTTCAACAAGTCCCAACCAGACTATGAAATCGTCTGCACAAGTCAGACTGACTACGACACCAATTTGCAAAGCACCATTGCCGCCTATCGGGCCAATAAGCAGCCGACGATCGCGCAGATACATGATGCCGGCACGCTAGATTTGATGCTGTCTGGCGCTTACCTTCCGGTCGGTCAACTGATGACTGAAAATGGCTACACCATCGACTGGAACGATTATTTTTCGGGCATCGCCAGCTATTTTTCGACCGCCAAGGGCGAATTGTTGTCCATGCCGTTCAACTCATCGACTGCCGTAATTTATTACAATACCGACGCACTTGCAAAAATCGGCTACGATGGTTTGCCCCAGACTTGGGAAGACGTCGAAACGGTAGCTCGCGCTTTGAAGGCCGCCGGTTATGATTGCCCTGTTGCCTATGACCCAAGCGGGGTCTGGCAGTGGTTTGAGCAGTTTTCGGCCATCCATAACCAGCCGATTGCATCGTTGGGCAATGGCTTTGGCGGGCTGAATGCTGAGCTCGTCTTCAACAAAACCAAGTTTGTTGATCAACTGACCTGGATCAAAAAAATGTACGACGAGGGTCTATTTGTGCTCAAGTCCAAGGCTTCGGGCGAAACCGCCAACGAGGCGTTTGTCAGCGCCAAGTGCCAGATCACTTCATCCTCTGTTGCCGACCATGGCACGTTTTCCAAGCAAGCAATTGAAGGGATGCACTGGACCAACACCATGTTGCCAGTGTGGGCTGGTACTGAACGCAAGAATTCTCTGGTTGGCGGAGCTTCGCTCTGGACATTGAAGGGCAAGACTGCCGAGGAATACAAAGGCGCGGCTGCATTTTACGCGTTCCTTGCGACGCCTAAGCAGGCCGAATGGTGGTCCACGGTAACCGGCTATATTCCGGTCACGAACACCGGCTTTAGTGCCATGAAGACTAACGGCTTCTATGACGCTGCCCCATACAAAGGCCGCGAGCTGGCAATCGAGAGCCTGACGTTCACTCCACCAACCGAAAATACCCGCGGCATTCGTCTCGGCAATTATGTCGCCATCCGCAAGGAAGTTGCTGACGCCATCGCTTCGGTAATGTTCGACAATACCCCGGTCCAACAGGCTCTTGATACCGCCGTTGAACACGGCAACGCCATCCTCCGCAAGTTTGAAAAAACCTATGCCGGTGTAACCCTTCCCTGATCGTGCTTTCGAGCTGGCGTGGGCGGCCTTCGCTGCCCGCGCCGTTTGCACTCTTGCATGGGGTATCAGGTCAATGGAACGCCGCGCCACCTATCGGAACACCGTCCTGCCTTGGCTGCTGCTTGCGCCACAATTGTTATTGGTACTGGTATTTTTTTACTGGCCAACCACTCAGGCTCTGTATTGGGCATTTACCCTGGAACAGCCCTGGGGTGGTGGCAACAGCTGGGTGGGTTTGGACAATTTCCTCGATGTGTTCGGCGATGATCGCTATTGGGCAACGGTGTTGCGCAGTTGCTTTTACGCGGTGAGTGCAACGACGCTGTCGATGTTTGGGGCGCTGCTGCTGGCACTGTTTGCCGATCGGGCGCTTAAGGGCACCCGGTTGGTGCGGTCAGTGTTCATTTGGCCCTATGCGATTGCTGCTCCCGCAGCAGGTGTCGCCTTTCGCTTCATGTTCTCACCACAAGCTGGGCTGATCGGTTCCATCAACACCATTTGGCCGGGGATATGGGACCCGTCCACGATTGGTTGGCACGCCTTGTTGATGGTGATCGTCTGTCATGCTTGGCTTGGTATTGGCTATAACTTCGTTTTTTTCCTTGCTGCACTGCAAAGCATTCCCCGCTCGCTGACTGAAGCGGGAGCGATGGATGGCGCACGGCCATTCCAGCGTATGCTTGATTTGCAATTGCCACTGATCGCGCCGACGACATTTTTCCTCTTTATCATCAATATTATATCGAGTTTTACCGACAGCTTTGGGTTGATCGACACGATGACTGACGGCGGTCCCATCGGGGCCACCAGTGTGATGGTCTACAAAATTTACTTCGACGGGTTCAAAGGCCTCGACTATTCGGGCGCTGCCGCCCAGTCCATTGTCTTGATGGTCCTCGTTATCGCCCTGACGTTCATCCAGTTCAAATGGGTCGAACGCCGCATCCACTATTCCTGAGGCAGGGCCATGATCGAGCGTTCCCGCAACTTTGATTTCGTCACTTATGCAGTCATGGCCATTGGCCTTGTCATCGTCGTCTTCCCGTTCTGGGTGGTGCTGGTGGCTGGCTCTCAATCGTTGCCCGAAGTGGCGCGTGTGCCGCTAACTTTGTGGCCCAGCAGCCATTTGTTCGAGAATATCCAGACCGCCTGGGTCCGCGCTGACCTTGGGCCCAAGCTGGTCAACTCGCTGATCGTTGCAGTCGGGGTGACGCTGGGCAAGATTGTTTTGGCAGCACTCTCGGCCTTCGCAATCGTCTTCTTTGATTTCCGCGGCCGAATGCTGAGCTTTTGGTTGATCTTCGTCACTCTCATGCTGCCGCTCGAAGTGCGCATTGTTCCGACCTATTCCATCGCCGCCAATGCGCTTACCCCGGTGCAGGCGTTGTTCGATGTCACCGGCCTTACCGGCCTGATCCAGTCGTTGACGGGTTTTCAGGTAGCGCTGAGCTGGAACCTGCTTAACTCCTACCCAGGGATGATCCTGCCGCTGATTGCCACGGCTACCGGCACGTTTCTGTATCGACAGTTCTTCATGACCATACCCGATGAGCTGGTTGAAGCGTCCAAAATGGATGGCTCGGGGCCGATCCGTTTCTTTTTTGATGTGCTCATTCCATTGAGCCGCACCAACATGCTGGCGCTGGCGACGATTATGTTCGTGTACGCTTGGAACCAGTATCTTTGGCCGCTGCTTATCACCACTGACCGCAAAAATTATGGCACCGCGGTGATGCAACTCAAGGCCTTGATCCCGGCGGAAAACGGCACACCCGACTGGAACGTCACCATGGCCGGCGCTCTCATCATCATGTTGCCTCCACTCCTGGTCGTCGCGTTCATGCAGCGATGGTTCGTGCGTGGCCTGATAGCAAAAGACAAATGATCGGAACCATTCAATGACTGCCATCACCTTAAAAGCTGTCAAGAAGCGCTACCAGAAGACGAACGTGGTCCACGGTGTCGATGTCGAAATCCAGTCCGGAGAATTTGTTGTTATCCTGGGTCCATCGGGGTGCGGCAAGTCGACTCTCTTGCGCATGATCGCGGGCCTGGAGGATATCCCAGACGGTCACATCACCATCGGCGGTAAAATCGTCAACCAGCTCGAACCACGTGAACGCGGTTGCGCCATGGTGTTCCAGAACTATGCGTTGTACCCGCATATGACCGTGGAGCAAAATGTTGGCTACGCGCTCAAAGTGGCGGGCGTGGCCAAGCCGGAGCGCCGGGCCAAGGTACTCAAGGTGGCAATTTCGGTGGGGTTAGAACCCTATCTTGATCGCCGCCCGGGAGAACTTTCCGGCGGGCAGCGGCAGCGCGTTGCGATGGCTCGCGCCATGGTTCGTGAGCCAAAAGTGTTTCTGTTCGACGAGCCGTTCTCCAATCTTGATGCGAAACTGCGTGTCGCCATGCGGTCCGAAGTCCGACGGTTACATCGTGACCTTGATGTCACCTCGGTGTTTGTGACCCACGACCAAACCGAAGCGATGACGCTGGCGGACCGCCTGATCATCATGAACGCGGGGCGGGTAGAGCAGGTGGGTACACCGAGTGAAGTGTATCATCGGCCCGCCAGCCGTTTCGTGGCCGATTTCATTGGGTCACCCGCGATGAACCTGATCGATGGGTCGTTTGATGCGCATGGCCATTTCACCTTCGGCACTGATGGGCGACTACCAGTTGAGCTTGGAGTCCGTATGGCGGGGCGCAAGGTTACGTTGGGTATACGACCAGAATCGCTGCGTCGCGCCCAGCCCGGCAGCAATGGGGCGATTGTCGCCAGCGTGGATTATGTCGAGGAACTGGGAGCATCGCGCCTCGTCTATGCGACGGCCTATGGCAGCCAGATCATCGCGGTCGACATGGGTTCAAACCCGATTCCGAGCGGTACGCTGCTCCACTTTACCGTCGGCGAACAGGACATTCACCTGTTCTCGACCGAAGACGGCCGTCGCATTGAAACCGGTGGTGTCGATCTGCGCCTGCCCAGCCCAACGATCCACAACTCATCCATTTCTGCCTGACCCAAGGGGACAAATATGAGCATAATCATCGCTACCGGTTTCAATACCGGCTCTATCGACGGCGAATTTTCCAGCCTGGAACAAGATCTGCGTCGGCTTGCTGACATCGGCGTCGACACGGTCGAAATCGCTCTGACCACACTTGACCTGATCTCGGGTGGCAGGGTCATCGAAGAGCGCGCACAACGGCTCGTTGCCCTGACGCGCCAGTTCGATTTTCGCTATACCGTGCATGGCCTGGTTTCATCCAACTTCATGGACCCCGCGACTGTCCGCTATCAGCTCAATGCGGCCAAGGCGTTGGTGGAACTATGCGATCGGATCGACGCTCGCATTCTGGTGCAACATGGTGGCAGCATCCGGGCTGCTGAAATCAAGGACCGCGCCCATGCGGACGTGATTGAACGCGAAACGCTAACCGAGCTTGCTGATTTCGCGCGGCCGTACGGTGTCCGGATCGCTCTGGAAAACATCTTCACGACCGAACCAGGGCAGTATCGCCAGACGCCGGCGGAAGTGGCTGAAACGGTCAAGGCTCTGAACCATCCCAATGTGGTGGCGCTGATCGACTTCTCCCACGCCTATATCGAATCCACCTATCGTGGGCTGAACTTCCGTGACCAGATCCGCGCCATGGCACCGGTTGCCGGGCACCTGCATGTTCACGACTCCTTCGGTCGCCCAATTGCTCACTATCAGCCCTATCACCCGCAGGAAGCGACCGCACTTGGCCTTGGCGATCTGCATATGCCACTGGGCTGGGGCGACATCGACTGGGAAGACATTTTTAGCGAGCTGGATTTCCTACCTGGCACGGTCCTGATGATGGAAATCGGCCCGCGCTATGCCGCTGAACAACCCGAATGCCTGGCCCGCGCCAACGCTTTGATGGCGCTGAACACGCATCGAGTTGCCAAGGCGGCAGAGTAACTCTGACAAACTAAGACGGCGTGATTGCACCGTTTTCAGACCGGCGCCGGCACGTGCGCCGGTCTGAATACATTAGGGTTCGGGCACAACAGAATAAGACCACGAATGACGGCGCTAGCCGCCGAACGAGAGACACTCTGTCACCGCAGATTATGCCAACGGGGACGGCGTTTGAGGCGTTGAGGATTCCTTGCGTGGGGATTGCTGATTCAATTCCTATTTTCGCATAATATATATTATGGAACTTTTTGATGACTGCGAGCCGCGCGCTGACCCGTCCACGCCGATAGATATTGCAATTGATTCGCATTGGCTTGCGCTGACGACAACCGCTGACGGTATAGCTGGATTGGGTTAAGTCGCCCGGATCATCGACATGCGAAGCGACATTGCGCGCGATACCCAATCTGCCGTGGACGGCAGCCGGACATTTAACGACGGGCAAATAGCAATCGAGGAATCCCTGGCAGGCATCGGTGCCAATTGAACGGCCTATTTGGCCAGCGACATTCGTACTGAAGCCTTTGATATCATACCGCCCAGAAGCGCTTGCTTCGGAGGCAGCAAAGGATTTGTCGACGCACGTCGGAAAATCATGGGTCGTGGTACACAACTCATTAACACGTTAAGTATAATTTTGGCGCGTTGGCATCCCGATTTGATCGGATCGCACGTCGCACTGGGGGATTTTTCATGCTCAATTCTATCGGCAGAATGTTCGGTAATCTCAAGCTCCGCACTGTTATCTCGGGGCTGGTGATCTGCTCCATTCTGGCTTCGATCGCTGCAGTCTCGGTTGGCATGTATTTGAACCTCAGCACCAGCGTTATGGCAAAGGCAAAGGAGCGGCAGGGCAGTAACATGCACATCGCCGCCACAATTCTCGCCGGAAACGTTCAGGGCACCAACCTCGCCTGGGACGAAGCCGGCAATCTGACCACCATCTCGCTTTGGGCCATCATGCCATTTTTTGACAACGTCATGGTCGATGCCATAGCGCGGGTGACGGGCGGCGACGCCAGTATTTACATCATGCAGCACGACACCGGCGACGTCCTGGCAAAAACCACAACACTGATGCGGCCCGACGGCACGCGCGCCATCGACGAGGCCATCGATCGCGACGGCCCCATCTACGCAGCGCTGATCGCAGGGAAGGTTTATGAGGGCGAAGAGTTGATCTTTGGCGACCGCTACCTCACCGCCTATCAGCCGCTGATGAAACAGGATGGCACCTTCACTGGCGTGATGTTTGTCGGCCAAAAACTGTCAGACGTTGAACGCAGCATCGGGCAAAACCTGCAGGTGCTGCTTCTGGTCGGGGCCGCTGCGACAATCATCGTGGGCGCGATCGGATATTTTCTGTCCCGCATGATCACCGCGCCAATCCCGAAATTGGCTCGGACGATGGAAAACATCGCCGAAGGGGATCTGAATTCCGAGGTCCCCTATGTGAATTTGGGCAGCGAAGTTGGGGTCATGGCACGTACAGTCGAAGTTTTCCGTAACCACGGCCTCCAGGTGGCGCAGTTGACGGACGAAGAGCGCGCCGGGTCGCTCCGCCGCCGGGCAGAACGCATTGAGATGATGCAGTCGCTGCAAATGGCCTTTGGTGAGGTGGTTGACGCCGCCGTTGGTGGAGATTTTTCCAAGCGCGTCGGCGCCCAATTTCCTGATGACGAACTCAACGCTTTGGCGTCGAGTGTCAACCGGCTGGTTGAAACGGTGGATCGCGGTCTGACTGAAACGGGGGACGTCTTGGCCGCTTTGGCAGAAACCGACCTGACCCGCCGCGTTAATGGCCACTATCAGGGGGCGTTTGCCAAGCTCAAGGACGACACAAATGCTGTCGGTGACAAACTCACCGATATTGTCAGCCAGCTCCGCGACACCTCGCGTTCGCTCAAGACGGCAACCGGTGAGATTCTGGCCGGTGCCAATGACTTGTCCGAGCGAACCACCAAACAGGCGGCGACGATTGAAGAAACCTCCGCCACGATGGAGCAATTGGCCAACACCGTCACCAAAAACGCCAACCGGGCGACCGAAGCCAGCGCTGCGGCCGACGGCGTGACCCGCACGGCCGAGGCTGGCGGACTGGTCATGGGACAAGCAAACGAGGCAATGGAACGGATTACCACCTCGTCGGCCAAGATCTCCAATATCATCGGCATGATCGACGACATTGCGTTCCAAACCAATTTGCTGGCGTTGAACGCATCAGTGGAAGCTGCGCGCGCTGGCGAAGCGGGCAAGGGATTTGCGGTCGTGGCCGTCGAAGTGCGCCGCCTGGCCCAATCAGCTGCCCAGGCATCCAAGGAAGTCAAAATCCTGATTGACCAAAGCGCCGAAGAGGTGCGCGGAGGCTCAAAACTGGTTGCCGACGCCGCCGAAAAGCTCTCATCGATGGTTGAAGCGGCACGACGCAACAATGGTCTGATTGATTCGATCGCCCAAGAAAGCCGGGCTCAGGCAGCCTCAATTGACGAGGTCAATGTCGCAGTCCGGCTGATGGACGAAATGACCCAACACAACGCGGCGCTGGTGGAACAAACCAATGCGGCCATCGAGCAGACAGAGGCGCAAGCCACTGAACTGGACCGCATCGTTGACATTTTCACATTAACCGATGCTGGTCCCACGGCCCTGCCCCAGCCCAAGCCCAATGCCCACACTGGCATCAAAGGACTCCAGGATCGCGTCAAAACCGCCGCGCGCTCCTATTTGACCAAGGGCAATGCGGCCGTTAAGCAGGACTGGTCTGAGTTCTAGTCAGCCTGCGGCGCTTTGCCGATGCCGCGATGCGTCAAACAGCACTCAGGCCCTGAAACGCCAATTGGCAGCCCATGGCCTGATTGTCACAAAAACACCGAACTCAGTCCTTGGCGCGTTCGACGTAGGAATAGTCTTCGGTCAAAATGACCACCCGAACACCCGCCGAAATATGCGGCGGCACCATGATCTTGACGCCGTTGGTCAAGATGGCTGGCTTGAACGACGATGACGCCGTCTGCCCCTTGACCACTGGCTCGGTCTCGACAATTTCCAGGGTGACGCGGGCCGGTAGTTCCATGCCGATGGCAATGTCGTTGAACAGGCTGAGGGTCACCGTCATGCCGTCTTGCAGGAACACCTTGTCGTCGCCGACGACATCGGCAGAAACCGTCACCTGGTCGTAGTTCTCAGGGTTCATGAAATGGAACCCTTCCCCATCCGAATAGAGGAAGTTGTAGCTGCGATCATCGACATTGGCGCGCTCGACCATTTCAGTGGTGCGCCACCGGGCCACAACTTTCACACCATCGCTGATGCGCCGCATATTGACGTTGGTGATGGAATTGCCCTTGCCGGGATGAACGTTCTCCGCGGTGAGAACGACATAAAGCTTATCTTCCTGCTCGACGATATTGCCTTTGCGCAGTGAAGAGGCGATGACCTTGACCATTATTTCTTCCTTGTTCGAGCGGTGACGGCGGCCTAAATGTGCGGCTGCTGAGGCCACCGGACGCTCAGATATTTGTTTCGTGTTGCCCGATACCCCAATTCAACGAAAACTGCCAGTCCTGTGCGCGAAAGACCCCCGTTTTGCCCCCTACCCTAAGCTCTGCACCGCTATCGCCCTGGTGGACACCGACAGTTCATGCTGATCGTCGACCAGCGCTGATGGCCCGCAACAGGTTTGACGCGGCGATGCGCAGCTATTTTCTTGCCCAGGACTTTGTCCAGGTCGATCCACCTGGCCTGCAGCGGTCGCCCGGAAATGAGGCCCATCTGCACGCGTTTTCGACCACGGCGATTGGCAATGATGGCGTGGGCGTGCCGCTATACCTGCATACGTCACCCGAATTCACCATGAAAAAACTTCTCGCAGCGGGTGAAAAAAGAATTGTAAGCATCGGCCATGTCTGGCGCAATCGTGAGCGCGGCCCCTTACATCATCCCGAATTTACCATGGTTGAGTGGTATCGCGTTGGCGAGCCGTATTCGGCGGTAATTGAGGACTGTCTGAGCCTGTTGCGCTTGGCGGCCCAAACCACTGGTTCGGCGCAATTGCGCTACCGGGACCGGCACTGCGATGCATTTGCCACCGCAGAGCATTTGTCCGTCGCAGCAGCCTTTCAACGCTATGCCGGCATCGATCTGCTCGCCACCATTGCCGATGATGGCACCACCGACGCTTCGGCTCTGGCCACCCAAATGACCAATCGTGGTATGACGGTGCCGGATCAGTTCACCTGGTCCTATTTGTTCAGCCGGATTCTCGTCGAAAAAGTTGAACAAAACCTCGGCATTGGCCGGGTGACGGTGCTCGACCAATACCCAGCGGCAGAGGCGGCATTGGCCAAAAAACTCCCAACTGACCCGCGAGTTTCGGAAAGGTTTGAGCTTTACGCCTGTGGTGTGGAATTGGCCAACGGGTTTGGCGAATTGACCGATGCCACCGAACAGCGCCGCCGCTTTGAACTGGAGATGGACGAAAAGCAACGACTCTATGGCGAGCGTTACCCAATCGACGAGGATTTCCTGGGGGCCCTGGCCATCATGCCCGAAGCCAGCGGCGTCGCGTTGGGTTTTGATCGCCTGGTCATGCTGGCAACTGGCGCCTCCCGCATCGATCAAGTGCTGTGGGCGCCGGTGGCGGAGAGCGGTCAATGAGCGTGGCTCGAACGATCAGAACAGTGGGTGAGCTGGTCGATTCCAAGCTCATAAATCCTGGCGCCGGCCAGCCAATGATCGAGGTTGCCGCCCGTTATGCCGTGGCCATTTCTCCGGCAATGGAAGCACTCATCGACCGCGATGACCCTTTCGATCCAATAGCGCGCCAGTTTGTGCCGCGCCTCGAGGAATTGCTGACGACGCCTGACGAGCGGGCTGACCCCATTGGCGATCTGGCCCACAGCCCCGTTGAAGGCATTGTGCATCGCTATCCGGACCGGGTCCTGCTCAAAGCCGTGCATGTGTGCCCGGTCTATTGCCGGTTCTGTTTTCGGCGTGAAATGGTGGGGCCGCAGGGCCTGGGCACACTAACGCCAGACGCGATGGATGCGGCTTTTGCCTATATCGCCACGCACAGTGAAATCTGGGAGGTGATCCTGACCGGTGGCGACCCGCTGGTTCTGTCACCGCGCCGCCTGGCTGAAATCATGGTGCGCCTTGCCGCAATAAGCCACGTCAAGATCGTCCGCTTTCACACCAGGGTGCCAGTGGTTGAACCGGAACGGGTCGACGCGGACCTGATCGACGCCCTCAAAGCCAGTGGCAAGACCACCTATATCGCGCTGCACGCCAACCACCCACGCGAGATGACGCAGAACGCCAAGGCCGCCTGCGCCCGTTTGGTCGACGCCGGGATCGTCATGTTGAGCCAATCGGTTCTGCTCAAGGGGGTCAATGACGACCCCGACACGCTGGCAGCGCTGATGCGGGTGTTTGTTGAGAATCGGATCAAGCCCTATTATCTCAACCACCCCGATCTGGCGCCGGGCACCAGCCATTTTCGACTGACGATAAAACAGGGCCAGGAATTGGTCGCTGGCCTGCGAGGACGCATTTCTGGGCTCTGCCAGCCCACCTATATTCTGGATTTGCCTGGCGGGCACGGCAAAGCGCCGATCGGGGCCAGCGTTTTGCGCTCAACGGGCGACGGTTGCTATTCGGTGACCGACTACCGGGGTAATGAGCATCAATATCCACCCGTCGAATAGCTGACAGGAGCCAGCATGACCTACGATCCCGCCAACATCTTCGGCAAAATCCTTCGCGGCGAGATCCCCTCGCACAAGGTCTATGAGGACGACGCGGCGCTGGTGATGATGGATGTGTTCCCGCAATCGCGCGGCCATCTGCTGGTCGTGCCGAAAGCCCCGTCGCGCAATCTGCTTGATGCCGACCCGGCGGTTTTGGCGGCGATTATGCCGCTGCTGCAGCGCGTCGCCATCGCCACCAAGGCCGTCACCGGCGCCGATGGCATTCGCATTGCCCAGTTCAATGAAGCTCCGGCAGGGCAGACTGTGTTCCACCTGCATTTCCACATCATCCCGGTCTATGAGGGGATCGGGCTTGGCGCACATGGCGGCGGCAGGGCCGACGATGCTGAGCTTGCAGAGCTGGCCAAGGCAATTGCGGCTGCACTGGACTGATTTAGGGATCACCGCTTGCTGAACCGGACCGCATCGGCAAAGCTGCAGCGTCGACACAGCGAATCCCAGCCCGTGACACCTTTTCGAAAACTGGCCGTCGGCCTGCTGCTGACGCTTTCCGCCGGCTTCACCGACGCCGTCGGTTTTGTTGAGCTGAGCGGCTATTTCACCTCATTCATGAGCGGCAACACCACGCAGCTGGCGTTCGGTCTCGCCAACGGCCTGCTCGACACCATCGCGCTGCCCGCAAGCCTCGTCGCCTGCTTCTTTATTGGTGGGTTGACCGGCAGTATGCTCGGGCTGCGGGCCAATCGCTGGGCCGCGACAGCAACGCTGTTGCTCGTCTTCGTGATGCTCGGCCTGGCACTGCTGCTGGCCAAACTGGGCTGGCCACCCACACAGGCCCTGTTATTTCTGGCAGCGTCCGCCGGCGCACAAAATGCCGTGTTGCGGCCGGCTGGCAGCGCCCGGCTGGGCGCCACTTATGTCACCGGCACGCTGTTCATGGCTAGCCAGGAGTTGGCGCAAGCGATTTATGGCAAAGCCCCTCGCTGGCTTTGGGCGCAGCACGCACTGGTTTGGGTTTCGCTGCTGGTCGGCGCGGTGATTGGCGCGGCGATACATCTGCAATTCGGGATGTACGCCTTGGCGGTGCCTCTGCTGCTTTACTTCGTCTTGGTGGTCCGCGCGCTGGTCCGGCGCGGCATCCCATCCTAACCAGCCAACGAAAAGGCCGGGATCTCTCCCGGCCTTCAACGCAATCCAATAGGTCTTAGCTCTTCTGCTCGGCCTTTGGCGCCTTCTTGGCCTTGGCCGAAGGAATTGCCTTGGGCTTGGCCGGGCGCGGCGGTACCGCGATCAGCTCCAGCTTGGCTTCATCGCCAACCCCAACAACCGCCACCGTCACCGTACCGCCATTGACCAGTTCGCCAAACAACACCTGATCAGCCAGCGGCTTTTTGACATATTCCTGGATGACCCGGCTCAGCGGACGGGCACCCATGCGTTCGTCATAGCCCTTATCCGCCAACCAATCGGCAGCCTCTGGGGTCAGATTGATCGTGACGCCGCGTTCGGCCAGCTGACCTTCCAACTGCAACACGAATTTCTCGACCACGCGACGCACAACTTCGCGTGGCAATGGCGCAAACGAGATGATTGCATCCAGCCGATTGCGGAATTCCGGGCTGAACAGGCGATTGATCGCCTCTTCATCGTCTCCCTGTTCCCGTTTGCGGCCAAACCCAATCGGGGATTTTTGCAAATCCATGGCCCCGGCGTTGGACGTCATGATCAGGATCACATTGCGGAAGTCGACCGACTTGCCGTTGTGATCGGTCAACTTGCCGTGATCCATCACCTGCAGCAGGATGTTGTAGAGATCCTGATGTGCCTTTTCGATTTCGTCCAGCAACACCACACAATGGGGATGCTGATCGACGCCATCGGTCAACAGACCACCCTGATCGAAGCCGACATAGCCGGGGGGGGCGCCGATCAACCGCGACACCGTATGGCGTTCCATATACTCGCTCATATCAAAGCGCAGCAGTTCGACGCCCAATGTATCGGCCAATTGCTTGGCCGCTTCGGTTTTCCCGACGCCAGTTGGGCCGGTAAAGAGATACGAGCCAATGGGCTTTTCCGGCTCACGCAAGCCGGCACGGGCCAGCTTGATCGCCGAGGACAGCGCCGAAATCGCCAGATCCTGGCCGAACACCACGGTCTTGAGGTTACTCTCAAGACTGGACAGCATTTCCGCGTCGGATTTGGAAACCGACTTCGGCGGAATGCGGGCGATCGTGGCAACCGTTGCTTCGATATCCTCGACGTCGATGACCGCTTTGCGTTTGTCCGGGGTCAGCAACATCTGGCTGGCGCCGGTTTCGTCGATGACGTCGATCGCCTTGTCGGGAAGCTTGCGATCATTGATATAACGCGCCGACAATTCGACCGCCGCCTTGAGCGCTTCGTCAGTGAACTTGATCTTGTGGAACGCCTCGTAATAGGGGCGCAGCCCTTTGATGATCTCGATTGTATCCAGAATTGAAGGTTCGTTGACGTCGATCTTCTGGAAGCGGCGGACCAGCGCCCGGTCCTTTTCAAAGAACTGCCGGTATTCCTTGTAAGTCGTCGAGCCTATGCACCGAATTGCCCCACTGGCCAAGGCCGGTTTGAGCAGATTTGACGCATCAAGCGCCCCGCCTGAGGTGGCACCCGCGCCGATCATGGTGTGAATTTCATCGATAAACAGCACGGCGTTCGGCAGCTTCTCGAGTTCCTTCATCACCGCTTTGAGGCGTTCTTCAAAGTCACCGCGGTAGCGCGTACCGGCCAAAAGCGAGCCGATATCGAGCGCGTAAATTGTCGCTTCCTTGAGCACTTCGGGCACATCGCCTTCAGTGATCTTGCGTGCCAATCCTTCGGCGATGGCAGTCTTGCCGACCCCAGCGTCGCCAACATAGATCGGATTGTTCTTGGAGCGTCGGCACAGAACCTGGATCGTCCGGCGCAGTTCAGCGTCCCGTCCGATCAACGGGTCAATTTTTCCCAACCGCGCCTTAGCGTTCAAATCAACGCAAAAATCAGCAAGGGCTGAACTCTTGGCGCCCTCTCGGGCCCCCTCACCCGTTCCTGCATCCCCGCCCTCCTCAGCGCCGCGTACTTTACGCTCTTCGGTGGGGCCGGACTTTGTGATGCCATGGGAGATGAAGTTGATCGCGTCGAGGCGGCTCATGTCTTGCTGCTCGAGAAAATAGGCAGCGTGACTTTCCCGTTCGGCAAAAATGGCCACCAGCACATTGGCGCCAGTGACTTCTTCGCGACCCGATGACTGCACATGAATGACGGCGCGCTGGATGACGCGCTGGAAAGCGGCCGTCGGCCGCGCGTCCTGGCCATTGGCCACAATCAGGCTGTCGAGCTCTTCGTTGATGAAGTCCTCGAGATCGCCCTTGAGAGCGTCAACGTCAACGTCACAGCCCGCTAAGACCGCGATGGTGTCGCGATCTTCGGTGAGCGACAAAAGCAAGTGTTCGAGCGTCGCAAACTCGTGCGAACGCTCGCGTGCCAGATTCATCGCCTGGTGCAGGGCCTTTTCAAGTCCGCGTGAAAATGAGGGCATTAAAGGCTCCTATTGCTTTTCCATCACGCATTGCAGCGGATGTTGGTTCTTGCGAGCAGTGTCCATGACGCGGGTAACCTTGGTTTCGGCAACCTCGTATGGATAGACGCCGCATTCACCCACCCCCTTCTGGTGAACGTGCATCATAATTTGAAAGGCGTCCTCGCGGGACTTGTTGAATACGTCCTGCAAGACCAACACCACGAACTCCTGCGGTGTGTAGTCATCATTCAGCAGCAACACCCGATATAGGCTCGGACGCTTGGTTTTCGGCCGTGTCTTGGTGGCGATCCCAGTCTCAAAACCGCTTTTGCCGCGTCCGTCGTCATCGCGATCAGGGCCCATCCGACTTAAAAAACGCATCGACGGCAAAGCCTCTTTCACCTCGAAGGCGCCAGCGGCGGGAGGGTAGCTATTCATGGCTGAGTGCCGATCGAGAGAAAAACGAAGCAGCATGGTGAAGCCATTATGTAGGCAAAACTTCGTCGGTGTTAAGGGCCTATCCAATCCATATTTGAGATTGGTGAAAACTGTCATGTATTCAATGGCTTATGAATTCGCCCGATAGACGCCAAGCCTTGGAATTGCCACAATCCAACATTGCCAAACTCCCTTGCATTTTACCGAATGGTAACTGCCGGTCCGATAATGTGGGCACGTTGAAGACGAAACATTGGCCACGGCGGGTCGGTGTTTGGTCGGTTGTACCAGTTGTGTACGGACGCAGAAGCGTCCGAGAGTAATGAGTTGGAGTACCGGGTGGCTTCTCAGGCGCAATCCCTTTGGCGTGCGGTCTTTGCACGTGCCCTCGTCACCGCCTTCGTCGTGCTCGCAGCCCTTGCGCCTTCGATTGCTCCAGCGCAGGCGATTGAAAACCTCCGTAAATATGCCGGCATCGTCGTCGACGCCAAATCCGGCAAGGTCATGTATGAGAGCGCCGCCGATAGTGCGCGCTATCCTGCATCGGTCACCAAGGTAATGACGCTTTATGTGTTGTTCCAGGAGCTGGCGGCCGGCAATCTGAAACTCACCAGCAAAATGACGGTTTCGGCTTACGCCGCTTCAGCCAGCCCGACCAAGCTCGGTTTGCGGGCCGGAGCGACCATTTCGGTGGAAGACGCGATCAAGTCCATTGTCACCTTGTCGGCCAACGATATCGCGCGGGTGATTGCTGAAAACATTTCCGGCAGTGAAGAAAAATTTGCGCAGCGCATGACTGCCACCGCCCGCGCACTTGGTATGCGTCACACGACCTACCGCAACGCTTCGGGCTTGCCAGATGGCGCCCAACGCACCACGGTCAGGGATCAGGCGATCCTCGGCATTGCCGTCTATCAGCATTTTCCGACCTATTACGAGTATTTCCAGACCCGTAGCTTCAGCTATGGCCGTCATACCTATGGCAACCACAATCGGGTGCTGGGCTATATGGATGCCGTCGATGGCATTAAGACTGGCTATATCAATGCCGCTGGGTCCAATCTTCTGACCGCTGCGCGCAAGGACAATCGCCACATCGTTGTCGTCGCCTTTGGGTTCAATTCCGCTGGCGCCCGCGATCAGAAAGTGCGCGAGCTGGTGGCCGAATATCTGCCAAAAGGACGCCGTGGCGACTATTTGAGCACTGCAATGATCCCGCAACCCGGCCGTCAGGGCAATTCAGACGTCCAGGTTGCCGTTGCCGATAGCCCGGCAGCCACCGGTGCCAACCGGTTCGTTGTGCCCATGCCCCTGCCCGGCTTCCGGCTGGCACAATTGGCCGCTGCCAACAACGCACCGACACCAAATTTGCAGGTCGCCAGCGCTGCGCCAATCCCCGCGCCGATGCCTGCCGACCTCGGCCTGCAGCCGGCAGTGCAAGCGGCTAACGTGCTTGCTGGCCCATCACAGGCACCCCAACCCGCCTACCCTTCGGACGACGTGATCGGCGCCTGGTTGAGCGAAACCTATTCCCTGGGGGCGCCACCGACGTCCCTTGGTCAGACGGCACCATCTGCGCCGCTATTGCCCCCTGTCGGCGTCGGCAGCAACGGCAAGCCCATTGATTTGATGACCAGTGGCAGCATCGCCACCCCAGACGGTTCAGCAACGCCAGCGGCCGGTGGCTGGGTCGTTCAAATCGGCGCAGGCCCGTCCGAGGCCAGCGCTCGCGACATGCTGAGCGCCGCTACAAGCAAGCTTTCGATACTGGCCGACTTCCGGGCCTATGTGGAACGCTTCGAAAAAAATGGCCAAGTGTTCTACCGCGCCCGCTTTGTGGGTTTTGGCGGGCACGACGCAGCATCCGAGGTTTGCAACCAGCTCAAGCAGCAGGATTTAAGCTGCCTGGCGATGCAAAGCTAAGCCGACAAACCAGAGCTGGACTCCGTTCGAGCCCGGCCCAATCTGACCAAAAGCACTATTGGCGCCTGTGTATGGAGTAGCCCAATGAGCGAAGTGTCCGCCCTAACCGAACTAGCCAATTTTATCGGCAAGTCCGCCCTCGCGTCAGAAGACCCAAATGTGCGTCGCCGGGCTTTTGACGGAATGGCGTCCCGAATGCTACCCAGGCCACGCCGATCCATGGCAGACTTGCTTGGCGCGGTGATGGCACTTTCGGCTCGAACCAGGCGCCTGGTCCAACCGCGGGTCCACATTGATCTGGACGTCTTCGCTCCTGGCGGCAAGCGCGCCATTCGCCTCGGCTTCGGCGATCACCAATAGCTCGCCAATTGGCCTAGTCCCACGAACGAGGCGTTTCAAGCGTCGCCTTGGGCCATGTGAATGAACTTTGTCATTGCATCCTCGGGGTCATTCAGCGCAGCGATCGCTGCCTGTCGCGCTTCCGCCCGAGCGGTAATCGGCAAATGCAGCGCCTGAACCAGGCCGCGATATTCCTGCCGGGCGCTCATATGTGACATCGACGGCAATCCGCCGAGTTGATTTTCATCCAGCGGATCAAACACCGTCATTCCCATTGGAAACAATGAGCGAAACACCACGCGTTCGGCGATACCGTCGGCGACGCGGCAACCCAGCCGGTTCGCGATCTTTTCCAACGTGCTTTGAACCTGCCGCATGTTGCGCGAGGACAGCATTGAAATACGATTGCGAACCAAAACCCAGTCAATATTCTGACCATCTATCGCCAGCCGCTCAGTGCGAGCGCGCTGGACCAATCGTGCATAATGGCTCATCTCGCGCGGCTCGCCGGTGACCGGATCAATCCGCGCAATAACGTTGAGATCAATCAAACTGTCATTGACCGGGGTCACCAGCGTATCCGCCAGCGAATGGGCCAACCGCGTCAGATTGGTATCAAATCCAGGGGTATCAACGATAAGGAAGTCGGCGACCTGCTCGACCTCTCCGACCGCCTGACGGAACAGGTCGAATTCAAGCTGGTGGTTCTCGCGGATCGAATCGCCGCGAGAAAGCGGCAGGTGATAATGGGTGGTATGGGGGACCCGCAGCCCGTGGGATTTGGTCCACTCCCGCCGGTTCCGCACATAGTGAGTTAGCGTCTGCTGACGGCTATCAACGTCGATGCTGGCGACCTTATAGCCTTGGTAAAGCAAATAGATGGCAAGATGGAACGCGGTCGTGGATTTCCCCGAGCCGCCCTTCTCATTGCCGACCACAACGACATGCGCCCCCTTGTTTTCCATGCACCCCTCACATCGCAGCCCGCTAAGTGTGACTGCTTCGCACATCTTCAACAAGGGGCCATGACATTAACATTGGTTAAGCACTTAACAGGGTCAGATCAGCCCCAAGCGTGCGAGATCCGCAGCCAAAGCCTCGGAGCCTTCGTTGCCGTTTGCCGCCAAATCGGCCGGGGCATCCTTGGGGTCAAGGTAGCGCCAACCCTGAAATGGCCGCTTGGGGTATGGGACGGTGCGGAACAGATCGCGTGCCATTATGATATCGCAGTAGGACTTGCCTTCGCCATCGACATAGGCGGCCAGACGCAAGATCGGCTGCCGACAGGCAATAACCCCACCGATAACCCAATAGATCGAGCCTTGCCCCTCGATTTCAACGCCGCGCTTGGGCATCATTCGGGTGCGATGGACGTGCACCTCTTCCCCATAGTCAGCGCCCCACCAATGGGCGCGTTCATTGCGATAGCTCTCCAGTTCAACGACACTGGCGACGCCGACGCAAAGCTTGACCATATGGATCATCCCAGGCTGCCTCTGGCCGCTTTTCCCTGGATGATGTCGATTTCGTCGTCATCGATCACCCACGGCTCCTTCAGCGCCTCAGCCAGCCAGCGCTGGAATGCCGGCAGGCCATAGATTGCCTCGACATAGGCGCCAAGCTGGTCAGATACAGGCAGGTCATAGCACCGAATCCGAGCCGCTACCGGGGCAAACATCGCATCGGCGCCGGTGAACGCGCCGAACAGGAACGGTCCCCCGGACTTGGCCAGGAACCCGCCCAACAGCGCTTCCAAGCGGTGCAGCTCTTTGGCAACAACGTCGAGCGGCACGCGACCAGGGTGAGCGGCCCGCAGGTTCATTGGCGCGTTGTTGCGCAGCGCTGTGAAGCCGGCATGCATCTCGGCGCAAGCGGCACGGGCGCGGGCCCGATCGGCGATTTCTTTGGGCCAAATCCCCTTTTCGGGAAAGCGATCGGCCAGATACTCAATGATGGCAATGGTTTCGGGCACGACCAGATCGCCATCGAGCAACACCGGCACACGACCCGTCGGCGACCGCGCCGCAAGAGTTTCGCGCCAGTTCGGGCCACTCAACTGCAGCACCTCGTCTTCAAACGGGATTTCGAAATGTGCGAGCACCAGCCACGGTCGTAGCGACCAGGTTGAATAATTGCGATTGCCGATCAGCAGTTTCATGGAATGACCTCTTTCAATAACAAGCAAGGGCGCCAGTCTCCAGGCGCCCTTGCCAAAATGTCTTGGTGAAGAACTACGGCGCTAAACGCCAGCAACTACGGAAAGAACTAAACCCATCGACAACAGGCAAACTAGAGTCCAGCTCGCTGCCTGCCAGATATTGGCCTTCGGTTGACCCCGCATATGTGCTCCTTGTCAGCCGTTCACTCCCGGAGGGCATCGTGTGGTCTAACACGCCCATCCCAGTCATAAATCGTTAACTTCGTCACCGATCAATGGCAAGCGGCGAAATTGTCACCCCTCCCGGATTTACGTCACGTCGTTAATTCCCGACCAAGCCGTCAGATAAACCTTTTCGAACCAAAATTGCGTTTGTGCGATGCTAGAAAAGCCTGAACCAAAGCCCGGCCAGCGACAAAAATGCAAAAAAACCGACCACATCCGTTATCGTGGTCACGAAAACAGCCGAGGCGATGGCCGGGTCCGCCTTGAGTTTTTCCAACATCACCGGAATTAGAATTCCGGCAGTCCCCGCAACGACCAGATTGATCATCATGGCCAGACCGATAACCACGCCAAGTTCTATATTTGCGAAGCGGACGGTGGTTACGGCGCCCACCAGCGCTGCAAAAATCAAACCGTTGACCAACCCAACCACCATCTCGCGCGTGATCAATCGGCGCAGTTTGCGGCCATCCAGCTGCCGCATGGCCAGCGCGCGCACGGTCACCGTCATGGTCTGTGTCCCCGCATTGCCGCCCATGGATGCCACGATAGGCATCAGCACCGCCAGCGCCACCATCTGCTCGATGGTGGCGTTGAACAGACCAATGATCAGCGACACCACGACGGCGGTGACCAAATTGACCAATAGCCATGGCGACCGGCTACGCACCGTGTCCAGCGTGTTATCGGAAATATCTTCATCGCCGACGCCGCCGAGCAGTTTGATATCCTCGTCGGCTTCCTCGTGGATAACGTCGACCATGTCGTCAATGGTTAGGACGCCCACCAGGCGCTTGCTTTCGTCCACAACGCCAACTTCGACCAGATCGTAGCGCTCAAAATCGCGCGCAGCCTCTTCCTGGTCTTCGCCTGCATCCACCAGGATCACATTGGTGTTCATGATGGTTTCGATGCGGGTTTCCCGCCGTGACCGCAAGAATTTGTCGAGCGGAATGGTGCCCAGGACATTGTAGGACGCGTCCACCACGTAGATCTGGTAAAACTCCTCGGGCAAATCCTGTTCGCCGCGCAAATAGTCGATGGTTTGCCCCACCGTCCAGAATGGCGGGATCGCAATGAAGTCGGTCTGCATCCGCCGGCCAGCGGATTCTTCGGGAAAATCCAGACTGCGCTTGAGGCTCAACCGTTCAAACGTCGGTAGTGCCGACAGCACTTCTTCCCGGTCGTCCTGCTCCAGATCTTCCAGAATGAACACGGCATCGTCGTTGTCGAGGCCGGTGACGCCGCGGGCGATGTCGGCGTTGGGCAGCAGCTCCATGAGATCGATACGAACCGACTCATCGACCTCAGTCAGGGCCGAGTAATCGAAGCGATCCCCCAGGGTCTGCACCAAGCCCAGCCGCTCACCGCCCTCCAGCGCTTCCAGAACGTCGCCGGTATCGGCCGCGTGCAATGGCTCCATCATAGAGATGACCGCAGCCGATTCGCCGGCGGCCAAAAGCTGCCGCAAACGATGCAGCCACAGCGAATTGATGTGGTCGGCGCCGTCGCGCAACGCGTTGGGATCGAGCCCGAATTCTGGCTCGGATGGTGTGGTTGATTCAGTGCTCATTGGAGGCCCTTTTGTTTCCAAGGGTTTCGGGGCTGGCTAAGGTGTAGCCAAACAATGTCGCGAACGCCACCCTGAAGGGCGTCTTTCCGTGCCTTTTTGCCACACAAAAGCAGGCATGGGGCTGGAACCCCTCGACACCGTTTTTGCACGGATGGAACGGCTGTCGGCAAGCCGCAATTTACCTGAATTGGGGCTAGGCGAGAGCCATGGAACAATGGCCACCAAGCCCAAGCTGATGCTTCGAGCGGCCTAAAGCTGCAACCGCATCACATGGCGGCGCGTGCCGACAGTTGCGGTTTCAACAAAGCCGAGCTTTTCAAACTGCGGCACGAACCCCATGAAGCGATAGCTGGGGGATTGCGGGTCCACTGGATAGGCCTCGACCGACGCGGCTCCCTGCGCCCTGGCGTGCGCGATAGCAGCCAACACCATCTCGGCGCCCAAACCCTGCCCGCGTAACGATTTGTGCAGATACATGCAGGTCAGCGACCAGACGGCCGTGGCGTCAACCCCCGCCGGTGCCAATTGCTTGCGATGCGTAAGCTTGGGGGCAATAGAGATCCAGGCCTTCGGCTCGCCATCGGCATAGCCAATCAGACCGACCGGAATGTCGTCACCAATGCGGCTCAGCATCTGCAAGCGCCGCTCGGCGCTCTTGGTGTGACGGCCTTCCTCCGGCGTCGCCCGCCAGACCATGCACCAACAATATTTCGGGGCGCCAGGCGCCCCGAAAAGTGTCTCGAAATCATCGAGCGTTTTGGTTGATGCGGGTTTGAACGTTAACGTCACGTACAAACTGACCCGCTATCGCATCAAGCCGTAGCGGGCTCTTCCTTTTTGCGATCAGCATAAATGTAAAGCGGGCGAACGTCCTTGCCCGTCACCACTTCCTGGGAGATCACCACCTCCTGCACGCCTTCCAGCGATGGCAGGTCATACATGGTGTCAAGCAGGATCGCTTCCATGATCGAGCGAAGCCCACGGGCGCCGGTTTTGCGTTCGATTGCCTTTTCAGCAATCGCCCGGAGCGCGTCTTCATGGAAGGTCAGCTCGACCTCTTCCATCTGGAACAGGCGCTGATACTGGCGCACCAAGGCGTTCTTTGGCGCCGTCAAGATTTCGATCAAGGCGGCGATATCGAGGTCTTCCAGGGTCGCCAATACCGGCAGACGGCCGATAAATTCGGGGATCAATCCAAAGCGCACCAGGTCCTCCGGCGCGACTTCGGCCAGAATCTGCCCGACCCGACGATCCTGAGGATCCTTGACCGTGGCACCAAAGCCGATCGATGAGCTTTCGCCCCGCGCGGCAATGATTTTTTCCAGACCGGAGAAAGCACCACCACAGATAAACAGAATATTGGTGGTGTCGACCTGCAGGAATTCCTGCTGCGGGTGCTTTCGCCCGCCCTGCGGCGGCACGGAGGCAACGGTGCCTTCCATGATCTTGAGCAGAGCCTGCTGCACACCTTCGCCCGAAACGTCGCGGGTGATCGATGGATTATCGGATTTGCGCGAAATCTTGTCGACTTCGTCGATATAAACGATGCCGCGCTGGGCTTTTTCGACGTTGTAGTCAGCCGACTGCAGCAGCTTGAGAATGATGTTTTCCACATCCTCACCGACGTAACCAGCTTCGGTCAGCGTCGTCGCGTCGGCCATGGTGAACGGCACGTCGAGAATGCGCGCCAGCGTTTGGGCCAAAAGCGTCTTGCCTGAACCCGTCGGACCAATCAGCAGGATATTTGACTTGGAAAGCTCGATATCCTGGTTCTTGGTGGCATGGTGCAGGCGTTTGTAGTGGTTATGGACGGCCACAGAAAGGACGCGCTTGGCGCGGTATTGGCCGATGACATAATCGTCGAGCACCTTGCAGATATCTGCCGGTGTCGGAACGCCGTCGGAGGACTTGACCATCGAGGTCTTGTTCTCTTCCCGGATGATGTCCATGCACAGCTCAACGCATTCATCGCAGATGAAGACGGTTGGCCCGGCGATAAGCTTGCGAACCTCGTGCTGAGATTTTCCGCAGAACGAGCAATAAAGCGTGTTCTTGGAGGTTTCGCCATTCGTTGTCTCTTTGGACATCCCGTCACTCCCGAGAGCATACCGCTCCCAAAATCAGCGTCTGCACTAAAGCTTACGCATGAGACCTAAACAAATTATAAGCCGGATCAACCTTAAAGGCCGATCCGGCTCGGTGCAATTGCGCCAGCGGGGTAGAGCGCGCTTGATCTAAATTGGCGTTAACGACCAATCATCAGACCGCTTCTGGGGCCGCGCGCTTCTCGAACACAGTGTCGATAAGCCCGAAAGCCTTGGCGTCTTCGGCCGAAAGGAAGCGATCACGCTCGAGGGCATTCTCGATTTCTTCGTAAGAGCGGCCGGTGTGCTTCTCGTAAATTTGATTGAGCCGACGCTTCAATCCTTCAACTTCGCGGGCATGAATCATGATGTCGGTCACCTGGCCCTGATAGCCGCCCGATGGCTGGTGAACCATGATACGGGCATTCGGCAGCGAGCCGCGCATACCCACACCACCTGCTGTCAAAAGGAGCGAGCCCATCGAGGCCGCCTGCCCCATGCACAACGTCGCCACTGGTGGACGGATAAACTGCATGGTGTCGTAGATCGACAGGCCCGCGGTCACCACGCCACCAGGGGAGTTGATGTACATGGCGATTTCCTTTTTCGGATTTTCCGATTCAAGGAACAACAACTGCGCCACAATGACCGAGGCCATGTTGTCTTCGACAACGCCGGTCACGAAGATGATACGTTCACGCAGTAGGCGCGAATAAATATCAAAGGCACGCTCGCCACGGTTGGATTGCTCGACCACCATGGGCACGAGCGTATTCATGTAAAGTTCGTGCGGATCCCGCATTTTGGATGCCCCTTCGGCCGATGGTTCGCGCGAACCGCCTCGGCCATTTTCGTGTTTTGCATGATCTTCGCCCGAAACCGGACATCCCAATTTCCGGGATCATGCATTCAAGTCGAATCAGCGCGATAGGCTGATTGCATAGATACCGCCTTAATACGGGGTAAAAGCACAGATAGGCGGCAATCGGGCGAGGTTCAATAGCCGCCCGTAAAACCGCAGGGACAAGGTGAATCGATTGTTGCGTGCTGGTTAGGATGCGAACGAGACCACGACCCCGCGCTTTTTGAAATAGGCCTGCATGATCTTGCGCCCCTGCCGGTTGTTCTGGGCCAACCGGGCCGGCTCAAACACCGCCTCCGTCAGCCCCTCACGCGCCAGCACCTGTTTGAGCGCGGCGATGTGGCTGTCCACCTCGTTGTTATTGTCGGCCAGAGACGCATAGATGTTTTCCAGGGCCGCAGTCAGGGTCAGGTCAGTCACGCGCAGGCACTCCACTTGTTCTGGGTTTGCAATCAGACCGCCATTTTTCCGGCCATCGCAAGATTATGCGGTGATGCCTTCACGTCTGGCGCTATGGGCGTGTACCATGCTGGTCTGAATTTTTCTCGCTCAGGTTGATGCCGTGTCCCAAATATCTGCTCCAGACCCTGTCACCCATAAAGCCTCTGTCGACCCGCGGGATCCGGTCTTTTATCAAAATCCCTATGCGTTTTACGATGAGGTCCATGCCCAGGGTCCGGCGTTTTTCTGGGACAATTATGGCCATTGGTGCTTCAGCGGCTTCAAGGAGGTCAGCGCCCTGTTGCGCGACAAGCGTTTTGGTCGGCAGATCCTGCATGTCGCCACCCGCGCCGAACTGGGTATGCCGGACCCGAAACCCCATCTTGCAGCTTTTGACCAAACCGAGAAATACTCGCTGCTAACCTTGGAGCCGCCCGCCCATACAAGGTTGCGAACGCTGGTCAACCGGGCCTTTGTATCCCGACACGTGGAACAGTTACGGCCGCGCATCATCCGTCTCGCCAATGAAATGATTGATCGCTTCGAAGCCTATGGCAACACCGATCTACTTAAATCCTTCGCTGCACCAATCCCGGCCATCATCATTGCGGAAATGCTTGGCCTGCCCGCCGAAATGGCGCCCCAATTGCTCAACTGGTCCAACCGCATGGTGGCCATGTACATGTTCGGCGTCACCGAAGCGACCGAGCACGACGCCAATCAGGCCTCGACCGAGTTCATGGCCTATTTGGCCGAAATTATCGCCGAACGTCGCAAACAGCCGAAAGAAGACCTGCTCACCCACATGATCACTGCGGAACAAGGCGGTGAGAAGCTATCTGACGACGAAGTGGTGTCGACGGCCATATTGTTGTTGAACGCCGGTCACGAAGCAA
This sequence comes from Devosia equisanguinis, assembly GCA_943372435.1. Lineage (GTDB taxonomy): Bacteria > Pseudomonadota > Alphaproteobacteria > Rhizobiales > Devosiaceae > Devosia > Devosia equisanguinis_A. The sequence goes on from CALRYQ010000001.1 coordinate 205,980, forward strand.
CGGTTCACACCACTGGCAATGGGGTCAAATCCATTCTGGAAAGCGGTCTTGATCCTCAAACTCTGTTTGCAACAGAAGAGCAAGCCGCGGCCACAGTGGAAGAATGCCTGCGTTTTGACGCCCCGCTACATATGTTCACCCGCTACGCCATGAGCGAGATTGAGTTTGGCGGCCTCACCTTCAAAAAAGGTCAAATTGTTGGGATGATGTTGGGTGCCGCCAATCGCGATCCCCTCCGCTTTGCCAATGCGAACCGGTTTGATCCGTTCCGCACCGACGGCGCCAATGTCAGCTTCGGCGCCGGTATCCATTTTTGCATCGGCGCACCTTTGGCCCGCATTGAGCTACAGGTGGCCTTCACCGTATTGTTCCGACGCCTGCCCAAATTACGGCTGGCTGAACCACCCCGCTACAATGACGTCTATCATTTCCACGGGTTGGAGCGTTTGCTGGTCGAGTGGTGAGGTCTTACTAAAGGCGCACAAGTCAGGTTTTGGCCATCAGTGCGGCCAAAACCTCGGGCACCAGACCAGGCATGTCTTCACTGACCAAGCCTGGTTTGGCAAACCGGTTTGCCACCTCGGCGTGAACCCACACCGCTGCCATGGCTGCTTCGAACTCGGCCATGCCTTGGCACAATAGGCCAGCGACCAGCCCAGCGAGCACGTCTCCCGAACCGGCAGTGGCCAGTGTCGCCGGAGCATTGCAGTTGATCGCTGCCCGGCCATCAGGCGCAGCGATCACCGTGTCGCTGCCCTTGAGCACGATTGTAGCGCCTGAAAGCCTCGCGGCAGCCAAGGCCCGGTCTAGCTTTGAACCCGACAACGCGCCGAACAAGCGGACAAATTCGCCTTCGTGTGGGGTCAACACCACTGCACGGTCAGCGTCGGCTTTGATTGCCCCAAAAAGCGTCCCGGCATCGCCTTCAAAGCTGGTCAGGGCGTCGGCGTCGACAACGCATCCGGCCCCTGCTGCCAGCGCGGTGAGCACGTTCTGGTGCGTCATCGAGCCGACCCCGGCGGCGGGACCAATCACCACCGCGCGGATGCGCGTATCGCCGAGGAGTTTCGCCAAGCCATGCGCGTCCCCGATTTCGGCCAGCATGATCGAGGTGACATGGGAAGCGTGGACGAGCAGGGCCGCCGCTGAACCAGCCAGCGTCACCAACCCGGCACCGATGCGAAACGCACCCCAGGCCGCCAACCGCGCGGCGCCGGTATGCAGCGGCCCACCGGAAACAACAAGGCAGTGCCCGCGCGAGAATTTGTGGCCCTGTCGATCCGGGCTTGGTATCGTCCACAGCGCTGGACCATTCTGCCAGGTTTTCGAGCCAATTGGCTCCAGCACGCTGACTGGAATGCCAATATCGGCCAAAACAATCTCGCCGCAGCAATCGCGTCCGGGCTGCAGCACATGCCCTGGCTTTTTCCGAAAGAATGTCACGGTCAAATCCGCCTGGACCGCCACGCCGCGAATGGCGCCCGTCGCTCCATCGAGCCCGCTGGGAACGTCGACGCTCACCACCAGCTTTTTGGCATTGTTGAGCGTCTCAATCAGCGCCGACAGCTCACCGTCGACGTCGCGGCTAAGACCCGCCCCCAAAAGGGCGTCGACCACGAGGTCGGCGTCGTCGAGATCACTCGCCACCGGCAAGTCCGTGCGACCTGTCCATAAGGCAGCCGCGGCCGCAGCGTCGCCCTTGAGCGCATTTCGGTCGCCAAACAGTCGCAGATGCACTGGCCAGCCACGTTCCTTGAGCAGCCTGGCGACGACGAAGCCGTCGCCACCATTATTACCTGGCCCACAAAGTACCAGCACCGACCGCTGGTAATAGCGTTCAACGATCGCGTCAGTGACCGCCTGCCCCGCCGCTTCCATCAGCCTGCTGGAGGGTACGCCGGCCCTGACTGCCAGACGATCTGCGTCGGCCATCTGGGTGGGTGACAACAGCACCGCGAGGGATTTGTCGGTCATGAGGAAGTCCCCTTGTTTTGTGTTGCCGCAGACAAAAAAGCCGCCCATCTCTGGGCGGCTTCGATATCACATCACTTAAGACTAGTGGTGGTGTTCTTCGGGAACGTCGTCCTCGTCCGCCTGGATCAGCTTGGCGAGATCGGCCCGGGTCATCTTCTTCTCGGTTGACTTGGCCAGTTCGGCGACAAAATCAACAACCTTGTTCTCAAACACTGGGGCGCGCAATCCAGCCAGCGCCTGGGTGTTCTTGCGGTAGTAGTCGTAAACTTGCTGTTCCTGGCCAGGGAAACGACGCACTTCGGCGATCAACGCCTGCTGGTGCTCTTCTTCCGTGACGGTGACATCGTTCTTGTTGCCGATTTCAGCGACAACCAGACCGAGCCGAACCCGACGCTCCGCGATGGTGCGATATTGGGTGCGTGCAGCGTCCTCGGTCGTGCCTTCGTCCTCAAAGCTGCGACCGTGGGCCTCGATCTCGTGCTTGACCCGACCCCAGATTGCCTCAAACTCAGAATCCACCAGCGACGTTGGCACGTCGAATTTGTGGCCCTCGTCGAGCGCGTCCAGAATCTGGCGCTTCATGTGCTGGCGGCTCATCGAAGCAAGTGCAGTTGCCATCTGGGCCTTTACGGCGTCGCGGAACGCCTCAACACTGTCCAGACCAAGCTTCTTTGTGAATTCAGCGTCAAGGTCGCCGCTATTCGGACCGTCAACATGCAGAATGGTCACGTCGAAAACGGCCTTCTTGCCGGCCAAGTCGGCCTTGCCGTAATCCTTCGGGAACGTGACCTTTACTTCCTTGGTCTCGCCCTTTTTGACCCCGACCAGCTGCTCTTCAAAGCCCGGAATGAACTCGCCCGACCCAACGGTCAGGTGAGCATGGTCGGAGGTGCCGCCGTCAAACGGCTTGCCGTCAACCTTGCCGACAAACGACAGACCAAGGCGATCGCCATTTTCTACGACGGCGCCATCGCCCTTGTCGGTGTAGCCGCGGTTCTGATGGAACACCCGGTTCACTTCGGCGTCGACTTCTGCGTCGGCGATCTCAATGACGGGCTTCTCGAGCTTGATCCCCTTGAATTCCATCAGCTCAACCGGCGGCAGCACTTCGTAGCTGACCTCGAACGCCAGATCGGCCTTGCCTTCGAGCACGTTGTTGATAACGGCCTGATCGCTGGGCAGATCAACCTGTGGCTGCGCAGCGGCCCGCTCGGCGCGCTTGTCCAGAGTTTCCGAAACAGTCGCGTTAATCGCGTCCTGCATCACTTCGGACATCGCCGAACGACCATAGACCTTTTTGAGATGGGCGGTTGGCACCTTGCCGGGGCGGAACCCCTTGATGCTTGCGGTGCCCTTGATTTCAGTGAGCTTGGCGTCCAAGCGCGACACCAGATCCTTGGCAGGAATGGTTACGCTCAGTTTGCGCTTCAGGCCTTCGCTCAGGGTTTCGGTAACCTGCATTCGGTTCAATCCCGTCTTAATGATCTTCATCAGGCCAGAGCACCTGTCGGTGCCAGATAGTTCTGGTGCGGGTGAAAGGGGTCGAACCTTCACGCCTTGCGGCGCTGGAACCTAAATCCAGTGCGTCTGCCAGTTCCGCCACACCCGCTAGAATACCCGCTGGCCGGGTTGCGCGTGGGTCTAGCCTAACTTGATGTGCCAGTCAAAGCCTGCTTTGGCTATTTGGTTGGAATAGAAAACACCGTGGCGATCAAGCCATGCTCAATCACGAACATCACAGCCATTTCCACCGCTTCGTCGGCAAGGCCGTGAATCAGTTCGTGATCAATGATCGTGTTCCCCATTACGATACGGTCAACGATCTCTGCCCGCAACCCGCTCCGACTGAACCGTTCCCTGGCATAAAACGCCGCAAATGCTGGCTTCCCATCCAAGACAACAGTCATATCCGGTAGGCGGTAGCAGCGCACGTCCTCGGAAAAGCAGGCGCTGAACCGCTCCAGATTGCGTTCATTATAGGCTGCGAGTTGCTCTTGAACGAGCTCAAGCGGGGTCATGCTCGAAGTTTCCGCATTCTACACTCCGGTGCTGATCAAAAGTTGAGCAATATGCCCAAAATTTCATCTTAGTACTTTGTCCATAAGCGCCGTAACAGGTGCGCACCCGTCGCTAACATGCTAGATTCCTTTGGAATCCGGGCATTCTGGCATACTGGCACAGGCCATGCATACTGCTCACCAGACCCGCCCAACAGCGAAATCGAGGCACGCCATGAAAAAGATCGAGGCTATCGTCAAGCCATTCAAGCTGGATGAAGTCAAAGAAGCGCTGCAGGAAGTGGGACTTCAGGGGATCACCGTCACTGAAGCCAAGGGCTTTGGCCGACAAAAAGGTCATACCGAACTCTATCGAGGCGCTGAATATGTGGTGGACTTCCTGCCCAAGGTCAAAGTCGAGGTAGTCTGCCCCGACGATATGGCAGAAAAGGCCATAGAAGCAATTCGTAACGCCGCGCAAACTGGTCGCATTGGCGATGGCAAAATCTTCGTTTATTCGATCGAACAGGCCATCCGAATCCGTACCGGCGAATTTGGTGACGACGCCCTCTAGGGGCTGGTTCCGACACGCGTTTCACTCAAACTACCCAACAAACACTCCGATTTACAGGGGAAGAACCCAATGACTACCGGAAGCGACATTCTCAAGCGCATCAAAGACGAGAACATCAAATATGTTGACCTGCGCTTCACCGATCCACGCGGTAAGATGCAGCACGTCACACTTGACGTCACCATCGTTGACGAAGACCTGTTCGAAGAAGGCACCATGTTCGATGGTTCCTCGATCTCGGGCTGGAAGGCCATCAACGAGTCGGACATGGTTTTGATGCCTGATCCAAACGCGTCCTACATGGACCCGTTCTTTGGCGCATCTACGCTGTGCATCGTCTGCGACGTGCTTGAGCCGCTCACCTATCAGCCCTATAACCGCGACCCACGCACCACGGCGAAGAAGGCCGAAGCGTTCGTCAAGGCCTCCGGTATCGGCGACACCGTCGTGTTTGGCCCCGAGCCAGAATTTTTCATCTTTGACGACGTAAAATACTCCAACACCCCTTACAAGGTCGGATTTTCGGTCGATCATTCTGAATTGCCGACCAATAATGACGCCGAGTACGAGTCCGGCAATAACGGCCATCACATTGGCATGAAAAAGGGATATTTCCCGGTTCCACCGCTGGATAGCGCCCAGGACATGCGCGGCGAAATGTTGGCGGCGATGGCCGACATGGGTGTGGTTGTTGAAAAGCACCACCATGAAGTCGCGTCGGCCCAGCATGAACTCGGCATCAAATTCCAGCCGATGATCAAGTCGGCCGACGACGTACAAATCTTCAAATATGTCATCCACCAGGTTGCCAACGCCTACGGCAAGACCGCGACCTTCATGCCAAAGCCAATTTATGGCGACAACGGCTCGGGTATGCATTGCCACCAGTCGATCTGGAAAGACGGCAAGCCGCTGTTCGCTGGCGACCAATATGCTGGCCTGTCAATGGATGCGTTGTACTATATCGGTGGCGTGATCAAGCACGCTAAGGCCATCAATGCCTTTACCAACCCGACGACCAACTCCTACAAGCGCCTGGTCCCGGGCTTTGAAGCCCCTGTGCTTCTCGCTTACTCGGCCCGCAACCGCTCGGCATCGTGCCGTATCCCCTTCGGCCAGTCGCCGAAGGCCAAGCGCGTTGAAGTGCGTTTCCCAGACCCACTGGCGAACCCATATCTGGGCTTCGCAGCCCTGCTGATGGCTGGTCTGGACGGGATCAAGAACAAGATCCACCCCGGCGACCCGATGGACAAGGATCTGTACGAGTTGCCTCGCCAGGAGCTGTTGGCAATCCCAACCGTTTGCGGCTCGCTTCGTGAAGCGCTTGAAGAACTCGACAAGGACCGTGACTTCCTCAAGGCTGGCGGCGTGTTCGACGACGACCAGATCGACAGCTATATCGAGCTCAAAATGACTGAAGTCATCAAGTTCGAGCACACGCCTCACCCAGTTGAATATGAAATGTACTATTCGGCCTAACAACTGCCAGCACACCAAAAAAGAAGGGGCCCGCGAGGGCCCCTTTGCTTTTGGGTGGTTGGGATTACAGTACCGCTGCCCTCCCTGCCCCTCGACATTTTATGCCAATGCGGTCAGCAAAGCATCCAGCCGTTCTTTTCGTTGGACACGTGCAAATTGCACGACAAAGCCAACATCCAGATGGCGGGTGACGCGGCCTGCGAGCTGACCAAGGGCCACAGCAGACCCAATCGGCGGCGTCACGGCCGCTGATGCAGAGGCGGCCGTTGGCGACATATCAATGACAAAACACGGCATCTTTGCGCCGTCGGCAAAAACCAGGGTCGACCTGGGGTCGCGCGGCAGCACTCTCTCGTGGGAACGGCGCTCGACCTCCGGATGTGTTTCCTTAGAGGGTCGCAAGGCCTGCTTGCGCATCATGAACAGCTTGGTCGCCAGCTTGGTGCGCTCCGCATCGTCCATCAAGAACTCAATGACGAAGCCCGATTTCATTGTTCGCGCGATGGTCGCCCGAAATATACCAAATCCATCAAAATGCGCGCCCGCAAAGCCACCACTCGTCCCGGAGACTGGAGCAACAACGACTGCTTCATAGGGCGTAATCGAACACAAACGGCAGGCGAAAATCGGCACCTCGCCTTTCTGCCAATCCGCGCGTTCAGCAAGCGCGTAAAGCCCTGCCGTCGCCCCGGTTAAACGCAATTCTGACGCCTGCGCAGTCGGAGCCCCGTTTGCGCGCGCCAGCGCATTTGATTTCATCTGGTGTCCCCCCGGACTACCTTCGCTTAAAGAGTATGCTACGGGTAATACCTTAACCGAGTGCCCTATGCCGGCACCTATAGCTTGACTAATTTACCTGTGAAAACGATTTCAACCTCTCTTGATCAGCCTGCCTCAGCAAAACCGGCGCGAATCCAGCGCTTTAGCTAAGGTATTCTCGCAGCAACACCCGTGCCCGGCGCAATCGTGCCTTGACCGCTTCCTGGCTCAACTGCTCCGATCGTGCGATCTCGGCAATTGTTTGCTCCTCAAAGTCTCGCAAAAGCACAATTGAGCGATAGTGCGCGGGCAACGACTCGAGGGCCGCGACCAAGTCCTGCCGCAACTCCAATTCGGGCCGATCTGAGAACTCCAACGTATTGTCCATTGCATCGATCGGCAGCCAATTGGGAAACGTTTGCCGGGCCAATCGCAGACATTCTCTCTTGGCGATCACAAACAGCCAGCCGGCGAATGATGCGACAACCCGCAAAGCGCCAACGCGCTCTGACAAAGTCATCAAGGCGCTCTGGACGGCATCATCAACATCTTCGAGCCGGCAGCTGCGCCTGGCATAGCGCCTGATGTCGGGCTGTACGCGCGCCAGCAGGTCGTCAATCGCCTTGGGGTCGCCAGCTTGCGCGCTGGCGACCATCTCAGCAAGACCGGGAAAAGCCGGTTGTGTCATGTTTTGTCCTTCAGTCTCCGACCCGCAACCGCACAGGCCGGGCACCAACCCAGCACGCCGCTCGCCGCGGTGCCGAGCCCGGTAATTGCCAGTCCGATCGCCAACACGCCGCCACCCGATGCCAGCACGGCCCATGCGGTCAGCGCCAGGCCACCCACGATCCGCAGCATCTGTTCCCAAGTGTAGATATTCTTCCGATACAGCATCTCATTCTCCTTTGGTAACGATCGCGACGGCGTCCGTTACCTGTAAAGAGGCGGCTCAGAGCGTTTTCGGTTCGCCGAGCCAAAAATAAATATTTCTGCGCCGTCATCGCTGGGTCATGAATGCCGGTGTCGCCTCAGCTGCGCGCCGCCGCCATGACAGCAAAGAACGGTTCTGGCGATGGAACTTCCAGCAGCTTCTTGCCTTCAATCACCAAGAACCGAGTGCCAATGGCGCGGACAAAACTCCGATCATGGGAAACCACCAAACAGCTCGCCTCGTGCTCAAGAATTTCGCTTTCCAACCGTTCCTGGCCGGTAATGTCCACATGGTTGGTGGGCTCGTCGAGGAGATAAAAGTTTGGCTCGGTCAGCCGCAACGCCAGCAAACCGAGCCGGGCACGCTGCCCGAATGACAATTGGGCGATTGGCCGGTCCTGCTTTTCCAGGGCAAATCCGGCTGACGCCAACAGGCTCTTGCTGCGCTGATCGCCAAGATCGAACTGGGTTGAGATATAATCCAGCGGCGAGCCAAACCCAGGCAGCTGCGACATCGCCTGATCAACATAACCGGTCACCAGGCTCGGATTCACCCGAATTCCGGCTTGCTCCTCCCCTGCAAGCGCCCGATTGAGTTGCTTGATGAATTGGGATTTTCCCGCTCCATTGGCGCCCAACACCACGATGCGGTCACCTTGAAAAATGTGCAGCTTGCCAATCTTGAAAAGCGCAGCACCGGCTGGCGTCGTCACCGTCACATCTTCCAGTGCCACCAGGACGCGGGCGTGGGTGCCACTGTTGGCCAGCCTGATTTCCCCGGACCGTTCCTTGTGCGCCGGGCGGGCCGCTGCTTCGATCTTGCCGGCACGGTCCTTCAACTGCTTGGCTTTGACCACCAACAAATCACTACCCGAGTTGATCCCGATATTGGTCAGTTTGCGCGCTTGCTGGCGAAGCTTGCCTGCCTCTTTGAGCTCGCGCTCCTGCCTGACTTCAGCCGTTGTGTCTTCAATCGCCAGTGCCGCGCGTGCGCCCCGGTAGGGCAGCGAAAAGTAGCGCGAAACATCCGGACGAAGGAACAGCGTCCGATTGGTGCAAGCATTAAGGAAGTCGCGGTCATGGCTGGCAATCACCATTGGTGTCTGCCGGGCGACCTGATTGATCCAATCCTCGATCTGAAACAGCTTGCCCAGATCAAGATGGTTTGTCGGCTCGTCCAGCAGCAAAGCGTCCGGCTGGGTAACCCAGCACCGCGCGATCAGACCGATCCGTTGCCAGCCGCCACTCAAGGCCCGCATTGGGCGCTGGCGCATCGCTTCGGGAGCCTCAAATTCGTCGAGCACCACATCGACCCGCCAGGTGTCGCTGTCCCGCTCCGCTGGCGGCAGGGCTCGGCGGATCGTCTCATACAGCGTCAGATCGAGCAGAGATTGGGGCACGTCCTGCTCGACATAGCCAATCTTGAGCCCGCGTGAGCGAACAATTTCGCCCCCGGTGAGGTCCGTAGTGCCCGCTATGGCACGCAAGAGAGTGGTTTTGCCGAGGCCATTGCCGGCGACCAGACCAACACGGTCGCCGTCCGCAATCACCACATTAAGGTTTGAAAACAACGGCGTAGAAGCCGTGACGCTGACGTTGCGAAGGCTGATTGAGCCCATTTTTGTCTCTTTTTGGTGCGGCGCTCAGCGCCATGTCCGAAATGCGTTCACCGCGACGCGCGCGCAGAACGCCGTTAAGGGCAACCAGTCGATCAAGACAAAAGTCAGAACCAGGCCTGGTCAGCCCTGCAGCAAGTGCCACAGGGCGTCGACGGGGCCGCGCTGACGATGCTCAAACAGAAATCTCATGCAGCCCTCCTCTCGCTCATGATTGGACGGAAAATCCATAGACCCGCCTCCACCAGAAATCAATCGGTCGGCGGGCTCAAGGGATCAGGTCAGGTAGAACAGGGCTGAAACCGCGGCAATCGCGACGCCACGGGAAAGCTGAAAATGGGCAAGCCGGTACGCAAAACTAACCAATCCGGCCTGCTGCCACCTTTCGGTCAGCAGCGGGAAATGACGAGCAGATATAAACGCAATACTATCGCTGGTCTCTTCACGCATACGGCAACTCCACACAAAAACCGTATGGCGTTGTTGTAGCAGTGGGACTTTAAAAAAGTGCTTCGAAGAAGCGAACACTTGGTAAAGATTGCGCCCAAGATGGGACGCTATTGCCCGTAAAGACCGCGTGGAAACTCTTACTGGGTGGCGTGCAGCCGGTTGCGACCTTCAATCCGGTCGGTGCAAAAATTGTAGTCAAGCAAATACACAAAACCACCCTTACTGGCCCGTACCTGCACATGTTTATCGTTGGGAACGTTGAGCGAAATGTCGGAATAGCCGCGATTGGAAATTGATCGGCGGATTTGCGCATCACTCAAGCAGATGGCGCGCGGAACCACCTTTCCAAAAAACCCCGGATTCAGCGGTCGCGGCATTTGCGTGCCAAAATTGAACTGCAGGCCAAATGCGGTTGAAGGCTGTGCCATTGCCGGCGCTGCGCTGATGAGGCTGGCACCCAGCATCAACACCGTCAGTGTGCGCCTACAGCGGACATTGAACAATTTAGAGTCGGTCATTGTCATTCTCCTTTGGCATTTATGGACACGTGAACCCCGGCCGATGACCGGCCGGGGTTGCTAAAGTCACTGCGCTTGCGGCTCAGTTGCCGAAACTGAACTCAAAGCCAAAACCGCCACCATTATTGCCACCGTTGAAAAAGACGCCGCGGCCCAGACGCTGCACCCGCGAGACCGCGCCCGAGCACTTGTCCACGCGCATACCGTAAATCCAATTGCCATACTGAGCGCGCACGTCAACCCGGTCGCGCGACAGTTCACGCACGATGGTCACCCGCCGGAAACCATACTCGCCCAGGCCCTGGCGAACTTCCCGGCTGGTCAGGCAGCGAAAGCCATAATCATCATCCCAATCGTCGTCGCTATACTGACGCTGTGCGTTCATTTCATTGCCACCGGGCAATTGCAGGCTGAATGACATCGACGGACCGCTCTCTGCCATCGCGGGCGCCGCTGACAGAGCGGACCCCGCCAGGGCGACAATGATGATTGCCGCGCGGCTGGCGGACTTGATAGTTGAAAACAATGTGGTCATCGCTGAACTCCCTGCATGGAAAGGCTCGAATTGGAGCATTGGACTTCACCCTAGAACGGCGCTGTTGAACCCAACCGGACTGGCGCGTTCATTTTCGGTTCATTTTGGCCCCCGATCGTGCCTGACCTGCGAACGCCCCACTGGCGTCGAAATCCATCCTTGCGCTCATATATGCTAAATAAACCGGGCCCTGATTCGTCCGCTATCACCTCGGAATGTTTATGTCGCACGTCGAAGACCTGTTTGGTGAAGAGCCCCCTGAACGCCCGGCACCATCCCCGGCTGAGCCGGCCAAAGCCAATTCGCGCCAGCCGACCGGGTCACAACCATCCTATACCGCCACCGATATCGAAGTGCTCGAGGGCCTGGAGCCGGTTCGCCGTCGACCCGGCATGTATATCGGGGGCACCGACGCCAATGCCCTGCACCATCTGTTCGCCGAAATCATCGACAACTCGATGGACGAGGCCATTGCTGGTCACGCCAATCGCATCGAAGTCCATTTTGGCAATGACGGCTATCTGACAATTGTCGACAATGGTCGCGGCATTCCGGTCGAAAAACACCCCAAATTTCCAACGCGCTCGACCCTCGAGATCGTGGTGACGACGCTGCACGCCGGCGGAAAATTCGACTCCAAGGCCTATGAAACCTCCGGTGGTCTGCACGGCGTTGGCATTTCCGTGGTCAATGCCCTGTCTGACGACTTGATCATCGAAGTGGCTCGCGACCAGCAATTGTACCGCCAGACTTATTCGCGCGGTAAACCCGTGACCGAGGTCGAAACCATTGGCCGGGTCAACAATCGGCGCGGCACATCGGTGCGCTTCCATCCTGACGCCCAGATCTTCGGCGACACCACCAAATTCTCCGCGCTGCGCCTGTTCAAAATGACCCGTGCCAAGGCATATTTATTCGGCGGTGTCGAATTGCGATGGTCGTGCGATGAGGAATTGGCCACCGACGAAGTTCCGGCCCGCGCCACCTTTCACTACCCAGGTGGCCTGCGTGACTTCATGGGCGCCCGCATCGAAGGGGAAACCCGCATCGTTGACGAAATTTTTTCCGGACAATCGGGCAAACCGGGCACCCATGGTGCCGTCGAATGGGCCGTCGCCTGGTCGCTTGGCGATGGCTTTGTGTCGTCCTACTGCAACACCGTTCCAACCCCCGATGGTGGCACCCACGAGACCGGCCTGCGCACCGCTCTGCTCCGCGGGCTCAAAAATTACGCCGAACTGACCAAGAACAAGGCCGCGTCCGCACTGACTGCCGAAGATGTGTTCGCCCATTGCAGCGCCATGCTGTCCACCTTCATTCGTGAGCCCGAATTCGTTGGGCAGACCAAGGACAAGCTGGCATCAGGGGAAGCAACCCGCATCGTCGATACCGCCTTGCGCGACGCCTTTGACCACTGGCTCGCGGCCTCCCCCAATCAGGCCACCAAATTGCTGGATTGGGCGATTGAGCGTGCAGAGGAGCGGCTGCGTCGCCGCAAGGAAAAGGAAATCGATCGGGCCAGCGCCACGCGCAAATTGCGCCTGCCTGGCAAGCTTGCCGATTGCACGCAAGGGGCGGCGCAGGGCGCCGAATTATTCATCGTTGAAGGCGATAGCGCAGGTGGCAGCGCCAAACAGGCACGTGACCGCAAAACTCAGGCAGTGCTGCCCCTGCGGGGGAAAATCCTGAACGTTGCCGGCGCCAGCCGTGAAAAAATGGCGGCCAGCCAACTGATCTCCGACCTTATCCAGGCATTGGGATGCGGCACCAGAGATCGCTACCGTGAAGACGATTTGCGCTATGACAAGATCGTCATCATGACCGACGCCGATGTTGACGGCGCCCATATTGCTTCGCTGCTGATGACCTTCTTCTTTCAGGAAATGCCCAAACTCATTGACGGCGGGCACTTGTTCCTGGCAATGCCGCCCCTCTTCCGGCTGACACAGGGCACCAAAACCCTATACGCCCGCGATGAAGCTCATAGGGTGGAGCTACTCACCACGGAGTTCACGGGCAAGTCCAAAGTCGACATGACCCGCTTCAAGGGCCTGGGCGAGATGCCGTTCACGCATCTTCGCGAAACCACCATGTCGCCGAAGTCCCGCACCTTGCTTCAGGTCAAGATCATGGACGACCTGGCCGGCACCACAGATGCGGTCGACCGCCTGATGGGCACTCGACCTGAGGCACGGTTCGATTTTATCCAGGCCAATGCGGCTTTTGTGACTGATCTTGATATCTAGAGAACGGCTCCGATGTTAAGTAATTGGGGTGAATACCGTTGACTTGAAAGGCCTTTGCGCTATGGTCCGCGCCGCTGGAGCATTTTCTGGCTTGGTGCGACGATGACCTCTTGGCGCCAGCCCATGCTGACTACGCCCCAGGGCCACTCCAACGATCTGCAGTTCCTGCACAAGCGTCCGATTGGCTAGTTCCGTATCACGGATGCGTTTGAGCTTGTCTATTTGCTCGCTAACCCATCACCCTATGATTGGACGACTAGATTTGACCGATGATTTCTCCGGGCTCGGACTTTCCGCCAAGGTAGCTGCAGCCGTTACCGCTGCGGGTTACACCAAGCCGACTGACATTCAGGCCCAGGCGATCCCACACGTTCTTCAAAAGAAGGACATAATTGGCATTGCTCAAACCGGAACCGGCAAGACCGCCTCGTTCGTGCTGCCGATGCTGACCCTGCTCGAAAGCGGGCGCGCCCGCGCACGTATGCCAAGAACCCTTATTTTGGAACCGACGCGCGAACTCGCAGCGCAGGTGCATGAAAATTTTGAAAAATACGGTGTCAACCATCGCCTGTCAGTGGCGCTGCTGATCGGCGGCGTATCGTTTGAAGAGCAGAACAAGAAGCTCGATCGCGGCGCCGATGTCTTGATCGCGACGCCCGGCCGGATGCTCGATCAATTCGAGCGTGGACGAATCCTTTTGAGTGGCGTCGACATTCTGGTCATCGACGAAGCAGATCGCATGTTGGACATGGGTTTCGTGCCCGATATCGAACGCATTTGCTCGCTGTTGCCGGCCCGCCGCCAGACACTGTTCTTTTCGGCCACCATGCCCCCCGAAATTGAAAAACTCACCAAAAAATTCCTCCGCGACCCAGTGCGCATTCAAGTTGCCCGCCAGAATTCGACTGCCGAAACCATCGCCCAGAATCTGGTGCGTGTTGGCGCCAAACCCGAAGAAAAGCGCGAAGCGTTGCGCGCCCAAATTCGGGCCGCCGAAGGGCTGACCAACGCCATTGTCTTTTGCAACCGCAAGCGCGACGTGGCCCTGGTGGCAAAATCACTGTCACGCCACGGCTTTGATGCTGGCGAACTGCATGGCGATATGGATCAAAAAAACCGCACCGAAACCCTCGATGCATTCCGCGGCGGCCGACTCAAAATCTTGGTGGCCAGCGACGTTGCCGCCCGTGGGCTGGATATCCCAGCTGTCAGCCATGTGTTGAATTTTGATGTACCGGTCCACGCCGAAGATTACGTCCATCGCATCGGCCGCACTGGTCGCGCCGGACGGTCTGGGGTGGCGCTGACCCTTGTCGCGCCGGCCGATGGCAAGCACCTCGATGCCATTATTAAGCTCATTCAACGCGACATCGCCTATCTCGAGACCGGCAAGCAGGCAGCAGTGACCGTAGACACATCTGAAATCGCACCAAGTTCTGAGGACGAAAAACCCGCTCGCCGCCGTCGCGGCGCCCAGCGGGGACGCCCAGCCCAAACCCGCCCGGTCGGAGAAGCCGTCGTCACCGCGACTGACGCTGTTGAACCACAGGCCGAGATTGCAAAGCCGGTTGAGCGCCCAACCCGGCAGGCTCGCCCGGCGGCGGAACAGCGGCCGCCGCAGGCGCAGCGCCCTGCTGAGCGTCAACGCCCGGCCCGCACAAGACCACCGCAGGGCGAGCAACAAAATGATGATACGGCTGCCGTTGATGATGGCTCGCCGTTCGGTTCGGAAGGCGCGGTTCCCGCTTTCCTGCTGCGCACCAGCGCCTGGAGCAATTAGACGTGCGCACCTCGGCTGACGCCAGTTGCTATTCCGGCTCCGGCATACAATTCTGCTCACGCCTATCGATTCGGACCTTTTGACGCTCAAAACACCAATTGGGACAATTACCAAGGGCACGAACACCAAAATCGGTAACATTTTTGCGGTAATGGCGTTACGGAAGACTGGTATTTACCCCATGTTAAAGCGTGGTGACGGAAGCTTCGCCATCGAGTGACGGCCCCTAAGATTCGGCGTGAGGTTGCATTGTCTCAACAAGAATTTGACCGCGCGTTGGGCTACGCAAACTCCGCGTTTGATTTGCTCAAGAGAAGTAGCATCCCCGCCTACCCGCAGTTCTACGAACTGCTCTACACCTATGCGACGGGCGTCAATCCAACGCTCAATGCCCGCATGAATGAGATTTTCCGCAGTGGTCGGTCGCCGACCTCAGACCTTGCCGAAACCTTGTACAATGAGTTTCTGAAGGCTGGCGACGTCAACGAGCGCATCAGCACGGTATCGGACCGTATGCACGCACGCATCGAGTCCGTTCATGATGCCATCGAATCGGCGATGACGACGGCCAATTCCTACTCGGGGTCGTTGCAGGCAGCCAGCGGCGACTTGGAACGCGACATTTCCTCAGCCGACATGAGAGCGATGGCCCTGCGCCTGCTCGCCGAAACCCGCCGTATGCAGCAATCCAATTCCAATTTGGAGCATCAGCTGGAGGCTTCCCGTGACGATATATCGGCGCTCCAACGCGATCTCGACGATGTGCGCCGCGAGTCGATGCTGGACCCGCTGACCAAAATATCAAATCGGAAAAGTTTCGACGAAGGGGTCAGCAAGGCCGTAGTGGACGCAGCCGCGACCGGCGAACCGCTCTGCGTGGTCATGGTCGACATCGACCACTTCAAGCACTTCAATGACACTTATGGCCACCAGACCGGCGACCAGGTTCTCCGCCTTGTGGCAATGACCCTGAAGTCCAACATCAAGGGCAAGGACATCGCGGCCCGTTACGGTGGCGAAGAGTTCGTTGCTGTTCTGCCGCAGACCGATATCGAAGGTGCCGTGATCGTTGCAGAAAATATCCGACGGGCGATCCAGGCCAAGGAACTGCTCAAGCGCTCAACCAATGAAAAACTAGGTCGCATTACCGCATCGTTCGGCGTCGCCATTTTCCATCCATCCGACACCACCACCTCGCTGATCGAACGGGCAGATCGCTGTCTTTATGCCGCCAAGCACGCCGGTCGCAACCGGGTCATCAACGAAGTTGAGCTGGCCAATATCAAGGCTGCCTAAAGCATGTCTCCCGAAAGTGGTCTCCGGTTTCGGGTCAAAGACATGCGCAAAAACAAGGGCTTAAAGCGCAGGGAGCGCATCTGAAAGATCGCGACGCGCTTTAAGCCAGATCGACCGCATCCAGTTTAACCCCTAGACCCGCCAGCATATCCCAATAGCCCGGATAGGTCTTGTTGGTGCATTCTGGGTCAAGAATAATGATCCCACCGATCTTGAGCCCCGCCAGCGCAAAGCTCATGGCGATACGATGATCCGAATAGGTCTGGATCCGGGTCCGCAGGTTCCGCTTTGACCAGGACATGAGCGCCGGATCAGCGTTGACCACCAGATCGTCGCCCTCCTCCTGCGCCAGCCCCGGACGAATACGATTTAGCTCGGTCGCCACGGCGCTGATGCGGTCACATTCCTTGACCCGCAGATTGGCAATACCGACAAAACGCACTGGCTGGTTGTTGAACGCCGCCAGGACCGCGATGGTGGGAACCGCATCCTGCATCTGTGAGCCGTCAATGACGGTCGGCATATTGGGAAACTGGGCGATGATCGCCTGCGCGGCGGCGTCAGGTTGGGTGAAATCTGTCGCGGCAAGGCCGAGGTCAATCTTGCCACCCGTCAGCACTGCCGCTGCCCACAAATAGGTGGCAGCTGACGCATCAGGCTCAATCAACAGGTCGGTCGCACGATACCCTGTCGGCTGCACCAGCCATCGGCCGGGGTCCAGCTGCTCGACCTGCGCGCCAAAACTGCGCATGGCGGCAAGCGTCAAATCGACATAGCCCCGCGCCCCGATATCGCTGCCAGTCAGAGCGACTTCCACCGCTCCTTGCCCGAGCGGGGCCGCCATCAGCAATGCCGAAACATATTGACTGGACAGGCCACCATCGATTTCAACCCGACCCTGTCCGAAAGTGCCGCTGCCTTGGATGTGAACCGGCGGACAGCCGCTCGGCGCATCGATCGCAACCCCAAGGGAGCGGATTGCCGTCACCAATGGCGCAATCGGGCGCAGGCGCATATGCTCATCGCCATCCACGATCACAGGACCATCCACAGTCGCCGCCGCAGCCGTCAGGAACCTGACCGCCGTCCCGGCATTGCCAAGAAACAATGTCTCCGCTGGGGCCATCAGGCGCCCGGTACTGGTCACCACAAAGCTGGTGTCGTCGGGCTCGTCAATCAACACACCCATCTGGCGCAAAGCCGCCGCCATCAGCGTCGTGTCTTTGCTCTTGAGCGCGCCAGTTAGCCGGCTGGTGCCGACGGCAAGGGCAGCCAGCAAAAGCGCGCGATTGGTAATGGATTTTGATCCGGGCGGAGAAACTCGCCCGACAAGCGAATGGTCCGGCGGAGTGATCATCAGGGCCGCAGGCAAAGCGGGCATTGGCAATACTCAATAGAAAACGATTAGCCGCTTGTTAGGGCAACTCAAGCTGCCATGCAATCAGGCAGTCGCCCTGGCCTCGGCGATGGCTTTAAGGTCTGCTGGCTTGAGCTGAACACTCTCCCCGCATCCGCATTCGCCAGTCTGGTTCGGGTTCTTGAAAGTAAAGGCGGACGACATTTTGGACTGCTCGAAATCCATCACCGTCCCCAACAGAAACATCGTTGCCTTGGGTTCGATATAGACATTGAGGCCTTTGTCCTGGACGTGGTCGTCGCCAGCAACCGGCTCACTGACATAGTCCATGGTATAGGCCATACCGGCACAACCAGCGTTGCGCACACCAACGCGAACACCGAGCACCGGCGTTTCTGAATCTTCGATGATTTCCTTGATCCGCTCTGCGGCCGCATCGCTCAGCGACATGATCTTGAAAGCCATTCGAACCCCTTTCTATCGGTCTTTTACGATATATAGCGCAACGACCAAAAGATTACCACCAATTCAGCGCAACCTGGGCTTCTTCGCTCATCCGCGAGGCGTCCCAAGGAGGATCAAACACCATGCTGACAGTCACATCCTGCACGCCGGCAACAGTACGCGCGGCATTTTCGACCCAACCCGGCATCTCGCCGGCGACCGGACAGCCCGGTGCCGTCAGCGTCATGTCGATAGCCAAATTGCGGTCATCATCGAGGTCAACCTTGTAGATCAAGCCAAGCTCATAGATATCGACTGGGATTTCCGGGTCATAAACCGTCTTGAGCGCACCGATAAGGTCAGCGGTGATCCGCGCCACCTCATCCTCCGGCAGTGAGCCAGTATGGCTGGGCACAATGCGGTTGAGGTCCGGCAAGCGGGGCGCGGGAGCAATGTCGGCTTCGTTCACTTCGATGTCGTTGGTCATGTTGGTCCTCGCGGTTTACGCGAAAAATTTCTGGGCGCGCTCAATGCCATCCACCAGCGCGTCGACGTCGTCCTTGCCATTATATAAGGCCAGTGAGGCGCGACAGGTAGAAGTCACGCCAAATCTTTGCAGCAGTGGTTGGGCACAATGGGTCCCGGCCCGCACGGCGATGCCGTAACGATCCAGAATGGTGGACACGTCGTGGGCATGAGCACCTTTGATCTCAAACGAGAAAATGCCGCCCTTGCCGGGCGCGGTGCCAATCATGCGCAGTGAATTGATCCGGCTCAGGCGTTCGGCAGCATAGCGCGCGACGTCGCCCTCATGGGCGGCGATATTGTCGCGACCGATGCCATCCATGTAGGTCAGCGCCGCACCCAGCCCGATCGCCTGCACAATCGGCGGCGTACCCGCCTCGAACCGATGTGGTGGGGAATTGTAGGTAATGGTGTCGCGCGTCACCGTCTCGATCATCTCCCCACCGCCTTGGTAGGGCTGCATCTCGGCCAGCAAATCGTATTTTCCATAAAGAACACCGATGCCTGTGGGCCCATACAGCTTGTGCCCGGTCATCACATAAAAGTCGGCGTCCAGATCTTGCACATCGACAACGCTATGCACGGCGCCCTGGCTACCATCGACCAGCACCGCAATACCACGGGCGTGGGCCATCTCGATCACGGCTTTGATCGGTGTCACTGTGCCAAGCACGTTGGACATGTGGGTGATCGCCACCATCTTGGTGCGCCCGTTGAGCGCCGCTTCAAATGCGTCGAGATCAAAACTGCCGTCATCGCGCACATCAACCCACCGGATCACCGCGCCCTGGCGCTCACGATGAAAGTGCCACGGCACGATATTGGAGTGATGCTCCATAATCGTGGTGACGATTTCATCTCCGGCGCCAATTCGAGGGCCGGCGAACGATGCGGCAACCAGATTGATCGCCTCGGTCGCGGATCGGGTGAAGATGATCTCCTCGCTCCGCGCCGCGTTTAAGAACTTGCGAACCGCCTCGCGGCCGCCCTCATAGGCCTCGGTCGCCCGGTTCGCCAGCGTATGCAGCCCGCGATGAACATTGGCATATTCATGCCGAAAGGCGTGGTCCATCCGGTCCAGAACCTGCACGGGCTTCTGCGCCGAAGCCCCGGAGTCCAGATAGACCAGGCGCTGCCCATGGATCTTTTCTTCCAGGATCGGAAAATCCGCCCGCACCTTGGCCAGATCAAAGCTCATGGATTGGCTCCAGCGGCAACAATGCTCACCCCTGCCTCCCCAGCAACCAGCCGTCGACGACAGCGGTTAGTGCTTCGTGCAACGCCTCTGGCGTGATGGGATCCAGCACTTCCTCGATAAAGCCGCGGACCAGCATGGTCTCGGCCTCGGCCTTGGGAATGCCGCGGCTCATCAGATAAAACATGCTGTCATCGTCCAGCTCGCCGCAGGTCGAACCATGCCCGCACACGACGTCATCGGCGTAAATCTCGAGTTCCGGCTTGGACAGGATTTCTGCCTCATCGGACAGCATCAATCCCTGCATCATCATCTTGGCATCGGTTTTTTGCGCGTCGCGCGCCACCACGATCCGCCCCTGAAACACTGCCTTGGAGTGGCCTCGGGCGATCTGCTTGAACATTTCCTTGCTGGTGGTGTTGGCAACCGCATGGTTCACATCAAGCGTGAAATCCAGGTGCTGGCCATCATCCACCAGGTTCAGCCCGGTGAAGTCGCCATGAGCGCCCTCGCCTTCAAACCGGGCAAAAATCTGCGTCCGCGCCAGCGACGCGCCCGCGTGGATGGACAGCGTCCGCAGCTCGGCGCCGTCGGCCAGATGATACTCATTGGTGGCAAAATGGGTCGCGCCCTTGGCCGATAGGTCCACGGTAACATGGATCAAATTCGCGTTGCGCCCAACCGCAACATAGCTGCCGTGATTGGATAAATGCGCGGCATCTGATCCCGAATAGGTCTCGATAATCGTTGCCGAGGCGTTGTCAGCCACAAATATCCGTGCCGAACTGGCGCTATGGGCCGCTTCCCCCTCGCTGCGCCGATCAATCTGGATCACGGCATCAATAGTGCCCTCCAGCGTCAAGCTGAGGCTTTGATTGGCCAACGCCCCGTTGAGGCGGACCAAAACATCGTCATGGCTCGACAGCGCCGATCCCTCGGAATGCCCAACAATTACCCCAGCAGGAGCCGTGCCCGAACGCTGCGGCACGCCATTGGCGATCATCAATTGAAACGCGCCGGCGATGCGCAAAGCCGGTGCGCTGGCCGAATTGGCCGGCAGCGCAATCGGAGGCACTGCCTTCATCAGCATCTTGAGATCGGTATAGTGATAAGCCTCGACCCGCCGGGTTGGCAGGCCGGCCAGCGCCAACCGCTCGGCTTGCGCATTCTCGCCGGCCGCCTCAAGCTGGCCAATCAGGGTCTGTTCCGCGCCGCTCAGCCGGACCGGCAACTTTGCTTTCAACATCACGCGGGCTCGCTGTCAAAATCGGCATAGCCCTTGGCTTCCAGCTGCAGCGCCAGCGATTTGTCGCCGCTTTCGACGATCTTGCCATCGGAGAACACATGCACCACATCGGGCACGATATGGTTCAACAACCGCTGGTAGTGGGTGATCACCAACATAGAGCGCGTCGGCAGGCGCAGCGCATTGACGCCCTTGGACACCACCTGCAGCGCATCGATATCGAGCCCGCTATCGGTTTCGTCGAGAATGCACATTTTCGGCTGCAACAGCGCCATCTGCAAGACTTCGGCACGCTTTTTCTCGCCACCCGAAAAACCGACATTGAGCGGGCGCTTGAGCATATCGGTATCAATGTTGAGCGCAGCGCCTGCTTCCTTGACCGCCCGCATGAAATCGGGCGTCGACAACACGTCATTGCCGCGCGCCTTGCGCTGGGCGTTCATCGCCGCCTTCAAAAACGTCATCGTTGCGACGCCAGGAATTTCGATCGGATATTGAAACGCCAGGAACAGTCCGGCGGCGGCGCGCTCATGTGGGTCCAAGGCCAACAGATCGACCCCGTCGAGCAGCACTTCGCCCTCGGTGATCTCATAGTCTTCCTTGCCGGCCAGCACATAGCTCAGCGTCGATTTGCCGGAGCCGTTGCGGCCCATCACCGCGTGCACTTCGCCGGCCGGGATCGTCAGATTGACGCCTTTGAGGATGTCACGGTCATCAATGCGGGCGTGCAGATTGCGGATTTCAAGCATGGGCGTGGTCATAGAAACTCTCCAGTGAATGAACGGGGCAATAGCGCTCTCAAGCGCCGGGCTCGCCGTCCCAATAATCGATATGGTTCTGGCCTTCGCGGCCACAATGTCGGATGCGACTGCCATCCGGGCGACGGCCGGTGACCTGAAACTTGCCGGAATCGGGGTATTCGCACACCTCGGTCGCGGCCATCGTCGAAACGCCGAGATAGCGTAACGTCACATTGCCGGTATTGATGATCTGGTGCGCCGTGTCCTTGCCTCCAGCGGGAGCGCCGAGCACGTCGCCGCCCTTGACCTCAAACGACTGTTCGCCAAACCGATAGGTCGCCTCGCCCTCGAGGATGACGAACAGCTCGTCCTCGACATGATGATTATGGAACGGGCAACTCGATTTGCCCGCCGGCACTTCATTATAGCTGATACCGAGCCCCGTGAGGCCGAGCAGTTTGCCAAACGAAACATCCGCCGACTTGTAAAGCGTTCCGCGCTCCCAGGCATCCAGGGACAGGTCGCCGAGCGAGATCACGGGCTTGGATTGCTCCGCCATTAGCCAACGCTCCCTTCGAGGCTGATCGAGATCAGCTTCTGCGTCTCGACCATAAATTCCATCGGCAGATGCTGCAGCACATCGCGCACGAAGCCGTTGACGATCAGCGCCACCGCTTCCTCATCACTCAAGCCGCGCTGCTGGCAATAAAACATCTGGTCGTCCGAGATCTTGGACGTGGTGGCTTCGTGCTCGAACACCGCCGATGAATTGCGGCTTTCGATATAGGGCACGGTGTGGGCCCCACATTTATCGCCGATCAGCAGGCTATCGCACTGGGTGAAGTTCCGCGCGCCCTTGGCTTTGGCGTGAGCTGAGACCTGGCCGCGATAGGTATTGTCGGAGAACCCGGCGGCAATGCCCTTGGCAATGATGCGGCTCGAGGTGTTCTTGCCGAGATGGATCATCTTGGTGCCGCTATCGACCTGTTGATAGCCGTTTGAAATGGCGATCGAGTAAAACTCGCCGCGCGAATTATCGCCCCGCAAAATGCAGCTCGGGTATTTCCAGGTGATTGCCGAACCGGTCTCGACCTGGGTCCAGGAAATCTTGGAATTGTCGCCCCGGCAATCGCCGCGCTTGGTCACAAAATTGTAGATACCGCCCTTGCCGTTCTTATCGCCGGGATACCAGTTCTGAACGGTCGAGTACTTGATCTCGGCATTGTCCAGCGCCACAAGTTCAACCACCGCCGCGTGCAGCTGGCTTTCGTCGCGCATCGGCGCTGTGCAGCCTTCGAGATAGCTCACATAGCTGTCGGCTTCGGCGATGATCAGCGTGCGTTCGAACTGCCCGGTCTTTTTCTCGTTGATGCGGAAATAGGTCGACAGCTCCATCGGGCAGCGCACGCCCTTGGGGATGTAAACAAACGAGCCGTCGGTAAACACGGCGCTATTGAGCGTCGCGTAATAATTGTCGCTCACCGGCACCACGGAGGCCAAATATTTCTGCACCAGTTCGGAGTGTTCGCGGATCGCCTCGGAGATCGAGCAGAAGATGATCCCGACCTTGGCCAGTTCCTCGCGGAATGTGGTCACCACCGATACCGAATCCATCACCGCATCAACGGCAATTTTTGGGCGCTCGACCCCCGCCAGGATTTCGCGCTCCCGCAACGGAATGCCAAGCTTGTCATACATCGCCAGCAATTCCGGATCGACTTCGTCGAGGCTCGTCGGCGCTGGCGTCGACTTGGGCGCGGCATAAAAATACATGTCCTGAAAATCAAGCTGCGGGTAATGCACCTTGGCCCAGGCCGGCTCATCCATGGTCAACCAGCGCTGATACGCTTCCAGCCGCCAGTCCAGCATCCATTCTGGTTCGTTTTTCTTGGCCGAAATGAAGCGGACAATGTTTTCGCTCAGCCCCTTTGGGGCCATGTCGGATTCGATATCGGATGAAAACCCGTATTTGTACTTGTCGACATCAAGCGCTAGCACCTGATCCACAGTGTCCCGGTCGATGTTTTCCTTCAGCGTCGGGATATCGTAGTCGGTCATTCACTTCTCCTATGACCACCGGCGTTTCAAGGGCGCCTTAGGTTTCTATTCGTCGTCACCAATGTCTACGCCGGTTCAGTCTGGCGACTGCGTTGGCGCAGCCACACCTGCTCGAAACCGACCAAAAACGCCGCGACATCGCCTGCGGTTGAGTTCCAGCCCAAACTAATACGCAAGGCGCAGTCAGCTAGATCGGGGGCCACGCCCATTGCGGCCAGCACATGGCTACGCCCGACCTTGCCGGAGGAGCAGGCGGAGCCCGAGGACACCGATATCCCTTGCAGGTCCAACCCCATCATGGCGACAGCATTGGTCAGCCCCGGCACCGCGAAATTGACCACATTGCCGACCCGTGTGCTGCCCAGCCCAAAAATTGTCACATCCGGCGCCATGGTCCGCAGCCCGGTTTCCAGCTGCTCCACCAAAGCGTCTACGTTTGCCCGCTGATAGCGCTCTTCAAATGCCGCCGCTGCTGCGCCAAAGGCCGCAATCAAGGCTGCCGCCTGGGTGCCGCCGCGTCGGCCAAGCTCTTGTCCGCCGCCCGGAATAAGCCGCACCACATCGGCATGGCTCTTGACCAGTAAAGCCCCAATGCCCGCCGTTGCGCCAATTTTGTGCCCGCTGATCGCCATCATGTCGGCCGCTGAAGCGGCAAAATCGAGCGGCAGTTTGCCAAGCGACTGCACCGCATCAACAAACAAATAATGCCGTGTTGGCCCGACCAGCGCGGAAATCGCTGCAAGGGGTTGCACCACGCCCGTTTCGTTATTGACCGAATGTACCGCCACCAGCAGCGTCTCGTTGGCCGTGTTCGCCGCCGCAATGTGCTGCGACAATTGCTCCAGATCGATGACCCCGGCGCCATTGAGACCCAGCGTCGCCACTGGCAGACCGGTTGCCTCGGCCGACTTGGCCACGGCAGAGTGCTCGCCAGCCGAAAGAATGATGCGATGAACGGCAAAGGCCTTGCTGCCGGCGACCACTGCCTGGGCAATGGCTTCGCTGGCCGAACTGGTGAACACCACCTGCCCTCGTTCAGCCCCGGTCAGCTTGGCGACCTGATCGCGGCCTGTTTCCAAGGCATTGGCCAGCAGCCGACCGTGGCTGTGAACTGAACTTGGATTGCCGGTCAGGTTGAGGGCGTTGAAAAGCACCGCACGCGCTTCGGGAAGAAGCGGTGACGCAGCATTATGATCAAGATAGATCGCCGGTCGGGCCATTTTCAAACATCCAAGGCGTTGTCACGCCCCTCAAAATTGCACCCAAGCGCCACCATTGCGGGCATAGGGCGAAACACTTCTTGAAATCGGGCGCCCATTTTCATTACAAGGGGCGCACTTATCAGCCGCATCGCGGCCTGAAAACCGAGTTTCGAACAATTCTAAACTGATTTTTCGACCCCTGTTTTAGGGAGCGGAGCGGGCTTAGTCAAGCCGCTTCGCCGCAGATCAGGGTCGCGAAGACCACACGAACAGCGCCAAATCGGCCGCGGAAGAAGCACATGCCAGAAGTCATTTTCAACGGCCCCGAGGGGCGTCTAGAAGGCCGCTACCAGCCCGGTAAAGAGCCCAACGCCCCCATAGCGATTGTGCTACACCCGCATCCCGAATTTGGCGGCACCATGAACAACCAGATTGTCTACAATCTGTTCTACATGTTTGCCCAACGCGGTTTTGCCGTGCTGCGCTTTAATTCGCGCGGCGTCGGCCGTTCGCAAGGCCTGTTCGATCATGGTGTTGGCGAATTGTCAGACGCTGCGGCAGCGCTGGACTGGCTGCAGGTCATCAACCGGGAAAGCCGTGGGTGCTGGATCGCCGGCTTCTCCTTTGGCGCCTGGATTGGCATGCAATTGCTGATGCGCCGCCCCGAGGTTGAAGGCTTCATTTCCGTGGCTCCACCAGAAAATCTCTATGATTTCTCGTTCCTGGCGCCCTGCCCGTCCTCCGGCCTGATCATCCATGGCGACAAGGATCGTGTTGCCCCACCCGTTTCCGTGCAGAAACTGGTCGATAAGCTCAAGACCCAGAAGGGTATCAATATCGAGCAGCAGATCGTCGAAGGCGCCAACCATTTCTTCGAAGGCAAAATTGACGAACTGACCGAACGCAGCGCCGACTATCTTGACCGCCGGCGCCAGGAAATCGCCGAAGGCAAGGGCCGCTAACCCTGCTTCCAGAACTGCGGTCACCCTCGCTTTGGTGTGGGTGGCCACACCAACCCGTCGGGGTGTGCCCGAACGAGCCGCGAGACCAATATGTCCGAATTCAAGTCTGATTTCCTGCGCACCCTGTCCGAGCGCGGACTGATCCACCAGATTTCCGATCCGCAAGGCTTGGACGAGAAGGCGTTGAAGGGCACCATCACCGGCTATGTCGGTTATGACGCGACAGCGACCAGCCTGCATATCGGCAATTTGATTTCGGCCACCATGCTGTATTGGCTCCAGCAAACCGGCCACCGCCCCATCGCGTTGATGGGTGGCGGCACCTCAATGGTTGGAGATCCCTCATTCCGCGACGACCAGCGCAAACTGCTGAGTGTTGAGCAGATCAACACCAATATCGAGGGCATAAAGCGCATCTTTGGGAAAATCCTGAAATTTGGCGATGGCCCAACTGATGCGCAGATGGTCAACAATGCCGACTGGTTGCTCAAGCTGAACTATGTCGAGTTTTTACGCGACGTTGGCCGCCATTTCTCGGTCAATCGGATGTTGAGTTTTGACAGCGTCAAACTGCGCCTCGACCGCGACCAGTCCCTGTCCTTCCTCGAATTTAACTACATGATCATGCAGGGCTACGACTTCGTCGAGCTCGACCGGCGCTATGGTTGCTGTTTGCAGATGGGTGGCTCGGATCAGTGGGGCAACATCATCAACGGCGTCGATTTGAGCCATCGCATGGGCGGCAACCAGCTCTATGCGCTGACCACACCGCTTTTGACCAAATCGTCTGGCGAAAAAATGGGAAAGTCGGCCTCTGGCGCCGTCTGGCTCAATGACGAGCTGTTTTCCCCCTATGATTTCTGGCAATATTTCCGCAACACCGAAGACGCCGACGTCGAACGGTTTCTCAAGGTGTTCACCCGCCTGCCCCTCAGCGAAATTGCCAAGCTGTCGGCCCTTGGCGGCGCTGAACTCAACGAAGCCAAGAAGATCCTTGCCACCGAGGCGACGGCGATCGTCCACGGCCGCCAGGCCGCCGACGACGCCATGGCGACCGCACGGGCGACGTTTGAAACCGGTGCGCTCGATCTGTCATTGCCAACCGCAACATTGGCCAGGGCCGAACTCCAGGACGGGATCGCCATTCAGGCAGCCCTGGTTTTGGCCGGCCTTGCCCCATCCAAGGGGGAGGCTCGCCGCTTGATTGAAGCGGGCGCCGTCCGGCTGAACGACGCGCTGGTCGCTGACGAGCGCCTCAGCCTGAACAATGCCGCGTTGCTGCCCGAGGGCGTGCTCAAGCTATCGGTTGGCAAGAAGAAGCACGCTTTGCTCAAGCCAATCTAGTTTGTCGACGGACGGGATCACTCCACGCGCGGCTGCTCTTTGGCCCGGAACTCGAACAATTCGCGGAATGCGCCCGGCACCAGCAATGACAGCGGGTTGATGCGAAACTGCGGCTGGTCCAACGGCCCTTTGACCTGGAAGGTGACCCCAACCAGGCCCTCGCCATCACGCCCACCAAGCAAGGGCCCAAACAGCGGAATTTTCTGAAACACGCTGTTCAAGCCAAACAGCGGCACATAGGTTCCGGTCAAATCATATTGATGCTGATCGGTATAAATAAACCCGCGCGCCGTGCCACCGACGGTCTTGCCCGTCAGGATCGCCTCGGACACCTCCACCCGATCCGACCGGCGCACGAATTTGACTTCGCCGCGGTCAAAATCCAGTCGGTTCTGCCTGGCAATTGCCGTGCGTGAATCGGCGTGATTGCCGACAATCTGAGCGACATTGGCCTCATCAACAATGGCAAAATCGCGGATCTGCAATTCGCCAATTTCCATTTTCTGATCGACAACCGTGTTCAGCACCAGGCTGCCCTCGCCGCCAGCCAGTTGCGAATAAATCCCCAGCAACCGCAAGACGGTTCCGGCATCGCTGAAGGCAACCAGCATCGTGCGCCCTTGCGGGGTCGGATTGCTGGTAATGGAAATGCCCTTGTTGTCGCCCAGTTGCGCGCTCAAAGTCGCCCGCCGCAGGTCACTGCCTTGCACCAGCATGTCTGCGGTCAGATTGAAGGCGGTGGTGGCGTAAGAGCCCAGAACGCGGTCCAAACGAATATCGAGCGCGATAGCTTGCTCGAACTGGGTCGCCCGGACGCCACCGGAGCCTTCACCCAGGCTGAAAAAACGCCGCAATAGCGGCCGCAAATCCAGCTGCTCGCCGCGCAAGGTCAGCGCGTAGCCGCCGCTGATCGGCGCCAATGACAGGCGGGCATCATCACCGTCACTCAACGCAAACTGATTGAAATCAGCCGATTGCAAGCCTTTTTTTGCGTCATACTTCAAATCGCCAGCGAGGTGCACACTGCCAAACCGGAGGTCGACCTGGCTCAACTCGGTGACATCGCCACTTTGCCTGACGTTTGCGCGCAACACGCCCGCCACGCCCGAGGATTTGCTGACCGCCAGGTCTTTGATCGTCAGCGCAGCGTCTGTGAGATCGACCGCCATTTGGATCGACCCATCGGCCATCGGCTGCGCGATAAACCGCACTTTGCCGCTAAAAAATTCAGACGCATCAAAGCCCATGGCCGCCAAATCCTTGGCGTCAATGGTTGAAGCCAGCTTGAACGCCGCTTCGCCACCCGCGATCCCGTCAATCGAGATCTCGGCGCTCATCCCATCGATATCGGCCGAACCGCTCATTTGATAGCCGAGCTGGGATGCACTGAAATTCAACTGGCCATTGCCGATGGTCCGGCCCTGGATCGCTTCGCCGCTGGCAAAATCTTTGACCGAACCGTTCAATACGTAGTCGTATGTCATCGGTGTTCCAGCGGCCTCGTCGGCAAGCTTGACCGTGGCCACCAATCCCACATCGATGGATCCGGCCAGCGCATTGACGTCGACAGGCAGTTGCGCGTTCGCCAACACCTCGGGTTGCTGGTCCTTCGCCAACGCCACCAGCGCCGGAATTCCCCCCACAATGTCCCCGGATATCTCAACAATACGATCCGCCGGGTTGGAATTGTCCATCACCAATGCCGGGCTGCGAACGGTGATCGGCCCCTTCGCCGTCTGCAAGACGCCGCCATCGGCCGAAATCGTGACGTCGCTATCGCGCACCAGCAGACGCGTCTCACCCTGAACATGGATTGGCGCCATCGCCGCTGTCGGCTTGATGGCGACCCCGACCCCAACCATGTCGATCAACATGCTTCCCTTGGGTATCGGCTTGTTTTCGGCGCCGATTGCGACGCTGCCGACGGGAAAATTGAACTTCATCGTCGCCTTTTTGACGCTTCCCTGGGTCACACTACTGACAAACCAGGCCCGGCTTTCCCCACCGGTCAGCGAGGGCCATAGGCGCTTGAGATCATCGGCAGTTATGTCTTCACCAGCAATGGTCAGGGCAAAACCAAGCCCTGCCTTCAACATATCGACCCGCCCGGTGGTTTCGATCCTGGTATCGCCCTTGATTGCCAACATGCGGTCGATCCCAAGCGCCCCGTAGAGCGGGGCGGACCAACCGGAAAACTCCATGGAGGTGAATGGTCGCACCGGCAGATCCATGTCGTTGGGCGCGATCACCACGTCATTGGCGCTCAAGGTGATCCCGATCGTTGGCCCGTAGCTTGGGTCTAGCCCCATCCCGAACTTGCCCCGAATCTTGGCAGAGCTTTGTCCAATTTGCAGTGCTGCGTCGGCAAGCTCGAACTGCCCTTGGGCAGGCGACCAGGCAATATCCATGATTGAGCTGGCGATCGGGAAGAAGTCCTGCTTGATCCGTAAATCGAGCCCGGTCATGTCGACCTTGAAGTTTCCATCCAAAAGCTTGCCAGTGCCGGGCGCAAAGTCGACAGCAATTGACAGGGCACCCGCACCACGAATTGCGATCAGGCTGTCAGGATCGTCGATGAAGGGCATAAACGAGGCGAAGTCGATATTGCTGATGTCCACGGCGAGCCGGGAGCCGCCATCATGGTCAAGCGTTCGCGCCACCGAGCCGACCATGGTGCGGCCGCCAAGAGTTGCCTCAAAAATGCCCTCTGTGCTCTGTCGGTCGGGGCTCGGTCCCATCGACAGCGAGATATTCTCGAACCGCCTGAGCAGTCCATAGACCGAGTCATTCATGTCGATGATGCCGTCGCGCACCACCAATTTAGAAAATCGTCCGGCCGCCGCTTGCTCGACGAGGCCCGCAATCGCTTGCTCGCTCGCTTCAAGATTATAGATCAGCCAGTCGTTGTCGGATCGAAACTTGGTCCCCAAAGGTGCAGGCTCATTGCCGCTGATGGCCAACCCGGTGGGAGAAATACCCACCGAGGGAAAGGCATCGGCGCCTTCCATCACGCGCACGGTTGTTGCCCCGCTGGTGGGGTCGTTGACGATCTCGAAACTCGTCAGCCGCGGCCCATACAAATCCTGCACCAATTGGATATGTGGCCCAACAATGGTGATCGTCGCCCCAGGCTGCCCAAATAGCGCGCGGATGGGCGAAAAGCCGACCTCGAGAGCCTCCATCGCCACCCGGGCACCCGACTTGGTATCGGTCATCACCACAGGACTGAACTGGATGACCGGCCATATCCCGCCTTCCAGCGCGATCGCCATACTGCCCAATTGCAAGTCGCTGGTTGGTGGCATGGTCGAAATCGCCAGCGAGCGGGCGGCTTCCCCGCCGAATGGCAGTTTCACCGGGGTGATCAACAGCACGAGGTACAGCACCACCAGCAAGACGGCAGGGACACCAAGCAACCATAGCCCAATTTTGGCAGCCAGCCGCAGTCGCGGACGCGACTGCTTCGACAAAGCCGCCAAATCTGGGACGGGCGGCGTCTCTTTATCGGTCACTTGCATCCAAATCGCGGCTCGATTTCTATTGGACTACCCTCCGCCAACATCGTTTAGGCCCGACATCGCCAGGCCGACATGGCAATATGGCCACCAGTCTAGACCTCGCAGAATCGGACGAAACCGAGGCTCTATTGCGCAATGATACCGGCTGCAATATGGCACCGACACCCACAAAACGCAGCGCCCTCCATAGGACCCCACAATGCAAATCCCAGCCGAGGGCCAGTTAGCGCCAGATTTCTCCCTGCAAACCGATCGTGGCACCAAATTCGGCCTTTCTGAGCACCGCGGTCGACCGGTTGTGCTATTCTTTTATCCCGAGGATGACACCGAAGGCTGCACGCTCGAAAATCTAGAATTCTCGGCACTGGCCCCCGATTTTGCCAAGCTCGGTGCAACGCTCGTTGGCATCTCTCCCGATACAGTCGCCAGCCACTGCGCGTTCCGGGACAAATTCAAACTCGACGTGCTGTTGCTGGCCGATCCCGATCATGTCGCCATCGGCCCTTACAACATCTGGCGCCTCAAAAAGCGCTATGGCCGGGAATATCTTGGCATCGTGCGCACGACTTTTATTATCGCGCCCGATGGACACATCGCCAAAATCCTCTACGCGACCCGGATCAGAAACCATGCCGAGCGCACGTTGAACGCCTTGACCCAAATGACTGAAAACTGGGCCAAGGCTTAGCCAAACACCAGCCTTTACAGCGTTGTTAACCATCCGCGCTTACACTGCGCTCACCATAGATGTGGTGTGACGGAGTGCCTCTGCGTGCGAAAACATGGTGGTTTTGTATCGTCAGGGGCGCGTAAAGCCCAACCCAAGGCGCACCATTTGGGTATTCATCCAGCGCTTTTTTACGGCATGTTCGCTATCCTTTTGGCTGGCAACGGGCTAACGGCGACCGCATTCCTGCTCGCGCCGGACATCGCGGCGTTGCTCAGCGGGCAGAACGACCAGGTTGTGGCCGCCTATGAGAACCGCATCGATCAATTGCGTGTCGAAGTCGACCGCCTTCATTCCCGCAATTACGCGCAGACCGGCAATCTCAATCTGCAACTGCAAGAGCTGTCTCAGCAGCAGGAATTGCTGATTGAGCAGCATCAATTGGTCAAGGTGTTGGTGGGCAAGGCCCAGGAATTGGGCATTGACGCCGTTGAGCCGCAAGCCGCCTCACCTGTTCCATTGGATACCAGCGCGGGCATTGATCCCATCATCACCGGCAATGCCGAAATCGACGCAACGGCCCTAGCAGTTTCCGACATGATGGAAGAAACCCGCTACGCCTTGACCGCAATCTCGGCGTCGGCGACCGAAAAAACTGCAAATATCGTGGCTGAACTCTCTGCCATCGGCATCAAGCTGAGTTTACCCGAGGATGCTGTCGGTGGACCGCTGCTGCCTGCTATTGACGGCGCGACTGCCGACACCTCGATGATCGAAGACGCCAATTCAGTCATGGCCGCTCTCATTCGCTACAAAGTTGCCAGGGGCGCCATTGATATTGCGCCGGTACATCTGCCGATTGGTGGCACCTATCGCAAGAGCTCAAACTTTGGCAACCGCGTTGACCCGTTTACCGGTGGCCTAGCCTTTCACGCGGGGGTGGACTTCTCTGCGGCCGTCGGTTCGACCGTGCTCAGCGCGGGCGGTGGTGTGGTCACCTTTGTCGGCCAAAAATCTGGCTATGGCAATGTGGTTGAGGTCACGCATTCGGGGGGCTTGATGACCAGATATGGCCATCTTTCAGCATTCCTTTGCAAACAGGGTCAAAAGGTAAACACCGGCACGCCCATCGCCAAGGTCGGTTCCACCGGCCGCTCAACTGGGCCACACCTGCATTTTGAGGTGCGGCGCAATGATACCCCACTTGACCCCCAGACCTATTTGAGTGCCGGCAGGCGTCTGCTTAAAATGCTCGGCTAGCGGCGACTGCACCCTCCGTAACGACCATGCCCGGTTGCTGCTGACACAAGGTCAACTGACCATATCCGCTATTTGCTGAATTGGTAGCTAGCGTGGCAACCCGTGCAAACCATCAGCTGTTCCGACAGCATCGCGGTCAACGCAGCGGCGGTGGCTCCACCGCCAGCGGCGGCACCGAGAGCGTCAAATCCTTGATGCACCTGCAGCCCAGCCGCCTTGAAGTCCAGCGGCAGTTTGGCGATCAGCGCCGGTGATTCCACCGCCATGGCTGCCATGCCAACCGGTTTGGTGAGTTCGACCACTGCTTGTGTGTCGTTGCGACCGAGCGCGCCCGTGATGTCGGCAACAGCCTCCAGCAGGCCTCGCATCTCCGCCAAAACCTGGTCCCTTTCCGCCGGCGTCAACAACACAATTTCCCGCCCGTCACTGCCCTTGGCGGTATAGCCGTTCAAGAACAAATAGCCAGCGGCTCCAAGTGTGCCAACCCACAAAACCAGGGCCAGTATTGCGATACGAGACATTGCCGAACCCCTGATGAACAGGCCACCCCATTTGGGGTGTGTGCCGAGAACGCTACGCCTAGGGAGGTCATCAGGCAACCTGCGGTCTTGTCCCTGCCAATTTACCCGGTCATCGCCTGCCAGCAGACCAGCGGCCCGTCCTCAACGTCGATCCGGTCGCCAAATCGGCGAAAGCCGTTCTTTTCCAGCACGCGCTGCGAGGCCACATTGTCGATCGAGGTATCAGCAGCCACCGCAGAAATTGCCGGAATGGTTCGCGCCCATGCCAGCACTTCGCCAATGGCAGCAGTCGCCAGCCCCTTTTGTCGATGGGCGGCAGCAATGCCGTAACCGATCTCGACCACGCCTTCGCGCGGAAACGCCTTGGTGATGGAACACATTCCGACAATCACCCCGCCAACAACGATCATCCAGGCGGCCGGATCAATCTCAGAGCGAACCTCGATTGCCAGCTCACGCAGCATTTTCAATACAGCAGTCGGCTCAAGCCCGCCGAAGGGCAAATCCAACCCGGTCGGTGGTACACCGGCCACCAAGGCCCTGAAATGGTTGTCCGTGGCTTCAACGAGCATCAAAAGTCCTTAAGCGACCCGGCGGCGGTCAGTCGCTGGTTATGTCCGTCGCCACCCCAACCCGCTGGGCTAAAGCCGCCTCCATGAACGGATCAAGATCGCCATCGAGCACCAGCGCCGGTTGACCGCTTTCAACATTGGTCCGCAAGTCTTTGACCATCTGATAGGGTTGTAGCACATAGGAGCGGATTTGGTGGCCCCAACCGATATCGGTCTTGCTGGCCGCCTGCGCGTTGGCCGCCTCTTCGCGCTTCTGCAACTCCGCCTCGTACATGCGTGCCTTCAGCATCCCCATGGCCGTGGCCCGGTTCTTATGCTGGCTGCGCTCGGCCTGGCAGGCCACCACAATGCCGGTTGGCACGTGGGTGATGCGGATCGCTGAATCGGTGGTGTTGACGTGCTGCCCACCAGCGCCCGAAGCGCGGTAAGTGTCGACCTTGAGGTCGGCGTCCAGGATCTCGATGTTGATCGAGTCATCGACCACCGGAAACACCCAAACGCTGGAAAAGCTGGTGTGGCGCCGTGCAGCCGAGTCAAACGGACTGATGCGGACCAAACGATGTACGCCACTCTCGGTCTTGAGCCAGCCATAGGCATTGTGACCGCTGATCTTGAGCGTGGCCGATTTGATGCCGGCCTCTTCGCCATCGTGAATTTCGATAGTTTCGACCTTCATTTTGCGCCGTTCGGCCCAACGCGAATACATCCGCAGCAGGATGTTGGCCCAATCCTGGCTCTCTGTGCCGCCAGCGCCGGAATGAATCTCCAAAAAGCAATCATTGGCATCAACTTCACCCGACAGCAGGGTTTCAATCTGCCGCCGTCGTGCCATCACCCGCAATTCAAACAGTGCGTTTTCTGCGTCCGCAATGATCTCTGCATCGCCCTCGACTTCGCCCAACTCGATCAACTCGACATTGTCGGCGATGCCGCTTTCCAACTCGCGCACCGATTTAACAGCGACGTCAAGTTCGTCACGTTCGCGCATAGCCGCGCGAGCCTTTTCCGGGTCGTTCCAAAAATCAGGCGATTCAGTCTGCGCGTTCAGCGCGTCGAGACGGATCTGGGCAGTATCCCAGTCAAAGATGCCTCCTCAGCAGGGTCAACACCTGCTCGATTCCGGCGACGGCTTTTTCGACTTCGGCACGCATGAAACTATTCCTTCAATTCGCCAGCGCCCATGTAGCCGAGCGGGCCGGTCCGATCAACCCGCCGTTGAAGCCAAACCAGCGCGATTGAGCTTGTGGTATTTTTTGATCGCCATCTCCAGTTTCAACTTGGACAAATGGTTCAAAAAGAACATGCCGTTCATCTGGTCGATTTCGTGCAAGGCGCAGCGCGCAAGAAATCCAGCATGCTTGCAGATTTGGCGCTTGCCTTGGGCATCGTCAAAACCGATTTCAACCCAAATCGGTCGCCGGATTTGCACCTCAACGCCAGGCAGCGACACCGACGCTTCGACGCCCATTTCTGTCGTATCAGCCACTGCCAACACTTCAGGATTGAAATATACCATGTCCTGGCGATCGCCCTCAACGCCCAGATTGAGCACGATAATCGGCGCATTCATCCCGATATGGCTCGCAGCCAGACCGTAGGACCTTGCGCTCTGTTGGGCCGCCAATAGCTGGTGGCCAATCGCAATGAGGGCGTCGTCGACCACCGCAGGCTCGGCTTTTTCGCGCAACCGTGGGTCGGGAAAGGTAATAAAATCAACCACTAAAACAATCCGCCTCGACCAAAATTGGGGTCAAGGAACTGACCCTGCCCCGGCGTCTGGTTCAGCAATTGCTGCTGTTCGGGCGAGACATAGGTCGTCCCTTCCAACCCGATCACCGAGGTCGGCAGATTGGGCCCGGTGCCCGGCCTGAATGCCTCCAAAATTGCCGCTTCGCCCGGATAGGCCTGAACACCCGAGGTCGGGCTGATCCATTTTTCGTCCATGCCCGGCGGCACGTTGAACGGCGTTGGCGGTTTGCCCTTCAGCGCGGCTTGCATGAACTCAACAAAGATCGGGACCGCAAATGTCCCACCCGTCACCGACCGACCCATCGAGCGGGGTTGATCGTACCCAACATAGATACCGACGGCCAGTTCCGGGGTGAAACCAACAAACCAAGCATCCTTGTAGTCATTGGTTGTCCCAGTTTTGCCCGCCACCGGTCGATTCAGCACTTTGGCCGCCGTGCCGGTGCCACGCTGCACCACCCCTTCCATCATTGAGGTGATCTGGTAGGCGGTCATCGGATCGATCACTCGTTCGCGATTGTCCAGGATCTGTGGTTCGCCCTGGCCGGTCCAGGCGGTGACATTGCAGCTTTCGCAGACCCTCGCGTCGTGCCGGTAGACGGTTTTGCCGTACCGATCCTGAATGCGGTCAATCAATGTGGGCACGATTTTTCGCCCGCCATTGGCAATTGTCGCATAGGCCGCCGTCATCCGCATATCAGTGGTTTCGCCTGACCCCAGCGCCATCGCCAACACGGGTTGCAACTTGTCTACGACACCAAACAACCGCGCATATTCCGCCACCAATGGCATACCGATATCGCGTGCCAGTCGCACAGTCATCACATTGCGACTTCGTTCAATGCCGCGCCGCAAGGTCTGTGGCCCATAAAACTCCTGGGCGTAGTTCTCCGGTTTCCAAATCGTTCCATCTTCCTGCCGGATTTCGACCGGGGCATCCAGAACCACGGAGGCGGGCGTATACCCATTGTCGAGTGCCGCCGCATAAACAATTGGTTTGAAGGACGAGCCTGGTTGCCGAAACGCCTGGGTGGCGCGATTGAACTCAGATTCAGAATAGGAAAACCCGCCAACCATCGCCAATACCCGACCCGTGCGGGGGTCCATAGCGACCAATGCGCCTTCAACTTCGGGCACTTGCTGCAGCGTATAACTGCCGACGCGGCCCTCGATCGGCGACACATAAACAACGTCCCCGACCTTGAGGACATCACTCAGCTTTTTTGACACCCATTTTATGTCTGGACCAGCCAGCGAGCCGGTGGTTCGGTCAGCCAAAATGCCACCATCGACATCCTCGCCCGGTCGCAATCCAATGCGAGCCTCGTTGCTGGACAGCTCCAGCACCACCGCCAGCGTCCATTCCGGCACATCGCTCAATGGTTTGATTTTGGCAATGTCCAGACCCCAATCCTCACTGAGCGCGATGCTGGCAACGGGCTCACGAAATCCCTTGCTCTGGTCGTAGGAAATCAACCCATTCATCAGCGCTCGGCGGGCGTAGCCCTGCAATTGCGGATCAAGGGTCGTCCGCACGGACAGACCCCCGCCGTAAAGCTGGTCTTCCCCATAGAGCCGAGCCAATTCACGACGCACTTCCTCGGTAAAATACTCCGCAGAATAGACTTGGCTACCGGACACGCGCGGCACAACGTTGAGGGGCTCGGCCTTGGCCAAGTTTGCCTCAGCTTGCGTGGCATAACCGTTCTCTACCATACGATCGATAACCCAGTTACGGCGTTCGATGGCCTGCTGGGGGCGCCGAAACGGGTGGTAGTTGTTCGGCCCCTTGGGCAGCGCTGCAATATAGGCAGCTTCTGCCAGGTCGAGTTGAAACAGGGCCTTGTCGAAATAGTTCAAAGCCGCGGCAGCGACACCATAGGAGTTCAAGCCCAGGAATATCTCATTGAGGTAAAGTTCGAGGATCTTGTCCTTGGAAAAAGTCGACTCAATTCGAATAGCCAGGATCGCTTCCTGGATCTTGCGGTCCCACGTCTGTTCGCTGGTCAACAAGAAGTTCTTGGCGACTTGCTGGGTGATCGTGGACGCGCCAGCCAGCGGACCCGAACCGCCATCAATGCGGGACAAGACATTGTCACGCAACGCCCGCACCACACCATCAATGGCGATGCCGCCATGACTGTAGAAGTCCTTGTCTTCAGCCGACAGGAAGGCGTGAATCAGTACCGGCGGAATGGTTTCAACCGGCTGGAACAGACGACGCTCGCGGGCATATTCAGCGAGCAACGTACCATCAGCGGCATGAACGCGCGTCGTCACCGGCGGCTGATAATCCTTTAGCACAGTGTAGTCCGGCAACTGCGATGCCACAGTGGCCAAATAGACCGCCGCAACGCCAACTCCGGCCAAAGCCAGAAACATCCCAAAGCCGAAAATCCAGCCAAGCAAGCGCAGCATTCAGTCTTAATCTCCAGGACCTAGCCGACGCGCGGCCCGCCCAAACTCCGGTCAACGCAGTCGACCAAATCACTTCGCTCAAACAATTTTCTGCAGAATCAATATCAGAGCGTCGCCCAAAAGTGGACCATTGGCTGGGTCAGGCGCGACCCGAACGCGTCTTGAAGGCAGGCGCGACAAAGGCGCAAACCTACTGACTTGTCGCCAAACCGTCAAAATACGCCGTAATGCCGAGGGCCACGGCGGCAGCTGTTCGGTCCTGCCAGTCGCTCTCCAACAGATTCGCCATGTCACTGGCATTGGACAGAAATCCGAGTTCAAGCAGGATTGAGGGCACATCTGGCGCCTGCAGTACAAAAAAGTCGGCTTGCCGAACTGGGAAGCGGCGGAGCGCTACCCTTGACTGCAACTGCTCGACGATTGCTTGCGCGGCCGTGTACGACGAAACCCGCGTCTCGCGACGCATTAGGTCGACGAGAATGTCGACCACCTCGGGCGCCATCTGCGGCATCGCAAATCCAGCGATAACATCAGTCTTGTTTTCGTTTTCCGCGAGGATCTTGTCGAGCACGTCAGTGGCATTCTCGTCGCGCGTGTAGACGCTGGCCCCACGGATCTCTGTTTGCTGAAAAGTGTCGGCGTGGATGGAGATAAACAAGTCCGCCTTGTTTTGGCGCGCCAAACCGACGCGTTCTTCCAGTCTTAGAAAGGTGTCGCCCTCCCGGGTCAAGGCAACATCGAAACGCCCGGAGGCCATCAGCAATTCTTGTAGTTTAAGGCTGAACGCCAGCACTATGTCCTTTTCCCGTACCCCCGCGGCTGTCTCGGCGCCGCTATCGATCCCGCCATGGCCAGGATCAATAACCACCAATGGTTTGGTAATGACTGCGGGCAACGAATCAACGGCGAGATTGGGCTCGGGCGACGACTCTGCCACCGCGTTCGAGCGGGCAAAGTCACGCGCAACGTTGGCAGCAAACTCTTCTGGTGTTGCACCGATGATATCAACGACCAACCGAGCCGGCTGGCCCTCAAACGGATCAAGCAAATAGGCCTGTTGCACTTGTGCCGGGCCTGCGAGCATCAGGATCGTCCGCACGCGATCCGGTGCGGCCTGCTCAACCGAAAAGCCCGTCACAATGCCAACGCCTGCCGGCTTGCCAGGTCCAGTGTCCATAACGCTTGCGGCGCGCACATCGACAGCCAGTCGATCTGGATCGTTCAGCGAAACCAAAGCAAATTCAGTGGACGCGCCCAGATCGATCACCAATCGGGCTCGCTCCTGCGTCGTTGAAACCCGCAATTCTTGGACAGCGGGAAGCACAATCGCCGCCTCTTGCGCCAAACAGCCCGCGGATAGCAACAGCAGGGCAATGACTGTTCGAGTTAGCGTTTTCAACAAGAGTGGGAGGCTCCCCATCGGCGTGGCGGCAATCACCGCAAATTTTGGACGATTCTTTCGGGCGATTCTGCGGCGAAACAGTTGTTATGCAGATATTCGGGTCTGACGCAAAGCGCCAACGGACCGTCAAGGGCTGGAAAATCAGGGTTCCAGAGTTTCCTGTTGCCAAGCCGATGCAACACCCCTAAAGGCTAATGGTTGAGACATTAGCTTTTTGTCAGGCCAGTTTGAGCGACCCCAGGTCGCAACATCGGGACAAAAAGTGACCGGGGCGAAGAGGCTGACACACTGTCAGCTCCCGGTTCAGAAGCGGCAGTCCTGTGTCTCAGACAAGAATTTCGACCTGTCAAAGGTCGGACGGCTGCGACCGGAAAATGACCGGCAGCAGCCCACTAGGAAGAGGTCAAATGGCCCACAGGCTGACAACACGCGACGCGATCGAAACTGTGATTGCCGCTTTGTCATGACCAATAGTGCAGCCCTGACCAAAATGATCGGTGCCCACGACACTCCCGTCGCCGGTGCCACCACACTCAACCCATTCGCCTCGCATAGCGCCACGCACAGGACACCGGCTTGCCGGCGGCCCCTTGTCGGCGCGCGAAGGCGCGGAGCACTATACTATGGCTACCAAGAGAATGCTGGTGGATGCCATCCACCCGGAAGAAACCCGGATTGTCGTCACCGCCGGTAACCGGCTAGAGGAATTTGACTTTGAATCGGCGCAGCGTCGCCAGTTACGTGGCAATATTTATCTTGCCAAGGTTACGCGGGTTGAACCTTCGCTGCAGGCAGCGTTTGTCGAATACGGGGGCAATCGCCACGGATTTCTGGCCTTTTCGGAAATTCATCCGGACTACTACCAGATCCCGGTTGCAGACCGCGAAGCCCTGCTGCGCGACGAAGAAGAGGAAAACACCGGCGAAGATTCCGATGAGTTGATCTCGCTGCCAGCTGGGGTGACCGAGCCCGACGCCGACACTGATCCGCAGGATATGGAAGGAGCCAGCCACATTGAGCAGGCACCAGCCAATTCCGAACCTGTCGAATCGATCGGTGGCGCCGACGCATTGGAAGAACTGCCCGAGCGTCGTCGCTCGCAGAACAAGCGTCACTACAAGATCCAGGAAGTCATCAAGCGCCGCCAGGTTATGCTGGTACAGGTCGTCAAGGAAGAACGTGGCAATAAAGGCGCGGCCCTAACCACCTATTTGTCGTTGGCTGGCCGCTATTCAGTGCTGATGCCCAATACCGCTCGGGGCGGCGGCATTTCCCGCAAGATCACCAACGCGGCCGACCGCAAGCGCCTGAAGGAAATCACCTCGGACTTGGAAGTGCCACAAGGCATGGGGGTTATTCTGCGCACCGCCGGGGCCTCTCGCACCAAGGCCGAGGTCAAGCGCGACTTCGAATATTTGATGCGTTTGTGGGAAAACGTGCGCTCGCTCACCCTTAAGTCACAGGCGCCATGCCTCGTGTATGAGGAAGGCTCGCTGATCAAGCGCACCATTCGCGACCTCTACAACAAGGAAATCGACGAAGTGTTCGTGGCTGGCGATGAGGCCTACCGCGAAGCCAAGGACTTCATGCGCATGATCATGCCGAGCCACGCCAAAAACGTGCAGCTCTACAAGGATGATCAGCCGCTGTTTTCCAAATACAATATTGAAACCCAACTCGATTCGATGTTCTCGCCAACGGTCACGCTGCCCTCTGGCGGGTACATTGTCATCAATCCGACCGAGGCATTGGTTTCGATCGACGTCAACTCGGGTCGCTCCACCAAGGAGCACAATATCGAAGATACAGCGCTCCAGACCAATCTGGAGGCCAGCGATGAGGTGGCTCGCCAGTTGCGTTTGCGCGACCTTGCCGGGCTGATTGTGATCGATTTTATCGACATGGTTGAAAACCGCTCCAATCGAGCGGTGGAACGCCGGCTCAAGGAGGCGCTCAAAGACGACCGCGCCCGTATTCAGGTCGGTCGAA
Source organism: Devosia equisanguinis (assembly GCA_943372435.1). Lineage (GTDB taxonomy): Bacteria > Pseudomonadota > Alphaproteobacteria > Rhizobiales > Devosiaceae > Devosia > Devosia equisanguinis_A. Next base: position 247,303 of record CALRYQ010000001.1, read on the forward strand.
TTTCCCATTTTGGCCTGATGGAAATGAGCCGCCAGCGCATCCGGTTTGGCGTCGTCGAAAGCTCGACCCACAAATGCCCGATCTGCGACGGCACCGGTCTGGTCCGCTCGGTTGAAAGCCTGGCACTTATGGTTATGCGCCACGTCGAGGACCACGTACTGCGCCGCGCCGGCCAGTCGATCAATGTCCGCATTCCGATGGAAGTCGCGCTCTATATTTTGAATTTCAAACGCGAAACGCTGACCGGCCTTGAGGACAAGTACAAACTCTCAATCACCATTACCGCTGACGGAAAGCTGACTGGCAACCAGTTCGCCATCGAAAAAGGCGAAGACCGGGTGATATCGCACACGGTCAAGCGCGCGGTCGAACATGTACGCGTCGATAGCGCTATCATCGACGATGATGCGGATGACCTGGTTGAAGAGGACATCGAAGCCGACGAACCAAACGCAGAGCTAGACGCGCCAACTGCAGACGGTGCTACTGCCGAGGGCGAGCCAGCCCGTCGAGGCCGCCGCCGCCGCCGCCGCCGTGGCGGCGAGCGCGGTGATGAAACCGCAGGCCCGCGCCCAGCACAGGGCCAGCAGCGGCCTGCCACCCAAACATCTGTGACCGCCGAAACCGCGGGCCCCTCGGACGACGAGGACGGCGACGAGGACGAAAGCGAAGAGGCACCGGTCATTAACGCCGATGGCACCGAGGAGCCACGCAAGCGTCGTCGTCGCGGTCGTCGCGGTGGCCGCCGCAATCGTCGGGATGAAGAAGGCAATGATCGCGCCCCAGCGTTGACCCGCCCGGTTGGCGAGCTGGAACTTGTCTCTGAAGTCGCAGCGCCTGTCGCTTCGCCCGAGGTGGCCCCAGCGGCTGAAAAGCCAAAGCGTGCTCGACGCCCTCGCAAGGCAGCGGATGCAGACGTTGGCGCAGTAGTCGCGGTGGCAGAGACTGTCGCACCCGAACCCGCGGCAACCGAAGTGGCACCCAAGCGCAAGCCTCGGGCTCGCAAGCCCAAAACTGAAGTGGTTGATACTGCACCGACAGTGTCAGTCCCCGTGGCAGCAGCTCCCCCACCAGCGGCCCCTCCTGCCGCTGAGCCTGCGGCGGAGAAGCCTAAGCGGGTCAAAAAAGAACTGCCGCCAGAAGGCATCGTGGTGTCGTCGACGGCGCAGCCGGTTGCCGAGACGGGCGATGATCCGGAAAAAAAGAAAAAGGGCGGCTGGTGGCAGCGCCGCCTGGGCCTCAGCTAAATACCAAGGGCGACCCTCGGGTCGCCCTTTTCCTTGCCAACCAAGCAGGTCGGACAACTCTACCTTAAAAAACTGGTCATCCGTTCTAACGCCATGGTCATCGTCGCTTCTGTCCCGGCATAGGAAAACCGCACATAATTGTGCCCATCCACCCGGTCGAAATCGACCCCCGGCGTAGCCGCCACCCCGGCCTGCTCCAGCAGGGCATCGCAGAACGACAGCGAATCGTTTGAGAAACTGTGGATCCCTGCATAGGCATAAAATGCCCCATCCGAGGCTTGCCCGAGGGCAAAGCCCAGAGATACCAACCCCTCGCTTAGCAATTGACGATTGGCCGCATAGGCCGACTTCTGTTGTTCGGAATACTCCCGCTCGCCCAAGGCCACAGTCGCGGCAATCTGGCTCAATGTCGGTGCCGAAATGAACAGGTTCTGCTGCAAAATCTCGGTGCGTCGGATCATCTCCTCCGGAAGGACCATCCAGCCAATGCGCCAACCCGTCATGCAATAATACTTTGAAAAGCTATTGATAATGATCGCATCGCGGGTCAGCTCCAAAGCGCTGACGGAAGCGCCGCGATAGTCCAATCCGTGGTAGATCTCATCGGAGATCAGCCGCACCCCAAGTTTTTTGCAAACGGCAACGATATCGGCCAACCCGGCCCGATCGACCGCCGCACCAGTCGGATTGGCGGGACTAGCAAACAGCAGGCCTTCAAAGGGGGCTCGCGCATAGGCGCTTTCGATGGCCGCGCCGGTTAACAGCCACCCATCACCCGCAGACACCGGAATCTCGACTGGAACAAAACCCAATCCGATCAATGTATTAACATAGGCCGGATAGCCCGGCCTTGTGATAGCAATGCGCGCGCCGGGGGCAAAGGCGGCATGGAACGCCAATATGAAACCGGCTGAGGACCCCATGGTGGCCACAATCAAATCGGCAGAAACCGCGACCCCATGCTGGGCTTGATAATAGGCCGCTAGCCCCTCGCGCAGTTCGATCAGGCCTTTGGCATTGGTATAGCCCTGTGCCTTTGGCAACGCCTTGGCCACCGCCTCAATCACCCGCGGTGCGGGTGGGGCCCCTGGCTCCCCCAATTCGAGGTGGCACACGGTGTGCCCTCCTGCTTCCATTTGCCGGGCCCGTTTCAGGATTTCCATCGCCTGAAATGGCATCAGCTCGGTCGGGGCTTGGCTCATCAAATTGGTCCTCGTACAACTCCGAACTAGACGGAACCGAGTGCTGCCTCAAGCAGAATTGAAGAATAGGGCAACCTCCTGTTCAATCTTAGATGATAACCTCCTCCAGTCTGATACCTGTGGCCACGCCACGATTCCATTCGGAGCCTTGCATGCCACGCCTGACTATTGCCCTGATCGCCCTCGTTGGCATCCTCGCGGGGGGCTTGGGGACGACCCTGCTGAACCGACCTTTGCCACAAATCGACGCCGTTGCCGTTCGCGCCATCGTTGCCGAGGTACTGGAGGAACGAGCCCAAGTTGCTGCCGCCAAACCAGCCGCGCCAATTGCTCCGGTCGTGCCCAACCTTGATCCGTCGGTGCTCAATCCGATGATCGAAACCTATCTGATGGCGGACCCATCGATTCTGCGGCGCATGTCAGAAGCCTTGGAAAAGCAAACCCGAACCGCCGAAGCTGAAGTCGCAAAAACGGCGCTTGCGTCCATTCACGACACAGTGTTTGAGGACCAGGATCAGGTCGTTCTTGGCAATCCCAAGGGCGACGTCACTTTGGTGGAAATGTTCGACTACAATTGCGGTTTCTGTCGCTCGTCGATGCCAGACCTAGCGGCATTGATTGCCGAGGACCCTAATTTACGAATTGTGCTCAAGGAATTCCCCATCCTGTCCGAAGGTTCCTTGGACGCGGCCAAGGTGGCTGTGTTGGTCAACAAGGCCGGTGTTGACTACTGGGCGTTTCACGAAGCGATGTTCACGGGTCGCGGCCAAAACGACATGGCCAGTGCCATGGCAGCCGCGCAAAGCCTGGGCCTAGACCCGATGACGTTGAAGTTGGATTTGGCCGGCCCTGCCGTCGGACGCGCAATCCAGACGTCTTATGACATCGCCAAGGCGCTCAATATTTCCTCCACGCCAACCTACATTATCGGCAATGAAATCATTCCTGGCGCCGTCGGCGTTGATGCGCTGCGGGAGCGCATCGCCAATGTCCGTGCCTGCGGCGAAAGCCAGTGCGACGGCTGACCTGACGTCTATCCCCCCGACATAGAACCGGCATGTGGGCCTATAGTGACAGGCCCGCAAGCCGGTTTTGCCTTTTCAGTGCAATTCGTATAGTCGATCTTGCATGGGCCACAAGGCCAGTCCACAAGGCATAATCATGGCTAAACGCGTTCTTGTCCTTAATGGCCCCAACCTCAATCTTTTGGGCACCCGGGAGCCCGGCATCTACGGCGCTCAAACGTTGGGTGATGTCGAGCAGCTTTGCAAAGATGTGGCTGCCAAGCTGGGCCTGAGCGTCGACTTCCGCCAATCCAATCTCGAAGGCGAGTTGGTGACGTGGGTTCAACAGGCCCGCGGCACCGCAGATGCGATCATTATCAACCCTGCCGCCTATTCCCACACCTCGATAGCCATTCATGATGCGCTGAAAGCCGTTGGCTTGCCGACTGTTGAAGTGCATCTCACCAACATTCACCAGCGCGAGCCATTCCGGCACCATTCCTATGTTTCGGCCGTTGCGACGGGCGTCATTTGCGGTCTTGGTGCATCCGGGTATAGTCTGGCTCTTCATGCACTGGCCGAAAAACTCTAAAACAAGGATCGTCGCGTTGGCGCGGGAGACCCAAAAAATGACCAAGGCATCTCAAGTGGATCAAGACCTGATCCGGGCAATCGCAGAACTGCTCAATAAGGAAAATCTCGCGGAAATCGAAATCGAACAGGACGACTTCCGCGTCCGTGTGACCCGCTCCTATCCCAATGAGACGGCCACTTACGCTCAGCCCCAATACGCTCAGCCCCAGTTCGCTCCGGCCATGCAACCAATGGCGCCTGCTGGCTCTGTGGCTCCGGCGGCACCGGCCAAGGTCGAAGACCTGGCCTCAAATCCAGGTACGCTGGTTTCGCCAATGGTTGGCACGGCCTACCGGTCGCCAGAGCCGGGCAAACCGACCTTTATCGAGGTTGGTGCCAAGGTAAGCGAAGGTCAGACACTGCTGATCATTGAGGCGATGAAGACCATGAACCAGATTCCGGCCCATCGGTCCGGTACGGTGACCCGTATCCTGGTCGAGGATTCCCAGCCGGTCGAATACGGCGAGCCGTTGGTCGTCATCGAATAGGGAGGCCTTAGCTTGTTTCAGAAGGTTCTGATCGCCAATCGCGGCGAGATCGCCCTACGCATCTTGCGTGCGTGCAAGGAGCTCGGCATCCAAACGGTTGCCGTCCACTCAACCGCCGATGCCAATGCCATGCACGTGCGTTTGGCCGACGAGAGTGTTTGTATCGGCCCACCGGCCGCCAGAGACAGCTATCTGAATATTCCGTCGATCATGGCGGCCTGTGAAATCACCGGTGCCGACGCGGTGCACCCGGGATACGGATTTCTGTCCGAGAACGCTAGGTTTGCCCAGATCCTGAACGAGCACAACGTCACCTTTATCGGCCCGTCTGCTCATCATATTGAAATCATGGGCGACAAGATCACTGCCAAGCGGACCGCGGTCGAGCTTGGCATTCCGGTCGTTCCGGGGTCAGCTGGCGCTGTCGAGAGCGATGAGGACGCTATCAAAACCGCCCGGGAAATTGGCTACCCTGTCCTGATCAAAGCCACTGCAGGGGGCGGTGGCCGTGGGATGAAGGTAGCGCTGAGCGAAGCCGATGTGTTGGTTGCATGGTCGACGGCCCGCGCCGAGGCCAAAGCCGCATTCGGCAACGACTCCGTCTACATGGAAAAATACCTCGGCACGCCGCGCCATATTGAAGTTCAGGTCATGGGCGACGGGCAAGGCAACGCCGTCCACCTGGGCGTGCGCGATTGTTCGCTCCAGCGGCGCCACCAGAAGGTGTGGGAGGAAGCTGGCGGCCCCACGATCATGCCGGAGGAGCGGGACAGAATCGGCGAGATATGCGCTGCAGCCATGCGGAAATTGAAATACTCCGGTGCCGGCACTATTGAGTTTTTGTATGAGAACGGGAACTTCTATTTCATTGAGATGAACACCCGTCTGCAGGTCGAACACCCGGTGACCGAACGCATCACCGGCATCGACATCGTCTATGAGCAGATCCGCGTCGCCTCAGGCGAAAAACTGTCAATGTCGCAAGACAAGGTGAGTTTTTTCGGCCACGCCATCGAAGTGCGGATCAACGCCGAAGACCCACAAACCTTTGCCCCGTCGCCGGGCACGATTACATTCTACCACCCGGCGGGTGGCGTTGGCGTGCGCGTCGATTCGGCGGTTTACCAGGGCTATAAAATACCGCCCTATTACGATTCACTCATCGGCAAGCTGATCGTTTACGGCCGCACCCGCGACGAATGCCTGCAACGTCTCCGGCGTGCCGTGGACGAGTTTGTCATCGACGGCATCAAGACGACCCTGCCGTTGTTCCAGCGTCTTATCCGTGAACCCGATATTATTGCCGGGAACTACGACATCCATTGGCTGGAAAAATACCTAGCCGAGAACAAGGTCTGATTCGGACGCCCGCTTGCCCTCCAGAGGACGAGCGGGCCTTCGGACCGAGCCGGGCCTATCCTGAGGCATCGATGGCCAAGCGCGCCGACCCCTTTGACATCGAGATTACCCCGGAACTGATTGTGCGCGCCTATTGCGCCGGAATCTTTCCGATGGCCGAAGATGCCTCGTCCCCAACCCTATTCTGGGTCAGCCCGGAGCAGCGTGGCATACTTCCGCTTTCCGGATTCAAATTATCAACCAGCCTGCGTAAGTCGATACGAAAGAACCGATTTTCGGTTCGTACCGACACCAGTTTTGAGGCGGTCATCGACGGCTGCGCCACCGTCGGAAAAGACCGTAGCAGCACCTGGATAAACGCTTCAATCCGGGCCGTCTATGGCGAACTGTTTCGCCGAGGCATCGCGCACACCGTCGAGGTGTGGGACGGTGTTGACCTGGTCGGCGGCCTTTATGGCCTCTCCATCGGCGGGGCTTTTTTTGGCGAATCGATGTTCCACCGCAAGACCGACGCCTCCAAGATCGCCATGGCGCATCTAATCGCGCGCCTCAATGCCGGTGGCTATGCGCTGCTCGATACCCAGTTCGTCACCGATCACCTTGCCTCACTCGGCGGCATTGAAATCCCGCGCGAGGCCTATGAAGAACGACTGGCCCAGGCACTCCAGCGAACCGGCGACTGGCAGGCGATAGACCGGCTCTAGTCAGCCAGCCGAAACGCCACTTCGGTCACCGGGGGCCCCGACGGGTCTTCGCCCGGGTCCTTGTGATAAATCTCGAGCCGCGTCGCATTTTCGAAGCGGTCGCCCACTTCCTTGCCGGCAAAGTCAAAACCTTGCCCGCGCGCCCACTTATCCAGCGCCATATTGGCTTCGTAAAGCTCGTGATATGGTCCGGTATGGATGATCGCCGCGTAGCGGCCGCCCGGCAGATTACCCGTTTCCACCCTGCCCTCGCCTGCCATCAGTTTCGCAGTTGGCATACCGACTTGCATCTGCATCTTGCCGCCGGGCAAGAACGCAAAATAGTTGAAAAACGGCGCGCCAGCAGTCGCCCCGCCATGCGCCTTGATCCACTGGATAGTCTGGTCGATCAGCGGTGGCGCGACATCGGCGATCTCGGGCCGCGACAGCGTCAGGATAATGGCGGCATAGGGCTGTTCGGCCTTGGTCACGACTTTTGGATCACTCAGCATCTTGTCCTCGTGAATGTGCGGCCTGCTTATGCCAGGCCACTGCGTGGCATTGATCCGCTTTGCTTTCAGTCAATCTGCGCGCCGCCTGTCGCGTTTGCCATCGTCATGGTCATGCCGGCCGCGAGATCCGATGTTAGCAGCACAGCCGCGTCGGCAACCTGCGCCAACGCTGTTACCCGCCTCAATGGCGTGCTCCGACCGTTTTCGATTTCCAGCTCTTGCAAGGTAATGCCAGCCTGATCGGCGTGCAATTGCCACGCTTCGCGCACACCTGGCGCGTCTGGCGATCCCGGCGAACGCACCCAACAGACCCGAACGCCAAACTGCCCGTTCTCAACGCCCAGATGTCGCAGATAATGCTCCACTGCAGCGCAGGCGATGCCAAACCCGCCCATGTGGCTAAATGCTTCCCGGCCCGCATTGGCCGTAATCCCGACAATCGCCCCACCACCATGCTGCCTCATATGTCGTGCCATCGCAGTGCCGGTATAGAACCAGGTCCGCAGCCCAGTGATGATGGGCTCCATCAACGGCGCTTCTTCAAGCTCGGTCAGCAGAAATCCTTGTGAATCGCCCCAGGGAATGGCGTTGAACATCGCCTTGATCGGCCCGGCCTCGGCCACGATCGCTTCCAGATGCGCCTCCACTGCCGCCTGATTTAGTGCATCCACCGGCGCCACCACGGCGGTGCCACCTACAGCGCGGATTGCTGCAGCGACTGCCTCCAGCCCGTCGCGTCCTCGCGCCGCCAGATAGACGGTTGCACCCTCGCGGGCATAGGCCTTTGCGACCGCCCCTCCGACGGCCCCACTGGCCCCATAAACCAGTGCGGTTTTCCCCTTTAGCAGCATGATCTCCCCCTATTGCTGTTGCTGGGCCTGTTGCGCGCGCGCACGGGCCGCAGCGATATCGAGAGCCACACCATCAATGCGGGGTTGCCCCACAGGTTTTCCACGACCCATTTCGACAAGTTTGATGTAGTCCGCCAACAATCCCAGGCTGGAATTCCAACCCCGGCCATGGCCATCGCGTTCGGCGATATTCTTGAACAGTCCTTGACGGAAATGCATCTGGGTCTTGTCTCCAAGCGGCACAAAATCCATCTCGACCAGCATTTCGAAGCCATCATATTCGTTGATATAGGTGAAGCACAGCCGCGATGGCCCGGCGATCTCTGTGAACACCCCGGAAATCCAATGCGCATGCCCAGGGCGGCTGCTCATGCAACGGCGCCAGCTTCCGCCAATGCGGAAATCCTGCGTACAACTGATAAGCCAAAGGCTCTCCGGTCCGTGCCACCGTACCAGGTGCTCGGGGTCCTGCCACATCCGGAACACCAGGTCCGGTGGCGCATCGAAGACCCGGGTGATTTCCAGTACCAGTTCATCGCCCTCCGTTTCACTGTTTGGGCGCATCGGAGTTTCCTTTCTGCATTTCCGCCAAATAGGCGTCCATCCGGTCAAAACTGTGATCCCAGAACTTGCGATAATCCTCCACCCAATTGGCCACCCCCTTGAGGGGCGCTGACGCCAGCGTGACTGGACGGTATTGGGCATTGCGCCCGCGCGTCACCAGCCCCGCCGCTTCCAGCACCTTCAAATGTCTCGATATCGCCGGCATGGTGATGGCAAACGGCTCAGTCAGTTCGCTGACCGAAGCCTCCCCGCGCGCCAGCCTGGCCAAGATTGCCCGCCTCGTGGGGTCGGCCAAAGCGGCAAACGTTGCACTCAACTGGTCCTGCATATTTCACACTTTAGTTATTTAACCAATGTGTAAAATAACTGGAGAACCGGGAGTTGTCAACGTCACCAGGCCTCAGGCTGCTTGTAAGGTTTACTGCTGACCCGGCGTTTCGCCGCGCGCTTCAGGCGCCGGCACGCTCGACTCGTTTTTGCACTCAATCAACCAAACGTCATAGACGGCATGATCGACGGCATTGAGCGCCGGGCTGTCGGCAAAAATCCACCCGGTGAAGATGCGCAGGCTAGACCCTTGCAGGCTGCGTTGGTCAACTTCAATAAACGAGGAGGTACGCTGCGCTTCGTTTGGACCGCGATTGTAGCAGGCCCGCGGCGTGATCTCGAGCGCCCCGAACAACACCGTCTCGTCAATGTAGACGTCGAACTCGGTGATCCGGGCGGTGATCTTGTCCAAGCCGGCAAAGTGGGCAACGCGATTGGCAATCGGCTGCGCCACGGCGCCAGTCGCAAAAACCACAGCGACCAATAGCGCCAGCGCAGGCGACAGGGCTCTGGTCTTGTGCATGGGCGGAATCGGACAGCCTTATTCCGGAGACCACGCTTCGTAGTCGCCCGAAACACGTGGACGCTCGCCTTTGTTGAGCAAGCTGCCATCAGGAAAGTAAGCCTGCGCGGTGCCAGTCATATTGGGCAAATGCGCCTTCTCCCAGGCATGAGCGCTGTATGCCTGTTCCGATGGCACCACATTGGTACGGAAGTGCATCCAGCCATGCCAGCCAGGGGGAATCGTTGAGGCATCGGCGGGGCCGTTATAGGTGACGAAACGACGGTCCGATTTGGCGTCATGATAGTATTTGTTGCCGAACTCATCGGCGCCGACGAATTTGGCAAACCGCCATAACCAAAGCCGGGTGCCCCAGGTTTGCCCATGCCACCACACAAAAATTTCCGCCAGGAATTGTTTCATCTTTAGCCAATCCGTAGTGCCGCAGCCGACGCGCTACAACCCGTCACGATGTATCATGGCGGGCCAACCAAGCCTAGTGCTTCAAGCGCCTAACGCTAGGATATGGCGTCCATAGGTCCATCGGCCGAAATTAATCGCCTTGACACATTTTCGACGCGATTCGAACCATTTGACCATAGGGTTAAAACTTGGTTTCGTCGGCTTCGTTCAAGCCGGAACAGCGAGAGTTTGCACTGGCTTAGGCGCGCCCGCCCGGGTGTCGTCACGGTGTCATAAATGATAAAAATTGCTCGCGAAACGTCTCGAATTGCCAAGCTGTTGCTTGCGCTTTATCCCCAGAATCCACATACTAAGCCTACTAGGTGTAGTTCCCTACCAATCAACGACCACTACAACTAGTTTTCTCTCGTTGACGCGGTTTTTGAATCGGCACAAACAATACGGCACACCACGCAGCTTCGGCGAGGCGGGGAAGTCCTCTCGGCAAACGCGGCAATTAGACCGGGTAGCACGGTAGGCACAGGGCAATCGCGGCACCGTCTCGACGGGGCCGCACACGAGCGTCAATCGAGATATAGAACGAGAAGCCTGTCATGGGCCGGTGGACGCGTGCGTCCACATCATTTGGGGAATACGACAAGAATGCGCATCGAACGCCGTTTTACCAAAGCCAGTGAGGGCGCCTATTCCGGCCTGCAATTCCGCTCGGCCACCAGCGAGATTCGCAACCCTGACGGCTCGGTTGTCTTCAAGCTGGAAGATATCGCCATCCCCACGACCTGGAGCCAGGTTGCCGCCGATATCATTGCCCAGAAATATTTCCGCAAGGCCGGTGTGGCCAAAGCCCTGAAACGGGTCGAAGAGAACACCGTGCCATCATGGCTGTGGCGCTCCGTTCCTGACGAAGCAGCGCTCGCCAAACTGCCCGAAGCAGAGCGCTATGGTTCAGAAATGGATAGCCGCCAGGTGTTTGATCGCCTGGCTGGCACCTGGACCTACTGGGGTTGGAAGGGCGGCTATTTCGACACCGAAGAGGACGCGCGGACCTTTTTTGACGAGCTGGCATTCATGCTGGCCACCCAGCGCGTCGCTCCAAACTCGCCGCAATGGTTTAATACCGGCCTGTTTTGGGCCTATGGCATCGACGGTCCTGGCCAGGGGCATTTCTATGTCGACCCCTTCACCCACAAGCTGGTGCAGTCAAAATCAAGCTACGAGCATCCCCAGCCGCACGCCTGCTTCATTCAGTCGGTCAACGACGATCTGGTGAATGAAAACGGCATCATGGATCTTTGGGTCCGTGAAGCGCGCCTGTTCAAATATGGGTCCGGCACCGGCACCAATTTCTCGAAACTGCGTGGTGGTGGGGAAAAGCTCTCGGGTGGCGGACGATCCTCCGGCCTCATGAGCTTTCTCAAGATCGGTGATCGCGCCGCTGGCGCCATCAAGTCCGGCGGCACCACGCGCCGCGCCGCCAAGATGGTGGTCATTGATATCGATCACCCCGATATTGAGGAATACATCAATTGGAAGGTCAAGGAGGAGCAAAAGGTCGCCGCGCTGGTCACCGGCTCCAAGGTGGTTTCCAAGCACCTCAAGCTGATCATGAAGGCCGCCGTCAATTGTGAAGGCAGCGGCGATAACTGCTTTGATGTGCAGAAAAACCCAGCCCTGAAACGCGAAGTGCGCGCCGCCAAAAAGGCGTTGGTGCCTGAAAACTACATCTACCGCGTCATCCAGTTCGCCAAGCAAGGTTACACCGAGCTCGATTTCCCGATTTACGACACTGACTGGGACAGCGAAGCCTATCTGACGGTTTCCGGCCAGAATTCTAACAATTCCGTGCGTGTCACCGACGATTTCCTGCGTGCTGTTGAGAATGACGAAGACTGGAACCTGTTGGCCCGCAAGGACGGCAAGGTCACCAAGACCCTGAAGGCCCGCGATCTGTGGGAAACCGTCGGCTACGCCGCCTGGGCGTCGGCTGATCCCGGCATCCAGTATCACACCACCATCAATGAGTGGCACACTTCGCCCGAAGCCGGTCCGATCAATGCATCGAACCCATGCTCGGAATATATGTTCCTGGACGATACCGCCTGCAATTTGGCGTCGATCAATTTGCTGCCTTATCGCAATCAGGACGGCAGTTTTGATGTCGCTGCCTATGAGCACACGGTGCGCCTATGGACCATTGTCCTCGAAATTTCGGTGATGATGGCGCAGTTCCCCTCCAAGGCCATTGCCGAACGCTCTTATGAATATCGCACGCTCGGCATTGGTTACGCCAATATTGGCGGCTTCCTGATGACCTCGGGCATTTCCTATGATTCAGCGGCCGGTCGTGCGATTGCCGCTGCCGTCACCGCCATCATGACCGGCGTCTCCTATGCAACCTCGGCCGAAATGGCCAAGGAGCTGGGCGCGTTCAAGGACTACAAGCGCAATGCCAAGCACATGCTGCGCGTCATCCGCAACCATCGCAACGCCGCCTATGGCAATGCCTCTGGCTATGAAGGCCTGTCCATTCTGCCCGTGCCGCTCGATCATGCCTCGCTGATCGACACTGCGCTCTCCGAACGCGCCAAGATCGCCTGGGACAATGCTCTGGCCCTTGGCGAACAACACGGCTATCGCAATGCTCAGGTTTCGGTGATTGCCCCGACCGGCACCATCGGTCTGGTCATGGATTGCGACACCACCGGCATCGAGCCCGACTTTGCCCTGGTGAAGTTCAAAAAGCTCGCCGGTGGCGGATATTTCAAGATCATCAACCGCGCCGTGCCGGAAGCCCTGCGATCGCTCGGCTATTCGGAATCCCAGATCGCCGAAATGGAAGCCTATGCCGTCGGGCATGGCAATCTGAACCAGGCGCCGGGGGTTAATCCTTCGACCCTGCGTGCCAAGGGCTTTACCGACGACAAGATCGCCGCGCTCAATGCAGCGACCGCCTCGGCCTTCGATATCAAATTCATCTTCAACCAGTGGACCCTGGGCGTTGATTTCCTCAAATCCCTGGGCGTCACCCAGGAGCAGATGAACGATTTCTCGTTCGAACTGCTGCCCTTTCTTGGTTTTTCCAAAAAGGACATTGAAGCCGCCAATATCCATGTCTGCGGGGCGATGACGCTGGAAGGCGCGCCGTTCCTCAAGGACGAGCACCTGTCGGTGTTTGATTGCGCCACGCCATGCGGCAAAATCGGCAAGCGATATTTGTCGGTCGATAGCCACATCCTGATGATGGCGGCCGCCCAGCCGTTCATTTCCGGCGCCATCAGCAAAACCATCAACATGCCCAACGACGCCACGGTCGAGGATTGCAAGGAAAGCTACATGCTGTCCTGGCGCCTGGCGCTCAAGGCCAATGCGCTTTATCGCGACGGCTCAAAACTTTCGCAGCCGCTCAACTCCTCCCTCCTCGCCACCGGCGATGATGAAGACGACGAAGACCATGTCGAAAGCCTCGCCGCCATGCCAATGGCCGCTCGCGTACCGGTGATTGCCGAAAAGATCGTTGAAAAAATCATCGAAAAAATCGTCTATGCCCGCGAACGCGACAAGCTGCCGAACCGGCGCAAGGGCTATACCCAAAAGGCCAATATCGGTGGCCACAAGGTCTATCTGCGCACCGGCGAATTCGACGACGGGCGCCTGGGCGAAATCTTCATCGACATGCACAAGGAAGGCGCTGCCTTCCGCGCCATGATGAATAACTTTGCCATCGCCATCTCGCTGGGCCTGCAATATGGCGTGCCGCTGGAAGAATATGTGGAGGCCTTCACCTTCACCCGCTTCGAGCCGGCCGGCATGGTCATGGGCAATGACCGGATCAAGAACGCCACCTCGATCCTTGACTACATCTTCCGCGAACTGGCCGTCAGCTATCTGGACCGCGAAGACCTCGCCCACGTCAATCCCGATAGCCCCACCGCGCTCTCCAGTGCCAGCGAAGGCCAGCGCCCTGCCCCGATCCCGGCGCAAAACCTGGTCTCGCGCGGCATGACCCGCGGCAAGGTCAAGGATCAAAACCTGATGCTGGTCTCAGGCGGCCTCACCGGCCAATCCTTCAACCCGGTCATGGCCATGCAGACCTCGACCGTCACCGCCTTCAGCGCCGCCACCGCCCTGAAGATCGAACCCTCAGCCACCGCCCTCAACGCCGCCGAACTCCACCCCATCCCCAGCCCACCGCCGAGCCAAGACAAGCACGTCCTGCGGGCCGAAGCGCAAATGAAGGGCTATACCGGCGATCAGTGCTCCAACTGCAACTCGATGCGAATGAAGGTCTCGGGCCACTGCATGGTGTGTGAAGATTGCGGGACGACGACTGGGTGTAGCTGAGGGCAAAACGAAAGCTAGTAGCCGTGGACGGGAAGCAATTTGAGCCAGTCCGCTGGACATTTAGCGGTCGAGTTCTGCCGGATATGCCTACTATATCGCTGAATTTGCCCCCGTCGCTCGTTGAGAGCGGCGTGGGCTTTTCATTTGAAATTATGGGAAATATCTGCAACTCCAAATTCTTAGCTACAGTAACGCAGCTAAGCGATGTAGATCTCCTATCGCTTAAGAATGGCGTTGCAGATACCATACAAAATTCGGTAGACCTCGCCGGGCTTTTATTTGGAGCAGGTCTCGAAGTCGACATAATTTCCGCAGCTGCAGACAATGGATCGTGGCGATTTTTTGACGCTTTTATTCCTGCGATTATGAAAACCGGGCGAACTGAAGTGTCGACAGAATTACTGGTGGCAGTCGGTGGCGACGTCGCGAGTCACATAGCGCTGGCAGACTTCCGCGGAGCTATGAGGGTTCCAGTGCAAACCGGATTTTTTTGCTATCGGGCCGCTGAAGCAATTATGCAAACTTTCAAGACGGCGGAAGTTCAGAAGGACGCGGTTGCGTGGGCCAAGATGCGCAATCAGTTGCACATAAGTGAAGAGGCCCTACGAAGAATAAAACTCCATGCGGATTGGGCTCGGCACGGACAAGCAGGAGTTATCACCGATCCCGAAAGGGCGCAGCTATTGGTAGTAACGCAAAAGATGATTCGAAGGTATCTTGACTATTTGCTTAGAGTTAAAGCCCCGCTAAATGTGGGTGACTATCCCACCATTGAATAGACCACCCCGGCAGGCTTTGGCGAAATGGGCACGCGGCCTCGGCGCTCTCGCTGCTTCATATTTCGGCGAAGGTCGGAATCCAGTGGCAGCCGCGCAAATCCTTACACAACACGTCACGGGCCGCAGCAGGATTGGATTGCCGCTTGCCCCGGAATGACATCTTTGGCGCCCCCTTGAGCCCTCATGGTGAGGTGCGAGCCCTTCGCGAGCCTCGAACCACGAGGGCGGGCACACCGCATAAGTCCCCTCTCAGTGTCATTCCGGCGCAGGCCGGAATCCAGGCGGTGCTGCACCATCCGCAACCACCGCACTGTCCCGCTCATCCCAAACACTCGGTGGCCTCACACTAGGCGAGCTAACGAACGCGGGTGCGGCATAGCTGTAGGCGTAGCATTTGCAATTGATGCCCCAATTACCGACCCTGCCGCGGCGATTGGGACAGTAACTGCGTGGGCCGCCGCTAACCTTGCCCAAGCCATTTACGACGCTATCGCGCAAGAACATCCAAATCTTGGTGCTGACGCATTGGGTTCATTTAGGAATGGGCGCCGCCGTTTCCGGCGCAACATGAGGGTGGGTCGGATCATAGGTATGTGTGGACAGCGGCATGTCCGCGGTCGCCGCAGGAACCGGGGCGATCCCAGGGCCATAAAACGCGAAATGAAGCCCCCAATACCCGGTCATGAATATGACGAGGGCCGCAGCAATGCCTGCAGGTACGATCGCAATCGACTTCCGAATTGCAGGCAAGAAGTGCAGGTCGCGTTCCGGATCAACTGCGATGACGACGATTATGGCCATAATCAACGCGTGACCGATAAGGTCAATGCGGCCAAACGGATAGACTGCCGCGTTGAAAATAATAAAGAGAGAAATAGCCGATAGTCGACGCACCAGCGGCGTCCAGAGCAGGCCAAGGCCCATGGTAAATTCGGCTACTCCAGCCATTGGGATAAAGACGTCTCGCGCCATTCCGAAGGTCAGGAAGGGCTTTTCGGCCACCAGCGGATAGAACCAGTCTGGATAGGCGAACTTCTCCAGGCTCGACCACATCAGAGCGATCGCTACGCCCCAGCGAAGGACTTCGAAGCGGTGCCTACGCCAGCTCTCGTTTTTCGACGACGCAAGCACCAAATAGCCTGCGACCGCGACGCCCAGCGCGAGATAGTCCAGTAAGTGAAATAGACTGTACTCGGATAGGGCCAATACCCATAAAAGAAGGATGCCTGCCGCAGATAGCGGCATGGTACGTTTCGAAAAGACCCCAAAAGCGATAAGCAATTGTAACCAGGATACCCATTCTGCTGGCGTCTTGAGGTCCGGCGTCAGAAAGATCCCGCCGACCGCGAAAATGGCGACGAAAAATGCCCCAATGACGCAACGCACGAAGTCGTCCGACCTTGTCCACAAAGGTTTTGCGAGGCTGTCCATCCCCACCAAGATGGGTTCACCCAACTTCGACTGTTCGATGAACCGCGTCGCGACGAAGAACCCGAGGACCAGCAAGATCGCCAGCCAAAACCAGGTGTTAGTGACTGTCTCCATGATCGGTTGGGGCGCAGCTCCGACGATGTACGGTGCAAACCATTTCACATGGGCCTCTGCCGGAACAGGGTACAATGCTATCGCACCGCCCATAAAGGCTGCCAAGCGAAGGGCCCGGGGCCGTGGTCGCAACGAATCGAATGACATCTCTCACCTCAGGTTTGAACGTTAAGAAACCGGCCGTGAACGTTTAGCCCTGCTGGGGTCAGTTCGAATAGTGGAGCCTTCAGCTCGTGGCTTGGGGATTTCCTGCTATCGCTACGGGGACCACGGCGGCGTTTTGCAAATTTCTAGAATGGTCCGATCTCAAATGTTCTCATGAGATCGACGGGAGCAGATCAAAAATGAGTTGCTCTTACGATTACCTTTGTATGCCATAGGCGACTTTTCTCAAGAACAAACAATGAGGTGAGCCTTTGCGAACCACTGGGGCGGGCACACCGTATCTCCCCTCTCGGTGTCATTCCGGCGAAGGCCGGAATCCAGACGGCGATGAGCAATCCGCAACCACCGCGTTGTCCCGATCATCACCAACCACCCTGTGGGTCGGCCCAGCACGGCAAGTCTGGATTCCGGCCTGCGCCGGAATGACATTGTGGGTGGGCGGCCCTCGGAGATCGTCCCAAACGCGTCAAACACACCCCGGGCGCTTGTCCTCAGGCGGTCGAGGCGCGCGCCTCACTCAATCGCCACGACCTCCACTTCCAGCGCCCCCACGCTCACCAAATCGCCCACAGCCTTGCCCATCAGCCCGCGGGCGATCGGCGAAGCAAACGAAATCGAGCCCGCCTTGGGGTCGGCCTCGTCCTCCCCGACAATGGTGTAGCGCTGCACCCGCCCGTCTTCGCGCCGAAACGTCACCCTGGTGCCAAAGGCCACGACATCGCGCGTGTCGGGGGCGCCAACCACCTGCGCGGAGCGCAACCGTTCGGCAAGATAGCGCAGGTCACGAAACGGATTGGCCGCCTGACGCCGCCGTTCGTTGATATCCTCAATGGTCAGCGCCGCATCATAGGCCGCCCGCGCCTCGGCCAATTGCCGCTCCAACGCCACAAGCCCAGTCGCCGTCACCAGGTTTGGCCCGTCGGGGATCGGCCGGTCGGGCAGCATGGTTTCGGCGGCGGTTTCGGCACTGTCTTCCTTGGTGAAGGCGACGCTCATGAAAAGTCTCCGGCTGGTTGCAAAGGCATAAGGCAACGCCCCGGCCACCGCAAATAGCCAAGAAATCGCCCACACCTGGCGATTTCCAATCGGGCCGAGCGCCGATACGATGCACAAGCCTTGGGGAACGACAGCATGGAAAACCGGTATGGCTGGGTTATCGTAGCAGCGGGCGCGCTGATCACCTGTGTGGCGATGGGCGCCATGTTCGCCCTGCCCGTCTATCTGCAACCCATGGCCGACGACACCGGCTGGGGCCGGGCCGGCATTTCGATGGCCATGACCATCGCCTTCCTGGTCATGGGCGTCGCCGGCTTCATCTGGGGCAATATCACCGACCGCGTGGGGCCGCGCCCGGTGGTGCTGGTCGGCTCCATCATGATCGGCGTCGGCCTGTTCGTCGCCAGCCGCGCGCCAAACCTTCTGGTGTTCCAGATCGCTTATGGCGGCCTCTGCGGCGCATCGGTCGGCGCGTTTTTTGCCCCGATCATGGCAACGACTTTGAGCTGGTTCGACAAACACCGCAGCCTCGCCGTATCGCTGGTCTCCATCGGCGGCGGCGTCGCCCCCATGGTGGTTACGCCTTTGGCGAGCGTTTTGATCAGCGCTTATGGCTGGCGCAGCGCCATGCTGATTGTCGCCATCGGCTGCTGGGCTATCCTGATCCCCGCCACCTTCCTAATCCGCCGCGCCCCGGCCATGGCGGACGAGCCCGCTCCGGCGCCAGTCGCTGCCGCCGGTCCGGCTCCCCGCTCGGCCGCCTCAGCCGCACTGCGCACCCCGCAATTCATCGTTCTAGCTGCTGTGTTCGCGCTCTGCTGCGCTGCCCATTCCGGCCCGATCTTCCACACTGTCAGCTACGCCATGCTCTGCGGCGCCTCCACTCTTGCCGCCGCCAGCATTTACAGCGTCGAAGGCGTCGCCGGCCTTTTTGGTCGCCTGTTCTTCGGGCTGATCGCCGACAAGTTTGGCGTCAAGCGTGTCATCATTGCCGGCTTGGTGCTCCAGGCGGTCGGCATCTACACCTATATCTATGTCAGCCAGCTCACCCATTTCTACCTGCTGGCTGCCGTTCTCGGCATGGCCTATGGCGGCGTCATGCCGCTCTATTCCGTGCTCGCCCGAGATTACTTCCCGCCCCAAGTGATGGGCACTGTGCTGGGCGGCATCGTCATGACCTCCAGCATCGGCATGGCCATCGGCCCCATCGGCGGCGGCTGGATCTTCGATACATTTGGTGACTACCACTGGCTCTACGTCGCCTCGGCCGCCATTGGCCTGGCAGCTGCCGCCGTAGCGCTCACCTTCCCACGCCCCTCGGATTCGATAGAAATCGGCAGGCTGGTACCTGCCTGATTTCACATTACATCCGATTGCCCCATGGCCTCCAACATCGCTAAGGGGGAACAGCGGAGCTCCAGCCACTCGCGCAATCAGAGTTTTCTGGGCGGTGATCGGTAGGGGTTCTCTCGGTTGACTGGTCGGTATAGCGTTTCACAGCAATACAGGTTTGGGGCACACCATGTCGATTCTCCGAAAAATTGGCGTTGGGCTCGCTGCAGTCGTTGCGCTGGCGGTCGTCGTCATCATCGGCTGGCTCGCCGTGGCGCCTCCTGAACTGTTGCGCGTGGCCGATGGTTATGCGGCCAAGATCGTCTGCTCGAATGTTTATCTGGCGGGGCGCGACGCCGGAGAAGTGCTCAGTGTTGATGTGCAAGCACCGGGCAATCCAATTCTCAAACTGGTCAAGGTGGACGTTGATCGGGCGGAACAAACCGTTACCGCGCGCTTCCTCGGCCTGTTCGCCACAGGCATCTCGCTTTATCGCCCCGGGCTCGGATGCGCCGCTGTCCCAAATGGCGATTTGGTTGCGGCGCGTAGCATTGCCTTGACCAACCCTCCTGCCCCGGCTTCCGCCAACGAGGCGCTTTGGCCGGATGGGAACCAGGTCGCGGTGGCCAATCCTGCACTCGCCGCCATTTTGGCGGACGAGAAACTCACCGGGCCGGGAATGCGGGCGGTGGTCGTTGTCCACGACGGACGCATAATTGCCGAAACCTATGGCCCAGGCTTTGACCCAAAAACGCCATTGCTTGGCTGGTCAATGACCAAAACCGTCAACGCCATATTGCTCGGGCGCGCCGTGGCCGAAGGCAAACTGAGCCTTGACGACCGCAGTCTGTTTGACGAATGGGGAAACGATGGCCGAAACGACATCAGCCTCCGAAATCTTTTGGCGATGACCAGCGGGTTGGCCTTCAATGAGGAGTATGGGGACGTTTCCGACGCCACGCGAATGCTGTATCTGGAGCCCGATATGGCCCACTACGCTGCCGCGCAGGCGCTGGTGGCATCGCCCGGCACGGCGTTTAACTACTCGACCGGCACAGCGGTGCTTATCGCCAGGCTCTGGATGTCACGGCTCGGTGATCCGCAAGCGGCGCTGGTGTTTCCGCGCATAGCCCTCTTTGACCCACTCGGCATGGGCAGCGCCGTGTTGGAAGCAGACGCCCAAGGCACATTGGTTGGCGGCTCCTACCTTTATGCCTCCGCCCGGGACTGGGCCAAGATTGGCCAATTCCTGCTGCAGGACGGTGTGTGGAACGGGACGCGCCTGTTGCCCGAAGGCATGGTCGCGATGATGTCGACCTCGAACGGCCTGGCGGGTGGCTATAGCCAATTTCAAACCTGGATAGAGGGGCCGCGCGAAGCCGACATCGCCAAGGGCATCGGTCTTCCGGCAGGCACATTCTGGCTTGAAGGCCATGATGGGCAGTCGATTGCGATCATTCCGTCGGCCAAGCTGATCGTCGTGCGGTTGGGCCTGACGCCGTGGCGGCTCAATTATGCACCCGAGTACCTAGCCAGGGCAGTTTTAGAAGCGGTGACCGGAACACAGGCGCAATAGCGTGCCCTTAATCGGTAAACCGCACGGCCCCAATATGATCCAGGTTCCGGTTGCGCTGCGCATAGTCGATTCCATAGCCAACGACGAATTTGTCGGGGATCTCGAAGCCGATCCAGCGGGCCTTAACCTCCACCTCGCGCCGTGATGGTTTGTCGAGCAGCGCGCAGGTTTCGATGCGTTTGGGGTGGCGCGTGTTCAAGATTTCCAGCACGTGCTGAAGCGTAAAGCCGGTGTCGACGATATCTTCCACAACCAGCACATCACGCCCTTGAATCTCGCCGCGCAAATCCTTGAGAATGCGCACTTCCCGGCTTGAGGCCATGGCGTTGCCATAAGAGGAGACCTCAAGGAAATCGACCTCTACAGCCAGGTCAAGCTCGCGCACCAAATCGGCGATAAAGATGAATGAGCCGCGCAGCAGGCCCACCACCACCAGCTTGTCCGTGCCGCGATAGAAGTCCGTAATCTCGCGCGCAAGCGCCTCAACGCGTGCGGCAATCGCCTTGGCCGAAATCATTTCGTCAATGACATAACTCTTTTCGGCCATGGCCCTGAATCACCCCCGCGCACCCATCGCTCTTAGCATTTCCTGCTTGGTTTGTGATGCGCAATCGGCCGTACCAGCATCTTTGGGGCAAGCAACGAACGTCACTCCAAACGTGTTTGCCAACGATCCCGCGCCGTATCAAAATCATGCGTACAAATTGCATACTTTGAATTGCTCGATCCGCACTGGCGCGGTAGGTGTGTTGGAAATATGTGATGAGCAGGAGTGTGTTGATGTCGTCTTTTGAGCAGAGCCCTCCGAGTCTTTCGCTGTCCGCGTTGGCCAATCTGGCCGACACTGGATTTGGAGTGCGCGGCGAGGTGTCGCTGCTCAATAGCGAACGCGATCAGAACGCGCGGATCAAGACGCCGAACGGCAGTTTTGTGCTCAAGGTCATCAATTCCGCCGAGAGCCGTGATTTCGTCGATCTGCAGAACGCCGCCCTGGCCCATCTGGAGGCGGTTGGCGTGGTGGGCATACCAAAACTGGTCCGCACACCCGATGGAACATCCACCATCGACCATTCCAGTAACGGGCAAACCTCGATGGTCCGTTTGGTGACCTTTATTGAGGGCAAAACGCTGAGCCAGGTCGCCAAAAGCGAGGCACTGCTGTTCAATTTGGGTGAATTCATCGGCTCCATCTCTCTCGGGTTGCAGGGTTTTGGCCATCCCGCGGCACACCGACCTGATTTCATCTGGAACCTCGATAACCCGCTCGGCTGCGCCGACTATGTCGCCGACATTGCCCACCCGGGCCGGCGCGCTTTGGTCGAACGACTTTTCGCCCACTATCGGCGCGTGATCGCTCCAAAACTGGTGGGGCTGCGCAGCTCGGTGCTGCATCAAGATGCCAACGACAACAACGTCATCGTTGATGTGGCAAATCCGGAACGCCCAACTGGCCTGATCGATTTTGGCGATATGGGCTTTGGCCACACCATCAACGAATTGGCGATCACCCTCGCCTACGCGCTCATGGATAGCCCCAATATTTATCCAGCTACTCGCGCCCTGGTTTCCGGCTACACGACCGCCTTCCCACTGCAATCAAACGAGATCGACGTTCTGTTCGATCTGGTCAAAATGCGCCTGGTCATGAGTGTGTGCATTTCTTCGCACCAGTCCAAGAAACACCCGGACAATGCATATCTGCTGATCTCGCAGGAGCCCGCCTTCGCCTTGCTTGAGCGTCTCGATGCGCTCAATCCCGCGTTTTTGGCGGCCCTGTGTCGCGAAGCGGCCGGATTTGCGGCGACTGCCAGCCATGGCGCGGTGTCAGCCTGGTTATCGGAGGGCGCCAAGCCCGCGCCAATGTTTACCCCGGACCTGCAGGGGCGCTCGCGCATGGTTTTGCACAGCGGTCAACCTGGTGCCCCAGCCTTTAGTGATCGAGCCTTCGATCGCTGGTTTGACGAAAAGAAACAAGGCGACCGCCGCTTTTTCGGGATCGGTCTCTATGGCGAAGTGCGCAGTGTTTACGCCACTGACGCCTTCGCCGACGCCGCGGGCCCGGAGCGCCGCACCCGCCACATGGGTGTGGATATCTTCGTTGACGCACAAGAGCCATTGCACGCTCCACTGGCGGGCCGGGTCTTTGCCATCGCCAACAATGCAATGCCGCTCGACTATGGCCATACGCTGATCCTGGAACACCGCACGGTCGACGATGTGCCATTTTACACCCTTTACGGCCACCTTGGTGCGTCGCTTCCGACGCTGCTTACCGCCGGTCAGGACGTCGCTGCGGGACAACTGATTGGACATATTGGGGACTGGTCGGAAAACGGCGGTTGGGCGCCGCATCTGCATTTTCAAATCATTACTGACCTTTTGGGTCAGACGACCAATTTCTACGGCGTCGGACATGACAGCTTATGGCCAGTGTGGAGCCAGATCAGCCTTGATCCGAACCTGCTGCTGCAACTGGCCCCGGAGAGTTTTGTCACCGACCCCCAAACTCCGGAACGTCTGCTGCAGCGCCGCTCCGAGCACATCGGCCGCTCGCTCAGCATTTCTTATGCCCAAAAGCTCAAAATCGTGCGCGGCAAAGGGGCCTATTTGTTCGACCACACTGGCCGACGCTTTCTTGATGGGGTCAACAATATCACCCATATCGGTCATGCCCATCCCCGCATCGTTGAGGCCATAACCCGGCAAGCCGCCATCCTCAACACCAATACGCGCTATTTGAGTGAACTCATGCTCGACTATGCCGAACGGTTGACGGCCAAGCTGCCGGCTCCGCTATCGGTCGCCTATTTTGTCAATTCGGGCACTGAGGCCAATGAATTAGCGCTGCGTATCGCGCGAACCGCCAATCAACAAAAGCACACGATTGTGCTGGACTGGGCCTATCACGGCAATTCGGGCGGCATGGTCGACGTCAGCCCCTACAAGTTCAAACGCAAGGGCGGCTACCCGCAGCCTGACTTTGTTGAAATCGCCGCGTTTCCGGACCCTTACCGGGGCCCGCACCAGGGCTATGGCGCCGCGTCCGGCCAGGCCTATGCCCAGGATGTCGGTCGCGCGGTGGCCGCAATAAAGGCCAAAACCGGGAATGGGCGAACCGCCTTCATTGCCGAGTCGATCTCGGGCGTCGGCGGCCAGGTCATCTATCCTGACAGGTATTTGCAGCACGCTTATGCCGCAGTGCGCGCCGAAGGCGGCGTCTGTATTGCCGACGAAGTCCAGTGTGGATTTGGCCGTGTTGGCGAAGCCTTCTGGGGCTTCGAACTGCAGGGCGTTGTCCCGGACATCGTGGTTATGGGCAAGCCGATTGGCAACGGCCACCCGCTGGCGGCCGTGGTCACCACCCCCCAATTGGCGGCGGCTTTTGCCAATGGCATGGAGTATTTCAATTCGTTCGGCGGCAATCCGGTGTCAATGGCCGTGGGTCTGGCGGTGCTTGACGTGATCGAAGGTGAGGGCTTGCAACAACAGGCATTGGAAACCGGCGCCTATATGCTGGAACGCTTCAATGACCTCAAAGACCAGTTTCCAATCATCGGCGATGTGCGCGGACGTGGCTTGTTCTCGGGGATCGAACTGGTGCGCGACCGCGACACCCTGGAGCCAGCCACAGCTGAGGCCACCGCCGCCGTCAACCATATGCGCCAGCACGGCGTGTTGGCGTCGACCGACGGACCATTGGACAATGTACTAAAATTCAAACCGCCAATGGTCTTTGGCCGCGTCGAGGCGGACACGCTCTGCACCGCCATTACCGCAGCTTTGAGCATGTGAGCCGCGAAAATGTGTGATCTCATCCTGCCGCCGAGAACCAGGCCATAAGCTCGGCGGCGTTGCGCACGCCTATGGCCCGCATCAGTCGGTGGCGATGGGCCTCAACGGTTCTGCGAGACAGGGACAATTCCGCCGCGATCTGTGCGTTGGTCTTGCCTTGGGCGACCAATGTCAAAATCTGTACCTGTCGACCAGTCAATTGGCCCTTGGCGTCGGTCAAAGGGCGGCTGATCGGCTCAAAGCAATACAATGCGTCGGCAAAAGGGTCCGAAACGCTGCGCGAGCGACCGCTGACCCGGCACCAAAATCGGCGACCGCCGGATCCGCGCATTATCCGCTCGTCGTAAAACACGGCGTCGCCGGAAAGGTGAAGACGCCAGATGTCCCCCACCCGAACAAAGTCGTCGAGTTCGGGATAGAGCCGCGAAAAACTGTAGTTGATCAATTCGGATCGCTCGACGCCAAACAGGCTGGCGAATTCGCCATTGCAGTTGCGGATGATCCGGTGCGTTGCATGAACCATGGGCACCGGAATTTCGGCCAGGCCGAACCGCGCTTCAGGTGTTCCGTCCGTGCCCATCTCGTCTCGCGCCCCTGAAACTATGTCGTATAAATACCACTAACTTGCGGCAGCACAATGGGACTAGCCTTGCTGTTAAGGCCCCAGGACCGCACGGTAAAAACCAGCGGCGTGGCCCCTGCCGGAGGACAAAATTGCAAAAAGTCTATGCTGATCCCAGTGCCGCCCTCGCGGGCCTGCTTCATGACGGCATGGTCCTGATGTCGGGAGGCTTTGGGTTGTGTGGCATACCCGAAGCCTTGATTGAAGCGGTCCGGGTGACCGGAGCGAAAAACCTCACGGTGATTTCCAACAATGCCGGCATCGACGGCGTCGGCCTCGGCAAATTGCTCGAGAGCCGCCAAATCCGCAAAATGATCTCCTCCTATGTCGGCGAGAACAAGCTCTTCGCCCAACAATATCTGTCCGGCGAACTTGAGCTTGAGTTCACCCCACAGGGCACTTTAGCCGAGCGCATTCGCGCCGGTGGCGCCGGAATTCCGGCGTTTTTTACTAAGACCGGCGTTGGCACCATCATTGCCGATGGCAAGGAAATACGAGAATTCGACGGCGAGCAATTTGTGATGGAACGCGGTCTGGTGGCCGACATTGCCCTTGTCCACGCATGGAAAGGCGACACTGAGGGCAATCTGGTGTTCCGCAAAACCGCCCGCAATTTTAACCCGATGATGGCTACAGCTGCCCGCGTCACGGTGGCCGAAGTTGAACATCTGGTGCCCGTGGGCGAGCTTGAACCGGATCAGATTCATACTCCGGGCATTTTCGTCTCCCGCATCGTGCATGTGCCCAACCCCATAAAGCACATCGAGCAACGCACCACGCGGCCTCAAATTTCGACGGAGCCCGCATAATGGCCTGGACCCGTGAACAGATGGCTGCCCGCGCCGCCGGTGAACTGCAGGACGGATACTATGTCAATTTGGGCATTGGCATCCCGACTCTGGTTGCCAACTACATTCCGGCAGGGATCGATGTGTGCCTGCAAAGCGAGAATGGAATGCTCGGCATGGGACCCTTCCCCTATGCCGGCCAAGAAGACGCCGACTTGATCAATGCCGGTAAGCAAACCATCACTGAATTGGACCGCAGCAGCTATTTTTCGAGTGCCGACAGCTTTGCCATGATCCGCGGCGGCCACATTGATCTGTCAATTCTGGGTGCCATGCAGGTGTCCCAAGCTGGCGACCTCGCCAATTGGATGATCCCTGGCAAGATGATCAAGGGCATGGGCGGCGCCATGGACCTGGTCGCCGGCGTCAAGCGGGTGGTGGTGCTGATGGAGCATGAGGCCAAAGGCGAGCCAAAACTGCTAAAGACCTGCACCCTGCCCCTGACCGGCCAACGGGTTGCTGATCTGGTCATCACCGATCTGGGTGTATTTTCAATTGCCAAACGGGGCGCAACCGACATGCGACTTATCGAGCTGGCAGATGGCGTCACTCTCGAAGAGATCGCCGCCAAGACCGAAGCAACCTACACTGTCGCTCTGACCTGAGGATCACACATGACCAATGTCGTCATCGTTAGTGCTGCGCGCACGCCAGTGGGCGCCTTCATGGGTGGGCTGGCCACCATACCAGCCCATGTTCTAGGTGCCACGGCGATCCGGGCTGCACTGGGGCGGGCCAGCGTTGATCCCAACGAGGTGGATGAGATCATTCTGGGTCAGGTTTTGACTGCCGGACTGGGACAAAACCCAGCTCGGCAGGCAGCGGTGTTGGCGGGCGTTCCACACGCAGCCACGGCGTGGAGCCTCAATCAGGTCTGTGGTTCGGGTTTGCGGGCTGTGGCCCTCGGTCTACAACAGATCGCCCAGGGCGACGCAAAAATTGTCGTGACCGGCGGACAGGAATCCATGTCACTGGCCCCCCATTGCCAGCAATTGCGCGCCTCCGCAAAAATAGGGCCGATAACCC
This sequence comes from Devosia equisanguinis, assembly GCA_943372435.1. Classification (GTDB taxonomy): domain Bacteria; phylum Pseudomonadota; class Alphaproteobacteria; order Rhizobiales; family Devosiaceae; genus Devosia; species Devosia equisanguinis_A. Next base: position 274,120 of record CALRYQ010000001.1, read on the forward strand.
TGGTCGACACCATGATGATGGATGGCCTGATCGATGCGTTCGGCGGCTGCCACATGGGTATGACTGCCGAAAATGTCGCCCGGCAGTTCGCGATCGGGCGCGAGGCGCAGGATCAGTTCGCGCTCGGATCGCAGCAGAAAGCCGCTGCGGCTCAAAGCGAGGGGCGGTTCTCTGCCGAGATCGTCCCTGTCACCGTCTTGGCCAAAAAGACCGAGACGATAATTGACGCCGACGAGTATATTCGCGCCGATAGTTCATCTGCTGGATTGGCCAGGCTCCGGCCCGCTTTTACCCCCGATGGCACCGTCACCGCTGGCAACGCTTCGGGCATTAATGACGGGGCGGCCGCCCTGGTGCTCATGCGCACCGATGAGGCGACGAGACGCGGACTGACCCCGCTGGCCCGAATAGTCTCGTGGGCGACTGCAGGGGTCGATCCGGCGCTGATGGGGACCGGCCCAATTCCCGCCTCGGTTTTGGCTCTCTCCAAGGCTGGTTGGACGGTTTCCGACCTTGACCTGATCGAAGCCAATGAGGCGTTCGCCGCCCAGGCCTGCGCTGTCAATCAGGCCATGGGCTGGGACCCGGGTCGGGTCAATGTCAACGGTGGCGCGATTGCCATCGGCCATCCCATTGGGGCATCGGGTGCCCGGATCCTGGTGACCCTGCTCCATGAGATGGCACGGCGCAATGTCCGCAAGGGCCTGGCCACCCTGTGTATTGGCGGCGGGATGGGCGTGGCGCTGTGTGTTGAACGCGATTAATCCAAGCGTCGGGGCCGCAGCGCGGTGATCCGCTCCAGTAGCGCCAGCGCCACCTCGACGGTCTCGCGTTCTTTTTCCGTCAATTGGCCCAGCATCGCCTCGGCCGCTCCCGTCACAGCGGGCTTGAGTTTTTCAAAAGCCTGTCGGCCTCGTGGCGTCAGCTTGGAGTGACTGACGCGCCGGTCAACTGGGTCCACTGTTCGGCTGACCCAACCCCGTTTTTCCAGGGCTTGTAGCGCTCGACTGACCTTGGTCTTGTGCAATGAAGCCAATTCCACCACTTCACGCGCCGACGCTTCGGGCGCTTCGGCCAGATGGGCCAGCACCCGCCATTCCGGTCGGGTCATGCCATATTGGCGGCGATAGATCGGCGCTATTTCAGCGCTAAACGCTTCTGACAGCGCATTCAGGCGATACGGCAGAAAACGGCGCAAAAACATCGGAAATGCCGATTGTGTTGATAGTTACATTTTCAACTAATATCGTAGTGACACAGCGTGTGACAATCCCGCCGGAGGTTCGGCCATGACCAATTCGCATTCCAATTACATGCCTGGCTTTGGCAATGATTTTGAGACCGAAGCTGTGGCAGGCGCCTTGCCCCAAGGGCAGAACTCGCCCCAGCGCTGTGCCTATGGCCTTTACGCCGAACAGCTGTCCGGATCGCCGTTCACCGCGCCACGCGGAGCCAATGAACGCTCCTGGCTCTACCGAATTCGTCCGTCCGTGCGCCATGTCGGCGACTTTGCGCCACTTGACCTCCCTCTGTGGCGCACCGCGCCAGAACCCTGGGCGACTGATCTGGCGGTTGCACCGCTACGCTGGAACCCCGAACCGATCCCGACCGAGCCGCTGACCTGGTTGACCGGCATGCGGACGATGACCACTGCTGGAGACGTCAACACCCATACCGGCATGGCCGTCCATGTTTACCACGTGACCCAGGATATGACCGACGAGGTCTTCTGCAACGCCGACGCCGAATTGCTGGTGGTGCCCGAAATTGGTGGCCTGCAGATCTTTACCGAATTCGGCCTGATTGAGCTTGAGCCTGCCGAGATTGCCATCCTGCCGCGCGGGATGAAATTTCGGGTGGCGCTCACCGATGGTCCGGCGCGCGGCTATGTCTGCGAGAACTATGGCGCCAAATTCACTTTGCCCAATCGTGGCCCAATCGGCGCAAATTGCTTGGCCAACCCACGCGATTTCAAGACCCCAGTGGCACGGTATGACGATAGCGACGCCCCACATCGCGTCGTGCTAAAGTGGTGCGGCCGGTTCTTTGAGACCAAAATTGGCCATTCCCCGCTCGATGTTGTCGCCTGGCACGGCAATTATGCCCCATACAAATACGATTTGCGCACGTTCTCGCCGGTTGGCGCCATCCTGTTCGACCATCCAGACCCGTCAATTTTCACCGTTCTCACCGCCCCCTCGGAAACCGACGGCACGGCCAATATCGATTTTGTCATCTTCCCTGAGCGTTGGCTGGTGGCCGAACACAGTTTTCGGCCGCCCTGGTATCATATGAATGTCATGTCTGAGTTCATGGGGCTGATCTACGGCGTCTACGATGCAAAGCCGGAAGGATTTGTGCCTGGCGGCATGAGCCTTCACAACACCATGCTGCCACACGGGCCGGATGCCGATGCTTTCTATCATGCTTCAAACACCCCATTGGCCCCGCACAAGCTGTCCAATACCATGGCCTTCATGTTCGAAACCCGGTTTCAACAGCATGTGACCAAACACGCAGCGTCGGCCCCGGGGTTACAAAAGAACTATCCCGATGTCTGGACCGGGCTTGGCAAACACTTCGATCTCAACAAACCGGTTTGGAATGGCGATAAATGAAGAGTTGGGTTGAGAGCGCCAACGCTCCGGATTGTGATTTCCCGCTGCAGAACCTGCCATTCGGCGTTTTCAGTACCGATGGCGCCCGCCGGTGTGGACTTGCCATTGGGGAGTTTGTGCTTGACCTGGCCGCACTCGAAGCCAGCGGCAAAATCGATGCCGGCGGAACATTTTCAAGCGGATCGCTGAATGCGTTCATGGCGCTCGGTTCCAAGGCCTGGGCGCGGGTGAGAGCCCGCCTGACTGAGCTTTTGGCGGTGGGCGGAGACCCCAGCCTGCCGCTGGTGCCGATGGCAATGGCCCAGCTCCATTTGCCATTCACGGTCACCGAGTACACGGATTTTTACGCCTCCAGGAACCACGCCTTCAACCTTGGAACCTTGTTCCGCGGCCCGGAAAACGCCCTGCCCCCCAATTGGTTGCACATGCCGATTGGTTACAATGGCCGCGCCTCCTCGGTCATTGTCTCCGGCACGCCTATCCGCCGCCCGATGGGTCAGCTCAAGCGCGACACGGGCCCGATCTTTGCCCCCAGCGAACGGCTTGATTTTGAGCTGGAGCTTGGCGCCGTCATTGGCACGGGCAGCACGATGGGGAATCGCGTCAGCGTCGACCAGGCCGAGGAGATGATCTTTGGCTATGTCTTGCTCAATGACTGGACGTCGCGCGATGTCCAGGGCTGGGAATATCAGCCTCTGGGGCCGTTCCAGTCCAAAGCCCTCGCCACCACGATCAGCCCGTGGATCGTCACCAGCGCCGCTCTGGAGCCGTTCCGCACGCCTACCCCAACGCCCGAAAAACCGCTGCTGCCCTATTTGCAACCCAGCCGCCCTGGGCTTTATGACATCGCGCTTTCCGTCGAGCTGAACGACACCACCATCAGCCGCACCAATTACAATTTCATGTACTATTCCAGCGCCCAGCAGCTGGCGCACCACACCAGTTCTGGGTGCCCGATGCGGGTCGGTGATCTGCTTGGCACCGGCACCATTTCGGGGCCGAGCCCAGATGCCCTCGGCTCCCTGATGGAAATGACCACAGCCGGTGCCCATTCGATCACGCTGCCAGACGGCTCGTCCCGGACCTTTCTTGCCGACGGCGACCGGTTGACCCTGCGCGGCCACGCCCAGGGGAGCGGATACCGCATAGGCTTCGGCGCCTGCACCGGCACCATTCTGGCAGCGGAGGCCTGACGTGATCCTGCACCATTATTGGCGTTCAAGTGCCAGCTACCGCGTTCGCATTGCCTTGAATCTCAAGGGTCTGAGCGCAGATTTTGTCTCGGTCGACTTAGTCGCCGGTGAGCAAGGTGGCAGCGCCTACCGAGAAAAAAACCCGCAAGGACTGGTGCCTTTGCTTGAGGATGGCCCCCTTCGCATCAACCAATCTTTGGCCATTATCGATTACCTCGAGGCCGTGCACCCCGAACCGGCAGTTTTCCCGTCGGCGCCGTCCGAACGGGCGCGCGCACTATCGATGGCTTACGCTATCGCCATGGAAATTCATCCACTCTGCAATTTATCGGTTCTGAAGCGCATCGAGGCCCTTGGAGGAGCAGACGCGCGCCTCCAATGGAACCGGGAGGCGATAACCAAAGGTCTGGACAGTCTGGAGAAATCCCTGCCCGATAGCGGTTTTTGTGTCGGGAGTAGGCCAAGCATTGCCGACATTTGCCTGGTGCCCCAATTGTACAATGCCCGGCGCTGGGAGCTTGATCTGGACCGTTGGCCGCAAGCGATGCGGATCGAGGCCGTGTGTCTGGCATTGCCCGCCTTTGCCGCCGCGCACCCTGAGCGACACAAACCAGCGTAGCCTGGCTTCAGCGCAACAGCCGGTCCATTGCTACCACAACACCGCTTCAAGCGTGATGCGGTCCGGCCCCGCCGCAACCACGGAGATCCTGGTCAAACAGCTGCCCATGCAAGGTCCCTCGACACACTGGCCATCATCAATGGTGAATTTGGCGCCGTGCATGGAACACATCAACAATGTGCCGTCCGCGCTGAGGATGTTCGGACCCTGGAAATCGAGCGGCAGGTACTGATGCGGGCAGGCATTGAGGAAGGCCATGACTTGCCCATTCTTTCGATGCAGGAGCACCGGGTAGACCGTTCCACCGACGGGCATCTGCGCCGACAGCACAGTGCCCTCCGCCAAATTGGCGACCGAAACATCATCGCCGGGCCCGCTCATCGGTTCGCCCGGTATTCGGCGCCTTCACTCACCACTGCGCTCAAGCGGTCTTGAGCACACCACGGCGGATCTGGTCTTCTTCGATCGACTCAAAAAGAGCCTTGAAATTGCCTTCGCCAAACCCGTCATCACCCTTGCGCTGAATGAACTCGAAAAAGATCGGGCCGATCACCGTCTTGGAGAAGATTTGTAGCAGAATGCGGGTGGTACCACCATCAACGACACCCTCGCCGTCGATCAGGATGCCCCGTGCCTTGAGGCGATCGAGCGGCTCGTTATGGTCCTTAACCCGACGCCGCGACATTTCGTAATAGATGTCTGGTGGGCCTGGCATGAACTCCAGGCCCCGCGCTGCAATAGCATCGGTGGAGCCGTAAATGTCTTCACTCGCCACCGCGATATGCTGAATACCTTCGCCCTTATATTCCCGCAGATATTCCTCGATTTGGCTCCTTTCGTCAGAGCTCTCGTTGATCGGGATGCGGATTTTACCGCAGGGCGACGTCAGCGCGCGACTGGTGAGCCCAGTCATCTTGCCAACGATATCGAAATAGCGAATTTCGCGGAAATTAAAGGTATCGGCATAAAACCGGTACCAGGTGTTCATGTTCCCCCGAACCACATTGTGCGTCAGGTGATCGAGGTAGTAAAAACCAACACCTTCGGGCTTGGGGTCAGTTGCGCCGGTCCATTCAAACTCGCCAGCATATGGGGATCCTTTGGCACCATAGGTGTCGACGAAGTACAGCAGCGAACCGCCGATCCCATAAACCGCAGGCACGTCGAGCGCCTTGCCGTCACCGAGATATTCCTTCGCACCCAGGTCGAGCGCCCGTTTCAAGGCAATTTTGGCATCGACGACGCGCCAAGCCATGCCTGGAGCACAGGGGCCTTTTTCAGCAACAAAGCTGGCTGCATGTGTGCCGGGCTCGCGGTTGATGATGTAGTTGATGTCGCCCTGGCGGTAGACCACGATGTCTTTGGTGCGGTGGCGGGCTACCAATTCGTAACCCATGGTCTCGAACAACGCTTCGAGTTTACCGGCGACCGGATGCGCGAATTCGACAAATTCAAACCCATCGGTACCCGCCGGATTGGCCTCGCTAATGGTGGCTGGCGGTGCGTCGTGCGGAAACGGGCCCATGCGTGCTCCAAATCAATATCTGAAGGATCATGGGGCCTCGGTTGTGAATCTTTCTTGCATTACTGATTGATTTTGCGACAAATTTGCACAAATCTCGCACATATTATCACATGGGCGCACAAAATGACCCTGGATGCGTTTGACTACTCGATCCTGTCGGCTTTGCAAGCGAATGCATCGTTGACTAACGCCGAGCTGGCCGAGCGGATTGGCCTGTCGGCCTCCCAATGCTCGCGCCGGAAATCGATACTGGAGACCGAGGGCTACATCACTGGTTACTCGGCCCGCCTCAACACAGCCAAACTGGGCTTTTCCGTTCAGGCCATTGTTCGGATCAATCTCTCGTCCCATGGCAAGGCGCAGGCTGAAGATTTTGCCACTTATCTCCAGGCATTTCCTCAGGTGCGCGCCGCCTATTCAGTGTCCGGTGATGCGGACTATATTTTGCACGTGACAGCGCGAGACCTCGAGCATTTCGCTGATTTCATCCACCGCCATTTGCTGCCTTATGGCCGGATCGGACAGGTGCGCTCGGAGATCGTTTTGACAACCCTGAAGGAGTTCGGCGGGCTACCACTCGGCATCGGCTGACTTGCGCCCGGCTATGCACCAATGGCTGTCGGCAAATCGCGTCCGATCACCAGCACGACATTGCCACGTTTACGGCCACTATCGACCAAGGCATGGGCTTGAACCGCAAGGTCAAGGGAATAGCTGCGCTCGATCACTGGTTTGAACGCCCCACTTTCAGCCAATTTGGCAAGAAACTGCAGGTGTTCGACTTTGACCGAAGCCACGCTGGCGATGACTTTCTTGCCGCTCCCCTTGGCGGGACGCTCAAGTCCAAGGACTTGAGAAAATGAGCCAAGGACCAGAAGCAGGCGTCCACCCGGCTTTAGGGCATTCTCGCAGCGGGCAAGCGGCACTGTACCGGTGGTATCAAGGATGATGTCATAGGCCTGCCCGCTCGTGGCGAAATCCGTTGTGGAATAATCGATGACCTTGTCGGCGCCAATCGAGCGCACCAGCTCGACATTGGCGCCGCTGCAAACCCCCGTCACCTCGGCACCGAAGTGCTTGGCGATTTGCACCGCCGCCGTACCAACGCCGCCCGACGCGCCAACGATAAGCACAGTGTCGCCGCGCTTGATCTGTCCCTTGTCGCGCAAGGCGCAGAGCGCGGTCGTGCCACCAAAGCTCAAAGCTGCCGCCGCTTCAAACGACACATTTGCTGGCTTAATCGCGATCAAGCCGGTTTCTGCAACTGCTCGGTATTCGGCATGACAACCATAGGACGCGCCGGTGAATGCAAACACTTCGTCCCCGACCTTGAACTTGGTCACAGCACTGCCAACCGATTCAATGACCCCCGACAGCTCAGTGCCTAGAATGGATTGTCGCGGCCCAAATATTCCGAAGAATAGACGACCCATCAGGCCGAACCCGGCAGGCATGGTCAAGCTTCGCGCCCGCCAGTCCGCAGTTGTCACGGTGCTGGCGTAGGTCCGGACCAGCACTTCGTTGGCTTTGGGCGTTGGCTTGGCGATTTCTGCAAGGCCAACCACATTTGGCGGACCATATTTTTTGTAGGTAAGGGCTTTCATTTGTCGGTTTCCTGACATGAGTTGTCGACTGCGAGCCCGTTGCCGGGCCAGAGTTCAAATTGAGAAGTTGATTAAGATAGGCGAGCTAAAACTATGCTCTGCCTGCGTTATCTTCGGCTACTTGGCGGCACCTCTGGCAATAGAAGCCGCCCAGGCCTTCGCATCCACGCCTTTAATCAGCAGCCAGAAGGCGAAGGCGAGTTCGCCCACCGTTGCCACCACCAGCAAACCGATAACCAGCATCCCCAAAAGCGCGTTGTCGACGAAAGTGACTTCGACGAGACCCTGAAGAAAGTACCCAAAACTGCCAACCATCAGCGCCAAGCCCATGAGGCGAGGGAAATAGCCCGCCTTGGCGATGAGGTAGCCCAGCACGAGGAGATGGAAGCCAAAAAACATATCCCAGACATAAATCCCATACCGATGCGCTTCCATCAGCAGTTGCACGGTGGCCTGAACTTGCTCGGGCGCAAAGCCCGCCGAAGCCCCAAAACCATCGACTAAGACCATCGAGAAAATGTAGATCAACAGATTGACCGCCATAATGTTGACCATGGTCAGTCGCGCGACCAAGGCAATTAGCGAAAGAGTGCCGCTGACTGGCTTGAGCAGGGCGAACAACAACACCGACAGCACAATTTCGGCCAACATCACCACAACATCGCCCAAGACCCCAAGACCGAATAGCGGCTTGTTGGCGATCAAATTCGCGGCCGTCGCCGAAGCATCCCCCGCTGCGACAATGACCGAAGGGACGTAGCCAATGGCGAATGCGCCAGCCACGGCGATAACCAAATAGAGCACGCCCGCGAGTTGCGCGTAGTTTTTCGGCGAGATCGACATTCTATTGGAGCTCATGAGTGGGTCCTTTCCACACTAAAAAATTCTATGATCTGAGGTGTTCCGGCAGCTCTGCTTGCGCACAGCGACGGGCAATTGAGGGGCGCTCAGGTTAGGAGGCGAAGGGCGTTCTAAAGCCCCGAATGATCAGCCAAAGACTTAGTGCAAGTTCGAACAGGCCGCCTGGTGCCGACAGCAGCACCCCAACACCGAAACCAAATAGCTCGAGAACCGATCCGGTTATGAAGATGCCATACCCGAGCAAGCCCCAGACCGACATCATCCGTGGGATCAGTTTTGCTTGATAAAGGATGGCGCACAGCATCAATCCGCCCAAACCCCAGATGGCCATGCCAATCTGGTAGGAAAAGTAGTTTCCTTTACGCATCAGCGTCGCCAGGGCATCAAATTGTGTGGACGGCCCAGCGTCTGACGCCGCGGACAGATCACTCAGGGGCAGCAGCAACAGCAAAAAGATCACACCAATGACCAGGATCACCGTCGCCGTCACCGCCGCACTGAAGTAGCCCAAATACAGCTTTTCATTATGCGGCATCAGCACTGGGCGCAGGACTATCGGCAAGCCGATATTGGTAAACGTATGGATCACTGCCATCAGGATCGCACCGACGCCAATTTGCCATTTGTTCAAATGCACACTGGCCAGCACATCAGGACCAGTGAGCACTGACTCGATAAGGCCGGTTCCAATGCCATAGGCCAGGAATGAGATCAGAAAGAATGCACCAAACAGTCTGGCTTCGTTTCTGTAGCTTGGCATCACAGCCATGGCGGTCTCTTTTCGGTTTTACCAAACAACAAGAATCGTCGCCGCATCAGCCAAAACCCAGCCCATCGAGGTCTGGTGAAAGACCTTCGATCCGTGGTTCTGCCTATTTGCCGCTGTTCGCGTGTTTGGTCGCTGCTTTGATATCTCAACCATAGCTGGACCACCTCGCCAAATAAATTGACCAAATTGGTCAGTTTGATATGCATTTATGCATGGATTGGCGGTCGGTAAAATTTGACTGGAATCGAGCTAGGGCCTTTCTCGTCACTGCTGAGGAAGGATCGCTCTCGGCCGCAGCACGAGCGCTGGGCATGGCCCAACCCACCCTTGGCCGCCAGGTCGACGCCTTGGAGGAAGAACTCGACGTTGTGCTGTTTGAACGCACCGGCCGAGGACTAACGCTGACACCAAGCGGGGTGGACTTGCTCGACCATGTTCGAGCCATGGGAGAAGCCGCAAACCGCGTGTCACTTGCCGCTGCCGGGCAGTCTCAGTCCATAGAGGGAACGGTCCTTATCGCGGCGAGCGAAGTCTATGCGGCGTTTCTGTTGCCACCGATCCTTGCCAAACTTCGGATGGCCGAGCCTGGCATCAAGATTGAAATTGTGGCGTCGACTGCGACGAGCGATCTGCGCCGACGCGAGGCCGATATCGCGATCCGCAATTACCGTCCGACCGAGCTCGATCTGGTGGCCAAAAAAATCCGCGATGTGCCTGCCCGGCTCTACGCCACCCCGGCCTATCTGGAGCGGATCGGCAATCCAAGATTGCCCTATGACTTGCGGGTGGCCGACTTCATCAGCATCGACAATTCTGGCATGTTTCTGAAAGGCTTGAACGGGCTTGGCATGAACCTGACCGAACAAAACTTTCCGATCGTCACCGAAAACTACTTGGTCATGTGGGAAATGGTGAAGCATGGCCTTGGAATCGGTATTTTGGATGGCAACATCGGTGACAAAGAGCCCTTGGTTCGACGCGCCCTGCCCAACCTTGAGCCGTTGATGTTTCCGATTTGGTTGGTGGCCCATCGCGAGCTCAGCAGCAGCCGACGCGTTCGCGTGGTCTTTGACCTGTTGGCCCAAGAATTGGCGAAGCCTTGATTGCGCCCCAAAATCCGACTGCGCTTGCAAAACTCACCGCGACCGCCCTATAGATCGTCCGGTTCCGGAGCGCGGCAATACCCAAAATGATGTCTATGGCCCTTGCACGATCGTGAGCGAGTGGCGACGAGCTGACCCGATGATCGATCGTGGATTTCAGGAGCACACGATGTTAGTGACGCTGCGCCCCGGGGCAACACAGTGACGGATCGGACCGCGTCCGGTCAGCACGCATGGTTGACCAATCTGGGTTGGACCGACTTTTTTCAAGACCAATTGGGCCCCGACGATAGAGGCCTGGCGGCGATGCGGGTTGCCGCCATTCATCGGTCGCGCCTGGAAGCAATTGCCACCACGGGATCGGTTGATCTCAGCCTGCCGCCCCATACCAATACCGCCCATTTTACCGTCGGCGACTGGGTATTGGCCGATTCCCAAACCAATCTCCTGGTCCGTCGCCTGAACCGCCGCACCCTTCTGGACCGACACACCGAGGGTGCACGCACGCCTCAACTCGCCGGCGCCAATATTGATACCCTGTTCATTGTGACCTCCTGCAACGCCGATTTCAGCCCGGCACGGCTTGAGCGGTATCTGGCGCTGGCCAATGAGGCAGGGACGACACCAGTCATTGTGCTCACCAAGGCCGACACCGTGGCTGACGCTCGAAAGTACCGCGAGCAGGCACTGGCACTGCAACGTGATCTGGCGGTGGTGACGGTAAATGCGCGTTCCCCCGCAGCCGCCGAAAAACTGGCGCCTTGGTGCGGACCCGGACAGACCGTGGCGCTGATTGGTTCCTCCGGTGTCGGGAAATCAACCCTGGTCAACACCTTGGCTGGGCCCAATCAACAAGCCCCGCAGCTCACAGGCGGGATTCGCGAACAAGACGCCAAAGGGCGCCACACCACCACATCTCGCTCGCTGCACGCCATCGCCGGGGGTGGTTGGGTGATCGACACGCCGGGGATGCGAACGCTGCATGTCAGTGACATCGGCTATGGGATCGAGACCCTGTTCGCAGAAATCACTGAACTGGCGCCAAACTGTAAATTTCGTGATTGTACCCATGCCCATGAACCGGGCTGCGCAGTACAAGCGGCAATTGCCGCAGGGACACTGCCACCGGATCGCCTGGACCGCTGGCGCAAGCTGCTCAGCGAGAGCCGTCAAAACACCCGCTCGGCCACGGCGGCACAAGGCAAGCCTGCCCCACATCGCGGCAGGAAGCACTAAACAGCCAACCGGAATAGCGGATGAGGCTGGAAGCCTAGGTCAGCCTTGTTAGGCTGGCACGGCACCCGGCCCCGGCACAGATTTCGCCGGAGCTTTGCCCGCAATAATCATACCCAACACGTCGTCCTTGCTGACATCGGCGGTCCTGGCAGTGCCAACGACCTGGCCGTTTTTCATCACCACCAAGCGGTCAGCCAAATCGAATACATCATGGATGTCGTGACTGATCAGGAAAATGCCGATCCCCTCGGATTTCAACTGTTTGATCAAGTCGCCGACTTGTGCCGTTTCCTGCGGCCCCAGCGAAGCTGTCGGTTCGTCCATGATCAGGATTCTTGCGTCGAACAGGATGGCGCGGGCTATGGCAACAGCTTGCCGCTGCCCACCCGACAGCGCCCGAACTGGTTCCTTGAAGCGTCGAAAATTGGGGTTCAGTCGCCCCATCACTTCGCGCGCCTTGGATTCCATTGCCGCGTCATCCAGGGTCCCGACGGCAGTCACGATCTCCCGGCCAAGGAACAGGTTAGCCGCGGCATCGACATTGTCGGCCACCGCCAATTGTTGATAGATGGTCTCGATACCATAGGCCTTCGCGTCGCGCGGATTGTTGATTATCGCGTCCTGGCCGTTGATACGGATTGAGCCAGAATCGCGCTTATAGGCACCGGATAAGGCTTTGATCAGCGTCGACTTCCCGGCTCCGTTATGGCCGAGTAAACCAACGACCTCACCAGCGAATAGATCAATCGAAACGCGGTCGACAGCGCGAACGCCACCGAATGAAATCGATATATCGCTCATTTCAACAAGCGGTATTGTGGTGTCCAGCATGGTCGGACTCCCTAATGTTTGTTACGGCGGTACAGCGTATCCAGCCATACTGCAAAGACGAGGACGACGCCGACGACGATGGATTGCAACGGCGTGTCCATACCCATCAAGACCATGCCTGATTGCAGGGATTGCATGACGAGCGCCCCGAGCAGCGCACCGGCAATTGTGCCTACGCCACCCGCCAGGGACGTCCCCCCTATCACAGCGGCCGCAATGACATAGAGCTCATCCAATGTACCAAGGGCGTTAGTTGCCGCGTTTAGACGAGCCGAAGATATCGCGGCGGCGATGGCGCAAAGCCCTCCCATCACCATAAAAATCTTGACCGTCACCCATCTGGTATTGATGCCAGCCAGATCGGCTGCCTCCGGGTTTCCACCCATGGCAAACACATAGCGGCCAAAACGGGTCCGGGTCGCCATAAACGTCATGATGACGCCAACGCCCATCGCGATCAGCACCGGGATGGCAAAGCCGTGCGAAATGAACAGCCCACCATCGGGAATGACCATGCCATTGGCCTGCGCAAAGTCCTCGGCGATGCGGCGGGGCCACGCATAGGCATTGGCGACGGCGACCGCCCCGATGCTGAGGCCACAGCCAAGAATGGCCAAACAAACCTCGGCCCAAACCGGACGCAGCGGGAAACCAAACCGCACCCGCTGGCGCCGACCGAAATACAAACCCAGAAGGATTGTCAAACAAGCCGTGGCGCCGACGACCCAACTCCAGAATGCCCCAACCGAACCGCCGGGGCCGCCGCCCATCAGTTGAAACCTGGGGTCCATCGGTCCCACTGTACGCCCCATTGTGACCCACCAGGCCGCACCGCGCCAGACAAGGTAACCCCCAAGTGTCACAATGAACGCCGGTACACGCAAATAGGCGATAATAGCCCCATGCAGCGCGCCGATACCGATGCCGACAAGCAGGCCTGCGGCGAGCGACACCGCCCAGATAACTGGGTTTCCGAACCCCAGGCCCATCTGCACCGGCAGGATGTCTGTCTGCATCACCCCCATGACCATGCCAACAAGGCCAAGGATTGAACCGACCGAGAGATCAATATTGCGGGTAACGATGACCAGCACCATCCCGGTCACCATCACGGCGACCGACGCCGTTTGCACCGATAGGTTCCATAAGTTCCGTGGGGTCAGGAACAGGCCGCCCGAAAAAACGTGAAACCCAACCCAGATCAGCACAAGGGCGCCAACCATGCCGAGCAAGCGCGTGTCGAGTTCTGTGGCGATCAGGAACCGCCGAAACGGATTGCTCACTTGCTGGCTTGGATGTGCGGCAGCAAGGGCTGCGTACTGGTCAACCATCCATTTTCCTCTGGTGCTGGAGTGCCATGGCGCCAGGCCTCAGCACTAATTTGTCAGGCGACACGATCTGCTGTTTAGTCACACGCCGCAACCAATCCGGCGGCGACGCCTTGGCAGACCACAGGCTTGCTCACCCAACCCGCGTCAATCACGATGTTCAGATTTTCCCGAGTGATTGCGACCGGGGCGATAAAGAACGCGTCCATTTCAACGCCCTTTGGTCCACCGTTGAACTTCATTGCGCCGGTCACAGCAGAAAGCTCGGAACCTCCTGCCAATTCGAGGGCGACAGCGGCAGCCTTCTTGCCCAATTCGCGGACATCTTTCCAGACTGAAACAGTTTGCGTGCCCAAAGCGATGCGGTTAAGGGCCGCCCGCTCACCGTCCTGGCCCGATACTGGCACAAAACCTGCCATGCCCTGTGCCGACAGAGCTGCAATGGCGCCCGCTGCCGTGCCATCATTTGAGGCTACGACCGCGTCGACCTCATTGTTGTTGGCGGTCAAAAATTGTTCCATGTTCGCTTGGGCGATCTCTGGGTTCCAATTATCGGTATAAGCCGCCCCGACATTCTTTATGGCGCCTGAATCGATCGCGGCCTGCAACACCTCCATCTGGCTGGAAAACAGGAAGTCAGAGTTGGAATCGGCGGAATTTCCCTTGATAAAGACGTAATTGCCGGTCGGTTGCACCGCAAATACGGCCTGGGCCTGCAGACGCCCGACTTCTTTGTTGTCAAAGGTTAGATAGAACACATCGGAGTTTTCGATCAGGCGATCATAGCCCACCACTGGAATACCCTCAGCAACTGCTGCTGCGACCGCCGGACCGATTGCGTCGCTGTCCTGCGCCAAGACAATAAGGACGTCGGCGCCCTGTGAAATCAGGCTCTCAATGTCAGTTAACTGCTTACCAGCTGACGACTGCGCGTCGGCGGAAATATACTTGGCCCCGGCAGCAGCCAGAGCAGCCTTGATGGCAGCTTCGTCGGTTTTCCAACGCTCTTCTTGAAAATTGTTCCATGACACCCCGACAATCACGTCATCGTCGGCAAACACATCAGCGACCGCGCTAGATGCGAGGGTGACGCAGACCAAAACCGTCACTAGCTTGTTCATGGTCATCCTCCCCAGAACCGGCTTTCTGTTCACCCAGCTTGTCACCGAGTCAATTTTCGCGGCGCCTCTTAGCAACACTGAACATAATATTTTTACTCTTCGAAAAAAGCATTTGCATGGGGCGTATCCCTCGGTCAACCATCTTCAGATGCTCGACTAAATCAGAACATGCGCTATGAGGGTGCAATTTCTCTAGGAGAACGTGCTTGAGCCGCTCAGTTGGCGATAGCGACAGTCTGCGTCGCCAAAACCGGGGCCTGGTCTTAGCGGCGCTTCGCCTGTCAGGGCCGCTGTCGCGCACTGTGTTGGCTGGGGCCACCGGTTTGAGCCACGCCAGTATCACCGCCATCACCCATGATATGATCGCCCAGCAAGTTATCGAGGAAATTGCTTTCGGCGAGAAATCGGACACCAAAGCCCGTGGGCGCCCGGCCACCCAGATCGGCTTTACCCGCAATGCTGGCTATGTGGCTCTGTTCGAAATCGAGGTCAATCGAATCCGCCTGTCGCTGGTCGACTATCGTGGCACCCTGATCGACCGCATTGACGCGCCACTGGGACCCAAATCTCTTGATCAAGTCTCCCCCTCGGGGTTCATGCTTGAGCAGGTGGACAAACTACGGCACCGCAATCCCGCCCAGACCGCCCGCTTGCGCCGCATCGCGATTTCCGTTCAAGGCATATTGGCGCGCGATGCGACCGGCCTGAAATGGTCACCGATCCAGAATATTGCGGGCGCCCCCTTCGTCACCGAGCTTTCAGAGCAGTTGCAGGTCCCTGTGGCCTTGTT
This sequence comes from Devosia equisanguinis, assembly GCA_943372435.1. Classification (GTDB taxonomy): domain Bacteria; phylum Pseudomonadota; class Alphaproteobacteria; order Rhizobiales; family Devosiaceae; genus Devosia; species Devosia equisanguinis_A. The sequence continues at coordinate 289,718 of CALRYQ010000001.1, forward strand.
CAAGCGCGGACCATTGCTGGCCGAAGGCGCTCGCTGGTTGGACCCGTCACTTCGCGACGCCAGCGTGGCGACGGTTTTCATTGGCGCAACCGTAGCAATGGGAATGACTTTTCGTGGGCAGATACTGGGGCGAACCGACGATGGCGCCACCGAGTTTGGGCATATGAACCACATTCCAAACGGCGCCGTGTGCCGGTGTGGAATGCTTGGCTGTATCGAGGCCTATGCGTCGGACTATGGAGTGTTGCGAACCGCGTTCTCAGTCCCCGAGACGACCGCCCCCGCAGCGGCCGTACCGCCGGAACAATATGCAGCCCTGATCAGAAGGGCCCAGGCAGGTGATCGCGTCGCCACCAATGCCTTCAGGGTCGCCGGGCGGGCGATTGGCTTTGGTCTCAGCCGCATCATGTCGGTGTTTGATCCATCCCACATTCTCATTGTCGGGCCAGGCGCCCAGGCATTTGCGCTAATGGCCTCCGAAATCGACGCCGCGCTTGCTGGAACCCTGGTGTGCAAGGTCAACGGCCCTCCAAAAATCGTGGCTCACCTCGAAGATCGCGAACCGGTGTTTCAGGCCTTGATGATGAAAACGCTTTATGAAATGGATCAGAACGACATTGCCCCCTTGACCCATCGGGATGCGGCCACCACCCCGGCTTAGCATCGTCACCGGCGACCGAGTTTTCAGGCGGCAGGCGACCCTGCCCCATCAATCGCCCATATCGTGCAGTTGCACACGCAACGCTGATGTATTGAGCAGCAATTGTGATACGGCCTGCTCGTCTTCCGGACCATCCACTTCGACCAGCAGCACGATTTCACCGCCATCGACGGCCGCAGCCAGTTCAGCCGTCGTTTCGGCGCTCATCCATTTAGCGAAATTGACCAAATGCTCTTTGGGCACTGTTCTTGCACCAAGAATTTGGCCTTGCCGCACCACTGCTGGCGCCGCAACAACCACCATCCCACTGGCATCGATACCGATCGCGTCGAGCCGGGCCAAAGTTGCAGCCAGGCCCGTCGCGTCCCGGAACAGGCTGAGGGCCATGCGTTTGATCGGGTAAGGTCCCATTGAACGCCCCAGGACCTAGTGCAGATCGCTTTCGCATTCGGCAAGCGCGCGCAAGCGCGCCGCATCACGCAAAACAAAACAAGCCCTGTCTGGCAAATCGATCACCCGCATTGCGCGCAATTTGGTGAGATTTCGGCTGACGGTTTCGATTGTCAGTCCAAGGAAATCGGCAATATCAGCACGACACATGGGCAGAGCCAGCCGCTGTCCGCGTTGCGCCCCAACCGTGCGGTCCGCCATGCTCATCAGAAACGAAGCAACACGTTCTGCCGCCGTCTTGCGATAGAGCAGGATGGACAGGTCCTGCATACTGGCAACGTGACCGGTTGCGACCGCCAAAAGCCGCTCGCCAAGCTCGGGACGCTCACGCATGGCCCGATGCAGCGACGATTTTGGAATTGCGCGCACGCGTGCCTGAGTGATCGCGTCACAATCAAAGCGATAGGTCTCGCCGTGACCAAACCCCACAATATCCCCAGCAAACGCAAACGCCACGATCTGGCGCCGTCCATCATTGAAAATCTTGTAGGCGCGAAGCACTCCCTCGATCACTTCATAAAAATTGGCTGTATCATCACCCTCGCGAAAAAGATGCGTATACGGATCCAGGCTCCGTGTCCCGGTGCTGATGACCCTCGAGCCCATCCATAGCATTGCTGGCTCTACCGCAGATCCAATAGTGGAAAGCTCCATAATCCAGCCCTCAGTGCTCGAAGTGACGTCGTCATGGAGATATAGACAGAGCAGTGTAAGCTCCCTGCGCTGAACACGTAATGATTTGTAACTGAATGTAACCGGTCAGGCCCGGGAACACAGGAGTAGCCCAAACCAATGGCAGCTAGGCAACACCACATCCTGGTGGTCGACGATGATGATCAGGTTCGCCGATTACTGCGCCGCTGCCTCGAGGACGAGGGGTACCGCGTCAGTGAAGCCACAGACCAAGCCAGTGTCGACCAGGGTTTGGCGGAGGGTATTGACCTGATGACTTTGGATCTCAACTTGGGCAGCGCCGACGGTCTGGCGATCGCGCGAAACGTTCGACAATCCTCGTCTGTTCCCATCATCATGATCACAGGCAAGGGCGACATGATCGATCGCATCGTTGGCTTGGAGATCGGTGCCGACGACTACATTGCCAAGCCATTTCATCTCCGCGAGGTCCTGGCACGCGTCCGCTCTGTTCTCAGGCGATCGGGAACCCGACCCGAACCGAGCGCCAGGGCCCCGGGCGGTAATCGGCATTTATTCGGCGGCTATTCTCTGGACGTGGACCGCCGTGAGCTTTTGGGTCCAGATGGAGCCCTTCGTCCTATCACCGGAGGGGAGTTTGATCTGCTGGTGATATTTGTGCGGCACGCGCATCGAATCCTCAGCCGGGATCAGATTATGGACCTGCTCAAGGGTCATGACTGGACCCCCAATGATCGGAGCGTCGACAACCAGATCGCACGCTTGCGCAAAATCATCGAAATAGATCCGCGCCAGCCGCGCCTGCTCAAAACCATCCGCGGCGTCGGCTACAGTTTCACTCCTGAGCAGGAATAGTGCTGGGTATCAGGACTTGAAAATGTCGCCAATTGCTTGTGCCAATTCCATTTGGCGATAGGGCTTGCGCAGGACTTTGAGCTGGTCGGCCGCCAGATGCTCGCCATTGGCCAAAACCTCGGCATAGCCTGATGTCAGCAACACCCTGATTTGCGGGTAAGTCGAGCGCACGTGGGCCGCCAGCTCATAGCCCGTCATACCGCCCGGCATGACCAGATCGGTGAACACCAGCTGCACGTCAGGGTTCGCCGCCAGCAAGGCCAGGGCTTCCGGCCCGCTTCCTGCCGCCACGACAGCGTAGCCCAGCTGTTCAAGTCGGGCCACGGTGAGTTTGCGCAACCGGTCATCGTCTTCAACCGCCAATATCAACTGACCGGCGCCCAAGGGCCCACTCGCCGCATCGGACGGCACAGAAACGGCCTCATCTTCGGCGCGATGGCGGGGAAGATAGATCGTCACTCTCGTGCCTGCACCCTCCTCACTATAGATTGTGGTCATGCCCCCCGATTGCTTGGCGAAGCCATGAATCATCGAAAGGCCAAGTCCGGTTCCTTGCCCTTGCCCCTTGGTGGTAAAAAACGGTTCGAAGGCTCGCTGCCGCACGGCCTGTGGCATCCCTCCTCCGGTGTCTGACACCGAAAGCCTGACATAGTCGCCAGGTTGCAGCCCATCGAGCCCGTCAGCCATGTGGCGATCAACGACGACATTGCCAGTTTCAACGATCAATCGACCGCCCCTTGGCATGGCGTCACGCGAATTGACTGCAAGATTGATGATCGCCGTCTCCACCTGCGAAGGGTCAACTCGGGTCGACCATAAATTGGGACTCAGCGCATTGGAGAGCTGCACATTGGCCCCCAGCGTGCGGTGCAACAAATCGGTGAGGCCGACCACAAATGAATTGAGATTGACGATCTCCGGTTCCAGGTGTGAACGGCGCGCAAAGGCCAAGAGACGCGCCGTTAGTCGCGCGCCCATATCGGCGGCCTCCAACGCCTCGTTTGCCAGTTCATGTTGCAAAGGCGTCGTCAGCTTGCCTTCCAGCATCTCCAGATTTCCGATGATGACGGTCAACAAATTGTTGAAATCGTGAGCAATTCCGCCGGTTAGTTGACCCATTGCTTCCATTTTCTGGGCCTGTCGCAGTGCCACCTCGGTAGCGTTTCGCGCCGACAAATCGTGAATGATCCCGGTGAATTGGACGCCTCCGTCGGCCTCAAACTCACTGACTGACAAATGCATTGGGAACAACGAGCCATCGCGACGCCGCCCGGTGACTTCGCGACCGATGCCAATGATCGAGCGACGCCCGGTATTGCGGTAATTCGACAAATAGCCGTCATGCAAAGAGTGTTCGGGTTCTGGCATCAGAAAATGAACATTGCGCCCGACGAACTCGTCCTGGCCATAACCGAACAGCTTGGCCGCCGCCGGGTTGACGGTGGTGATCGTGCCACGGCTGTCGATGGTAATGATTCCATCGACGGCCGATTCGAGCATCGCCTGCAGTTTCTTGGCCTGACCGAGTAGCGAGGCAGACTGGGAGTTATCGTCGCTCACTGGGCGGATCACCGGTCGTTTGAACTGCCGAAATCGTAGCGGTCACGGCGCCAACGCACAAGCCGATCAGCGCGCCTTCTTGTCGCGCCTTGTGCGCCGCCAAGTGCTCCATTTCCGCCTGCCGCGAACAATGGAACTGTTGACCGGCCCCTGCAAAAACACCAGATCGAGCGCCAACAGCAACAGCCCAAGCGGCAGCATCCAAATTCCAAGCACCGGCAAGAAACTAAAGACCCCGCCCAACATCAGCAGGAGCCCCAAAGGGATCCGAACCAGCCGGGCCTCTGGGCGGCGCAGCCATTCCAGCCAACGTGAGGCCGTTGGCGGAATTTGGCGCTGTAGCTTGTCAAACTGACGGTTCAACCGGGAGGAGCTCTTATTGGTCATCGAAAACGCCTTCTGCAATCCTCCGGTTCAAATGGGGACTGATGGCGGTTTCACCAAGTCCGAAGGGCGGTTTTATCGATTATGATTTCGCTAACCCTTTGGATCACAGCTTCCTTAAGCCTGTTAGGGCATTTTCAAACGGACCAATCGCGCCTGTCTGCACGAAAGTTCGCTTATGACCCGCTCGGCCAAGTTCGTCCTCCAAGCTATTGCCCTCTGCGCGTTAATGAGCGGCCTGGGCGGATGTACATCGCTGTTTGGCGCCTTCGGGCGTGCCCACCTCAGCGAGCGCGAATGCTTGATGCGGGTTATGTACTTCGAGTCCAACCGCTCCAGTGCGGACGGCATGTTGGCGGTGGGGACCGTGGTGATGAACCGGCTCGGCGACGCGCGCTATCCAAAATCGATTTGCAACGTCGTGGGCCAGAAGAACCAGTTCGCCGATGGCGTCCTCAGTCGCAAGATGACCGATAGCGGTGCTGTTCTGGCGGCGGCGGTTGCTGGCGAGGTTCTGGCTGGTGCGCGGCATCCCGGCGTTGGCAACGCCATGCATTTCCACACTGCCGGCCTGCGCTTTCCCTACACCAACATGCATTATGTGTTGATGGCCGGTGGCAACGAATTCTACGAAAAATACTAGCGCCAATTGGCTGAGGCCTAACCGACCGATGCCGCTAGGCGGGCAGCACTAGCATGATGCCAAGACCCACGATGCAAACAAAAGCCAAAGACTGCTTCAGCGTCTCGTAGCGCCGACGTGAACGATCGTTCATGGCGAGCCTCCCAGTTCATCGTGGAGACTGAGCTAATCACGGCTCAGTTGAACCTCAGCTTGCCACCCCGTTCAGCTTGGGTTCATCAGCGCGTCTGGCTACTTCTTTTGCGCCTGCAGCACAAAGCCAATAACCACCGCGATCGCATCATACAGCTCCAGCGGAATGGTATCGTCGAGCTCGACACCTGCCAGAGCCTGCGCCAACACCGGATTGGCCTCGATGATGATGTCGTGTTCTTTCGCCATGGCCACGATACGGTCCGCCAGATGCCCGCGCCCTTTGGCGATCACGCGCGGGGCCTGGCGGCTACCTTTCTCATATTGCAGTGCCACCGCCAGTGATTGAGGCCGAATCTCGTCGCTCATCGCGTCGCGTCCACGAAGCTGCCCGATTCCCGAACTGGTGGCGTCGGCGCGCCCGTGCGAACGCTAATCGATGTGGGTTCAAGGCCGAGCGCGGCCAGTTCCGTTGCGAGGCTAGGCAACATTTCCCGCAAAGTCGCGGCCGTTTCTGGTTCGGCGGCCCAGAGCAACACGCTGGTTTTGCGGCCACGCAGGCCCACTTGCGCGCCGACCTCCCCAATTGCGCCCATATTGATGGCAAATCGCATTTGCCAGCTTCGTTCGCCCTCAGGTCCGCCATTGCCGCCACCGTCACGGGATATCTGCATCTGCATGACATTGGGTTGTTGAGCGATCGTGACCGGTAGTTCCAGGTTCCACTCAGCCCCTGGCCGGCCCAATTGCTCAGGCAGTGAGGCATGTTGGTGCAGGCGAAGCCGCGACAATGCACTTTCGGTGCGATCCAGCAACGCCTCGCCAATCTCCTCCGGCGTGCCGGTTACTGTCGCAAAATCGCCTTGGTCGCGCTGACCACGCGGCGCCGCTCCGCGCACTGGGGGCTGGCGCGGCGCGTGCTGCACGACCACAGACCTATCCTGTCCAAGCCAACCCGCCAGCACTGTGCGCAACGACAGCAGCGCAGACTTCACATCGCCTTGCGGTGCCCCTGCCGGGTCGCCGCGTGCCAACAATGCCTCCTGAAACACCCCCGACCTCAGCACAGCATTGCGGACCGTCTCGCCCGACAATTTCGGTACTGACAGTTCAGTCTGGCTCGTCAAAACCTCCGCAATTGCCCTGACGATGACGCCAGGCAATGGCGCGTGCGTCTTTGCCAACGCCATCAAACTGGTCATCAATGGCACCGTGGTGTCCTGCCGCCCTGCCGCGACCTGGACCATGTGCGTCATCGCCCCATGCTCGGTCTGCGGCATGGCCGGCTGCTGCACTCCAAGCTGCGGTCCGCTCGCCTGCTGTTGGCCAGTTGGTGCTGTCGGCGCCTGACCCGGGGCGCCAAAAGCTCGCGCCTGGGGGCTACCGATCTGCCCCGGTAACTGGCTGGAAACCTCGGGACTACCGAGCTGCGCTAATGGCGCGAACACGGTTGCCGGTTGCCCTGTTGGCTGCCCAGTCTGGGCGGTGGGCTGGCCCGCCTGCGCTGCAGTAGCCAGCGGTTGTGGGGGCGTCTGCGCAACCACAACCAGGCGGGGGCCAACTGGCGTGGCCTCGACCCGCAATTGTAGAATCGTCCCTGCCGCCGGATTATTGGGCAGCGGCAAGGTCATTTGCTGCTTGCCCACGCTCACTTCAGTGGTCCCAGCACTGGTTGTTCCCAACACCCGAGCCTCAAAGACCTGCCCTGGCTTCAACGATTGCACTTGCAGGGTCCCGGGACGGGCCAACTCCGCAGGTCGACGCTGTATAATGGTCGCAGCGGCTTGGGGCATCTGGGACTGAATGGAAGCCGCCAACGGCAGCAGCTGGTTCATCGTTTGCGACAGCGTGCCCTTGGCCAACTCCGGTGCCGGATTCTGGGCCGAGGTCAGATTTGCAGCAGCAGGGGCTTGGGGCGGTGTTTGCCCAACCAGCACAAATCGCGGTCCAGCCGATGTCATGTCAACGCGCAATTGCAAAGTGGTGCCGGGTGCTGGGCTGGATTCGAGCGACAACATCAATTGCTGCCTGCCGACCAGAACTTCGGTGGTCCCCGCACTGGTCGGGCCAACCACGGTCGCGTTCACCATCTGCCCGGCCTTGAGCGCCAAGGCCTGCAGCAGTCCCGGTTTGATGGCCATCGGTGTCGGAAACTGACTGGGAATCATCGATTGCCAACCTGCCGCCCCGCGCGGTAGCGCCAGATTAGCCTACCGGGCCAGTAATGATAGCCCCGAGAGGGGATCTGCCATCAATCCGGGCGGATGTCGGTATATTCCTTGGTCGCCGGCTTGCCCCTAAATGTCACCCAGAAGAAATTGAGCGTGTAGGTCCCAGCTGTCCGAAACACGCCTTCCTTCTCCAGCCTCCGCCCCGACGTCATCATTTTCAGCGCGAACGTCCACTTGACCCCGCCAATCTTGGAAAGGCGCACCGCGACATCGGTATCCTCGCCAAAGAACTGGATCGACCGGTCATAGCCGCCAACCGATGCCCAAGCCGCGCGCTTGAACACAAAATTGCCGCCCTGGACAACGGAACCAACGCGCAGCACGAAGCGGTTCAAGACATAAATCAAATAGGTCAGCCCATAAAAGCCATTGACCAACAATCGGTTCCACCACGCCATGTCATAATAGACGTATGGGCCACTCAGGCAGACCAATTTGGGGTGCTTGGCAAATTGGTCCAGCACCGTGTCGATCCAGCCCGGCGGCACGATGGTATCGCTATCAATATTGGCAATCAGTTCATCGCCCTCGGTCGCAGCAAACCCAGCATCCCGTGCATTGACCAACCCCTTCTTGGGTTCGTCGACCACCAGGACGCTGGCAAAACTCCGCGCGATCTCTCCGGTGCGGTCCGTCGAGGCATTGTTGACCACCACAATCCTGGCATCGGCGCCCGACCGGGCGATTTCCCGTACCACCGACTCAAGGCATTTGCCGATCAGGACTTCCTCATTGTAGGCCGGAATGACAAAGGCGAGCTTCATGGCGGCCCCAAATGTTGAATTGATACCGCCCTGCCAATAGCCCGGGCGCGCTCTTCGAGCAATATCACCCAGCATTTTGTCACTATCACCAGGCTGGCAAATTCCGGCCAGATTGATGGTGCTTCAGTGGTTCCATTCTTGGCCGTTTGCCTGCTACTCTGTCGCAATATGCCGTTCACTTGCGGTTCAGGCATGATTTGCAAGTCTAAGGGCATGACAATGCACCGAGTAATTTTTGGCCTAATGGGCGCCACCTTGGCTGTAACCGCGGTACTAGCGGCCGCGGATGGGATTGCGGTTGGCGTTAACCCGAACGCAGTCGCCCAACTCAATGCCCAGGACCGCACGCTGGTCGTCGGCGCTGATGTTTCCGTCGGCGAGCGCGTGATCACCGGACCGACGGGTCAGGTCCAGATCTTGTTCAGCGACGCCACCCGACTGGTGGTAGGACCCAATAGTTCGCTGCTGATCGAACAATATTTGCTGCGCAATGACGGGACAGCGGACAAGCTGGCGGTCAAGGCCCTCGCGGGCACTTTCCGTTTCATCAGCGGCCATAGCGCCAAATCGGCGTACCAGATCAATACTCCGACCGCAGCAATCGGCGTTCGGGGCACCAAGTTCGACATTGTGGTGACCCGCTCCGATACGCTGGTGATGCTCTACGAGGGTGCGCTCACCATGTGTTCGCCCAGCGAAAAATGCGTCGACGTTTCCGAACGATGCCAGATCGGTTCGACCTCGGCCAGCAGTGCTGAGCTTTTTCTCCGACCCGATCCCGATCGGCTGCCACTGGCGAGCGCCTTCCGTTATGCCAAAGTCCAAACACCCCTCCTACCGGACTTCAGGGTCAGCGGGCCGGACCAATGCCTGACCGAAACAACGGAGGATGTGCCAAGCTCTCTCAGCAAACCACAGCCTACCGTCCCATTAAAACGGTAGGCCGCTAAACGCCAATCGGCTCTCCAGCCAGGATAACCGCGCCCGACCCCGACGTCATAGAATCAACCGACGAAGTCACGCTTGCCGATTGGAACCCCGTTATGGCGCAGGATGGCGTAGGCGGTGGTGACGTGGAAATAGAAATTTGGTAGCGCCCGATCCAGCAGATAGGTCTGGCCCGACATGGCGATTTCCTGGCCACCGAGTTTCAAAGTAATCTGGCGGTTCTCGGCGCCATCAAAGTCGGACGCCACTGCCGTTGCCATGTGTTCAATGGCCATATTGACGCGGGCCTTTAGATCTTCAAACGTTGCTTCAGTATCTGGCCAGGACGGGATGTCCTTGCCAGCCAGACGCGAAATTGCGCCCTTGGCATGGTCAGTGGCAATTCCAATTTGTGCCTTCAGCGCCAGCATGTCGGGGGCCAATCGGGCATTGACCAGAACGTTAACGTCGAACTTTCGCTCTGCCGCGTAAGCCTCCGCCTTTGCAAGGATTCCCGCCAAATTGGTAAGCATCCGGGTGAACACCGGCGCGGAAGCTGAATACATATATGACGTCATGGTACGAAACCCAATCTCTGAACACCGAACGGCTCGGGTGTTTCTGCACCGGAACCGCGTGCAACGCAACATCGCAGCATTTAGGGATCCATTGTCTCGGGCACAATGGGAGCGATGGTGAAGCCGGCGCCTTCCAAAGTGTCGCGCACCTCGCGCGCTAGGTCGATGGCCCCTAGCGTATCGCCATGCAGGCAAATCGATCGGGCGGTTGATTTGAGCACCGTCCCGTCGATTGCGACAATCTCACCGTGCTGGGCCAGTCGCAGGCAGCGCGCGACCACAGCGTCGACATCATGGATGACCGCCCCCTCGGTGGCGCGTGCCACCAATAACCCATCCCGCGTATAGGCCCGATCAGCATAGGCTTCTCGGATCAGCGGCAGCCCGACGGCTTTTGCCGCGCGGACCTGTTGACTGTTATCCAGCGCCAGAATGGCAATGCGCGGGTCCATGGCTTGAATGGTGGCAAAAATGCCCACGGCAAACGCCAACTCCTCGGCGGTCTGGTTGGCCAATGCGCCATGCAGTTTGACATAGGCCAGTGACACCCCGACCTCGTCGGCAATGTGACGCACCAGAAACAATTGCGTGCGGATCTGGGCCAGCAAAGTGTCGAGCGGCATAACCAAGCGGAAGCGACCGAACCGCTTGGGATCGGCATATCCAGGGTGTGCGCCAGCCTGCACATTGAGATGTTTGCACATCTTAAGCAGGTGCCGAATAGTCGGCGCGTCCCCGGCGTGACCGCCGCAGGCAATCGACGCACTGGAAACGATCCGGAGCAGGTCCTCGTCGTGCCCCATCCCCTCGCCGAGGTCGGCATTCAGATCAATATTGGTCATTGCTCACCCTTCGGACTGTAATATGGCATGGGCATGGGCGACGCTTACTGGCGCAAAACGAAGCTGCGTCCCGGCCCTCATCTGCGCAAACCTGTCAAAGTCGGCGCTGATCACCGTGGCAATGCGCGGATAGCCCCCAGTCGGTTGGTGATCGCGCATCAACACAATAGGGCTGCCATCACCCAGGATTTGAACATCCCCCGGCACGATGGGATCAGAAACCAGCAAAAGACTGGCAACCCCGGCGAATACACCGCCGCTATCCTTGAGCTGCACACCCATCCGGTCCATCCGGCTCGATATCACAAATGCCTCTTCGACAAACCGCTGGCGGACGACATTGGAAAATTGCTCGGCATGAAGACCCCAGGTCACCCGGATCGGCCCCGCCGCGGCAGCGGATGACAGCTTCGGGTTCTGGGGCGTACCCCCGGGGGTCAATTTGAGCTGATCCCCGGCTCGCAAGATGCGCCCATCCAACCCGCCAAGGCCAGCCCGCAAATTGGTCGCGCGACTGCCCAAAACCAGCGGCAGGTCGAATTCCTGATCAAAGCGCAAATAGCCATAATTGCCCCACGACCCCGGACCAACCTCCAATTTGTCACCCGCCCCCAGCAACACTCTCCCCGGCCAGGCCACGGGAGCGCCGTTAAGGCTGGCGACAAAGCCGCCACCGCCGAAACCAAGGCTGCATTGCCCCTCATCCACCCGAAGTGCCAACCCCGTTGACGTAAACTCGATAGCGGCGCCTGCGTGGTCAAGCTCTGCGCCGGCGCGGTCAAATCCGGACCGGTCCATGGGCCCGGATGCGGCAATGCCATGTGCCAAACACCCGTCACGCCCATGGTCCTGAACGCTTGCTAATAGGCCGGCGCGGGTGATCGTCAAAACCGTGCTCATCGCGCAACGCCAAATTGGACGTGCTCACCCGCCATCAATTGGGTCGGTGGCTGTCTATGAGGATCGAAATTGCGAAATGCGGTCCGGCCAATCAAATGCCAGCCGGTTGGCACCGATGTTGCCGCCATCGCCGTCTGCCCGGCGGCGAATAGAATACTCCCGGCCGGAACACTATCGCGCACGCTGGTTCGGCGCGGCACAATCAAATCGTCTGGATGAAAACCACAATAGACAAAACCCGGTGCAAATCCTGTCGCCAAGACCCTCAAAACCTCGCGATTGTGGCGGTCGATAAAACTTGCCTCCGAAAGCCCGAGCGACTGCGCCACTGCGCCCAGGTCCGGCCCATCCCCGCCACCAAAGCTGACGTCGATCGTCCAAATTCGGCCCGAAACGTGCGGTGGCGCAACCGGCAACGATAGCAATAACGCCAGCTCGCCAGCCAGTTGGGTCAATGTCACCCTGCTGGGGTCATAGCTGACCTGGACCGAGACCAGACTTTGCACAATCTCCTCAATCCCGCGCGGAGCCCTTACTTGCAACAGTCGCGCGAAGCCAATCGCTGCTTGATTGGCAGCGTCAGACAAAGTGGGCCCAAACCGAACCAATAGCGCTCGATCACCCAGCGGCGCGATCACCGGAACAAAATCAGATTGAAGTTTCGCGGACACCCGCTTCTCCGCTGCGTTTGGCCAACGCCCGCCAGCTCCGCCAGCCAGTCGACGAGGCAAACTTCAAAGCCAGGCCAAACAGCCCGAATTCAATTACCACAACGCGGGTCGGCCAACACGGCGGTACCAAACCAGTCAACTGGCCGACGCAAATCAACCGAAGCCGAGCGCCGAGCGGGGCGCTTCAGTTCGGGTCCTTGCCGTCCTGTTCCACGACGGCATCGAACAATTGCCTTGCCTGCCCGGCCCCTATCGCCTCGATGGCGACAGCAGCAATGGCCGCGAACAATTCCGCGATTTCCTGGGGATCGGTGATCTCAGCATCGTCATCGACGTCGGCGTTTATCAGAGTGAACACGATGCGCCTCCAAACTGCCTAGAGCTGCAGTGTGCGACGATTCTTATTACGGAACAAATAACCCGATGCCATATTGCCTGAACTCCCGCGTCTGAATCCGATAGACACATTCGATCCAAATAGATAAAGGCAGTGCCGCCGGGTAGGTGGCAGAGCGGTTGATTGCTCCGGTCTTGAAAACCGGCGAACGTGAAAGCGTTCCGGGGGTTCGAATCCCTCCCTACCCGCCATTTGAAACGAAAGTGAATTGAATCCGCTGAGCTCGAATCTCACTCAAGGGTTCAATAGGTTCGAAAATCTATTTTCTGAGTTCTATTAATTGCATTGCTGGTTCGAACTCTTTATAGTTAACTCTATGGAAGATAAGCCAAGCTTTTGGCAATATGTAATTATGGGAGGAATTCCTTTTGGTGCCATATTCGGCACTTCAATGGGAATATTCGGCATTTTAATGGGAATGCCATCGCTCCACTCAATTCTTTGGATTGGGTTATCGTCAGGACTATTGTTTGGTTTGGCGATCGCATTTTTTACTAATTCTGTAAGCATAATAAAACAGACCAGTGTAGAACTGCCACCAGACGAATCTCTCATACTAGCTGGACCTGCAAATCATCTTAAAACTGTAGAGGCGCGAGGTGGCAGGCTTTATCTCACCAATAGAAACCTTATGTTTCAGCCTCACAAAATAAATTTTCAAACAAGCCCGATGAGTATTTCCGTCAAAGATATTTCCGAAGCTAAAACGTCATGGACATTTTGGATTGTGCCGAACGGGCTGGTTATAAAAACCAAAGATCACGCTAGCGAACGATTTGTAGTCAATAGTCCGGGAAAATGGCGCAAAGCGATTATGCCATTAATTGCCTGATCACATCACTACTAATGTAATCCATTTTGTGTTTAACAATCGCAGCAAAATCAGCGGCGTAAGCTCGAAACCCGTTCGCGACACGCCGCCATTTCTTCCTATCAGTCACAGTCCCCTCCCAGCGCGCTCAACGCACTCAGGTTTTTGTGGTTCGAAACCCGGGTTCAGGGACAAACGCCAACGGTCCCGGAAATGCCGTCGCGGAAGCCCTCTTGACTTGATCAAGACCGGAGGATCAGCCGAAGGCCGGTCGGCCACGCGGCCCTGCCCGGCGCTTCGTGTCTGATTACATCGAAATTCTCAATACCGCGACACGCAAGCACGCCCGGAACGACCCACGCTCTTTCGCCGCGTTCGAACGGCGATAGAAAGCCCAGCCCCAGATTGCGTCCACAAAACGCTGGGCCATTCAGATAGCCATAATGAATTCAGCTCTTACCCCGAACGAAGTATGACTTTATGATGGTTCGCAGCAATACTTGGTGCAATGAAAGCAAAGAGCAAAATTCATGACCGAGCCTTCTGACATGCCAGGTCGTCTCTCAATTACTCGACGCGATTTTTTGGGAGGGACGGCCTTATTGGTCGCTGCGGGCCTGACGCCCTTGGCGCAATTGCGGGCCGACGAAGCCGAAAACTATCCACCGGCACTGACCGGCCTGCGCGGCAGTCACCCCGGTGCCTTTGAAGCTGCCCATGCCTTGGCGCGTGAGGGAAAGAGCTTTGACGCGTCGTCGCTGCCGGTTGAGGAATCCTATGACCTCATTATCGTGGGCGGCGGTATCAGCGGGTTGGCCGCAGCCTCGTTCTATCGCCAGAAGAAGGGGGATCAAGCGCGCATCCTTATCCTAGAAAATCACGATGATTTCGGTGGCCACGCCAAGCGCAACGAATTCACCACGCCCGATGGCAAATTGTTGATCGGCTACGGTGGCAGTGAATCGCTTGAGGCGCCCATGGCAAATTTCAGCGAGGCGGTATGGGGTTTGCTGGAGGGACTTGGGGTTGATCTCCCGCGATTTGACACCGCTTTCGACCAAGGTCTCTATCCTGGTTTGAACCTGACCTCCGGCGTGTTCTTCAACGCCGAGGATTTCGGGACAGATCGGCTGGTCGCCGGCGACCCAACCGGTTTTGGGCCTGATCCGATGCCCGGCAAGGTGGCGCCCACGCGCAGCCTTGCCGACTTTGTCGCCGCGTTCCCGCTATCCGATCAGGCCCGCGCGGAGCTTCTGGCGCTTTTCAACGCCGACACGGATCCCCTCGCGGGCCAGTCCGATGACGAAAAATACGCCTATCTAGAGACGACCAGCTATCGCGATTACCTCAGCCGCGACTGCGGCCTGGGCGAGGAGGCACTTCGCTACTTTGACGGCATGACCCATGACTATTTCGCGATTGGCCCCGACGGGATCCCCGCCGCCTGGGCCATGGAAAGTAGCTATCCGGGCTTTGCCGGGCTTGGTCTTGGTGAAGAGGACGGCGAGGAAGAGCCTTATATCTACCACTTCCCCGATGGTAATGCGGGGCTGGTCCGCCTTTTGGTGCGCAGCTTGATACCTGGGGCGATCCCCGGCAGCACGATGGACGATATCGTCTTGGCGCGCGCCGACTATGCCAGGCTGGACCTTCCCGACAGCCCCGTTCGGTTGCGGCTGAACAGCACCGTCGTTCATGTCGCCAATGCCGCAGGCGGTGTTGACATCGCCTATGTCCGCGATGCTGCGTTACATCGCGTCGCCGCAGCGGATACGGTTTTGGCGTGCTACAATATGATCATCCCGCATCTGATGCCCGAACTACCCGAAGATCAGAAGGCCGCGCTTTCGGCCAATGTCAAAGCGCCGCTCGTCTATGCCAATGTTGTGATCCGCGATTGGCAGGCGATTGCCAGCTTGGGCGTATCGGAAGTCTACTGTCCACGGGCGTTTTTCCCCGTGGTCAAACTCGATTATCCCGTCGCCTTGGGCGGTTACCAGAACCCCCGCACGCCCGACGAGCCGATGATCCTGCATTTGGTCCACGTGCCGACCTCCCCCGGCCTGGCCCAGAATGACCAGTTCCGCGCCGGTCGCGCGACGCTGCTGGAGACGACTTTTGAGGCCTTCGAAGCCGAAATCATCGATCAGCTTCAGCGCATGTTTGGCCCAGGAGGCTTTGAGGCATCGCGCGACATTCTGGCGATCACCGTGAACCGCTGGCCTCATGGCTATGCGGGCGTCGCCAACCCACTTTTTGACGACGAATCGGTCTCCGAGTTTGTCGAACAAGCCCGCCAACCCAAGGGCCGCGTCACCATCGCCAACTCCGATGCCGGCTGGAACGCCTTTGCCCATGAGGCGATCGATCAAGCGTTCCGGGCGGTAGAAGAGCTGACTACGGTTTAATGCAGGTTCAGGGGAGAGATGGAACGGCTACACAGGAGCCGACGTCAGCCCCAAGCCCGCTCCAGGCCTTTAGGGAATCCCAGGGTGGAATTTTGACCTTTTGCAGCCTGTTCTTCGAATGCCGTTTCATGGCGAGCGCAAGGGGGCGTGGTGGCGCCTATCGACGAATGCGGCCTGTGTTGGCGGTCGTCTGCATTGCAAGCGGTGATTTGGGACCGCCGCCGCGACGAGGCCAACGCTCCCTCAATCGGCGATCCAAACTGACCCAAATGTTCTGATAACGGCGTCACAAAAGATGGCGCAGCGCATCGAGGTCCCAATGTCCGTCGGTAACTGCACTGGCCGATTTCAGGCACTACCGCGAAGGCCAAATTATTGCGAGCGATTTGGGACGTTGCAAGGGATGGACAAGTGGCTTGTTGATCCAAATCAAAGTATGCGAGAACTGAAAGGTCAATGGTCCAAGCTCACCGTGCGCACGCGGTATGCGCAGGGCTCGATCCGGGGAACTGAATGAAGCTCAAGCCCGTCTTTTCGGCACTTGTCTTGCTTGTTGCAACGTTCCTTGGCGGCCAGGTTTCGACTGGGTTTGCCCAGGGCGAAGGTCCAAGGGTCGAGTCGGTATTCGTCGCATCAACGCGACTGGTGGATGGTCCCGGCAGTCTCGCCATACGCACCAACGGCATCCTGCATTTTGATCGCTATGACATTACCATTCCCACATCGCACCGAGTCAGTGGGGTCTCAGCCAGTTTCTCGGTGTCCGAGCCCACCAAAATTGACACCCCGGGGGCCTTCGGCAGATCCGTCGTTGCAAGCCCCGTCGACGGATCCACGACCCGCGAGGTCATGGTCTATGTCCCTGGCTACAATACGGGATTTGAGGAGAGCCTGATCCGCGCCGCGCAGATCGGCGCCGACCTTAACGTCCCTGCCAATCTGGTCCTATTTGCCTGGCCATCGGGAAACCGGCTGGACCGTTACGCTCAGGACGTGCAGTCCGCCATTGACGCAGAAACCGCTCTGGCCGACTTGTTGCGCACACTCGCGCGCTCGCGGGTATCCCGCATCGTCCTCATCGGCCACTCCCTCGGTGCTGACTTGGTGATGGGCGCGCTGGCGAGGCTACAGGCCAGCGGTTCCTCGGCTGTTTTTGCCAAAATCGGCGG
Source organism: Devosia equisanguinis (assembly GCA_943372435.1). Lineage (GTDB taxonomy): Bacteria > Pseudomonadota > Alphaproteobacteria > Rhizobiales > Devosiaceae > Devosia > Devosia equisanguinis_A. The sequence goes on from CALRYQ010000001.1 coordinate 306,755, forward strand.
GATTGCCCTGCTCTCACCCGATATCGCTGTGGACCACTTTAGAGCGACCATGCAGCAGCTTCATCGCGACACGCCGCCGGTCGTTGTCTACCTATCCAAAAACGACTGGGCCTTGCGTCTGCTTTCAGACATCACCGACAAAAAAGTGCGGCTGGGCAGCGTTATCGACCCCGAAGAACTTTCGGACCTACGGCTGTCGGTTGTTGACGTAACGCGGGGCGGAGGCGTGGACCTTGCCGGCCACTTTGCCGTGGTCACCCAGCCCAATGTGCTGGCCGCCATCAACGCCCAAAGACACCCGGATTTGATTGGCTTTGTAAATGACCTGAAGCGCAGTGTTATCGCTGGAGCGAGCGTGACAACACATGGGCGCATGACCCATATTCTGTTGCAGGGGCTTTAGGGTCCAACCCTATCCAACAGCGCCAGCAGCTGCTTGATACCACCGGCGAGTGCTCGATCTAAAGCGATCTGCTTGCGCCAGCGTTTGCGACCAAGACTAGGGTATGAGCACCAGCGGTCCGCTTGTGCGTCGCCCCTCCAGCGCACGATGTGCGTCGGCGGCCTGTGCAAGACCATAAGTGCCGCCAATTTTGATCACCACCCTGCCGCTGTTGACCACTGCGAACAAGGCATTGGCGCCCTCCAGCAAATCGGCGCGCGTGTCGAAATAATGCGCCGTGGTTGGCCTTGTCAGGTAAAGCGACCCTTTGCGGGCCAAAACGCCCAGGTCGGGTACGCTGACGGGCCCTGAGGCATTGCCAAAACTCACCATCAAGCCACGCGGCCGCAGGCAATCCAGCGACGCGTCAAACGTTGCCCTGCCAACGCCGTCATAGACGACATCGACGCCTTTGCCATTGGTCAGTTCCCGAACCTGGGCCGCAAAGTCACCATTGTGGTAATTGATTACCGCATCGCAACCATTGGACTTGGCGGCGGCGACCTTCTCGGCGCTGCCAACAGTGCCAATCACCCGGACCCCCAGCGCCTTGGCCCATTGGCAGGCGATTTGGCCAACGCCTCCGGCAGCTGCGTGAAACAGGATGGTTTCACCCCGTGCCAGGGCCCAGGTCTTGAACAACAAATAATAGGCGGTCATGCCCTTCAGCATCATCGCTGCGACTGTAGCATCAGCAAGACCATCCGGGATCGGGATCGCGCGATCTGCACGCACTAGGCGCTCGTGACAATAGCCGCCAATCTGGCCTTGATAGGCTACCCTGTCGCCAATCTTCAGGCCGTCAACCGCCTCGCCAATGGCGACCACAAGCCCAACCCCTTCATTGCCCGCCACGAAAGGCGTCTGGACCGGGTAGAGGCCACTGCGTTGGTAGATGTCGACGAAATTGACACCAATGGCGGTCTGCTTGATCCGCACTTGTCCCGGCCCCGGATTGGCCACCGGCCAATCCTCGCCTGTCATGACGTCCGCATCACCAGGGTGACGAACGACCATCGCCAAGGTCACGCGCTACACCTTGGGTTTGCGTGGTGCCGATTTTGGCCGCGACTGGGCGCGACTGGTAGTCGTCGCCTTGGCCTTCGGCTTGGGTGGAGTCGCAACATACACCGCAGCCGGTCCGGCAACGGCAGCGGCAGCTTTGCCATGGCCGCTCTTACGGGCCAGCTTGCGCTGCTTCATGATGATGTTGACCGCTTCGACCAGCACCGAGAAGCCCATGGCCGAGTAAATATAGCCCTTGGGAATATGGAACCCGAGGCCATCCGCGACCAGCGACATGCCGATGAGCAGCAGGAACGCGAGTGCCAGCATTTTTGTGGTTGGGTGATCGGCTACGAATTTGGCAACTGGGCCCGACGCCACAAACATGACGCCGACAGCGATGACCACGGCTGCGATCATGACCTCGACATGCTCTGCCATGCCCACGGCGGTGACGATCGAATCAATCGAAAACACCATGTCGATGACAATGATTTGGGCAATAATCGCGGAAAACGCCGCTTTGGCCATGATCGAGAGGTCAGCCTCGTGCGGCTCCTCGATTTCAGCGTGCATTTCGTGCGTCGCCTTGTAGACGAGGAACACGCCACCGGCGATCAGGATTAAGTCCTTCCAGGACAGGGCCAAGCCAAATCCCGTCACCACTGGCTGCGTAAGCCCGATGACCCAGCTGATCACCAGCAGCAGCAAAATGCGGAACACCAGCGCCAGCGCCAACCCAAGCTGCCGAGCCTGTTCAGCCTGTTCTTTTGGCAGTCGCGACACCAGCACCGAAATGAACACGATATTGTCGATGCCCAGTACGATTTCCATCACAGTCAACGTACCAAGGGCGATCCACACATTGGGATCGCTCAGCAACTCAATCATTTAAGGCTCCATCCAAAATTCCGCAGGCGCTATATCTATGCGCAAGGCCTTGCACAATAAAGCCACCACATCGCTGTTTCCTGCATTGATTTTTTAATGCCGCGCCGCGACACAGCATGAGTGGCCCCGCTGTGCGCTGTTCCGGCATGAGTGCGGATGCTACAAATTATCAATGAGCGTTGCGTTGGAGCGTGTTTGATGGAAGCCTTTTCGCCTATCTCGGCCAGCCTCGGCGGCTTGCTGATCGGCCTAGCCTGCGCCGTGCTGTGGCTGGGTAATGGCCGTATTGCCGGAGTCTCGGGAATCTTCGGGCAATTGCTTCCCCCGGCGCAAACCGTTGTCTGGCGCCTGATTTTTCTTGCCGCCCTGATCGGCGCCACGTTTGCCAGTGCAAAGCTCCTGCCTTGGCTCGGCAGCGGTGGTGCTTTGCCGTCGACCCTGGTCCAAGCTCCGGCGGCGTGGTCAATACCAAATTGGCTGTGGATCGCAGTTGCGGGGGTTTTGACCGGCGTCGGCACCAAAATCGGTAATGGCTGCACGTCTGGCCATGGCGTTTGCGGACTGGCCCGCCTTTCGCTGCGCTCTTTGGTCGCCGTTCTTGTCTTCTTTGTTGTGGCTATTGTGACTGTAACTGTGACTGGGGTCGTATGATGGCTCAACTAAAACTCCCTTATCTCGCCACCGCCGCGTTTTCTGGCGCCCTGTTCGGTGCCGGTCTTTACGTGTCGCAGATGGTCGATCCCCAGAAGGTGCTGCGGTTTCTCGATGTGACCGCGATTCCGACCGGTGGTTGGGACCCCAGCCTGGCATTTGTCATCGTTCCGGCGATCCTGGTGATGTTTCTTGCCGTCCGCTTTTCCAAAACACGCGCTGCGCCGCTGTTTGATGTCAATTTTCACGAGCCGGAATACAAGCGGATCGACGCCCGCCTGCTGACTGGTGCCGCTCTATTTGGAATCGGCTGGGGCATGTCCGGCATCTGCCCGGGCCCCGCCATTTCGCTGATCGCCTTCATGCCCGACGATTTATGGATATTCCTCGTTGCCTTGTTTGTGGGCTCCTATGCCGGCAGCTTCGTGATGCCCAGCGGCCATGATCGGCGGCTGGCCGACGCCAAGTGAACCGTCACGACTTCGATGCCGTCGTCGTTGGCGGTGGCCTGGCTGGTGTTGCGGCCGCGATTGCCCTGGCACAGGCTGGCCTGTCGACCATACAATTGGCCCCTGAGGTTCCAGCAGATCGGCGCACGTCAGCCTTGATGATGCCCAGCGTTGCCTACCTCGAGCAGGCAGGCTTGATCGGGCGGCCCGAAGAACTTGGCCACACACTCACAAAAATTCGCATTATCGACGCCACCGGTCGCCTGGTTCGGGCGCCCGAGACGCTGTTTGATGCGCAGGAAGTGGGCCTTGAAGCCTTCGGTTGGAATTTCCCAAATGCAAGTTTGGCCGAGAGCTTCCTCGCGGTGCGCGCAAAACTGGCAAATCTAGCAAGCTCTGGCGCCAGTCTTTCCTCGATCAAAACAATCGATTCCGGTTTTTTATTGACCCTGTCTGGCACCAGAACCATTACCACCAGATTGCTGGTGGGCGCCGATGGAAAAAAGTCCACCGTCCGGTCAACCATGGGTTTCCAAACCCGCGAAACCGTTCACTCTCAGGCGGCTTTGGTCTGCGATTTGACCCTCGAGCGCCCCCTCGACGGCACATCGATCGAATTTCACTATGCACAGGGGCCATTCACACTGGTTCCCGCTGGCGACAACCGCGCCAATCTCGTTTGGATTGATAATCTGACACTGTTGCAACAAGCGCAAAACCAGAATCCGGAGATCCTGCTCCAGACCCTGGTCGAGAAGTCGCAGCACCTGTTCGGGCGCATTGAAATGACAACGCCTGCATTTGTCTTCCCATTGAGCACCCTCAGTGTCGACCGGGCAGGTGCTGGCGGGGTCGTGCTCGTCGGTGACGCGGCGCACGCATTTCCACCCATTGGTGCGCAAGGTCTGAACTTGGGGCTTCGCGATATCGCCGATCTGGCTGCCATAGTCGCCCAGATCGATCGAGCGAAACCAGATTGGGCCATCACGGCCAGCACCGACTATGCAAGCAGACGAGCCGCCGATTTACGGCGAACCGGGGGCATGGTCGACACCTTGTTCCGCTCACTTCTACAAGAGATGTTGCCCGCCCAAGCATTGCGCGCCGGTGGCCTATGGGCGCTCAAGCTGCTCCCGCCCCTCCGCCGACAAGCTTTTGCGATCGGCATGGGCAAGCGCTAACCCAATAGCAACGCCCGCCGCCATACTTGCCCCATTGTCGCCGCTGGCCGTCGCCCTGAGAACTCCCTACGAGGCTTCGAGCCTATGCCCAGCGTTGTATCGTTACCCGAACACCGTCATCACAACGTCGTGAACATCGGTGAATGGTGGTGGTTTGCGTTGAATGCCGATTAAGTTCGCCAGTAGAAGAATTAGCTCAACCATGAATTGGTGAGCGGTTTCTATCGGCAGGACTATTCAGTTTGCCTTACTATGCGTCCAAGTCAGGTGGCAGAGCGAGCGATCTGCGGCGTTCTGCGGCGATTTCGGCGTGGGTTTTGGCGTTTGCCACCGTCGTCACGGCCGACCTGGTATTTCGTTCGTGGCGCTGGTTCGACCTACCGTCAATTGGGCAGTTTCTGCTCCAGTCATTGACCCCGCTGGGCGTCTGCTTGGCGCTGAGCACTGCCGCTGTGCTGGTCTCGCGTCGCTCGCCATCATTCGGCCAGGTCATCGCTTATGGGTTATTTTTTGTCATATCGCTGACATCGATACTGGGCGTGACCAAAACCCTGACCGGCTCACATGCGGGGTCCGGCAATAGCCTGCTTTACGGACTATCTTTCTATACGGCGAGCCTTGCCTATTTTGCCTCCAGGGGTCGCCTGACCATTCCATCGGCACTGTTGGCATCAAATCCCCTGCTGCTGCTCACCGGGCCGATTGCGATCTTCGTTCGGGACGGGCGGCACCGCTCCGTGGCCCGGCGGGTCAAATATTACTTTCCCTACCTGCTCTTGGGCATGTTCATGTACCAAATAGTTGGGAAGCCGCTGACCGATACGTTTTCCTTGATCGCCGGAACGGACGCGGCCACGTCGATAATTTTCGCCATAATTTTCGAGATGTTCGTTTACGCCAACTTCTGCGGCCTATCGCTGATCGTGTACGCGACCATGGGAATAGTCGGGTTTCGCGTGCCACTCAATTTTCGCCAACCGTTCTCCGCGACCAATTTAGTGGACTTTTGGCGCGGTTGGCATGTGTCGCTTTCGACGGTTCTGCGCACCCTGTTTTACCTGCCGCTCCGAGGGCGTGTCGGCAAAACGGTGGCAATCTTCGCCGTGTTTTTGAGTTCGGCGATGTGGCACGGCGTATCGCTGAACTTCGTGCTTTGGGGAGTGCTGCACGCCTCGTTGTTTTTGCTGACTTTGGTCCTTTTGCGGCGAAAAGTTCCGTATTTGCCCCTCGTGCTCATGGTTGTTGGCTTAGTCATCGGGCGGCTGGTGTTTGCCGATGCCAACTTTGACCGATTAGTGACCAAGCTCTCGTTCAAATTCACCGGGTTTGCCGTGCTGGACGAACTCAAAAAACTCCCAGACGCCGCCAAATTGGCGCTGGCCCTGATCATCGCAATGATCGGAGCGGAATTCACCTTGCAGCGCACACACTGGTTTCGGCAGCGTACCTACAAATTCTACCGGCTTCCGCTCACCCAACTGGTGCTCCTGCTGATCATGGTCCTGACGATTGAGAAAGGCGCGGGCATCGACTTCGCGGTCTATGGCCAACGTTAACCGCGCAATTCGACTGCTGCTTATCCCGCTGCTGATCGTCGGCTACATCGGTTATTTGGCGCTGGACAGGTGGCAAACGGACCACAATGGAGTGGCGCAGTCATTTGTGGCAAAATTAACAGATTTGCAGTTTGCCAAGACCCCCTTCACCGGACTGATCCTTGGCGGGTCCAACGCCTATTATTCGCTCTCGGCCGAGCTCATGTCGAATTTGACCAACGGCAATTTTTACAATTTCGCCTTATCGAATGAAGGGTTCACTCTAGCGGGCTATCAAGATGAAATTACCAGGATCGCTGGCGACCCTGCCCGTCGGGACCGCGTTTTGACCGTGATCTACTCCTCGGTGATGCCTTTCAGACCAGGCTCGATCGATCCGTACACAAATCCGCTCAACCCGGCGGACGTCGGCAGCGGCAAACCGAAATTTTGGAGCATCGAACCTACCGAATCCCTCATCCAGGTCATCCGCCGGTTTTTCAGTCCTGCGGACGGCGGCTTGGACACACAGTACCCGCTGCCCACCACCGCCGGTGACGTCAATTTTGCGACAACTGCCTGCACAGATGAAGTTCCCCAAGCTCCTCCTAACCTTGAAGCGCTAGAGATGGTCGTTTCGTTCTACCAACGTCAGGCGGAATTCCTGAGCCACACATTTCCGAAGGCGCAGATATTTATGGTCGTACCCAGCGAGTTCAAGGCCGATGATGGATCGTACGACCAGTGGAGCAAGCGCCTGACGACATTGTGGCACGACCGCGTTGGTAGCAAGTACCGCTTGCTCATCCAGCCACCATTTCCGGTGGCCGCCTATTTGTGCAGCCAAAGCCACCACGCCAATGCCCTCGGCAGGGCATGGCGGACCATTGATCTATGGGGGCGAATGAACCTCTAAAGCATGTCTCCCGAAAGTGGTCTCCGGTTTCGGGTCAAAGACATGCGCAAAAACAAGGGCTTAAAGCGCAGGGAGCGCATCTGAAAGATCGCGACGCGCTTTAGCGCGCCAACATGCCGCGACATCGGTCGCCGCTTGTGCATTGGGGCCAAAGCGAAATACGGATCAACCAAAGCGGTCTGCAAAGACCCAAAGCCCTGCCAGCGTCACTTCGCATCCAGGGTCAATGCCCGCAACAAAAAGGGCGCCATAGGCGCCCTTTTCAAATCTGGCATGAAGTCTATGGCGCGGCTGGTGCCGGAGCGGTTCCGTCGGTAGGCGCCGGGGCCGCACCACCCGCCAATTGCCGCCGCATGGCTTCGGCATGATCCTGCAAGGTTTTTTCCAAAGCGTCCTGACCGGTCGCCTGGTCCTGGTATTGCTGCATGCTCATGTCTTCAGGACCATCATACATGGCGGTAAAACCAGCCAGCGTAATCTGGATCGTCAGATCCTGATTGAAACGATTCTTGGTGCTGAGCTTGAGCGTGGCACCTTTTTTCAACGAGTTGATGTATTCCTCATTGATTACCAGCTGCGAGCTACATCCGCCTGCATCACACAGGATGAACGGAACCCGCAATGGCTTGCCGGCATCGATTTGCCAGGTCAGCCCAAAGGGCAACAACACGCCCAGCGGCAAATTGGCGACCGCCAGCAATCGGCTTTGCTGACCTGGATCATCGCGCAGCGTAAACGAGGCCAATGGCTGCCCATTGATCTGCACCATCTGCTGCATGATACAGGCCTTTTTCCCATCCGCCAGGGTATCGCAAACTTTCAGCCACGGATCGACCGCTGGTCCTGCAACTGCCGCCGCGGCGTCCGGCGCAGCGGCATCTGGCGCGACAACTGCCGCCGGTGCGGCGGGATCAGTGGCAGGCACCGCTGCGTCCTGCGCAAAAGCCGCATGGGATGTCAGCATCAGCGCGACAACCGCCAAACCGGCGACGAGAGGGTTCCTGAGCTTCATAGAGTTTCCTTGGCTTCCTTGGCAGTCCCGATGGCAATTGCGGCCACCGTAACTGAGCTGCCCTTCAAGTGCTGAATTCGGGCAATAACATGACGTATCGTACTTGCCAAAGCATTATAGGCAAAGTGTGGCGGAACCGACCCATGTTAGCCCATATGGTTACGAACCGACATGCTCGGCCAGCTTGGCCATTCGCGACAAAATCGCCGCTGCACCCTTCAACCGCGCATCGGCATTTGGCCAGTTTCGGGCAAACACCAACTTCTGATCGGGCTTGATCCGAACCTGGTTTGCCGGGTCCGAAACCAGCCGAACCAACGCGATCGGGTTGGGGAACTCGTTGTTGCGCAGGCTGATCACGCAGCCCTTGGGGCCGGCGTCAACTTTTTCGACATTGGCAACCCGACACAATGCTTTGACCAAAATCACCTTGAGCAGTGCCTCAACCTCATCGGGAAGTGGGCCAAAGCGATCGATCAACTCTGCACCTGCCGAGTCGATTTCACCGATTTCAGTCAAATCACCCAAGCGGCGATACAATTGCATCCGCAATTGCAGGTCCGGAACATAGTATTCCGGAATCATCACGGGCATACCGAGCGAGATTTGCGGACTCCACTCGTTCTTGTCCTCATAGCTGTCTTCGCCGGTGCGCAGGTTCGCCACCGCTTCCTCAAGCATTGCTTGATAAAGCTCAAATCCCACCTCGCGGATATGGCCCGACTGTTCATCACCCAGCAAATTGCCCGCCCCACGAATGTCGAGGTCATGGCTCGCCAGTTGGAACCCTGCGCCCAGGCTCTCCAGTGATTGCAACACGCCTAGTCGCCGCTCTGCGGTGTCGGTCATCTTGCGATCCGCCGGCACCGTGAACAAGGCGTAGGCCCTGGCCTTGGAGCGTCCGATGCGGCCGCGGATCTGGTACAATTGCGCCAAGCCAAAATTATCGGCCCGATGCACGATCAGAGTATTGGCGTTGGGAATGTCGAGGCCCGATTCCACAATCGTCGTTGCCACCAGCACGTCGAACTTGCCATCATAGAATGCGTTCATGATGTCATCGAGCTGGCTGGCTGGCATCTGCCCATTGGCAACCACGAATGACACTTCGGGCACTTGCGCGGTCAAAAATTCGGCAATCTCGGCCTGATCCTTGATCCGGGGGACCACATAGAACCCCTGCCCGCCCCGATATTTCTCCCGCAGCAGCGCTTCGCGCACGCTGAGCGCATCGAACGGCGAAATGAACGTGCGAATCGCCAACCGGTCGACCGGCGGCGATGCCAGGAGCGACAGGTCGCGAACGCCGGTCAGTGCCAGCTGCAGCGTCCGCGGAATCGGCGTCGCTGTTAGCGTCAGCACATGCACATTGTCCTTCATTTCCTTAAGCCGCTCTTTGTGGCTGACGCCGAAGTGCTGCTCCTCGTCGATCACCAATAGGCCTAGATCCTTGAATGTGATCGACTTGGACAGCAGGGCATGAGTGCCAACGACAATGTCGACCTGCCCATTCGCCAGCCCTTCGCGGGTGGCCTTCAATTCTGCCGCCGTCACCAATCGCGAGGCGTGGCGCACATTGACCGGCAAACCGGCAAACCGCTCCCGGAACGTCTTGAAATGCTGGCGGGCGAGCAGTGTTGTTGGCACCACAATCGCCACCTGCTTGCCGGATAGCGCCACTGCGTAGGCGGCCCGCAGGGCCACCTCGGTCTTGCCAAAGCCGACATCGCCACACACCAGCCGGTCCATCACCCGGCCCGAGGTCAAGTCATCAAACACAGCGTCAATCGCCGCCAGCTGATCTTCAGTTTCGTCATAGGGGAACCGGGCGACAAATTCATCATAGGCGCCTGGATGGATTTCGGTCGGTTCCGAGCGACTGAGCAATCGGGCAGCGGCGATTTTGATCAATTGCTCCGCCATTTCGCGGATGCGCTTTTTCAGCCGGCCTTTCTTGGCTTGCCAGGCGACACCGCCCAACTTGTCAAGGCTCGCCTCTGCGTCTTCGGCGCCATACCGCGACAGCAACTCGATATTTTCCACCGGCAAATAGAGCTTGGTGTCGCCGGCATATTCGATTTCGACGCACTCATGCGGCGCGCCGCCCGCCTCAATCACCTTGAGGCCGAGAAACCGCCCGATGCCGTGATCGACATGGACCACCAAATCCCCCATGCCGAGGCTGGTTGCTTCCGTCAGCGCATCCGAAGCCTTTTTCTTGCGCTGCGCCCGCAGGATCCGCTCGCCCAGGATGTCCTGCTCAGACAACACCAGCAGGTCCTTGGTCTCAAAACCCGATTCCAGCCCAAGCACGACCAGCGAGGTCGTTGCTGAACTGGTGGTCTCGGCGTCGCGCCAGTTCTCCGCCATGCGGGCATTGGTCAGCCCGTGGTCCTTGAGCACCTGCCCCATGCGGTCACGGGTCCCGATCGTCCAACAGGCCACAATGGCCCGACGACCACTGCGTCGCTCGGCCAGCAGCCGCTCGACCACTTTTTCAAACAGATTGACGTCGGCTGCCTGCCGCTCGGCCGCAAAGCTGGGTGCAATGCGCCCGCCGGCGTCTTCCTTGTCGTTCGGCCCCAAAAACGGCGATAGCTGCACCACGCTGGCGCCTGCCAAGCCGTAGGGATGCTGGTCCAGCCCATACAGCAAGCCGGGCGCGATGGGTTTGTATGGCGCGCCACTGCCCGCCACCTGCGGCATGGTTCGTGCCGTTTCGCGCGCTTCATAATAGTCTTCGATCTGGGCTTTGCGATCCGCAAACGCCTCGATCGCCTGGTCGTCAAACACGAAAGGCGCGTCGCCCACATAGTGAGCAAGACTATCCATGTGGTCGTAAAACAGCGGCAGCCAGTGCTCGGTTCCCGAATAGCGCGCGCCCCCGCTGACCGAAGCATAGAGCTGGTCATCGGCGGTGTTCCCGCCAAACAAGCGGGTGTAATTCTGCCGAAACCGCTTGATGGTTTCCTCGGTCAGCACCACTTCGCTCATCGGCGTCAGATCAACACGCTTCTGGGTGCCGGTACTGCGCTGGCTATCGGGATCAAAGCTGCGAATTGATTCCAGCGTCTGCCCGAAAAAATCAAACCGCAACGGAAACTCGGCATTGGCCGGGAATAGGTCGACCAGGCCACCACGCACCGCGTATTCGCCGGACTCGCGCACCGTTGGCACCCGCAAATAGCCGTTATTGGCGGCCCAGCCAATCAGCTTTTCGCTATCAACCATGCGCCCCGACACCGCAGAAAACGACATCCCCGCGACCACGTCCTGCGGCGGCAGGCGTTGAATCAGGGCGTTGACGGTGGTCAGCACCAGCGCCCCCCGTATGCCTCCGCTGGTCAATGCGGCGAGGGTATTCATGCGCGCAGCAATCGTCACCCCGTTTGGGGAAACTCGGTCATAGGGAAGGCAATCCCAGGCCGGCAGCGTCAGGATCGGATGTCCGGGCAGCATCTGCGTCAAAATATCGACCATCCGCTGCAAGCGGCGACCATCGCGTGCGACAAACACCAGGCTGGCGCGATCCTCCGGAGCCGCCTTCAGCCGCCCTTGCACCAATTGGGCGATAACCATCGGCTGCATACCGTCAGGGACATTGGAAATCGTCCGGCTCGGCCTGATCGGGGTCAATTCGTTCACTTGCTCACCCGCGCCCGATGGTCTGCCACCAATATCTCCAAAAATTCCCGATCCACCGTCTCCGGCGGGCTCGCCTGCCCCATCACCCAGGTCAGCAATTCGGGATCTTCCTCGCCCATCAGCTTTTCCAGCCGATCCAAATCCACCAGCGACAGCGTCTCGATATGCGCATCGGCAAATGGCCCCAACACCAGGTCCATCTCCCGCGTCCCGCGATGCCAGGCCCGGTAGCGCATCATCTTGCGGCGAATAGCAATGTCATCACCGGCTGTCATTTGAGCGCCATGATCCTGGGGTGGTTGATTGAGCCTGATCCATACGCGGCTTTGCTCCGCTTGTCAGCATGTTGGTGCTGCGAGCCAACAGCGGCGGGCACTGGTATCGCGACGACATCATGCATATGAATAGACCATCCAAAGAGGCAGATATGAAACTCAAGATTGTAACGGCGCTGCTGGGCGCGGCGCTGATCAGTTTGGCCGTTTCCGGTCCAGCCGGGGCGGTCATCATTCTCGACAGCACCTGGGCTGACAATGGCGGGGCGGTCGGCGCGGAAGGCGACGGCTTCGGCGCCGCCAAGGCGCTGGCCATGGAGCCGCAATTTTGCGCCATTATGAGCTTTTTCGATGGGACGCAGATCGGCGGCTCCGGCACCTGGATCGGCAATGACGAGGACGGAACCGCCTATGTGTTGACTGCAGCACACAATTTCGGCGGCGGCGATGACCCGGCCGCCTGGACCTATTTCACCCGCGCCGGCCAGCAATTCACCGGCAAGGCAGTGCACATCCATCCCAATTACGACCCTAACAGCGAAGAAACGCCGGGCTACGACATGGCCATCGTCGCGTTGAATGGACCGGTGAAGGATTGCAAAACGCCGCCGCTTCTTTACGGCGGCAGTGATGAACTGGGACAACTCGCCACCATGGTCGGCTTTGGCTCAAGAGGCATCGGCTCGGTCGGCCAGGACGACAAATATTACACCAGCGAAGACGCCGCAGCGGCGCGCAACATTATCGATGTGGTCGAGGACCCGGACCCCGATGGCAAGGGCGGCAACCAATTGCTGGTCGACTTCGACAAGGAGAACGGCTCCACCAACGTCTTTAGCGACGGCGATACAATGCCGGTGGATGAATATGAAGGCGTACTCGGCTCAGGCGACAGCGGCGGCTCGCTCTGGATCGAAACCGACGAAGGCTGGGCCATTGTCGGCGTCAACGACTGGGGCGACGACGCCATCTATGGTTCAACCGGCGGCTTCGGCCGCATCAGCCCGCAATATGACTGGGTGGTTTCCATCTTCGAAGCCAGTTTCACCGACGAGTAGGCGGCTTGGTCGAGGTGCCACCACAGCCTGCCACCCAAGGCGCCACCACAGCCTCTCCCCACCCGCAGTGTCACCCCGGCCTCCTCACCCACAGCGTCACCACAGCCGCCCCACCCACGGTGTCACCCCGGCGAAGGCCGGGGCCCATCCCGAGATTTGCTGGCGCCCCAAAAGCAGTTAGGTCCAACTGCACCCAACGCCCTCCTGATCCGAGGCTTTCTGCGCACCCGTCTTCCACGAGGGCTAACGAGAGAACCACGGTGAAATGCGGCCCCTCGACAGCCTCGCAGCAGATCGACCGAGTTCATAACCCGCAAACGCTCGTCATGGCACGCCAGCCTTTGCCGTCACCGGGCTTTGAATCATCGGTCTAAACTCCCCGCGCCAATTGCCGACCAGGCAATCACGTCGATTTATTTCGCAAGTTTGGAATTTTCAACGCTGCCTCAGACGAAGCAATCAATTCGCCGGGCCTTTTGACGCGCGTTTCCTCCCTTTTGGCGCTCATCACCCACCAAACTGAGTCTCTTTTGTACGATGGCGCCAAACTGGAAAAGAATAGCCAGGCGGCCTGGCTCTCCTTGATTTTGGCCTCATATTCGCTAGAGAGCTGAAGATTTCTTTGCTCAACAGAATAACCCTGCACAGAACTCTCTCTGGCTGCCAAAAAAGGCGACGTCGACCATCGTTCATAGCTTCCAGCGTCTCACTTTGCCCTCCAGCGAAAGCCGGAGGGCGTGAGCTACCTTGCAACTTCACTTGGATCAGGCGGCACTCTGCCGAGCCAACCAGTTCAAAATCGTCTGGTTGGTTTCCTCCGGCTTCTCCTCCTGAATCCAATGGCCGCAATCGAGACTGACCACGTCCACGTTGGGCACGAAGTCTGCCAGTTTTTCAAATTTCGGGATCACATCTCGGTCGCCGTAGATCATGAGCGTCGGCTGACGGATGATGGGGTCGACATCCGCCAATAGGTGCCAGTTGCGGTCGAGGTTCCTGTACCAGTTTATGCTGCCTGTGAACCCTGATGTCTCAAACGCGGCGACAAAGAAGGCCAGTTCGCTGTCGCTCATGACGGGCTCGCCGAGCGGTATTTCTGCTCTGGCGAGATTGATCATCGCCATGCCGGGCTCAGGCGCCGCGAGGGGTACGTTTTTCCGGTAGAGGTTGCGCAGGAATCGGCCCGCATTCTCGTCGAGGATCGCGCCCGCGACACCCGGCTGACGATTGAAGTGTACGAAATAATAGTCGCTGCCCACGACTTGCTCGAGGAACTCGATCCACGGCATTGGTCCCCGTTCTTGATAAGGCAGGCTCAGATTGATCACTTTGTTGACACGGCTTGGATGCAGCAAGGTCAGCCCCCAAACGACCATTGCACCCCAGTCATGACCGACGAAAATGGCGTCTTGGTAGCCGTAGTGATCGAGAAGTCCGATGAGGTCGCCAGACAGGTGTTCAATGTCGTAATCTGCCACCTCGCCCGGGCGGGATGAGTGACCATACCCGCGTTGGTTTGGGACGATGACGTGGTAACCCGCTGCAACCAGAGCGGGTATTTGGTGGCGCCACGAAAAGGCGTGCTCCGGCCAGCCGTGGCAGAGTACAATAGGTTTTCCCGCATTTTCTCGTCCTGCCTCAAAAACTTCGAGCTCGACGCCGTTGACTGGAATAAGCGTAGGCGTGGGAAATTCGGTTGGATAATGCATAACAATTCTTCTTTGATATTTCGGGGTAATCAGGCAGCGCCTGCCGTTTCGGATGGCGATCTGATCCGTCCCGGGGTTTACGGATGTGCGTTTCAACCGCGGAACTCCGCTGACGCGCACAGCCATTGACTAAGAACCCAATGGTGCCAAATACTGGCACCATTTAATGGTGGCTTGGGACATGGATGTTCGCCTTCGACATGACGCCATCGTGCGCAGCCTTCGCCGCAACGGCACTTCGACAATCGCTGACTTGGCGGACGAGGTTGGCGCATCCCGACGCACCGTATTGCGAGACATCAGCGCGCTACGCGATGAGGGCTTTGTCATTCATTCCGAACCTGGTCGCGGCGGCGGCCTTCAGCTTGATCCGCAATCGGTTCAGACCTCCCCACGGCTGTCAGTCGCCGAGGTCTTTGCGCTGCTCATCAGCGTTGCATCCATGCGGGCCGCCGGAAACTTGCCCTTTTCAGGTCTGGCAGATGCCGGGCTTGCCAAGATCGAGAAAGCACTGCCTCCCGATAAGGTACGCGACTTGCGCCGGTTTCTGGACTGCTTGTATGTCGGGCAGCTTTCACCGCTGGTGGACATCTCAGACATGCAAGCGATGGAGCCTGCCCTCCTGCCCGCATTCGAGACAGCCTTTCTCCAGCGGCTGCACTTGCGGTTTCAGTACCGTGACGCAAAAGGAGCGGTAACCAGCCGAATTGTTGAACCCCAAGCCATGCTCATCCTGCCGCCACTTTGGTATCTGGTGGCCTGGGACCCGGCGCGCCAGGACTTCCGCAATTTTCGAATGGATCGGATCAGCAGACCAGAATGCCTTCCGGACACATCATTTCGCCGAAGGAACGTGCCGTTCGCCGATGACGTCTCCCCCATTCGCGACCTACCCCGCTGACTTTGAAATAGCCGCGTAAAACGCCTGCGCCATGGCAAGACCCAAATCTCGCCACCTGCCGCCGCTGTTCAACCGGCGGCCACGCCGTCCGGCGCCTCCCCCGCAAGCCAAACCCCTTGGGCCAACCCGCCAGCCCCTATACCCTGCCCCCAATTGGAGCCCCGAATCGTGTCTCGTCCGTCCAGTCTCGATCCGCTGTTTCGCTCGCTGCACTCGATCAAGGGTGTCGGCGACAAGCTGGCTGCGCTGTTGACCCGGTTTTTCGGCGCCCCCGAGGGCCAGGAAGCCATCGCCCTCGATATTTTGATGCATATGCCGTCCGGCGTCGTCGACCGCCGCCGCCAGGTCGGTATTGCCGAGGCCTATCTCAACCAGGTGGTGACGCTCAAACTGCATGTCGACCGCCACCAGCCTGCCCCGCGCGGCCGCGATTACATCCCGCACCGTGTGTTTGCCCATGACGAAACCGGCGACGTGCAACTGGTGTTTTTCCGCGCCCAGGGCGGTTGGGTCGAAAAGGCCCTCCCCGTCGGCGAGGTGCGCTACGTCTCCGGCCAGATCGGCTTTTTCAACGGCGAAAAGCAGATCACCCATCCCGACTACATTGTCGAAGCCGACAAATTCGGCACGCTGCCGCTGGTCGAGCCGGTCTATCCGCTCACCAATGGTCTCGGCTCCAAGGCCCTGTCCAAATTGGTCAAACAGGTGCTGGAGACCCTGCCGCCGGTTCCCGAATGGGTGCCGGCCGAAACCCGGGCCAAGTTCAATTGGCCAAGCTTTTCCGCCGCAATGGCCGCAGTCCATACCCCAAAAGAGCCCGCTGAAGCCGAACTCTGGGCACCGGCGCGGATGCGGCTGGCCTATGATGAGTATTTTGCCGGCCAACTCACCCTGCAATTGGTCCGTTCATCGATGGTGGCCGATCGCGGCATTGCCCGCCAATTCACTGGAGCGCTGACCAACGCCGTCGCCGCCAATCTGCCTTTTGCCCTAACCGACGGCCAGCAGACCGCTATCGCTGAAATTTGCGCCGACCTCAGCTCCCCCGACCGCATGTCGCGACTGCTCCAGGGCGATGTCGGCTCCGGAAAAACCGTGGTCGCATTGATGTCCATGGCGGCGATGGCCGAAAGCGGCGCTCAGTCAGCCCTGATGTCGCCAACCGAATTGCTCGCCAACCAGCATTTTCAAACCCTCAAGCCCTTATGTGATGCCGCAGGACTGGGCATCGCCCTGCTGACCGGTAAGATGGGGGCTGCCGAACGCCGGGCGATCCTTGCCGGTCTGGCCAGTGGCGCCACCGCGATTGCCGTCGGCACCCATGCCCTGTTCCAGTCTGGGGTGGAATTTCATAATCTGGGTCTTAATGTGGTTGACGAGCAGCACCGCTTCGGCGTCCACCAGCGCCTGGCGCTATCGCAAAAGGGACGCCACACCGACCTCTTGGTGATGACGGCGACACCCATCCCCCGAACCCTTGTTCTCACCCATTTTGGCGATATGGCCGTCAGTGTGTTGCGCGAAAAACCCAAGGGCCGCCAACCCATCGACACGGCCGTCGTCCCGATCACCGACTATGCCCGCGTCGTCGAGCGCCTCCGTGTCCGCCTGGACGGCGGCGCCCAGGCGTTTTGGGTCTGCCCCTTGGTCGAGGAAAGCGAACATCTCGATGTGGTCTCGGCCGAGGACCGCTTTGCCGAACTACAAAAGGTGTTTGGTCCTCAGGTCGCCATGGTGCATGGCCGCATGAGCGCCGCCGCCAAGCAGGAGGTGATGGCGCGCTTCATCGCCGATGAGATCAAGCTGCTGATCGCCACCACAGTCATCGAAGTGGGGGTCGATGTCCCCAACGCCTCGATCATGATCATTGAACATGCTGAGCGCTTTGGCCTGGCCCAGTTGCACCAGTTGCGCGGTCGGGTTGGTCGCGGCGCCATTCGTTCGGCCTGCCTGCTGCTCTACAAGGACCCCTTGAGCGAAACCGCCAAGGCAAGGCTGGAAACCATCAAATCCACCGAAGATGGCTTCGAAATCGCTGAACGCGACCTTGAGCTGCGGGGTCAGGGCGACGTGCTTGGCACAAGGCAATCGGGAATGCCCGGCTATCGCCTGGCCGTGCCCGATGTGCATCGTCATCTCATCGACTATGCCCATGACGATGCCAAAGCAGCGCTCGCCAGCAATCCGGGCCTCACCGGCCCCGAGGGCGATGCCCTGCGCACCCTGCTCTATGTGTTCCGCAAGGACCTCGCGATTCCACTGATCCGCGCCGGCTGAAGCACTGCACATTCGCCAAAGTCGGTTCCGCCCATGCTCAAGCGGTGACTACCCCTTGGCAAGACTGCGAGCCGTGCCTTGGCAGCAGCCACTACTCCACGGTCACCGATTTGGCCAAATTGCGCGGCTGATCCACATCCGTGCCCATGGCCACAGCAGTGTGATAGGCCAAAAGCTGCACCGGAATGAGCGCCAGAATGGGCGCAACGAAGCTCGGCACTTTGGGAATCAAGATGGTCTCTGCGACGCCGTGCCCGACGCTGGCTGCCCCTTCTGGGTCGGTGATCAAGATGATCTTGCCACCGCGCGCGGCCACTTCATGCATATTGGACAAGGTCTTTTCCACCAGCTCGTCCGATGGTGCCACGACGATGACCGGCATGGCTTCATCCACCAGCGCAATCGGGCCGTGTTTCAGCTCGCCTGCCGCATAGCCCTCGGCATGGATATAGGAAATCTCCTTGAGCTTGAGCGCGCCCTCCATGGCGATGGGGAACATCGGGCCGCGACCGAGATACAGCACGTCCTTGGCCTTGGAGAGTTTCTTGGCGATCTCAACGATGTGGGCTTCGCCACCCAACGCCTGTGACACTGCGGCTGGCAGGCAGATCAGTGCCCGCACCAACTCGGCCTCCATGGTCTCGTCGATCACGCCACGCGCCCGCCCGGCAGCGATCGCCAGGCTGGCCAGCGCGGTCAATTGTGCCGTCAGCGCCTTGGTCGAGGCAACGCCGATTTCAGGCCCGCACAGGATCGGAAACACCACATCGGATTCCCGCGCAATAGTGGATTCCAGCGTATTCACCAGCGCGGCGACATGTTGGCCTTGCTTGGCGCAATAGCGCAGCGCCGCTAGCGTGTCGGCGGTTTCGCCCGATTGGGAGATGAACAGCGATAGCCCACCCTTTTCCAGCGGCGGTTCGCGGTAGCGGAATTCCGACGCCACATCGATGTCGACCGGCAGCCGCGCATAGCGCTCGAACCAGTATTTCGCCACCGAACCGGCCAGAAACGCTGTTCCGCAGGCGGAGATCGTCAATCGGCTCATCGTGGCGAAATCGAACGGCAATTGCTCGCGGATAGCCACCCGCTCAGCACCCATGTCCACATAATGGCTCAGGGTATGGGAAATGGTCTCGGGCTGCTCGTAGATTTCCTTGGCCATGAAATGGCGGTGGTTGCCCTTATCCACCATTAGCGCCGACGCGTGCGAGATCAGCTGTTCGCGCTGCACGATGCCGTCCGATCCGTCGCGGATGGTGACGCCCCGCGGTGTAATCACCGCCCAGTCGCCGTCTTCGAGATAAGTCAGGCGCGAGGTGAATGGGGCCAGCGCCATGGCGTCAGAACCGAGGTACATTTCCGTGGTGCCATAGCCAATTGCCAGCGGCGCACCGCTGCGCGCAGCAATCAAAAGGGCCTCTTCGCCCTTGAACAGAAACGCCAGTGCAAACGCGCCCCGCAGCTGTTTCAAGGTGCGGGCAACAGCCATTTCGGGGTCGAGCCCACGGTCCAGCTCGCGGGTCACCCACAGCGCCACCGATTCGGTATCGGTCTGGGTCTTGGGCAAATAGCCGTCCCCGGCAAGGTCCGCCAGCAGCTCGCGGAAGTTTTCGACAATGCCGTTGTGAACCACCGCGACGCGGTCGGTCGCGTGCGGGTGGGCGTTCAGCTCCGTCGGCGCACCATGGGTTGCCCAGCGGGTGTGGCCGATGCCGATTTGCCCGCCCAAGGGTTCAAAGGCCAGCTTGGCCGCCAGATTGCCCAGCTTGCCTTCGGCCCGGCGCCGAGAAATCGTGCCATGTTCCAGCGTCGCCACGCCGGCGCTATCATAGCCCCGGTATTCCAGGCGCTTGAGCGCATCCACCAAACGGGTAGCAACCGGCTCAACCCCAACGATTCCAACGATACCACACATGGTTATTTCCCTTTGGATTTTGATGCTTTGAGCGCTGCTGCGCGCTCGAAAATGGATTTTGCCCCGCCGGGCTTATTTGTCTGCCGGCTGCGCCCCAGTGCCAGGGCGTCGGCCTCTACATCCTCGGTAATCACACTGCCGCTGGCCACCAGCGCGCCTACACCCACGGTCACCGGCGCCACCAGCGAACTGTTCGACCCGATAAAGGCGTCGTCACCAATGATAGTGCGATGCTTGTTGTAGCCGTCATAATTTACGGTGATCACCCCGGCGCCGATATTAACCCCGGCGCCAATGCTGGCATCACCAATATAGCTCAAATGGCTGACTTTGGCGCCCTCGCCAATGTCGGCCTTTTTGATCTCAACGAAATTGCCCACCTTGGCATTTTCACCCAGCACGGCCTCCGGCCGCAGGCGCGCAAACGGGCCCACCGAGGCGTTGCGACCAATATTTGCCCCTTCGATATGGCAGAACGCATGGATCACCGCGCCCTCCTCAATCTTCACGCCGGGGCCGAAATAGACGCTCGGCTCGATCACCACATCGCGGGCAATCTGTGTGTCATAGGAAAAGTACACGGTCTTGGGATCGTGCAGCGTCACACCGGCCTTCATGAAGGTCTCGCGTTGTACGTCCTGAAACAGCGCCTCCGCCCGGGCCAGTTGCGACCGATCATTGACCCCAATCACATCGTTTTCCGGCGCAACGCCAAAACCAACCCGCTTGCCAGCCGCGTTCGCCAGCCCAATCAGATCCGTTAAATAATATTCGCCCTGGGCGTTGTTGGTGTTGACCTTATCGATCAGATCGCGGAACACGTCGGCCCGAAACGCCAGGATACAGGCGTTGCACAGCCCGATGGCCCGCTCGGCCTCGCTGGCGTCCTTGTGCTCGCGGATTGCCAACAGCTTTTCGCCATCGGTAATGAAGCGTCCATAGCCGGTTGGGTCTTTTGGTTCAAATCCCAGGATCGACACGTCCAACCCGTCGTCGAGGCGATCCAGAACCACGCGAAAGTTCGTTCCACGCAACAAGGGATGATCGCCATAGACCACCGCGATATACCCGGTTGCGTCCGCAAACACCGCGCGCGCCATCGATGCAGCATGGGCAGTCCCCTTGGCGATCGTCTGCTCAAAATGCACGACCCCCGCGTCAATTGCGCTCACCGTGTCGCGAATGGACTGGTGCTTCGGTCCCGTTACCAATGCGATTCGGCTTGAACCGGCCTCGCGCGCCGCACGTGCCACATGCCCAATGATCGGCAGTCCGCCGACGGGGTGCAAAACCTTGGGTAACGCCGATCGCATCCGCGTGCCCTCGCCTGCGGCCAATATGATCGACAGTAAATCAGTCATGTCATTGTCTCCGGCGCCGCCCCAGATCGGCGTCCAATACCGCAATTTTATGGCACGGAAGGGTTGGCGAAGCGCTAACAGTCCCTACTCTGGTATGATTGTGTTCATTCCTGATTCGACCTCCCGTGGGGAACCCATCTTTGCCAAAGGCATCCGAGCAGTTTCGGCAATCTGATGTAACCGTCTGGGGCACCGCCGCCTTGGTTTGCGGAGCGATCGCTGTTCTCAGCGCCAATGTCTCGGCAATTCTGCCCGCCGGGCTGCTCTCGGGCCTGCATTCCAGCCGTATCGATGGGGCAAACCTGAGCCAGCTGCGCGTGCAACTGGTCGAACTGCAAACCGAATCTGCTCGGATGCGCCGCGAAAACGAGGTGCTGATGACGCGTTTTTCTATGCAGGAACAAGCCAGTAACGCAGTGGTTCAGCGGATCGGTTCGCTCGAGGTCAGTATTCCAAAACTGATCGAGGCCCTGCCCCTGGATGCGCAGATTGATCGCTCATCGCTCACCGCCTCAATCAAGGAAGGCGAAGCGCTGACCTATGATACTGAGGGGGGCTCGGTTAAAATTCGCCAGCAACCGCTCGCCAGCCCCGCCGTCGTTGAGCCACAGGCCATGCCGGATCAGCTGCAAACCGCAGCAGTATTGCCCGATGAGACCCGCTTTGGGGTCGCCATTGGCCCCAAAATTGCGTTCGAAGAGGCGCAGTCGGCCTGGCAAGATATTTCGATGAAGCTGGGACCGCTGCTGTTTGGCCTTGGCCCTCTGCTGGCTGAGGATGGCGGCACCGACCAAAAGCGCATCATTGTTGGACCGATCGATCAGCTTTCGGAGGCATCGGCGCTTTGTGCCCGCCTCGAACGCATTTCGATTCCTTGTATGCCAATGCCCTTTACCGGCACGCCGCTTTAACCCCATTTCACTTGGACAGCAGCACTGCATTTATTGCGGTTGACAGAACAAGGCCAGTGGCTATGTTCCGCCGCGACGCTACGGGCGTCAGTGTGTGCCGGTAGCTCAGTGGTAGAGCATTCGACTTTTAATCGAATGGTCGAGGGTTCGACCCCCTCCCGGCATACCAATTTCCCTAAGCACAGTCAGTGGCTTAACATCAACCGGTGCAATTTCACCCGAGTGATCGTGAGCCATGACCACCCCAGTTTTGCGGGTTTTTCCCAGAGTTGCCTGGGCCCAGCGGGAATACCCGCAACATGAATGGCGTGTGATCTGCCATGCCTTATTCCAAGATTCGACCACCATCGGCTAAAACGCGTCGCGTTCAAGTGGACGTTTCTGGAAAGAGCGGCGCGGCGCTGCTCGTTTGCAGACCCCCGGAAGGCTGTTGGAGGGGTCGCAAGCAGACGCCCTGGGTGGTAGAGGTTGCGGTGTGAACCTAGCCCTGCCTCAGCGGGAGAGACCGTGGTCGAGCTTTTAGAAAAACTAAGTCTTCAGATGATCACGATCCCGCCCGGGACCGTGACGCTGCGGGACGACCGAACCCAGCGGCGCTGGGATGTCGAGCTGCCAACCTACAGGATTGGTTCGGCCCCAGTGACGCAGGCACTCTATTGCGCGGTCACCGGGATCTCGCCCCCGTCGCAAGTGGATGCCAGATGCCCTGTCGAAAGCGTCTCTTGGCTCGACGCGGTCGCGTTCTGCAATCAGCTGTCCAAAACACTTGGGCTCTCGGCCGCCTATGTCATCGATGATGACGCCCAAGGAGCTGCTCTCGTCATCGACGCTGACGGATATAGACTGCCGAGCGAGGCGGAGTGGGAATACGCCTGTCGGGCTGGAACCCAAGGCCCGCGTTATGGCGACCTCGACGACATCGCTTGGTTTGCTGAAAACTCGGGCGGCCGGACCCAACCCGTGGGCGGCAAACAACCAAACGCCTGGGGGCTCTACGATATGCTCGGCAATGTATGGGAGTGGTGCGCCGACCAATACGACCCGCAGGTCTACGGCGCGTACCGGATTTTCCGTGGCGGCGGCTGGGCCGATCGTGAAAGAGGTTGCTTGGCAACCAATCGCCGTCGCAGCCATCCGACCTTCCGGATCGATGATCTGGGCTTTCGCCTCTGCGCAAACGCCCCGAGCGTCAGCGTGTGCCGGTAGCTCAGTGGTAGAGCATTCGACTTTTAATCGAATGGTCGCGCGTTCGCCCCCTCCCGGCATACCAATTGTGTCCGCAGCACCTCGCAAACAATCGTGTCCTGCGATCCCTCGGCCATGGTTAGCGCCGTGCTAACGCAATCGCTCAATCTTTACACTAGGTTAGGGCTACTGACCTAACGGCTTGGACTTCGCTCCACGGTTTTGGGATGGTGTCACCAACTCAGAGTTGAAGTTGCTCCCATGTACAAATTTGCCGCCTTGGTGCTGCTCCTCAGCGCCACATTCGCCGTGTCCACCCATGCCCAGGACACGGGCGGCTGGATCGATCCTTCGGCCTCAATGATGTCAGGCACCTCGGCCTATGACTGGACCGGTCTCTATGCCGGTGGCAATATCGGCTATGGCTTCGGAACTGTTGCCACCACTGCCAGTGGTAACCCGCAAAATGATCTGCGTGGGTTCAGTGGCGGCGCCGAACTCGGTTTTAATCTGGACCTGGGTGGCCTGGTGGTCGGTGCAGAAGTGGATGGGCAAGTCTCAAATTTGGGATACTCGCAGACCTCTGGTGGAGCGATCATCAGCGCTTACAGTATGGACTATTTCGGCAGTGCGCGCGGCCGCGTCGGTTTCGCCTACAACCAGTTCTTACCGTATGTGACGGCAGGCGTGGTCGGCGGGCTGGGCACCGGCAAGTTCACCGCCATGGGCGGCACCTTCTCCCAATATAATTTGCATACGGGGTGGACCGCCGGCGCTGGCCTTGAATATGCAGCCGCGGACAATATGACGCTAAAACTCGAATATCTCTATACCGACCTCGGCTCAAAGACCTATTTTGCTGGCTTTGGCACACCCGTCGATGTCACTTTTCGATTCGGAACCATACGCTTGGGCGCGAATTTTCAGTTTTAACATGAGCTAGCGCCGCACACCGTTCAGGGTCGATTGCGCCGGCCTTGCTGCCAATCAGGGCAGCGTGACAATGACCGGCCCGCTCTTGGTCGCGACCACTGTATGCTCATACTGAACGCAGGGCGCCGGTGGGCGGCAAACCAAGGTCCAGCCATCGTCCAAATCGCTGTCCATCGCATATTTGCCGCCGAGCGACAGAAACGGCTCGATGGTGAACACCAGGCCTTCACTGATCTTGCGCCGTTCGCTGCGGTCGGGCCAGGTGGCGATTTCCCCCGGCTCGTCATGCAAGCTGTTGCCAACGCCATGGCTGGCAAGATTGGTAATCAGCGTATAGCCGTTTTTCTTGGCAAACTTGCCGATGGCGGTGCCGATATTGGCCAAGGGCGCATTCGCAGCAACTTCCCTTATGCCCACCCACATCGCCTGGCGCCCATCGCGACACAGCCGCGCCAGGATATCGGTAACCGGCGGCACGACATAGGACGCCCCCATGTCGGCAAACACCCCGGCTTTTTCGGCGGACACGTCAATATTGACCAGATCCCCAGCCGCGATAATCCGGTCACCGGGGATCCCATGGGCAATCTCTTCATTGACCGAGATGCACGTCGCACCGGGAAAGTCATAGGCCAATTGCGGCGCCGAGCGGGCGCCCAACCGCGTAAGCAGCACGGCGCCAAGAGCATCCAACTCACCTGTGGTCATGCCCGGGCGCATCGCTGCAGCCATCTGCTCCAGTACTTGCGCGCAGATGCTGCCGATGGCTTTCAGCTTTTCCAGCTCTTCGTCGGTCGTGACGGTCAAGTTCAGCCCTTGTTGGCGCGGTAATAGGCCAACAAGCCCTGGGTCGAGCTGTCATGGCCCTCGCTCGAGGCGCTGCCCTCAACTTTGGGCAGCAGCGCCTTGGCCAATTGCTTACCCAGCTCCACGCCCCATTGATCAAACGAGTTGACGTTCCAGATCACGCCCTGCACGAACACTTTGTGCTCATACAGCGCAATCAGGCTTCCCAGCGTCTCCGGCGTCAGCTTTTGATAAAACAGCGTGTTGGACGGACGATTACCGGGAAAGACCTTGTGGGGGGTCAAGTCCTTGATCCTGGCTTTGTCGAGGCCCTGCCCCTTGAGCTCAGCCGCCACCTCTTCGGCGGTTTTGCCAAGCATCAGCGCCTCGGACTGCGCCAACACATTAGCGACCAACTTGTCGTGATGGGGCGGCAGCTCCTCATGGGGTTGCGCGGCCACCAGAAAATCCACTGGAATGACGTCTGTGCCCTGGTGGATCAGCTGATAAAACGCATGTTGGCCATTGGTGCCGGGTTCGCCCCAAACGATTGGCCCGGTCGACCATGCAACGTCCTTGCCGCTCAGTGTGACTGATTTTCCGTTGGACTCCATATCCTGCTGTTGCAAATAGGCAGCAAAGCGGGACAGGCGTTGGTCGTATGGCAGCACGGCATGGGTCGAGAAGCCCCAGACATTGCGATACCAGACGCCGAGCACGGCCAGGATAACCGGCAAATTGCTTTCAAGGGGCGTCGACAGGAAGTGCCGATCCATGGCATCGGCGCCCTTGAGCACCCGCTCAAAATTGTCAAAGCCGACCGCTAAGGCGATGGGCAGGCCAATCGCCGACCAAACCGAATAGCGTCCACCAACCCAATCCCAGAACCCAAACGTGCGATCTGCCCGAATTCCGAACTTGCCGGTTGCGTCAAGATTGGTCGACACCGCGGCAAAGTGATCGTTGACGGCCGCGTCGCCAAGCGCCTTGGCCAACCACGCGCGCGCCGTTGCAGCATTGGTCATCGTTTCGTCGGTGGTGAAGGTCTTGGAGGCAATGATGAACATTGTCTTGGCTGGGTCGAGGCGCTTGAGCGTGTCACCAAGATGAGCGCCGTCGACATTGGAGACGTAATGGACCTGCAGATCAGCGCGGGTGTAGGGATCGAGCGCCAGAGTGACCATTGCCGGCCCAAGATCGGAGCCGCCGATACCGATATTGACCACATCGGTAAACTGCTCGCCGGTGTGGCCACGAATGGCGCCATTGCGAACATCGTCGGTAAAACCCTTGATCCGCGCCAACACATCGCGGATCGCGGGCATGACGTCCTGGCCATCCACCGGCACCGGCTTATCGCCCTGGTAGCGCAGCGCCATATGCATGACGGCCCGGTCTTCGGTGACATTGATATGCTCACCCTCGCACATGGCATCCCGCCGCCCCTCAACATCGAGCGAACGCGCCAATTCAAACAGCGCCGCCATCGCCTCTTCATCGATGCGGTTTTTGGAATAGTCCAAAAGGATATCCCCAGCGGTCGCCGAGTACCGCTTGAAGCGGTTGGGGTCGATGGCGAACTGAACCCGCATCGGTTGGTCTTCCAGCCGCTTCCTGTGCTTGTTGAGTGCGGAAAAAGCTGCCTTGCGCCCGGATTTGGCCATGAGATGAACCTTGTTTTGGGTGGAGTTGACGGGGTTACAGTGGCGCCAGATCGCCAGCGGCCCAAGCCGCACGTGTGGAAAGCGCAAAATCGGCAAACCCAGCGCTTTCGATGGCCCTGCGCGCGCCTTGTACGAGTTCTTGATAATAGGCCAAATTGATCTGCGATAAAATCATCGCGCCCAGGATTTCCTCGGTTCGCACCAGATGGTGCAAATAGGCGCGCGAAAAGCGGCGACAATTGGCATTGGGCGATGCCTCATCGATTGGTCGATGATCGTCTTTATGCCGCGCGTTTTTCAGATTGATGACGCCGAAACGACTATAGACGTGGCCATGCCGTCCCGCCCTTGTGGGATGAACGCAGTCGAACATATCGATGCCCCGCCCGATAGCACCCAAAATGTCGTCCGGCTTGCCGACGCCCATCAGATAACGCGGTCGCTCGATTGGCAGTTCAGGAGTAATCTCGTCGAGAACACGGAACATCACCTCCTGTGGCTCACCAACCGCCAGCCCGCCTACCGCATAGCCATCAAATCCAATCGATTTGAGCCCCGCCGCCGACCGAGCCCGCAAATCGGGGGCATCACCGCCCTGAACAATGCCGAACAAGGCGCGATTGGCCTGGTTGTTGAACGCTGTTTTCGAACGATCGGCCCAACGCAGCGACAATTCCATCGCCCGCTCCATCTCCTTGCGCTCTGCCGGCAGGGAAATGCACTCGTCGAGCTGCATGATGATATCGCTGTCGAGCAAGGTCTGGATTTCGATCGACCGCTCCGGCGTCAGCTCATAGGCCGACCCATCAATATGGGACCGAAAGGTGACACCATGCTCGTTGAGCTTGCGCAGCTTGCTCAACGACATCACCTGAAAACCGCCACTGTCCGTCAGGATCGGGCGCTGCCAATCCATGAAGTCATGCAAACCACCCAGCGCCGCCACGCGTTCCGCACCCGGACGCAGCATCAGGTGATAGGTATTGCCCAATACAATGTCGGCGCCGGTCTCGCGCACCTGCTCGGGATACATCGCCTTGACCGTGCCTGCTGTGCCCACGGGCATGAACGCCGGTGTCTGGATATCGCCGCGCGGCGTGTCAATCCGCCCGCGCCGGGCCATGCCATCGGTGGCACAAAGGGTAAAGGTGACCTGTTTCATAGCGGGCGTTCTAGCCGCTCTTTGTGGGTTTTGACAACCGACTATGGCGTCGCGCTGCCAATCGGGGTGATCAAGCCCCCGGGGCACCTCAATCAGCGCGCAATAACAGCGAGCTGTCGCCATAAGAATAAAACCGATACCCCTCGGCAATGGCGTGCTGATAGGCCTTAGCCATCAAACCCATCCCGGAAAATGCGCTCACCAGCATGAAAAGCGTCGACTTGGGCAGATGAAAATTTGTCATCAGCGCATCGACCGTGCGGAACTTGAAACCCGGGGTGATAAAAATATCGGTGTCGCCGCTGAACGGGGCCAAAACCCCGGTTGGGCGCGAGGCTGCCTCAAGCAGGCGCAGGCTGGTGGTGCCAACTGCGATCACCCTGTGCCCCGCTGCTTTAGCGGCATTGATCCGCCCCACTGTGCCGACGTCGATCTCGCCCCATTCGGCATGCATGACATGCTCGTCGGTGTCGTCCACCTTCATCGGCAGGAACGTGCCCGCCCCGACATGCAGCGTCACTCGCTCGATCACCACCCCCCGGTCGGCCAATTTGGCCAAGAGCGCGTCGGTGAAATGCAAACCCGCCGTCGGCGCCGCCACTGCGCCATCGGTGC
This sequence comes from Devosia equisanguinis, assembly GCA_943372435.1. GTDB lineage: Bacteria > Pseudomonadota > Alphaproteobacteria > Rhizobiales > Devosiaceae > Devosia > Devosia equisanguinis_A. The sequence continues at coordinate 335,237 of CALRYQ010000001.1, forward strand.
GGGCATAAACGGTCTGATAATCGGTCTTGTCGCGCTCCTCGGTACCGCGTTTGGCGCCGATATAGGGTGGCAATGGCATCGCCCCATGGGCCTTGATCGCTTCGTCGAGCCCGGCCCCGCCCAGATCAAATGCCAATGTCACTTCACCGGTTTCGCCCTTCCCGGTTACCGTCGCGGTCAACGCATCGGCCTGCCCGTTGCCCAGCGCCAGTCGATCCAGCACCGCCAGCCGCTTGGCCGGCCGCGCAAAGGCGCGCCAGGTGTTGGCGTCCACCCGTTTATGCAGGTTGAACGAAACACTGGCCTCATGCTCACCCCGGATGCGAAGCCCCCGCAGCTCGGCTGGAAGCACCCGCGTGTCGTTGACCACCAGCACGTCGCCCGGCTGCAGCAGCTGCACCAGGTCTGGAACATGGCGGTCGGACAGGCCCAGCATTGGATCAACCACCAATAGGCGTGCGCTATCGCGCGGCTCGACCGGGTGCAGCGCAATCAGGCGTTCGGGCAGATCAAAATCGAAATCGGAAACACGCATCGAGCGCTCGTCCTGACAAGTCAGCTGTTAAACGCGGGACCACACATTGATTGGCGATTCCGCTTCAGCCAGCGCTGCATTCAATGGCAATGGGCGCGCCATCACCAATCGTCACCACACCGGCCAGCGGAACGTCTTCGTTCCCGGCCACAAATCGCAGCCGGATGCGCACCAATATCGCCTCGAAATTGGGATCAACGAAGTCAAACATCATGACGTCGTCATCGCCAAAGGCCTGACCGATCACAATCGGCTCGCCTGGACCACGCTCTGGCCCAGTCGAAAACGCCTTGCCATCGGCCTCGATGAAGGCCCCGAGCACCTGCACAACTGGCAGGTGCCCCATGGCGATGTCGACCGACGCATTGGCGTTTTCGCAGAAAATGCCGCCGCTGGCCGCTGCTGGAGAAGCAAGGGCCAGGGCGATTGTCAGTGCGCCAATCGAGCGATTAGCTCGCAAGGTCAGCCGCGACTTTGACCGAAACCATCTTGTCCGGGTTCTGCACTGGCTCGCCGCGCTTGATCTTGTCGACATTTTCCATGCCTTCGATGACCTTGCCCCAAACAGTGTACTGCTTGTTCAGGAACGGGGCGTCGTCAAAGCACAGGAAAAACTGCGAATTGGCGCTATCGGGATTGGACGAGCGGGCCATCGATGCGGTGCCGCGAACATGTGGCTCCGCCGAAAATTCCTGCTTCAGGTCGGGGTATTTCGAACCGCCAGTGCCGCGGCCCTGTGGGCAGCCGGTCTGTGCCATGAAACCCTCGATCACGCGGTGAAACACGATGCCGTCGTAAAAGCCCTCGCGTGCCAACTTCTTGATGTGGGCGACATGGCCGGGCGCCAGATCGGGACGCATGGCAACCACGACTTGGCCCTGGGTGGTCTCGATGACAAGGGTATTTTCAGCATCTGCGTAGTCAGCCATGACAGTCTCTCTCAATAGTGCGCGGAAAAATTATTGCCCGCATTTAAGGGGAATGCGCCCGATCCGCAACCGGTTCGGGCGCCAAATCTCTAGGGCCGGTATTCAATCGTGGCTTTGACGATCTTGTCAGGATTGGCCACCACCCCGCTTTGATCAGTGCCCTTGGCCAGACCGTCGACGAATTCCATGCCCGAGATCACTTTGCCGAACACGGTATATTGCCCGTTCAAAAAGCTGCCATCGGCATACATGATGAAAAACTGCGAATTGGCGCTATCCGGGCTTTGCGAACGGGCAGCCCCTAGGACACCGCGCACAAACGGTTCGTCGCTGAATTCGGCCTTAAGGTCAGGCAGGTCCGAGCCACCCATGCCGGTGCCAGTCGGATCGCCGGATTGGGCCATAAAGCCTGCGATGACGCGGTGGAACACCACGCCGTCATAAAAGCCCTTTTCGGTAAGGGTCACGATCTGCGCCACGTGGTTGGGCGCCAAAGCCGGCAACAACTCAATATCAACGGTGCCCGCTTGGAGCTGCAACAGCAGGTGCGGCGTACCCGCTGGTGTTTCGGCATAACTTGGAACCACGGCGGCGCCAACAAATAGGGCAACAAAGGCAAAGGCGAGAGCGCCAAGAATGAGTCGGCGCGGCGACTTGGAATCGATCATTTTTGAAGGGCCTTGAGAACAATCTGAGGAACGAAAGCGGAGATATCGCCGCCCATTTCGGCTATCTGGCGCACCAATGTGGCCGAGATGTGCCGAACATGCGGGCTTGATGGCAGGAACACTGTTTGCAGGTCTGGCGCCATTTGGGCATTCATCCCCACCATTTGCATTTCATAATTATAGTCGGTGGTGTCGCGCAGGCCGCGAATAATCAGCTTGGCACCGTGTTCGCGGGCCGATTGCACCATCAGTCCGGCAAAGTCCACCACCTTGAATTCAGTGTCGGTGCGTTTGCCGATCGGTGCCAACACCTGCTCCAGCAGTGCCAGGCGATCGCCATGGCTGAACAGTGGCCGCTTGGACGCGCTGGTGCCGACAGCGATGACCAAGGTGTCAACGAGTTTGCAGGCGCGCTCCACCACATCGAGGTGCCCATTGGTCACCGGATCAAATGAACCAGGATAAAAGCCAACCAATCTGCTCATCGCTTCCTCCCCTATGTTGGTCTGGTTTTTGTCACGCGGGGTGCAATTAGGCAAGCCAGCGCGGCGCCCATCCAGGCGCGAGCTGCACCCACACAAAGCGGGCGGCGGATCGATAACCAGATGGGCACGGGCTCGGACACAACGGTGATTGCGGTGCGTCGCCCTGCTATAAGACCAGTGGAGGCCACGTGTGGCGTATAAGGGGGGCAGGGAATGGGCGATGTACATGGCACATGGGCAGATGTTTTCAGCAAAGTCTCGCCGGAAATTGCCGAAATTGGGCTTGCCCTGCGGGCGACAATAATTTCTGCACATCCAGCCACAATCGAAGTCACTCGCCCGGGCGACCGAGCCGTCAGCTTCGGGTTTGGCGTTAAGAAAATGTCGGAAGCCTATGTTTATCTGATGCCACAGCGCGATCGTGTCAATTTCGGCTTCTACTATGGCAGCCGGTTGCCTGACCCGCATGGGTTGCTCGAGGGCACTGGCAAAGCCTTGCGCCACGTCAAGATACGCGGCCTCATCGACGCTACCCGCCCGCAACTCATTGACCTGCTGACTGCGGCCATTGCTGAACGACGTGGCACCCTCGATCTGACCTGAGTGTCAGAGCAGCGCCTTCGGACAACCTCCGGGAATCATGCCCGCTTTTGGAGCGCCAGCCAGACTCCACCGCACATCAATATGGCACCCGAAAATCGGCTGACCAGGCGCACCCGCGCGGCGTTGATGAAGCCGCGCGCGCGCCCGGCGACCAACGCATAGATCGCGTCGGTCGAGCCGGCAACCAACATGAAGAACAGGCCGAGCACAACGATCTGAAAAAAGGCTGGCTGCGTCAGGTCGACAAATTGCGGTAAAAATGCACCGAAAAAGATCAACGCCTTTGGGTTGGCCCAGATAACAAAAAAGCCTTCGCGCACGAGGCTGGCGAAACTTCGATCGGCCTGTGCCTGAGCCGTGCCAATTTCGCCGGTGGAGCGGAGCATCTTGAACCCCAACCAGATCAGATAGGCCGCACCTGCCAGCTTAATCCAGTCAAACGCCCAAGCCATGAACCCGACCACCGCGCCCATACCGAGCGCAACCGTCAGGGTCATCATAGCGACGCCAATTTGCGTACCCAAAATGATTGCCAGCCCAGCCCAGGTGCCGCGCGCCAATGCGTTCGCAATGATCACGGTAACTGTTGGGCCAGGCACGATGCCAATAACAAAACAGGTCGCAAGATACGGAATGAGCGTGGACAGGCTGAACATGGAAATCCTCCAGATTGACCAGCAAGCCATTGCCATTCAAAAATGACAAGGGGCGCAGCGCGCCCCTTGTTGCATTTTACTCGCTCGTCGGCACATCCGGCGCAGTGGACGCATCTGGCCCGTCATCCTCATCGGCTTCCGGTTCGCTGATCCGCTCAACCGACACCACTTTTTCGCCCACACCAGTATCAAAGACAATGACGCCTTGGCTGCCACGCGAAATGATCCGGATTGGCTTCTTGCCTTCGACGGGGATGCGGGTCATTTGACCGGCGTTGGTGACCAACATGATCTGATCGTCGGCCGAAACCGGGAACGATGCGATCAACTCGCCATTGCGCTTGTTTACGGCCATTGCGGCAATGCCTTTACCACCGCGCCCGGTGATCCGGTATTCATGGCTGGAGCTACGCTTGCCATAGCCGTTCTCGGAAATCGTCAGGATGAATTGCTCGGCAGCGCTCATGGCTACATAGCGCTCCTGGCTCAACTCGCCGCCAACCGCCTCGTCGGCCTCATCGGCCGGCGCCTCGTCGCTATCGGCTTCGCCACGCACTGCGCGGCTCATCTTGAGATAGGCCGAGCGCTCTTCGGAAATGGCGTCGAAATGGTTGATAACCGCCATCGAAATCACTTTGTCGTCGGCGGCGAGCTGAATGCCGCGCACACCGGTCGAATCCCGACCCTTGAACACCCGGACTTCATCAACCTGGAAGCGAATGGCTTGACCCTGCGCCGTGGTCAGAAGCACGTCATTGTTGGCCGAGCAGGTATCGACGCCGACAATTCCGTCGCCCTCCTCCAGCTTCATGGCGATCTTGCCGTTCTGACGCACTTCGACAAAGTCCGCCAATGAGTTGCGGCGCACTGTGCCCCGGGTCGTTGCGAACATGATGTCCAAATTGGCCCAGCTGGCTTCATCCTCGGGCATGGGCATGATCGAGGTGATCCGCTCGCCCTGCTCCAGCGGCAGGATATTGATCAAAGCCTTGCCGCGAGCCTGTGGCGCCGCCATCGGCAGGCGCCAGACTTTCAGTTTGTACACAATGCCGCGCGAGGTGAAAAACAGCACTGGCGTGTGGGTGTTGGCCACAAACAGGCGCGACACAAAATCTTCGTCGCGGGTCGCCATCCCCGAACGACCCTTGCCGCCGCGGTTTTGCGACCGGTAGGTGGATAGCGGCACCCGCTTAATGTAGCCGCCATGGGTGACCGTGACCACCATGTCTTCGCGCGCAATCAGGTCTTCGTCTTCGAAGTCCGCGGCACTATCGGCGATTTCAGTCTTGCGCGGGTAAGCAAACTGGTCGCGGATCGCAGTCAACTCGTCACGAATAATGGTAATGACCCGGTCGCGCGACCGCAGAATATCCAGATAGTCCGCAATTTCCAGGCCAAGACCGTTCAGCTCGTCGGCGATTTCATCGCGGCCAAGCGCCGTCAACCGCGCCAGACGCAGTTCGAGAATGGCGCGAGCCTGCTCCTCTGACAGGTTAAACGTGCCATCTTCATTGATCTTGTGGCGGGGATCGTCAATCAGGGCGATCAATGGGGCCACGTCGGCTGCTGGCCAGTTGCGAGTCATCAGCTGTTCGCGCGCCGTCGCCGGATCGGGCGCAATACGGATCAAGGCGATGACTTCATCGATATTGGCGACGGCAATGCCCAGGCCAACCAGGATGTGGGCGCGGTCACGGGCCTTGTTCAACAAGAACCGAGCCCGGCGCGTGACCACCTCCTCGCGAAAGGCGATGAACGCTGACAATATCTCCGTCAAGTTCATCAATTGCGGCTGGCCGCCGTTCAGCGCTACAAAATTGCAGCCGAACGACGATTGTAGCTGCGTGAACCGATACAGCTGGTTCAAAACCACATCTGGCAATGCGTCGCGCTTGATCTCGATGACGACGCGCATCCCGTTGCGATCGCTTTCGTCACGCATATCGGCAATGCCTTCGATGCGCTTTTCGCGCACCAGATCGGCGATCTTTTCGACCATTGAGGCCTTGTTCACCTGATAGGGAATCTCGGTGATGATCAGCGCCTCGCGCTCTTTGCGCACCTCTTCAATGGCGACCCGCCCGCGCATCAACACCGACCCGCGCCCGGTTTCATAAGCGGATCGAATGCCGTGACGACCAAGGATAATGCCGGCAGTCGGGAAGTCCGGGCCAGGCAGCACTTCCATCAATTCGTCAATAGTGACATTGGGATTGCTGATCATCAGCAGCGTGGCGTCGATCACTTCCGCCAGATTATGGGTCGGAATATTGGTGGCCATGCCGACGGCGATACCGCTGCCGCCATTGACCAACATATTGGGAAAGCGCGCCGGCAGAACCACGGGCTCCTTTTCCGAGCCATCGTAGTTTTCGCGAAAGTTCACCGTATCTGTGTCGAGGTCATCGAGCAGGGCATTCGTGACCCGCTCCATACGAACTTCGGTATAGCGCATTGCGGCCGGCATATCGCCGTCGACAGAGCCGAAATTGCCCTGTCCGTCGATCAGCATCAGGCCCATGGAGAAGTCTTGCGCCATGCGGACCAAGGCCATATAGACCGACTGATCGGCATGGGGGTGGTACTTACCAATCACGTCGCCAACGACGCGCGACGATTTGCGATAGGCCTTGTTCCATTCAAAGCCGTTCTCATGCATCGAGAACAAGATTCGGCGATGCACAGGCTTTAGCCCGTCCCGCACGTCTGGCAGCGCCCGACTGACGATTACGCTCATGGCGTAATCGAGGTAGGACTTGCGCATTTCGGTGGTGATCGAGACGATTTCGATATCAGACGACGGCGGAACGCCGTTCGCGGCTTCTGGCTTATCTGTCACTGGGCTGATTCTGTGTTGGCCAACATGGTCATTGTATAGGCGATTCCGCGAGAAATTGCCAATTCAGCTCGGGCAATTCGTGTGGATAGAATGTGCGCGCCGATCGCGCTAAAGCGCAGCCCCGTCAAACTGATCGCGCGCCTCGCGGATCACCGGTTGATTGTCGTTGGCCCATCGGATCAGGTGACCAAATGGGACAATCAGCGAGCGCCCGAGTTGGGTCAGGCGATACTCAACTGATGGCGGCTTGGTTGGGAACACTTCGCGGCTCACCAGTCCCTCCCGCTGCAACTCGCGCAGGGTCTGGGTCAGCATCTTCTGGGAGATATCGGGGACCATCCGGTGCAGCTGGTTGAACCGCCGGGGCTCGACCGCCAGCGTCATCACCACCAACATGCTCCACTTATCGCCGATCTTGTCCAAGACCCCGCGCACCGGGCAAGTGTTCACCGACTGCGCCATTGCAGTGCCCTGCTCCCACCGTTGGAGAACCTCAACAATCTCGCTGCTATCGGCCACCGCTTACCTCGACGTTCGTTTCAAACAAAAACATGCCTCCTTTCACAACCCTTCGGTATGGATTAGATAGCACTCTCTTTTTGACACTTACTCCCCAAAAGCGCGTGGAGCAAGACCTTAAAGGCACCGGCCCGCCCGTGCGGGACATTCAATACAGGAGCAATCTATGTCCAACTACAAGAAGTCCAGCCTGCTGGTAACCGGAGCCGCCGGTCATCTGGGCCGCCTCGCCGTCGAAGCACTGTTGGCCCGTGGCGCCACCAATATCATCGCCGGCACCCGCGACCCGGCCAAGCTGGCCGACCTCGCCGCCAAAGGCGTCACTATCCGACCCCTGGACTTTGATGACCCATCGAGCCTTGCAACAGCATTTGCCGGCGTTGACCGGGTCTTGCTGGTCAGCACCGACGCAATCGGCCGCCGTGCCGCTCAGCACGCAGCCGCAATCGCCGCAGCCAAGGCTGCGGGGGTCAAGCACATAGTCTATACGTCAGCACCAGCGGCCAGCCCCAACCCCGATAATCTGCTCGCCAATGAGCATTTCGCCACCGAACAGGCGCTGGCCGCCAGTGGCATCGGCTACACCATCTTGCGCAACCACATCTACGCCGAAGGCATTCTGCAAAACGCGCCGAGCGCCCTTGCCAGTGGCCAATGGTTCGACGCCACCAATGGCGGCGGGCGAAACTACATTTGGCGGGCGGACGCTGCCGCAGCGGCCGCTGGCGCGTTGCTGAGCGCAGATGGGGCCGGCATTTACGATGCTACAGGCCCACAGCCGGTCACACAGACCGAAGTTGCGGCGCTCGTCGGCAGCCAGACCGGCAAGCCCGTAACCCGTGTCGGGCTTACAGGCGACCAGCTTCGTGGCGGCCTGCTTTCCCATGGTGTTCCTGAGTTTATCGTCAATCTGATCGTCAATTTTGACCTTGATGCCGCCGCTGGCTACCACGCTATCACCACCGATGTCGTGGAAAAATTCTCCGGTCACAAGCCGCGTAGCGTTGCCGAATTTGTTGCTGCCAATAGCTCGGCCCTTCTCGCTTAAGCCATGAGCTGCTTGCCCGGTGCCACCATGGCGCCGGGCAAACCCATTTTCTAACCGGATCGGCCCTAGCCGTCACGCTGCTGGACGAACTGTAAACAACACCGTAGAAATTGCCCTAGTTTGTCTAGATTTGCGGAGTCGGGTCGGTTGGCTATAGGTTCTGTGCTTGAACGCCTTTGGGCGCGTATTACCTATGATCGCTCAATTGGGTTCGGCCTAGAATATATTGGCCTCACGACTCTTCGGTATCCAAAGGCCATAGCCGTCGCCGTCCTGCTCTTTTCAATCCTGTGTTTTTCGCAGCTCCCCAAAGCCCAGGTCGATGGCGATCTGCTGCGCGTATACGCAAATTCCGGCCAGCATTATGATGCCTATGAGCGGTTGGCCTCAACTTTTGGGACCTTTGAAAACGATATCCTGGTGCTTGTCAGCGCGCCGGACCTCACCAATCCGGTGGTACTGGAAAGGGTGCGCAATCTAGCGTTTGATCTCGAACTCAACGAGTTTGCAGTGGGCAGCATGTCGCCCTTCACGCTGCGCAAACCGGCCGTCGGCGGTGGCTCGGTGCCCGCAGTCCCCGAGGGCATGACGGACCGGAACCAGGTCAGTGCGGCACTCACCGACCTGCAACAAAACGATCCAACAATGCGCAATCTGATCAGGCCGGACCTGAGCGCGGTGGTGTTGATCGTGTTTCCGAACCCCGAGATGACCAAGGGTGATGGCACCAAAGCGATGATTGCCAGCCTGCGTGAAACGGTGGCGCCCTATCAAAATGATGGGATCACTGTGGAGCTAACCGGCCCGCCGATCTGGACATCGGAGATGCTGAACGCGGCGGTCGATGATCAGATCAAGTTCACGGTCTGGGGATTTGGCCTGGGAGCACTGATCGCTTTCCTGGCGCTGCGGTCCTTGATCGGCGCGCTGCTCGTGGCCGCAACCCCTTTCCTGGCCGTGATGTGGACCATGGGTATCATCCTGTTGTTCTTCGGCTCGTTCTCGTTCCTGACCATCATCGTTACCACGCTGGTTCTGGTGATCTCTTTTGCTGAGAGCATGTTCTTCACTTTCAACTGGCTGGCCTACTGGCGCGATGACGGAATGGACCCCAATCATGCGGTCGACGCGACCGTCAAACTGGTTGGACCGGCCACTTCACTGACCATGTTGACAACCTTGGTGTCGTTCGCCTCGCTTTCGCTGACCCCGGGCAAGGGCGTCCTGGAGTTCTCTATTGCCGGCTCCATCGGCTGTTTCCTGCTGTTTGTGTGCCTGATGACCTTTATGCCGCTTTTGCTCAAGGCAGCGATCCGACTGGGCTTTAAGGCTCCCAAGCGCTCGAGCCTGGTGCTGACGGCGCCACTGCCATTGAGCTGGTTCATCGCCAGCCGCTATGGCCGCATCACCTCCATCGCCGCCATCATCGTCACAGTGCTGTTGTTTATCCCTTATGTGCTGATCCAGCCGCATTTTTCATTTGAGGATTTTGTCGCCAAGGACTCGTTGGCCCTGAACACGGCTGAGGAGATCGACGATGGCGTCGGCGGTGTCGCGCCGCTCTATATTCGCGTGCCATTGGTCGAGAACGACCCCAATGTTGGCTCGGTGGACTTCGAAACCATCAAGACGGTCCACGAGATCCTGGAAAGCCACCTCGGCGACAACAAGGTGATTTCGGTCGCCAGCATGAGCAACTATACCGAGACCGGCTTTACCCGCCAGGAAGTGCTTGATGCGGTCGGGCCCTATATGCGCAAGCGCTTCGTGACCGATGATGGGTCCCAAGCGCTGGTGACTGGCTTCATGCCGACGATCATCGAGAGCGACAGGTTGAAGGAGCTCGTCGATGAGCTCCAGGCTGAAATGGCAGCTTCTGGTGTTAAGGGCGCTGAAATCGGCGGCTTCCGAATGATGACAACGTTCGCCACCGACCAGATCGTGCGCGGACTGCAACTCGACTTGACGGTATCGGTGTTGGTGAATCTTGGGCTCATTGGCTTTGCGTTCCAATCGTTCCGCGTCGCGCTGGCTTCCGCTATCCCAAATCTGTTTCCTGTTCTGGGAACCGAGGCATGGCTGTATTTCAGCGGCCAGGGCCTGCAGCTCACCACCGTGATTGCCCTGACAATCGCCTTCGGCATTGCGGTGGACGACACAGTTCATTTCCTGTCGCACTATTTGCATTCGCGCCGCGAAGAGAAGCGTTCACACATGGACGCCATCAAACATACGCTGGACCGGATCGGCGGCGCGATTGTCGCGACCACCATCATCCTGTGCTCGGGCACGGTCATTGTTGCCTTTTCCGAGTTGCCGCAGGTCGCGCTATTTGGTTCGCTGTTTGTCATCACTTTGGCGCTGGCTGTCCTTGGCGATCTGTTTATTCTGCCCTCGCTGCTCGCCGCTGGTGGAAAGTTCTTTCACCCGCTTGGCAAGTTGCGGGTTCGGACGGCCGATCACGAGGCAACGCCAGATGATCCAACAGGTGACACCTCAACCGAAGTGGCCCATCCTAACGGATAGACCGCCAGAAATCGGTCGACCTCCCAACAGCAATGTGACTGGGCAAGGCCGTCGTGAAATTGTTATGAGCAGCAAGCAAAACCATCGCCGGGGGGCGACAATTACCGGAGGCCTTTGAGATGAATTTGTTTAGACCCCTGCCGCGTGGCATCGCGCTGATTGGTCTTTTGGTGTGTTGCGGCATGAGTGCAACGCCCACTTTCGCCGCCCCAGCAGATGTCGCAATGCTCAGGGGCTATATCGGCGACTGGCGCGGGCGCGGCATTTTAACGGGGGCAGACTCAGAAACCGTCGTGTGCCGTTTGTCGCTGACCGACGGCAATGACGACAAGGTCAATTATGCTGGCCGCTGTGTGCTGGCTGGCAACAATCTCTCAATGAACGGCACCCTGGCCTATATCGATGCCAAGAAGCGGTTCGAGGCCGCCATGACCTCCAACGCCACTTTTACCGGTGTCGCTATTGGCCAGAAGCGCAATGGCGGTGTGATCTTCAACCTGCACGAGCGCGACAAGGTTGATGGTACCGATGGTGAGGACGTGACGATCACCGCTCAAATCGTGCTGGCCGGCGGTAAAATCGATGTACAATTCGAGGTGGTCTACGAGCAAAGTGGTGGCGTTGTCCGCGCTGAGGTTCCTTTTATCAAACAATAAGTCCACAGGCCTCTAAGACGCTGTGCGCATTCACAGAAAAAATGGGCGACCACCAGGTCGCCCATTTTCAATCGCGCAAATTGTCGCCAAAATTAGAATGGAATGTCGTCGTCCATGCCGCCGGATTCAAACGCCGGCGTATTTGACGCCGGGCGGCGTCCGCCCCCGCCCCCACCCGAGCCCTCCGCCTGCCTGATGCCCCGGAAACCGCCGCTGTCGCCACCACCTGCGCTGTCGCCGTCGCCGCGCCCATCAAGCAGCGTCAGGTTTGAATTGAACCCTTGCAGCACAATTTCAGTCGAATATTTGTCCGCGCCAGACTGGTCCTGCCATTTTCGGGTCTGCAACTGCCCCTCGATATAGACCTTGGAGCCCTTTTTCAAATAGCTCTCTGCGACACGCGTGAGGCCTTCTGAGAAAATCACCACGCGGTGCCACTCCGTCTTTTCGCGCTGTTCCCCGGAGGTACGATCCTTCCAACGTTCAGAAGTGGCGATCGACAGGTTCACCACCTTGCCGCCGTTCGGCAGGTTGCGCACTTCGGGGTCAGCGCCCAGATTGCCGACCAGAATGACTTTATTGACACTGCCTGCCATGTTGAATTCCTCCGCACATTGTTTGCGAGCCAGCGCCGCAAACCTTCAATTGAAATTGGCATCATGCCTGCTACGCTTCCGCGAGGGACCGCAAGCCGCACAAATCCAGGATGCCACACTCTATCCTGTCCAACTCCACAGCGCGTTCGCAAAATGGACTTTCTAACAGGCACTTTCTAACAGGCATTTTCAAACGGCTTCACAATTTTGTTCGCTTTATGTTCCATTTCATTCACGCTGTCAATGCTGACAGCCATTGGCCGCCCGAAACAACCAGTATCCAAACCCATGGCCGTTCGCCCAGAAACCGCCCCACCGGAGCTATGCCTTGACCTATTATGACTCGCTGTTGCTCTTCAGTATTCTATTGTTTGGCATCATTGTGGTGCCCGGAATGGACATGCTGTTCGTCGTGGCCAATTCATTGACCGGCGGGCGGCGGGCTGGCTTGGCCGCCACTGGCGGCATCATGGTCGGCGGTGCCGTGCATGCCCTGTTCGGAGCCATCGCAGTCGGTATGCTCACCGCGATGCCGACCACACTGGTCGCATCCCTGGTCATGCTCGGCGCCGGGTATATGGCGTGGATTGGTTATACCCTGCTGCGCAGTTCAATCAGCGTCGACGCGGTCGGCCGCGCCGATAGCAAGTCGCTCTGGATCGCGTTCCGACAGGGCACGGTCACGTGCCTGCTCAACCCAAAGGCTTACATGTTTGTGTTTGCGGTCTATCCGCAATTCATCAAGCCAAGCTTCGGCCCCATTTGGAGCCAGGCACTGGTGATGGGAAGCCTGTCAATCGTTATGCAAATGACCGTCTATGGCGGCTTGGCGCTGGCAGCGGGTCAGGGGCGCGACTTTCTGGTGTCCAGCCCTGCTGTCACCATCTGGATCGGGCGCGGCGCCGGCGCCCTTTTTATCATCATCGCCGCCCTGACCGCCTGGCACGGGTTGGGAGAACTCTGGACGAAATAGCCAATCCACAGCGCAATTATAGCTTGACCGAATCCAACTTGTTCCGTTTATGTTCTAGTCGCGGATGATGTCATTTTGTTCAAGCCACCGGACACGCTATCGTGAGCAACCCTTCGCCAGTGATGGCCTGCTTGCAGTGGCAGGATGATGCGCCTATCTCAGGCTGACCTCAACCGCCTCTGCCCGATCGGCGGAGCGAATGCCGTTGCGACCACTAAATGCTCGAGCCATGGATTGAATATGATGACGACTAAGCCGAGCCAGAATCGCGAAATCATCATTCGTGGCGCCCGCGAACATAATTTGAAGGGCATTGACGTCCGCCTGCCCCGCGACAGCTTAATCGTGATGACGGGTCTCTCGGGCTCAGGCAAATCCTCGCTGGCATTTGACACCATCTATGCCGAAGGCCAGCGCCGCTATGTCGAAAGCCTGTCGGCTTATGCGCGGCAGTTCCTCGAAATGATGCAAAAGCCCGATGTCGAGCATATTGAGGGCCTGTCTCCGGCGATTTCGATCGAGCAGAAGACCACCTCGCGCAATCCCCGGTCGACCGTCGGCACCGTGACCGAGATTTATGACTATCTGCGCTTGCTCTTTGCCCGCGTTGGCGTCCCCTATTCGCCTGCGACCGGCCTGCCGATCGAGAGTCAAACCGTGTCGCAAATGGTCGACAAGGTCATGGCACTGCCAGAGGGCACACGGGTATTCCTGCTGGCGCCCATGGTGCGCGGCCGCAAGGGCGAATACAAGAAAGAACTCGCTGAGCTGATGCGCAAGGGCTTTCAGCGGGTCAAAATTGATGGCCAATTCCACGACATTGAAGATGCGCCCCACCTCGACAAAAAGGTTAAACACGACCTTGAAGTGGTGGTTGATCGCCTTGTCGTCGGCCCGGATATTGCCGGCCGCCTGGCCGAGAGTTTTGAAACTGCCCTGAAGATTGCAGACGGCATTGCCCTGATCGAATTTGCTGACGAAACCGCCGCCGATGGCGCGGCCCGGCAGATTACCTTGTCGGAAAAATTTGCCTGCCCGGTTTCCGGTTTCACCATTGCCGAGATCGAGCCACGCCTGTTTTCGTTCAACAACCCATTTGGTGCCTGCCCGGTCTGCGATGGCTTGGGCACCGAGCAAAAAATCGACCAAAACATGATCGTGCCGGACGCCAGCCTGTCGCTGCGCGATGGCGCCATTCTGCCATGGTCAAAGACCTCAGCACCCTATTATCTGCAAACGCTCACGGCTGTGACCAAGCATTACGGTGCCTCCACCGGGACAGCATGGTCAGACCTCAGCGAAGAGGTTCAAAATGCCGTTCTTTACGGCACCGGCAAGACGGCCGTCAATTTTGTCTATGACGATGGGCTCCGGCAATACAAGACCTCAAAACCCTTCGAGGGCGTCATTGGCAACCTTGAGCGGCGCTACAAAGAAACTGAAAGCGCTGGTATGCGCGAAGAGATCGAAAAATACATGTCCTCGGCGCCGTGCGTGGCCTGTAACGGCTACCGGCTGAAGCCCGAAACCCTAGCGGTCAAGATCGATGGGCTCCATATCGGCCAGGTCACCGAGAAGTCGATCCGCAAAAGCGCCGAATGGTTCGAACAGCTGTCCGCCAAACTGAACCCAACGCAGGCGACGATTGGCGAGCGCATTCTCAAAGAAATTCGCGCTCGCTTGAATTTTCTCAACGATGTCGGGTTGGACTATTTGACGCTGGCACGCAATTCAGGCTCGTTGTCGGGCGGTGAAAGCCAGCGCATTCGCCTTGCCAGCCAGATTGGCTCCGGGCTGACCGGGGTCCTCTATGTGCTTGATGAACCCTCGATCGGCCTGCATCAGCGCGACAATGCCCAATTGCTGGTGACGTTGCGGCGATTACGCGATCTTGGCAATACGGTGATCGTGGTCGAGCACGATGAAGATGCGATCATGAGCGCCGACTATGTGTTGGACATCGGACCTGGGGCTGGAGTGCACGGCGGCAATATTGTTGCCGAAGGCACCCCTGACGACATCATCAATCATCCAGACAGCATCACAGGAAAATACCTTTCCGGGCGACTGGGCATCCCAATGCCGACCGAACGCAAGACCCCATCCAAGACCCGTCAATTGAGTTTGAAGGGCGCAACCGGGAACAATCTCAAGAATGTCTCCGTCGATGTCCCCCTTGGCTTATTTGTGGCCATCACCGGGGTTTCCGGCGGCGGCAAGTCGACGCTGATGATCGACACCCTTTATCAGGCCATTGCCCGGCGTCTGAATGGCGCCCGGGTCAATCCGGCCCCTCATGACAGCCTGACCGGCCTGGAGTTTCTCGACAAAGTCATTGATATTGACCAGAGCCCGATCGGGCGCACCCCCAGATCCAACCCAGCGACCTACACTGGCGCGTTCACGCCCCTGCGTGAATGGTTCGCTGCGTTACCAGAATCCAAGACCCGCGGTTACGGCCCTGGGCGCTTCTCCTTTAACGTCAAGGGCGGACGATGTGAGAAGTGCGAAGGCGATGGCGTGCTCAAGATCGAGATGCACTTCTTGCCCGACGTCTACGTCACCTGTGATGTCTGCAAGGGCAAGCGGTACAACCGCGAAACCTTGGAAGTTCACTTCAAGGGGAAGTCGATCTCCGACATTCTCGATATGACCATCGATGAGGGTGTCGATTTCTTTTCGGCGGTCCCCACCATTCGCGACAAGTTCGCCACCTTGCAGCGGGTCGGGCTCGGCTATGTCAAGGTCGGCCAGCCCGCAACCACTCTGTCGGGCGGGGAAGCCCAACGGGTCAAACTGTCCAAGGAGTTGAGCAAACGGGCAACCGGGCGAACCCTGTATTTGCTCGACGAGCCGACCACAGGATTGCACTTCCATGACGTCGCCAAATTGCTCGAAGTTCTGCATGAGCTGGTCGATGGCGGCAACACAGTGATCGTGATCGAACATAATCTGGAAGTGATCAAAACGGCAGACTGGGTCATTGATTTGGGGCCAGAAGGCGGCGACGGCGGTGGTGAAATCGTCGGGGTCGGCACGCCCGAGGAGATTGCCGATAATCCGCGCTCGCACACCGGCAGGTTCCTGAAGGACGTTATGGCGAAGCGTCATCAGTTCGAACGCAGGGCCGCCGAATAGCGACAGGGTATGACTGCAGATATTCTGGAATGGTTAGGGCCGCAGCGATAGCTCGAGCTGCACCGATTCCAAGTCACGCTAAAATGTCATTGTGGCAGTACGATGAAATTGCCATGCAGTTTTCACATAGCATGGATGACGTATACGGCATGGCAAGTGCCGACAAATCGTCCCATTCATAATGGCTCGTTTACCTTTGCGGGAGCAAGCCGATGTTTATCCGTGCCGTATGGCGCATCAAGCGCCTGGTTGACCTGAAGCAGACATTGCGGGAAATGGACGTCCCATCGACAAAAACTGCTGATTTGCTGGGACTCTATGGCCCAGATTTTTCCAAGATGACCCGCGGGCTGTTTGATCGCTGACAGATGGACCTGCCAGGCATACTGGTCGCTCCGTCGCCACCAGCCGACCGCATTTTCGCCGCCAAGCTTAACCGAAGATGAACCGGCTTGGTTAACATTATGCGGTTTACGCATAGCTAAGTTGAGAAATCAACCTCTGCACATCACCCGGAAACAGCACTAGTTATAGCCTCGTAAACACAAGGAGACTTCCAATGGACATTCGCAAGACCTTTCGCAAGTGGGCTGCCTACCAACAGACAGTTCGTGAACTCACTGCTCTGGACAACCGTCAGCTCAACGATCTGGGCATTTCGCGCACCGATATCAGCCGTATCGCCCGTGACCATGCCGGTAACCTCTAGGTCCCACTCGACTAGACCGACCGCCTACTCAGCTTGAACGCCCGCTTTCCCTGTGAATGCGGGCGTTTCCTTTGTGGCACTAAAACACTTTGCGCCCAACCAGTTCGGCATAAGAGACTGCAACGGTCTCCGCAAATGCCGGACGCGCCAAGAGCTGTTGGTACCAGCGCTCGACATTGGGCTGGGTTTGCCGAGCGATATTCATGGTGAACCAACGATACATCCCAACCCCAATGGCGATGTCGGCGTAGCTAAAATTGCCCGCTATGTAGTCCATGCCGACCAATTGCTGGTCGAGTATGCCGAGCAATGCGCTGGTCTTGACCACCAGGGCGTGGATCAAATCCCTGTCATGCTCGCCTTCTGGCGTTCTCACAACATTCCAAAATAGAGAAATCCAGGATGGCTGAAAGCTGGTGGCAGCCCAATCGGTCCATTGATCCACAATCGCCCGTGCCCCCGGCTCAATCGGCCACATCGTTCCATGACCATAGGCGGCAGCCAGGTACCGAATTATCGCGTGGCTCTCCCAAACCACTAGCGCGCCATCCCGCAAAGTGGGTACCTGCCCATTTGGATTGAGTTTTAGGTAGTCCGGGTCATCGAGCCCGTGAAAGGCGCCACCGAGCGGGATGTGTCGGTAGCTCAGGCCGAGTTCCGACAGCGCCCATAGGGCCTTTTGGACATTGCAGGAATTCTTTCGCCCCCAAAGCGTCAGCATGACCCTCGCCCTCCACCGCCCGAGGTGATTGCGAGTCGCGTCCGACGTCAATTCCGAGCGGCGATGCACATTGCTTTGCGGACTGCCGCTTGCTATTGCCCCGCCATGTCAAATTCACAACCAATCCACATCATCGGCGGGGGCCTTGCGGGCTCAGAAGCCGCCTGGCAAGCCGCGCAAACTGGGGCCCGCGTCATCCTGCATGAAATGCGGCCGGACCGGATGACCGATGCCCACCTCACCGAGGGTCTGGCAGAATTGGTCTGCTCCAACAGTTTTCGCTCCGATGATCACGAACACAACGCGGTTGGACTGCTGCACGAGGAGATGCGCCGCGCCAAGTCCCTCATCATGGCCTGCGCCGATCAACACGCGCTGCCCGCCGGCGGAGCGCTTGCTGTCGACCGTGATGCCTTTTCGGCGGCGGTCACCTTGGCGATCCATCAGCACCCAGATATCACAGTTGAACGTGGCGAAATCGCCGGACTGCCGCCAGCCGAGTGGAGCAATGTCATCATTGCTACCGGCCCACTCACCTCACCGGCCCTGGCCGAGGGTATCGGCCAGCTGACGGGCGAGGATTCGCTGGCATTTTTTGACGCCATCGCCCCCATTGTCCATGAGGAGAGCATTGATCGCTCGATCGTTTGGGCCCAGTCGCGCTACGACAAGGTGGGGCCTGCAGGGACAGGCGCCGACTATCTCAACTGCCCCATGACCGAACGCCAATATAGCGACTTCATCGACGCTTTGCTGGGCGCAGACCTGCACGAGTTCAAGGATTGGGAAAAGGTGCCCTATTTTGATGGCTGCCTGCCCATCGAAGTCATGGCAGAACGTGGCCGCGAAACCCTGCGATTTGGGCCGATGAAGCCGATCGGCCTGACCAACCCACGCGATCCGCTGGTCAAACCCTATGCCATCGTTCAGCTCCGCCAGGATAATGCGCTGGGCACGTTATGGAATATGGTCGGCTTCCAAACCAAGATGCGCTACGGCATCCAAGCCGAAATCTTCCGGATGATCCCGGGTCTACAAAATGCCCAGTTTGCGCGTTTGGGCGGGTTGCACAGAAATACTTTTCTGAATTCTCCCAAGGTCCTCGGGCGCGATCTTAAGCTAAAGGCTGATCCCCGCTTGCGTTTCGCGGGCCAGGTCACCGGCGTTGAAGGCTATGTCGAAAGCGCAGCAATCGGCCTGATGGCTGGCCGGATGGCAGCTGCAGACGCGCGCGGAACGATGCTCGATGCGCCTCCTTCGACCACTGCGATGGGCGCGCTGATCAATCACATCACCGGCGGCCATATCGAAGCCGAAAATTATAGCGGCGCCCGCAGCTTTCAGCCGATGAACGTCAATTTCGGCCTATTCCCACCTGTCACCATTTCCAAGCCGGATGGGGTTAAGCGCTGGAAGGCCACAGAAAAAGCCATGGTCAAACGCAAGGCCATTACCAGCCGGGCCCTCCAAGACATCATGGCTTGGGTTTAGGAGCGAGAGCGCATTGTCCACCATGCGGTCTTGGCGATCTTAGCCCAATCAGGCAGGTCAGACGGGGTCTGGTAGGGCCCAGGCGCGGTTTTCAACAGGCGCTTGTGCTGCGCTTTCAGCACAGGCAGGCTCGCAAAGGCCGGCCGCAGCTCCCCGGGCAGCGCGGCAATCGCGCTCTCTGCCTGGCCGAGGTGCGCTCCTGCCAATTCGACAAATTGAGTGAGCGCCGCCCAAATGGCGCCGGTCGTTTTGCCAGAAAAAACGTCTGCCTCGATCGCGCCATTGGCGACAAAAATCGACCACGGCAGAAACATCCGCCCCATTGCGGCATTGTAGCCGAATGCTCGCAAATGACCGATCAGAGCGTGAGCAACGCCCAAATGCCCGGCAGCGTCGCCGGTCTCAACCACCTGCCCTTTGTTCAAGACCATGGCCGCTAATTGGTAGAGGGTTGAATTGGTTTCGCCCGCATAACCTTCAAAACTTGCCATGTCCGGCATCGGATCATCGTAAAGATCAAACCGCCGTGCTCCGAGTAGCCGTTGCAACGTGCCGGGTGGGATGGTGTATTCGGCGACCGCATCCAACAGGCAATCGGCCAACGGATTGCTGCGGGCGGCACCCTGCCCGGTCAGCGCATCATTCCACCATTGCAAGCGGATTTCACCAAGTCTGGGTTCGGATACGCGGCTGCGGATTGCTGCCACATCGGCGCTAAAGGCATAGAGCGCGATCACGGCATCACGGGAACTGCCGTTCAGGACCAGGGTCGAAATATACCGGTCGCGATCCTGTTCGCGCAGGAATTCGGCTGCAAGTTTTCGGTTTACGGCGCTCATCTAGCGCACTTTGTCCACAGCGATCAGCGCCGCCGCCACCGCGCGCCGTTCCCCAAACAAGATATTGTAGGTCCGCACGGCCCCACCGGTTGCAACCGCTTCGACGATGATTTTTTTGTCCCGAAACGCCTGACGAATTGCTGGGTCGATGCCGCCGATATCGCCGCCCAGCCCAATCAACAGCACGTCTATGTCAGCCGCCAACGATAATATCGGTTCCAGCGCCGCCAGCGTCAGCATCGCAGGGCTGGCGACCGACCAGGAGTGCATCCCGGTCGGAAGACAAAGCAGCGAGCCACGATGCGACATATCGGCAAAGCGAAAGCCGCCATTGCCGTATGCGTCAATGGCGACCTGGTAGGGGTAATACCCGGTTTCACTGACCATCAGCGGTCTATACGGAGGCGCCGTCGACGCGCTTTTCCGCAACCTTGTCCGTCGGCAAATCAGCCCGCGCCTTCAGCCCAAAAAAGATCAGGATCGGACCACCAACGATGATCGAAGAATAGGTGCCAACAAACACGCCAAAAGTCATGGCGATGGTGAAACCACGGATGACTTCGCCCCCAAACAACACCAATGGAATCAGCGCCAAAAAGATTGTGAAGGCGGTCAGCGAGGTTCGTACTATGGTCTGGTTGATCGACAGATTGATCAGATCAGGCAGTGGCATCTTCTTATATTTACGAAGGTTTTCGCGAATACGATCAGAAATAACCACAGTCTCGTTGAGTGATAAACCCACAAGCGTCAGCACCGCCGCGATCGAGGTCAGATTGAATTCCAATCCCGTAATCGAAAACAGCCCTACGGTCATAATCACGTCATGAGTGGTGGTGGTGATTGCCGCCAGGGCAAACTGCCACTCAAACCGGAACCAGACATAAATCAGGATGGCCCCAAGCGAGACGAGCAGCGCCACAATACCCTTCACGGCCAATTCGCCGGAAACCGTACCGCTAACCGCTTCAGTGCGTCGAACGGTATAGTCAAGCGGCGCCAGGGCTTCCTTGACCTTGGCGACGGCCAATTGGTCGCCATTCTCGTCCGCCTGCGCCTCAATGCGCACCAGCACATCTTCGGGCGTACCGAAGCCCTGCACCTGAACTTCACCGAGCCCAAGACCGTCAAGCAGCTCACGCACCTCTCCGGCATCGGCCGGGCCATTGGTGTGCTGGATTTCAATGGCAGTACCGCCCTTGAAATCGATGCCGAGGTTAAAACCCTTCAACCCAGCCGAGCCGAGCGACAGCACCGTCATCACGATGGAAAAGATGATGACGTAGCGCGAAATGCGCATGAAATTGATCTTGGTTCCATCAGGGATGAAGCGGAACACCTGGATCTTCAAGGTCTTGGGCCGACGGGCGCGGAACCAGATACCAACCATGAACAAGGTCACGGTATAGGCGGTAAACAGCGACGTCAGGATGCCCAGCGCCAAGGTGACAGCAAAGCCCTGCACCGGACCAGAGCCGAGAAAATACAGAACAACTGCCGCAATTAACTGCGTGAGGTGCGAGTCAATGATCGTACCCCAGGCGCGGGAGAACCCGGCGTTGATGGCGCTGAGCGGTGTTTTTCCGGACCTGAGCTCTTCGCGAATGCGTTCGTAAATCAATACGTTGGCATCGACAGCCATACCGATGGTGAGCACAATACCAGCAATACCGGGCAACGTCAGGGTTGCGCCAAGCGCCGAAAGCGCCCCAAAGATCAGCACAATATTGAGCACCAGTGACACGTTGGCGAACACGCCGAATAGGCCATAGGCGACAACCATGAAGGTGACCACGGCGACGGCGGCAATGACGCCCGCCGTCAGGCCCGACTTGATCGAATCGGCGCCAAGGCTGGCGTCGACAGACCGCTCTTCAACGATATCGAGCGATGCTGGCAGCGCCCCGGCGCGCAGCAGCACGGAAAGGTCGTTGGCAGATGCTGTGGTGAAATTGCCGCTGATCTGGCCTGAACCGCCCAGAATGGCGGTTTGGATGACCGGCGCGGTAATGACTTGATTGTCCAAAACGATCGCAAAGCGCTGACCAACGCTTTTTGCGGTGATTTCACCAAATTGAACCGCCCCGCGGGTATCAAAGCGGAAGCTGACCACCGGGCGGGAGTTTTGCTGGTCATAGCCGGGCTGGCTGTCGACCAGCGACTCGCCACCGATTGCCACATCTTCGTAAAGTAGCTCGTTGCCGCCATCGGCACTCGGAATGATCATGGTGCCCGCTGGGAGGCCCTGAGCCTCCGCCTGGGCGGCCGTCAGGCCTGGATAGACCATATGAAACGTCAGGCGAGCCGTGCGTGAGATAATGTCTTTAAGGCGCGTTGAATCGGCAAAGCCAGGCACCTGCACCAAAACCCGGTCGGCACCCTGGCGCTGAATTTGCGGCTCTGTCGTGCCCAATTCATCGATACGTTTGCGGATCACTTCAATCGACTGCGACACCAGCGACGACATCCGCTCCTTGATGCCATCGTCGCTGAGCTTGACCACGAGCTTTCCGTCGAGCCCGTCAGAGAACTCGAGCTCGGGCACTCCAGTCACGCTGAATAAGCCGCTCGACACATTGTTCTGCAGGGTTTCCAAGGCCGTCCGCGCAGCGTCTCGCTGGGTCGGGTCGGTCAATTCGATCAGGATCGAGTTGTTGGCCTCATCGGTCGTGATGAGGTTGCCAATACCGTTATCATTGGCCAGCAGCTGGCGCGCGTCGCGGCGCACTTCCCGCAGTCGCTCCGTCACAATGCCCGAACGATTGACTTGCAACAACAGGTGCGATCCGCCCTGCAAATCAAGACCAAGCACGACCGTTTGGTGCGGCAGGAAACTAGGCCATGCCGCCCGTTGCTCCACGCTCAAAAAGCTGGGGATGGCCAGCAGAAGTCCCACTATGGCAACGATAGCGATAATGGCAGTGCGAATTGGCGAGGAATGCATTGGGCGGATCCTGGAACGGCATAGCCGGGCCCGCTGGGCCCGGCAGAATCGAAGGTGTTAGGCGGGCTTGTTGTCGTTGACCGGCTCGGCCTTGGAGCGCACGTCAGCGACCATTGCACGGACCAGCTTGACCTTGACGCCCTGGGCAATTTCCACTTCTAGGTCTTCGCCATCCATCGCCTTGGTCACCTTGCCGACGATGCCGCCCGTGGTCACCACGGTATCGCCGCGTTTAACGGCGGATAACATCGCCTGCTGGGCTTTCAGGCGCTTTTGCTGCGGGCGGAAAATCAGGAACCAGAAAATCACAACAAGCAGCAGGATTGGCGTCAGCTGGACCAGGATATCGCTGATGCCACCAGCGGCACCAGTGGCGCCTGCGGCCTGAGCGTAAGCGGGAGTTACAAACATAGTACGGTTCCTTACGGGTTATTTTTTTGGAAAGCTGTTGCCCACCAAGGCACTACGCCTTGAACGGCGCCAGCTGGACGCTTGTGAGGCAATCTGCACTTGCGCCCCGGTCAAAATCGCGCGGACTATACATTTGCGACCCTCGCATTGCAAAGGCATTCACCGCGCCGCAAAATGTCGCGGCATGACTGAGGACTTCTCGTTGAAAAAGCACGACTATCTCGCCCAAATTGCCGCGGCCCTGCAGGAAATTTCCACGGCGCTGCAGGCGTCCAGCCCTGCCCCGCTTGAGCAGCACACGCTTGTCGATGGCGTCGATGCCTATCACTGGGAGGCCGAAGCCGCCCGCCTGATGCCAGTCAACAAAGTCAGCCGGGTGGCATTGGGTATTCTTAAGGGAATTGATGCGACCCGGGATATTCTCTTGGCCAATACCGAGCAATTCGCGCGCGGCCATGGCGCCAATAATGCCCTGCTCTGGGGTGCGCGTGGGATGGGGAAAAGCTCGCTGGTCAAGGCCATTCACGCCGACATCGCCGGCCGGCAAGGCTTTCACCGGCTGGTTTTGATCGAAATTGCCCGTGAAGACATCGTAAGCCTGCCGCAGCTGATGCGCCAGATCGGTGGGACCAAAAGCCGGTTCATTGTCTTTTGCGATGATCTCAGCTTCGACGCGGGTGAGGTCAGCTATAAATCACTCAAGACCATTCTTGATGGCGGGCTTGAAGGCCGCCCGGAAAACGTCTTGTTCTACGCCACATCCAACCGCCGCCACCTGATGGCGCGCGACATGATCGAAAACGAACGTGCCACCGCCATCAATCCCGGCGAGGCAGTCGAGGAAAAGGTATCGCTTTCGGATCGCTTCGGCCTCTGGCTCGGCTTTCACAATTGTGATCAGCCGACATACCTTGCCATGGTGCGGGCCTATGCCGACCACTTTGGGCTGGAAATCGACGACGAAACGCTGCAAGCCAAAGCCATCGAGTGGTCCGCAACCCGCGGTGCCCGCTCTGGCCGCGTTGCCATCCAGCTGGTCCGCACTTTGGCGGGCCAAATGGGAAAGGCGATTTAGTCCCGTAACAAACAAAAACCCCCGCAGGAGCGGGGGTTTCCACGAGTGGCCTCGTTGTTGGTTTAGCTCGCCAGCAGCGGCACCGGGTCAACCGGCGTCGCGCCTTTGCGCAATTCAAAATGCAGTTGCGGCTTGCTGACCGAACCGGTCATCCCGGCGGCACCAATAGCATCGCCACGGTTGACCGTGTTGCCTTTGGCGACACTCATCGACTGCAAATGGGCATAAGCCGAGACGAACCCATTGGCATGGCGGATCAAGATCAGATTGCCATAGCCCTCAACACCCGAGCCGACATAGATCACGGTTCCATTCTCGGCGGCCTTGACCGGAGTACCCTCGGCCGCTTCGATGTTGATCCCCGTCGCTTTGGACGCGGCAAAATCGGTAATGACGCGGCCCGACACCGGCCAACGGAACTTGTCTGAACTGACTGCAGGGGCAACTGCCGCAACCTGCGTCGGCGCGACCGGAGCCGCGGCGGCTATTGCGGGCGCCGAGGCGACTTGTAGCGCGTTTGCTTGCGGCGCGGCAGGTAATGGGGCGGCAATTGGCGCAACGGCGCTGGCGACCTGGGTCGGAGCGCGGCTGGCCAAAAGGTCAGCGCGGCCCGGGATGATGATGGATTGGCCGACGACGATCTTGTCGGGCGAACTCATGCCATTGGCCTGGACGATGGCCTGGGTCGTCACATCATAGCGACGCGCAATGGTGTAAAGTGACTCCCCGCTGGCAATGGTATGGCGGAACACATTGGCGTTGGCGGCTGGAGCCACTGCAGCAATTGTAGGTGTTGCCAAATTGGCGGGAAGGCTGCCGAGTGCTGGGCTCCGTGGAGCGAGTGCAGCGGCGGCGTTGGTCTGCGGTGCGGGCATGGCTTGCTGTACTCCCTGAGGGCTCAGAACTGGTAGATCTTGCGAAACAACGGATGGCTGGCCACTTTGTGGGCCGGGCACCGCATAGCTTGGCTGCATTGTGCCGAAGCCAACGTCGGCGGGCGGCAAAAACTGCGCCGCCGCCGTCTGCATTGGCGCGGCGCCAAGGTTGGCTGGCATGGGTTGGTTGATGTTTCCAGGCGCCGACTGGTAGGTCGAGCCGGTGACGGTGGGGTCACCAAAGGCGCGCCCGCCAAGCATGGTACATCCGGACAGCACCATGGCACTCGCCACGACGCCAGCAATCGCAATAGCGCCCTTTGGCGCCCGACGGGATACGCGGATACTCATCAGTTCACTCGTACGCAGGTACTCAACACCAGACTGAATTTAGGCTGGTAAGGTAAATACGAGTTTAAGGCCGATGCGATTTGCGCAATGTTCGATAACGTCGATTCTGGATTGAGTAAGGTTAAGATCGAAACGGGCAAATGCCGGGCCGATATCGCAGCGCCCGGCCAGGGTTTCGGCAGCGTTCTCCGCTCGCATTTTGCTGTTGCGATTAGAGAACGAGTTTGCCCTGCAGTCGCGCGACGGTGCCCATGTCCGTTTGCAACAGGCTTAGCGGCGTCACCGTGATGGCGCGATCCTTGTGCAACACCTCAAAATCATGGGTGCGCTCCAGCGGCATTGGTGTCTCGGGAATTGCCATGAAGAACTTCCCCGGATTATCGCTGGCATAATAGTGGAATACCGATCGCGAAAAGCGCTGGTGCGGCACCACCTGGATGCCCGTGACAGCCTCCGGATCACAATGGGGAAAATTGACATTGTAATAAGTGTCGCGCCCCATTGCCTCGGCCATGATGGCGCGAACCACGCTCAATCCATAGCGCACGGCATTGTCCCAGACGACATCATGGCTGGCCTGGTAATTGACCGCCTGGCTCATGGCGATACTCAACACACCATGCATGGTGCCTTCGCGCGCCCCGGCGGCGGTGCCAGAGCAGTTGATGATATCACCCAGGTTCTGCCCCTGGTTGACACCCGAAAGCACCAGGTCAGGCGCCCGATCTTTGAGCAGATGGGTATATCCAGCCACGATGCAATCGGCAGGAGAGCCGCCGACAACCGCATAGACCTGAGGCTCCCGCTGATCGAAGGATAACTCGCGACCCAGCGTAAAGCGGTGCCCGACCCCGCTTTGATTGGCATCCGGCGCCACGATCCAAACATCGTCGGTCAGCCCCAGCGCGATCTGGCGCATGACGGCAAGTCCCGGCGCATCCACGCCATCGTCATTGGTGATCAGGATGCGCAAGGCAGCACTCACGCGCGGCCGCCGATCGCGGTCAGCCCGCCCATATAGGGACGCAGCACTTCTGGGATCAGCACCGAGCCGTCTTCCTGCTGGTAGTTTTCCAGCACGGCGATCAGACAGCGGCCCACAGCAGTGCCCGAGCCATTGAGCGTATGCACAAAGCGCGGCGCCTGCTTTTCGCCAGACGGGCGATAGCGCGCATCCATGCGGCGGGCCTGGAAATCCCCGCACACCGACACCGACGAAATCTCGCGATAGGTATCCTGCCCCGGCAGCCACACTTCGAGGTCATAAGTCCGCCTGGCGCCAAAGCCGGTATCGCCGGTGCAAAGCTCCATCACCCGATAATGCAGGCCAAGTTTTTGCAGCACCGCCTCGGCGCAGGTCAGCATCCGCTCATGCTCGTCCGACGAGGTTTCGGGCGTGGTGATCGACACCATCTCGACCTTGTTGAACTGATGCTGCCGCAACATGCCGCGTGTATCGCGGCCAGCGGAGCCGGCCTCTGAGCGGAAGCACGGGGTCAGCGCGGTGAAGCGGAGCGGCAGTTCGCGTTCGTCGATGATGGACTCGCGGACCAGGTTGGTCAGTGGCACTTCGGCGGTGGGGATAAGAGCAAGGCGGCCGCCTGCATGAGCAGCAAAGAACAGATCTTCCTCAAACTTCGGCAATTGGTTGGTGCCGAACAGCGCCTCGTCCTTCACCAGCAGCGGCGGCTGCACTTCGAGATAGCCGTGCTGGGTAGTGTGAAGGTCCAGCATAAACTGGCCCAGTGCCCGTTCCAGCCGCGCCACTTCGCCCTTGAGCACGACAAAGCGACTACCGGACAGTTTTGCCGCGACCTCGAAATCCATATTGCCATTGGCGGCGACGCCGATCTCGTAATGCTCTTTGGGAGTAAACGAAAAACTTGGCTTGGGCGCCCGCACCTTGGCCGCTGTTTCGGCGGTGCCATTGCGACCGAAATATTCGACATTGCCGGTTTCATCGACGCCGTCAGGAATATCGTCGAACACCAGATTGGGAATGACGGACAGCGCGTTGCGCAGTTCGAGCTCAATGGCCCGCTCGTCGGCTTCGCCCTGCGGAATGCTCTCCTTGAGGCGCGCAACTTCGGCCATCAATTCGGCGGCCTTGGCTTCGTCCTTCTGTGCCTTGGCCTGGCCAATCTGCTTGGACAGCGCGTTGCGCTGCTCCTGGGCTTCGTTCAGCCGCACAATGATATCGCGGCGCTTGTCATCAATGGCCAGCAAATCGGCCGCGCGCACCGAAACGCCTTTGCGCCGAGCGAGGGCGGCGTCAAACGCGGCAGAATTGGCACGTATCCACTTGATATCGAACATGACCGGTCAGGCCGCGAGGCCTGCCTCCGATTGAGCGGGCAAATTGCCCTTATTGCGACAGTTCGGCGTCCCGCGCGGCTTCGGCTGCGGCGCGCTTGCGCCCAATCCAGCGGACCGAGATAATCGAAATCTCGTAAAGCAGGTACATCGGGACGGCAAGACCGATCTGGGAAATCGGGTCTGGCGGTGTAATCACGGCGGCAAAAACCAAAATCCCGACAATCGCATACCGCCGTCCTGCCCTCAGTTGATCAACATTGATCAGGTCGATCTGGGCCAACAGCGTCAGCACCACGGGCAATTGGAAGCAGACGCCGAACGCCAGGATCAGTGTCATGGCAAAGCCGAGATACTCCGAGGCGCTGACCAGCATCCTGATGTTTTCGGTCTGCATACCGGCAAAAAAGTGCAGAGCCATCGGTAGCACCGCAAAATACACCAGACACCCGCCCAAAAAGAACAAGACCGGCGTGGCCACCAAATAGGGAATAAAGGCGCGGCGCTCGTGTTTGTACAGGCCCGGCGCCACAAACATATAGATCTGCGTCGCCACCATCGGAAACCCGACAAAAATCGCGGCAAACATCGCCACGTTCAAATAGGTAAAAAATTGTTCTTGGGGCGCGGTCGTAATCAGTTCGGCACCAGGAACTGCACTCAGGTATGGCTGTAGCAGCAGGTCATAAATCTGGCCGGCAAACACAAACGCCCCGATCATCAAGACGACCAATGAGGCGACCGAATAGATCAGCCGCTTCCGTAGCTCGATCAAGTGATCAAGCAGCGGCGCCTCGCTGCCAGCGAGTTCGTCGGTGGTCTCGCTCGACTTCGTCTCAACTTTGCGCAGTCCAGCCATCGCTATTTGACCCCGTCCTTGGCTGTCTTACGCTTGCTTGCTGCTGGGGTTTTCACCGCCATGGGCTTTGCCGGGCTCGCAGATACCTTGCTCGATGCACTCGTGGGCTCATCCACAGCAGGTTTTTGTGTCGTCGGCTTGGCCGCAGGTTTTGCGACTTTGACGGCCTTGGCCGGTGCAGCAACATCCAGCGCCTGCAATTCCGTCGCCACCACACTACTCTTCGGCACTGCTTTGGCCCTAGTCGGTGGTTTTTTGGGAGCCGGATTGGCCGTTAACCCCTTGGCTTCGGCGGCGACCGGCAGCACGGCTGCGGGCGTCACCGACATCCCGGCGGCGGCGCGGATTTCATCGACCACGCTTTCCACTTTTGGGTTGCTTGGCTTGATAACGCCAGTCGGCTGGACGCCTGCTGAGGTCATCGCATTGAATTCCTTGCGGATTTCTTCTGACGTCTTCTTGAGCGGGTCCGTTATGGAACTGCGCAAATTGCGGATTTCGTCCAGTCCAGCGGTCTTGTTGATCTCACGCTGGAACTCACTGCCCATGCGTCTGATTTGACCGACGATTTTGCCAATTCGGCCCATGACCACCGGCAGATCTTTCGGCCCGATGACGATCAACGCCACGATGCCGATAACCAGCATCTCACTCCAGCCGAAACCGAGCATAGCAATATCCTTTTATACACCCAACGGCCGCAGAACGGCCACCGGCGCAAAATCGCAATTAGGCGTCTTTGCTCTTGTCCGCTTGGCGAGTCTCAACGCTTGCAGCGGTGTCGATCCGCTCTGCTGGCTTGTCGTCGTCCTTAAGACCCTTTTGGAAGGCCTTGATACCCGTGGCGACTTCGCCCATCACACCGGAAATCTTTCCGCGGCCGAACAGCAAAATCACCACGACGGCGACGACGAGAATGCCCCAAATCCCTGGCGCGTGCATCGAATTCTCCTAGAATTGTCTCTAACGTGAGCGTTAGGGTGAGAAATAGGTTTAATCGCGCCCAAACACAAGAACGTGTTCCGGGTTCAACGTGAGGTACACCTCAGCGCCGACCGCGACAGCCGAATTGCTCTGCTGCCGAACCCCAATTGGCGCGTCCATTCCGTTCACCTTCACCTCGAAAATGTCGACGCCGATGACGTCGCGCTTGCTCACAATACGCCCAAGAATGCCCGGTGCTTGCTGCGCTATTTCGACGCCCCCGGCTGGCCTGATCGCTATTGTCACCTTTGCACCATCGTCGAACTCGGTGGCGGCAACGGGGCCAAGCGGCGTTTGCGCGTATCCAGCCCGCACTTGCGTTTGAATT
This sequence comes from Devosia equisanguinis, assembly GCA_943372435.1. Lineage (GTDB taxonomy): Bacteria > Pseudomonadota > Alphaproteobacteria > Rhizobiales > Devosiaceae > Devosia > Devosia equisanguinis_A. Next base: position 365,308 of record CALRYQ010000001.1, read on the forward strand.
TCGCTCAATGGGGAGAAAAACCGCGCTGCGTTGAGATCGACGGGGCGACGGTAGACCTGGGCTGCGGTGCCGATCTGTGCGATCCGCCCATTGCGCAATAGCGCCACCCGGTCGCCCAGCACCATGGCTTCTTCAGGGTCATGGGTCACGATCAGGCTTGTGGCATGGGTTTCGCGCAAAACCGCCAGGGTTTCGGTGCGCACGGTCTCGCGTAACCGCGCATCAAGGCTCGAAAACGGCTCGTCGAGCAGCAACAGGCCCGGGCGCGGGGCAACACTGCGCGCCAGAGCCAGGCGTTGTTGTTGCCCACCCGAGAGCATATGGGGGAAGTCATCTTCTCGCCCGGCCAGACCCACGCGTTTGAGGGCAGCCCGGCCCTGCGCCAGAGAGTCGGCTTTGCCCAATCCCTTCAGCCCGAAGCACACATTGCGCAAAACGCTTAAATGCGGAAACAGGGCGAAGTCCTGAAACATCAACCCGATGCCGCGTTTGTCCGGCGACACTGTTTGATGCAGTGCCGAAACGACCTTGCCATTGATGCGAACGGTACCGCCATGCACTGCCTGAATACCGGCGGCAACCCGCAGGGCTGTTGATTTGCCCGATCCAGATTCCCCAAGCAGACAGACGATTTCCCCGGGCGCCAATTGCAGGTCGAACTTGTCCAACACCACCCGACCGCCAAGGATCACATCGACAGCGTCAAATTTCAGCGCCGATGCGAAACTCACCCCTGAGGTGCCCCTGGCGCCCCAGGCAGTCAATTCATCAGCCGTTTCTTGGGTGGTCATTGTTCTGTGTCGTCTTCCGTCTCGTCCACCATGCCCAAATCATCGGGCTCCAGGGGGTCTTCGTCCTCGCGCAATGCACCATCAAATGGCAGCGGTATCTGCATGGCGTTGGGCAAGCGACCGGACAACAGCCCAGCCCCTTTGAGCTCTTCCAGACCCGGTAGATCACCGAGGCTTTCCAGCCCGAAATGATCAAGAAACGCATCGGTCGTACCGTAGGTCACTGGCCGCCCAGGGGTCCGGCGTCGCCCACGCATACGCACCCAGCCTGCTTCCATCAAGATGTCGATCGTACCTTTACCAGTGGCCACGCCGCGCACTTCTTCAATTTCGGCCCGTGTTGCCGGCTGGTGATAGGCAATGATCGACAATGTTTCCAGGGCCGGACGCGACAATGGCCGGGTCTCCTGGTCCTCACGCCGCAGCAAAAAACCAAGGTCCTCCGCCGTACGAAAGGCCCATTTTCCGCCCCGTCGGACCAAATTGATCCCGCTCGCCCCATACTTCTGCTGCAGCTGGCCCAACAAAGCGTCAACATTGGCACCCTCGCCCAGAAACGTCGCCAATTCCTCCGGCGCCAACGGTTCGCGTGACGCAAACAGCAAAGCTTCCAATATGCGCAAATTGCGCTCGGCAATTTCGCTCCACTCGGGGATTGCATCGTCCACGCTCACTGGCCTTCACTTTTGCGGCGGCGCATCAACAATGGGCCGAATGGCTCGATCTGGCGCAGGTCGATAGCGCCCTGCCGCACCAGTTCAAGACTGGCTGAAAAACTCGACGCCCGCACGGTGGCGCGCTCATTTGGGGCGGTCAGGTAGGCCGCCAAATAGTGATCCATCGGCATCCAATCAAAACTCTCGCCGATCAATCGCACCAGAATGTCGCGTGCCTCCTGCAGCGACCAGACCGTACGCTGGAGCGGAGCATAGTCGGTTGATATCCCCCGCTCCCGATTGTTGGAATAGGCCTTGAGCAAATCAAACAAACTGGCTTCCCAAATACTGTGATGCGCAACAGTGATCGGCTCTGGATGGCCGCGCCCGAAGACTTGAAACCCCAGCCGCGGTCGATTCATCAGCTGGCTCGCTGCGCGGCGCATCGCCTCAAGACGCTTCAGTCGGAACTGCAGCATCGCAGCCATCATCTCGCCCGACGGTTCATCATCGCTCGCGGCCTGCGGCACCATCATGCGACTTTTGAGATAGGCCAGCCAAGCCGCCATCACCAAATAGTCAGCCGCAATTTCGATGCGCTTCTCACGAATAGTTTCGATGAAGGCGAGGTATTGTTCAGCCAATGCCAACACTGAAATACTTGCCAGATCAACCTTCTGCCGACGCGCCAGGTCCAGCAGCAGGTCAAGCGGACCTTCATAGCCGGCGACGTCAACATACATGATGTCGTCGTCACTTGGTGTCGGTAGCGTATCGAACCAGTCTGTCGTAACGCTCGTCATCAGTGGATTGGCCGCGCTCTCTGTGGTCCGCCCAATCCTTGGCGCCTGACTGTGCAGGCGTCAACCCCGGGCTACATGGTAATGCATTCGCCGCCGTTTGCCTGGACGCTACCACAGACTTCCTTGGCACTTTGCAGCGAGCTGGCGGGGAGCCGCACGCGGTAATAAATGCCCTTGGCCCCAAGGTCTGCACGGGTCACTTCCAAGGCTACGCCGTTGAACAAATTGCCAAAGCGATTCTGCAGGTCCCTGGCGACGCCCCTCGCCGCTTCTTCGGTGCGTTGCGACGACAATTGTACATAAGCGGGCGCATTGCTCGCAGGTGCTGCAGCAAGCTGTTCGACCGCAACTGGAGCGACGGCCGTTTCCACCGGAGTTGCAACTTGCACCGTTGCCACGGGCGCGGGATTGGGCAGCGCCGTGAGCGCCCCGGCAGTTGGCTCAATCAATGCATTGACCGGCGAGCCTGGCAATTGCCCAGTCGGCTGTTGGAACACAGCTGGGCGGGTCAGCGGCACCGGCGCGATCTTGCCGGAAATGATGCCCCCAGCCGCATCCACTGCCACCACGCTGGACCCTGGAAGCACCGGAGTGACTGGAGCGGTCGCAATAACAGGGTCAGTCGCCCCGGCAGCCGCCAGCAGTTCTGGCGATGCAGACTCAGCTCCTGGAACCACCGGGACATTGGGTCGATCAACCGGCAAAATCGCCGCCCCAGCGACCGCCTCGTCGCCACTGACAATAGTGCCATCCGGCCGTACGGTCACCGTACGCACTTTGCGATTTGCCAGTCCATCTTCATTGGTTTCGACTGGCGCGCTTTGCGTCACTTCGCTGACATCGCTTTGATCGCGTGAGACCAATTGCTCGTCAACACCCTGTGCGACCCCATCGATCTCATTAAACACCGCGGAGGGCGCGGTCGCGTCGGTCGCTGCCTGGACGGTAGGCTGTGCCTTGATCGGCGCTGCATCCGCTACCAGCGTCGGCACCGGACCATCCACTCGCCCACCTAGGCCAAGAACCCAATACAAACCAAGGCCAGCCACCAGCAAAAGGCCCACAGCAACCAGTGGCCCGGCGATGGCCCTTAGCCAGGCATTGGTGAATTTATTGCCTTCACGTCGACCACGGCGTTCGACGGTGGCGGAATAATCGTCGACCTCGGTCGGGTCGGTCCACCCGACCTGGGCGCCGCTTGCCCGCGCTGCCTCAAGAATTGCGTCGTCAGCACCCTCGGCATGACGCGCCGTTGTCGAAGACGCAGATTTTGGAACGACCGGTTCTGGAGTCGCCAGGGCTCTCAACGCCGGGCTGGCAACTGAGCGCTGTTGGCGCTGATCCATATCGACCCGCACGGCATGCCCAATCAGGCTCTCAATTTCATCAATCGGATCGCCGGTCCCAATTTGCGCACGCACTTGTGGCGCATCAAAAACCAATGGCTCTGTAACCGAGGGCGCACGATCCAAATTGTGATCGCCGAGTTCGGGAACCGGATGTGGCCGCAGGTCCAGTTTCGGGCTTGCGCTCGGCTCGGTCCGGGTCTCGCTGGCACTTGGGCTGCCGAAGCCGAAGATGGGGGCAAAATTAAAGCTGTCGTCGGCTTCGGGAATGTCAGCCGGTGCCGCAATCGGCGCTGCTTTGGGCTCTGGGGCCTTGGCAATTGGCGTCAAATTGGCCGGTCGCAAATTGGCCCGGACAGCCGGCGGTGCCACATCTGGGCGCGGGGCCCCAATTGGTGTCGGTGCCCAACCACGCGTCATCGGCTCCCGCAACTCCGGCTCCTGCGGCGGCAATTGCTCCGCCGCTGGCGCCATAGACTGAGGGGGAGCCGCGGGCATTTCCATCTGCCGAACCAGCTCGGGCATGTCCGCTTCAATCAAATCAGCGATCGGATCGTGAACGGGCATAGCCACTTTGGCCGGTGCCGGCGGATCAAGGCGACTGACAGGACCGGCAGGTGGCAAACCAAAATCAAAACGGAATGGCTCGATTGTTTCGTCCATAGGCGCCGGTGTCGGGGCGGCCTTGCCTTCGGCTGGAGGTGCCGCTTGGGCAGCCTGCGATATTTGGGCTTCGCTTGAACGCGGATTGCTGGTGAACGCAAAATCAAACGGCGCCGACGATGTCGCACCATAGGTCATGCCGGGCACACGCACAGGCGCGACTGGCGCTGGTTCAGCAGGGCGTGCTGGTGTCGGTTGCGCCGGTGCTGTTCGATCGCTGGTGGCTTCCTGCGCCATCAGTCGCGCCAACTCGGCGATCAGGTCGTCCGAAGAATCATCATTGCCAGAAGCTTGCTGTGGATTCGCTGGTGTCATCAAAGCAGCGCCCTCTAGGTTACTGAAACGGAATGCCTGAAACAGGCATTTTGCCGTCAGTTTTCACACTAATGCGCCCGAATTAAGAAAGCTCTTCCGGCGCCGAGACCCCCAATATTCCCAAGGCGTTAACAATAACCTGACGGACTGCATCGACGAGGGCGAGTCGGGCAAGCGTCAGTGTCGGATCGTCCTGGTTAACAAAGCGTAACTGCACGTCTTCATTGCCCTTGGCCCAAAAGGCGTGAAACGCCGCCGCCAGATCGTGGACATAGAATGCAACACGATGGGGCTCATGTGCAACTGCCGCCGCGGCAACCGTCCGTGGCCATGCAGCAAGCACTCGGACCAGGTCCAATTCTGCTGGCGTCGTAATGCGCCGAACGTCTGCCCTTTTGAGGGCCGACGTGGTTATATCCATGCCGGGAAGTTCCTTGGCGGCATTGCGGAAGATTGAGTAGGTCCGCGCATGGGCGTATTGGACGTAAAACACCGGGTTGTCCCGGGTTTGTTCTTTGACCAGTGCGAAGTCGAAATCCATCGCCGCATCATTGCGACGAAACTGCAGCATGAACCGCACCGCGTCTGCACCAACCTCGTCGACCACATCCGCCAGGGTGACCAAATCGCCCGAGCGCTTGGACATCTTGAACGGTTCACCGTTCTTCATCAGCCGGACAAGTTGACATATCCGCACATCAATGTCCGCAGCACCATGCGAAACCGCTTTAACTGCTGCCTGCAACCGCTTGATATAGCCGGAATGGTCGGCGCCCAGCACAATAACCATGTGGGTGAAGCCACGCAGGAACTTATTCCTATGGTAGGCAATGTCGGCGGCAAAATAGGTATAGGAGCCGTCGGACTTCACCAGCGCCCGGTCGGTATCGTCGCCATAATCGGTTGCCCGAAACAGTGTCTGCTCGCGGTCTTCCCACTCTTCAGGCGTCTTGCCCTTCGGCGCCTCTAAACGACCCTCATAGACCATGCCTTGTTGACGCAGCCATTCCAGCGTTAAGGCGATATCCCCGTTTGGCCCATGCAATTGCCGCTCGGAAAAAAACAGGTCGTGCTTGACCCCAAGCAGGGACAAATCCGCTTTAATTAACTCCATCATCGCGGCCAACACGCGATCCTTGACGATCAGCAAGGCTTCCGCCTCGGGCATCGCCAGCAGGGCGTCTCCGAACTCCGCCTGTAATGCCACCCCGACCGGGATCAAATAGTCGCCTGGGTAAAGGCCTTCTGGGATCGTAATTGTCTCGCCAAGTGCCTCGCGATATCGCAGAAGAGTGGACGCCGCGAGGGTGTTGATCTGGCTGCCGGCATCGTTGATGTAATACTCCCGGGTTACCTTGAACCCGGAATATGTCATCAGTGCTGCCAATGTATCGCCAAACACAGCGCCGCGCGTATGACCGACATGCATTGGTCCGGTCGGATTGGTCGAGACGAATTCGACATTGACGGCTTCGCCCTTGCCAATGTTGGATCGCCCGTAATCGCCCCCCTGCTCCGCGATTGCACGCAGGACCTGGTGCCAAATCGGCGTTGCCAGCCGAAAATTGATAAAGCCCGGCCCGGCGATTTCGACCGAAGTGATCTCGGGATTGCCCTGAAACCGTTCCACCAACGCCGTAGCGACATCGCGTGGGTTCTTGCCAAGGGGCTTGCTGACCAGCATCGCAGCGTTGGTCGAAAGATCGCCATGGGCAGGGTCACGCGGCGGCTCAACCACGAGGCGTGACAACAGCTCCTCGCTGACCTGTGGGTACAGCGCCTTGAGTGCATCGGTTATGCGCGCGGCAAAGAGAGCGAAAACGTCCATGACAAACCTGAGTTCAAAACTGGTCCCGGGGTTAACGGAAATCCGGTCGAGCGTCAAACAGCCGCTCATACTCATCAATGGCATAAGGATCAGTCATCCCGGCGATAAAATCGGCAACAATACGGGCAATTGCTGCAGCGCTCGTTGCCGCTCTGGCGGCCTGCCCCCAGCGCCCGGGCATATCCAGCGTCGCGCAATAGCGGTCAAACAAAGCACCGACGATCGCTTCACTTTGTCTGACCGGCCCCATGACCGCCTCATGGCGATAGACCCGGGTAAACAAGAACTGCTTGAGGCCTTTTTCCGCCGCCGCCGTCACATCGGAAAAGCGCACCAGTGTCTGGCCGGCTTGCCGAACGTCATCGGCGCTGCGCACGCCAGTTGCCGCAATCGCAGCGCTGGTTGTGGTGATGACGTCTTCGATACTGCGGGTTATGAGACGCCGTTGCACCTCATGAGCCTGTCGCTTGCTTGCTACATGTGGGTAAAGTGTCCGCACTTCCGTGACGATCGGACCAACCAAGGGCACATCCACCAGATCGTTGAGCGTGATGAGACCTGCCCGCAGCGCGTCGTCAATATCATGGGCGTTGTAGGCGATATCATCGGCAATCGCCGCCGTCTGAGCCTCCAGGCTGGCATAGCTCCAGATTTGCAGGTCCTGGCTGGCAGCGATGGCATCGATGCCGGTCGGCAGGCCATCCAACGCATATTTCCCAAACGGGGAACCATCAATATTGGTTAGCGGGCCGTTATGCTTCAAAATGCCCTCCAACGTTTCCCACGTCAGGTTGAGCCCGTCATGCTCGGCGTAGCGGTTCTCCAATCGGCTCACCACCCGCATCGCCTGCACATTGTGGTCAAACCCACCCAGCGCCGCCATCTTGTCGTGCAGCACCCGCTCCCCGGCATGGCCAAACGGGGTATGACCGAGATCGTGGGCCAAGGCGATCGCTTCGGCCAGGTCCTCGTCCAGTCGCAAGGCGCGCGCCATTGATCGCGCCATCTGGCTGACCTCCAGCGTGTGGGTCAGCCGGTTCCGGAAATGCCGCCCGTCATGATGTAGGAAAACCTGGGTCTTATGTTGCAGCCGCCGGAAGGCCGTCGAATGGATGATCCGGTCGCGGTCGCGCTGATACTCGGACCGGGTCGGGCTTGGCCCCGTGCTATAGAGTCGGCCCTTCGATTGCTCGGGATTACAGGCGTAGGGCGCGGGATCGCTCATTTTGATGACAAGGCCCTTTTCTTTATCATGCTAAGTTACTATTTTTAGTTGACCGTTATGACATTACACAACGGCATGGATGCTCCAATGACCGAAACCGCCCTCGCCCCTGCCGAAGTGCTGCTGACCGATCGCGCTGCCAAACGCGTATCGCGCATACTCGCCAAGGAGCCAGAGGGAACTGTGTTGCGCATTTCCGTCGCCGGTGGTGGGTGCTCCGGGTTTCAGTATGAATACAACCTCGTACAGGAAGCCCCCGCTGCAGGCGATATCGTTTTGGCCAAGAATGGTGCAACGGTTCTGATCGACGCCATGAGCTTGGAGTTCATGGGTGGCGCTGAAATCGACTATGTCGACGATCTGATCGGCCAGTCGTTTCAGATCAAAAATCCCAATGCCGTAGCATCCTGCGGCTGCGGGACCAGTTTTGCCGTCTGAGGCAACAAAGTCGCCAAATTAGATTAGCTGCATCTGACTTTACGACCGCCAAGGTGGCCTGCGGGCGTGGACGTCTGTTGGCAGGTTCTTATTCTCCCCGCAAAGTGAGGAGAAGTGTCATGAATCTAATGACGAGCGTCGACCGGGTCATCGACACGGCGCTGCGTGACCGCAAGATTGTCGGTGCGGCTGTGCAAGTCGCCCAACATGGAAAAACCATCTACCGCCGGGTCGCCGGAATGGCTGATCGAGAAGCCGGGCGTCCGGTCACGCTTGACACCATTTTCCGCTTGGCCTCCGTGACCAAGACCATCGTGGCCGCCACAACCCTGGCATTGGTGGAGGCTGGCAAGATGCGGCTCGACGACCCCGTGGCCAAGCACCTCCCTTTTTTCACGCCGAAGTTTGCCGGCCACGCGCCGACGATTACCATTCTGCATCTCCTGACCCATACCGCCGGGCTGAGCTACAGCTACCCGGCACCAGCAATTTCAGCGGGCCTCGACAACAGTGATCTGGATTTCCAAACCAATTTTTCCCGCATCGCCTCGATGGATTTGGACTACGAGCCGGGTACAGCATGGGAATACTCGGTTGCGATCGACGTGCTTGGTGCAGTGGTTGCCAGTGTCTTCGGCGGGACGCTTGAACAGGCAATTCAACACTATGTCACTGGCCCGCTCGGGCTTGTTGATACCGCGTTTCGGGCAACGGACCCCTCTCGCCTTGCGGCCGCCTATCTTGACGGCACTCCTGAGCCTGAGCGTATGCGCGATGTCCATCCCTATACCGATGCCGATGGTGGCGTGACGATTTTTGCGCCGGCACGCCTGTTCAATCCCAAGGCTTTCCAGTCCGGTGGTGCCGGCATGGCCTCCACCATTACCGATATGATGATCTTTTTTGATGCCTTGCGGGACGGCGGCGGCCCCATCCTGCAACCACAATCCGTCGAAAATGCCATGTCCAATCACATTGGCGACCTCAAGCGGGACGATGCAGGACAGCGGTTTGGTCTGTTCGGTGCTGTGCTTGCCGATCCAGTGGCCGCCGCATCGCCGCAAAGCATGGGCACGGTCAGTTGGGGGGGCATTTATGGCAATACCTGGTTTATTGATCCGGCCCGCGGCCTGACTGTCGTTGCCCTGACCAACACTGCACCGGAGGGTTGCCTTGGGCAGTTCCCCAACTTAGTACGGGACGCCGTCTATGCGGCGATTGCTCAATGATGGCTCGGCCGCTACATTGGTGCGAACATGGGGACTAAGCGATGCGCATCGCGACTTGGAACATCAATGGCATCAAGGCGCGTATTGAGCTGCTGCTCACCTGGTTGAGTCAGGAGAAGCCAGACATCGTCTGCCTGCAGGAAATCAAGACGGTCGACGAAGGCTTCCCGCGGACCGAGATAGAAGCCCTTGGCTACAATATCGAAACCCATGGCCAAAAGAGCTGGAACGGCGTGGCCATTCTGTCGCTGATCCCGTTTAGTGAGGTGCATCGGGGCCTGCCGGGCGACGAAACCGACGAGCAATCACGCTTGATTGAGGGGGTGTTTTCAGTCGAAACCGGCGCCATTCGCGTCTGCAACATCTATCTGCCCAACGGAAATCCCGCAGACACTGAAAAATTCCCCTACAAACTGGCCTGGATGGAACGGCTGATCGCGTTTACCCAACTGCGGCTGGCGCTCGAGGAGCCCTTTGTTCTACTCGGCGATTTCAACCTGATCCCGTCCCCGCTGGATGTGCATGATCCACAGGCTTGGTGGGGCGATGCGCTCTACCGCCCCGAAAGCTTGGAGAAGTTCCGGCGGCTGTCAAACCTCGGCCTGACCGACGCGGTACGCGCCGTATCTGATGAGCCTTGCTACACGTTTTGGGATTTTCAGGCCGGTGCATGGCGCCGCAATGCCGGAATTCGCATCGACCATCTGATGCTGTCCCCACAAGCGGCAGACCGGTTGGACGGGGTGACCATCCACAAGGACGTTCGCGGTTGGGATAAACCCAGCGATCACGTCCCCGTGGAAGGCCAGTTCAGCTTTTAGGACCTAAAGGCCCCCGACAATTGTCGGGCCAACTGCATCCGCAAGCTGCGTCGCCTCCGCCAATTGCTCAGCGGTGGCGGCAGAAACCGCACGGTCGAGCAATTCGGTCACCCAGGCATCGTCAATCGAACCCGCCGCACGCGTGTGCGACAGGGTCAACCACATCAGCCCTTCAATCGGCTGAGGTTCGATCCCGTCAATGCCGTTGAACAACAGATCGCCGAGCTGCGCTTGCGCCCTGACATGGCCCTTATGGGCCGCCAGTGACAACCAGCGCGCACTGAGCAGCGGATTGAGGCCCAACTCGCCTTCCTGCAGATACAGCTCGCCAACGCGATACTGCGCATCCGCGTCACCAAAATAGGTCGCCGCATGCAGCAGCAGGGCGTGGGAACGTTCTGGGTCGATTTCGACCCCGGCGCTCGGCAACCCGTCCCGATAATAGTCACCGATCTTGACGAAGGACTGAGCGACAATGTCCGCTTCAAAACCCCTGGGGGCCGCGTCGGCATTGTCGTTGGCAATTCTGGAGAAGTAGTCGAACGCCTTGGCCGGATCCTTGGCGACGCCATCGCCGTTTTCATACATCATCGCCAGTTGCCACATGGCCATGGGCTGGCCAGCGTCGGCAGCCTCCTGCAACGCCAACAACAGCTCATCGCCGGAAATCCCACCGACGGCGCCGTCCATCATTTTTGCCAGATCAAATGCCGCATCGGCCGCAGTTTGTGCCTGCGCCGAATGGGTTGCGACCGAAAAAGCCATCGCTGCAACCGCCGCAACGGAGATCAGGGATCGACCCCTAAAAATCCGCATAATTCTCCCTCGCCCACCGAGCCGACAAAACTTAAACATCAAATCGCGGAACAAAATGGAGTTTCACGCGTACCAACTGGTCGACCTTCCACATATTGCCCGCCTAAGCGAGTTGATTGCCTCGTTTTGGGTTACATTGTGGCGGCAGGTCTCGCCAAATCGTTCACAGCCCCACCAGCAGTTCGAATCATAAATTGCTGTTGCGGAATCGTCACAGAACTATTCCCACGGGCCGACGATTTACAGCCACCGGCGCGAACGCATCCACCACACAATGCCCAGCGACAACACCAGCATCGCCACACAGACGCTGCCGAATGCATAGGGGTTTTCGGCCAGTGGTATGCCCGCCACATTCATGCCCAATGCCCCGGTGACCAGCGTCAACGGCATGAACACCACGGTCACCGCCGCCAGAATCAGCATGGTTTGATTCATCGCCTCGGCACGCCCGTCGATAATCTGCTCATGCACGAGCACCGCGCGTTCCGATAGCGCCTGCAGCTCCTCGCCCAACCGAGCGGCGCGGCCCGAGGCCTCACGCAACCGCAGCCGATCTCGGGCGCTAAAAAACGACAGATCTTCGATTTCCAAGGTGTTCAACACATCCCGAAGAGGCCAAACCAGCCGCCGGAAATTGATGAGGGTTCGGCGCAAATGCGCCAAACGCCCTGTCGTTTTTCCGTTCCCACTAACGATGAGACCCTCTTCGATATCGTCGAGCCGGTTGCCCAGCATTTCCACCAACGGCTCCAGCCGGTCCGTCGCGCGCAGGCCAAGCCGCGTCACCAGGTCAGCGGGCGAAACAGGCGCATGATGGGACTGTTGCCATTGAACAATCCCTAGGAACTCAGGCACATTGATTTCAGAGGCAACTATGACGCGGCCCTTTTCAATCCACAACGCCATCAATTGGCGGCCAATATCTTCGGGTTCTGCGCTCGGTCGCGCCACGCGGATCACCACCATGGCCTTATCGTCGAGCACCGTGCAGCGAGAGCGCGTGCTTGGCACAGTCAACAGGTCGGCGCTAAACACCCCGATCTCGGCCTTCAGCCAGACCTTGAACTCCGGCGCCTTCGAATTGCCTGCCACGACGTAAAAACCGCGCAATGGCACTTTGGGAGGCTCAGATTCCGGCTCGTGGCGCGTCACTCCACCCTTGCCATCAAAAACCAGCACGGCAGTCACGCCAGCTGTGCCGTTGTTAATTGGGGGTGTCGCAGGTTCAGCCGGGGCAGCGTCGGTCATGGCTCAGCTCAGACGTTGGAGGGCTTCGGCGATCCGATCACGCCGGTCCGCAGCAGCTTGGCGGCGGGTCTTTTGCTCGTCAATCACCTCTTCAGGTGCCCGAGAGACAAATTGCTCATTGCCCAGCTTCTTGTCGATGCCGTCGATCTCACCCTGAAGCTTGGCAATTTCCTTCGACAATCTAGCCTTTTCAACCGCCAGATCGATGACACCGGCCAGCGGTAGCGCCCACGTGGCTTCGCCAACCACAAATTGTGCCGAACCCGCCGGAATCGTCGCCTGCGGCACGATCTCTTCGAGCCGCGCCAACCTGGTAATAAGCGAGGTATTGGTCACCAATCGGCGCATTGTGGTTTCGTCGGCCCCCACCACCACCAATGGCAGTTTGGCCGAGGCCGGAACGTTCATTTCGGTGCGAACGGAGCGGACGCTACTAATCACATCCAGCAACCAGCCCAGATCGGCGTCCGCCGACCCATCTTCCAGGCCGTCCAGTTTCGGCCATTCCGCCAGGATCAGCAGCCCCTCGCGGGCTGGACCATGCTTGCCAGTTTCCGCCCACAATTCTTCGGTAATGAACGGCATGAACGGATGCAGCAACTTCAGAATCTGGTCGAGCACAAAGGCTGCCGTGGCGCGGGTTTCTGTCTTGGCTGCCTCGTTTTCGCCCATGAACACGGGTTTGGCGAACTCAACATACCAATCGCAAAAACTGCCCCAGACGAAATCATAGGCCGCGTTGGCGGCTTCATTGAACTTGTAGTCGGTAATGCCCTTGGTGATCGCTGCGGCGGCGCGCGCCGTGGCGCCGACGATCCAGCGATTAAGCGGCAGCGTGTTGGCCTTGGGGTCATAGCCCTCAACGCGGCGGCACTCGTTCATCTCGAGGAACCGTGCGGCGTTCCACAGCTTGGTGACAAAGTTGCGGTAGCCTTCGACGCGGTTGATCGCCAGCCGAATATCGCGGCCCTGGGCTGCCATGGCGGCCAGGGTAAAGCGGGTCGCGTCGGCGCCGTACTGGTCGATCAGTTCGAGCGGATCAATGACATTGCCCTTGGTCTTGCTCATCTTCTGGCCCTTTTCGTCGCGGACCAGCGCATGCATGTAGACTGTGTGGAACGGCTCTTCCTCAAGGAATTCCAGCCCCATCATCATCATCCGGGCGACCCAGAAAAAGATGATGTCGAAGCCGGTGACGAGGACGTCGGTGGGGTAATAGCGGCGCAGCTCGGCGGTTTCATCGGGCCAACCCAGCGTCGAGAACGGCCACAGGGCCGACGAGAACCAGGTATCGAGCACGTCGTCGTCGCGGCGCAATTTGACCGGTTTGCCATAATGGGCCGTCGCGGCGACCTCGGCTTCTTCTGCATCATAGGCGACAAAGGCATTGCCATCGGGGCCGTACCAAGCCGGGATCTGGTGACCCCACCAAAGCTGGCGAGAAATGCACCATGGCTTGATGTTTTCCAGCCAGGCGAAATAGGTGTTTTCGTATTGCTGCGGCACGAACTTGGTGCGGCCTTCACGCACTGACGCCATGGCGGGGGCGGCCAGCACATCGGCTTTGACCCACCATTGGTCGGTCAGGAATGGCTCGATCACCACCATTTTGGACTTTTCATCATGGGGCACCATGATTTTTTTGTCTTCGATATGGTCCAATCCACGTGTCGGGTTGTCTTCCGCAAGCGCCGTCAGGTCGGCAACGATCTTCTTGCGCGCCACAAAACGGTCCATGCCGCGATAGGCTTCTGGCGCACTGTCGGCGATTTCACCGCGTGTCGTGAAGATGTTGATCTGGTCAAGGTTGTTGCGGACGCCAACCTCAAAGTCGTTGAAATCGTGCGCTGGGGTGATCTTGACCGCGCCAGTGCCCAGCGTCGGATCGGCATATTCGTCGGCCACGATCGGGATACGGCGGCCGACCAGCGGCAGGTCGACAAATTTGCCGACGAGCGATGCATAGCGCTCGTCATCCGGGTGCACGGCAACGCCGCTATCGCCCAGCATGGTTTCCGGGCGCGTGGTGGCGACGATGATGTAGTCGCGGGTTTCCCAGTCGGTCGGCTTGCCGTCATCATCGTGGGAAATTGGGAACTGATAGGTCACCCCATCCGCCAGCGGATAGCGCAGGTGCCACATGTGGCCCTTGATTTCGATGTTTTCGACCTCAAGGTCCGAGATCGCTGTTTCCAGCTCCGGATGCCAATTGACCAGACGTTTGGCCCGATAGATCAACCCGCGTTTGTGCAGTTCAACGAACACCTTGGTGACGGCGCGCACCATCTGGTCGTCGGCAGCGCCGTCTTCGCCCATGGTAAAACGTTCGCGTGAAAAATCAGCAGAAGCACCCAAGCGCTTCAATTGATTCATGATCACGCCGCCGCTTTCGTCCTTCCATTCCCAAACGCGTTCCAGGAATTTTTCGCGGCCCATCTCGCGACGACCAGGCTGCTGGCGTTCCATCAGCTGCCGCTCGACGATCATCTGTGTCGCAATGCCGGCATGGTCCATGCCCGGCTGCCACAACACGTCCTTTTTCAACATGCGATTGAAGCGGACCAAAATGTCTTGGATGGTGTTGTTCAGCGCGTGTCCGACATGGAGCGAACCGGTAACGTTGGGCGGCGGAATGACAATAGTGAAGGTCTCAGCGCCCGGCTTGGCCCCGGCCCCGGCTGCGAACGCCTTGGCCTCAACCCATTGCTCAAAGATACGGCCTTCGACGGCGGCGGACTCGTAGGTCTTTTCAATCATAACGTCACTCACAACGGCAACAGCCCGCCAAAATCCGATCTCGGATTTCGACGGGCCGAAGTCAACAATTGCATCTCTTCAAGCAAATGGGGCGCGCTGGGTCAACAGCGATCGCCCACAAAGCCCGGAACGCGGGGCCTTTGTTTATTCGACGCCGCGAGAAATCCGGGAAATTTCCTTTTCCACCATGCGCTCAACGACGGATGGCAGGTTTTCGTCCAGCCATTCCTTCAGCATGGGGCGCAACATGTCGCGCATCATCGATTCAATCGTGGCGCCCTGGTTTCCAAGCCCCAAATTGCTGAGCTTGGAAAAGGTGCTCCGCACTGCCGCATTGGTCGCAGGTTCAATCAGGCGTTCGGTCAGGTCCCGGCTCAGCGTCGGGTCCGGCATCGGCGATGCCTGCTCGACCGTGCGCTGCTGGCGCGGCGATGGCGAAAAAACCGGCTCAGGCTCGGGCTCAGGTTCTGGCTCCAGCAGCATCGTCGTGTCCGGCTCTGGGTCAAACCCGATGTCGTCGGGCACCACCAGGCTGGAAAAATCAATCGGCCCACTATTGGAGTCCGCGGCCTCTTCTTCGTCGGCTCCGGCCAGCAGCGAGTCAAAGCTCAGTGGTTCCATTGCCGACGCGCCACCGTCCATGTCCGCAAGAATTTGCGACGAGGACAGCGCCAGCGGCTCCATCTCATCAAGCATGTCGCTGAGGCCGCCGCCAAACGAAGCGCCAGTGGCTGGTGTTGCCGCCATCGGGTCCGGAGCCGATGCCTGCAATGCGGGCCTCCGGGGCACACCTGCAGCGTCATCATCGGCAATAATTTGCCGGATAGACGACAGGATCTCATCCATGGAAGGCTCTTTGGTCGCAGGCTTGTTCATAGTCGCCTCTTACTCATCGCACTGGCACAGGATCAAACTGACGTCCGCCATGGCATCTTGCCCTGATTCGCCATCCTTAACCTAACCCTTGAGACAGCATTAAGGAATCGAGAGAACTCCCAAGAAAGTGATCTTCCACTAAAACTTGTGGCCGGGGGTAACCCCGGCCACCAAGGCTTGCGTCACGTCAGCCATCGAGTCTAATCAATTGTCCTCGACGGTCCGCAATTCCTGCCAAACGTCTTCAACGGCGTCGGTATAATTGTCGCCGGTCTTGATTTCGACCGGCAATTGCAAGGCCGAGGCCGAAAGCTGCCCAGTCGCCGCGAACAATGAGAACGTTGCGATCACCTTGCTGGTGCGGGCCGAAATCAGCCCTTCCCGGGCCGAGGTCAATTCCGCCTGCGAATTGAGCACGTCCAGAGTCGTGCGCTGACCAAGATCGCGCTCCTGAATGACGCCATCCAGCACCAACTGCCCCGATGCCACTGCCGCCTGCGCCGACTCGATCTGAGCCGACGCATTCTGCATCCCGCTCCAGGACGCAATTACCGCCTCGCGGACCTGGTCATAGGCCGACATGGCGTCGACTTCGCTCTTGATCTGTTCCAGATTGGCCTTGCGCACACTTGCACCCATTGCCCCACCGGCATAAATCGGGATCGAAAGGGTCATCCGCAGCGAGCCACTAATGCCTGTGGCAGGACCGCCAAAACACTGGACCGCGCAGAGCGACCCAATCAGGTCCAGCGTCGGCCCGAATGCGGCCTTGGCGGCGTCGCTCCCCGCTTGCGATACGCGAATCGCCGCCTTGGCGCTCAGAATTGCCGGGTGTTGTTCCTCGGCACTCGCGATCGCACTGTCGATCGAGCCGGGGATCATATATTCGAAGCCAACATTGCCAGACAGGTCTTGTGGCTTGTGGCCAACCCAGCGCTGATAGCTAGCCTGGCTTGTCTGCAAACTGGCCACGGCTGCCTTGTAGGCGGCAACACCCTGCGCTTGGCGCGCCTGGGCCTGGGCCACGTCGATCTTGGTGCCCTCGCCAACCTCTAACCGGTCAGTCGCCGAACGTAGCTGGGCGTCATAAAAACCAACATTGTCCTGGCGCAATTGCACCAGTTCACTGTCGCGGATCACGCTCATATAGGCGTTGGCCACCGACAGCAGCACGTTCTGCTCAGCGTTGCGCAGGGACTGCGCGCTCAGTTCAGCCAGCGCCCGCGCCTGTTCGATCTGCGCCTCAGTCTTGAAATTATCAAACAGGGTATGCCGGTAGCTAAGGTCCGCTTCCAGACTGTTGCTCCCGGTGGCGGTGCCCCCGGTGACTCCCCAGCTGTTGGTTCCAGTAATCGAAGCACTGATAACCGGATATTTGCCCGCTTTGCGCAGGGCAATATCTTCAGCCGCCGACTTCACGCTCAACAGTGCCGAAGCAATATTGGGGTTGTTGGTGTAAGCGCTCGCTAAAGCCTGCGCTAGCGTTTCGGCCTGCGCCACACTGGGGACAGCAGCGATAGCGACAGCCATCGCCCCAGCAATTAATACGCGCAATGAGTACATCGACGGTCTCCAATCCCAAAACACTATGCCGGGCACATGGGGTTCACAATCGGCCGCAGCAATCCTTGCCGGAAATTAACAGCCGATTAACTATTGAACGTGATACGCGGGCAACACTCGACTCTAAAAAACAAAAGCCTCTTCGCCGTGCACC
Source organism: Devosia equisanguinis (assembly GCA_943372435.1). GTDB lineage: Bacteria > Pseudomonadota > Alphaproteobacteria > Rhizobiales > Devosiaceae > Devosia > Devosia equisanguinis_A. Next base: position 382,840 of record CALRYQ010000001.1, read on the forward strand.
AGCTCTAGTGGAGGCAAATTGGCGTTGAACTCGGCCCGTCCGGAAACGCTGCTACCCGAACGCACAAACTGGTAGGCGACCGCCGGTTTGCCGGCCAGCTTCAGCAAGGCCACCAACCGGCCACCGTCCGCCAGTTGCGCCAATAGGGCCGGCGGCACGACAGCAACGCTGCCTTCAACCACAATGACAGTGAACTCTTGTTTGCCAGCGCCAGTCAGTGCGCCTTGAACGACCCGGCCATTGGTGATTCCCAGCGCGTCCAGGTTCGCGTTGGCCGCCGCCACTAGCGCCGCATCCGGCTCAATGCCGGTAACGCTTTGTGCCAGCCCAGCCAACACCGCGGTTGAATAGCCAGTGCCCGCACCAACATCGAGCACAATGTCGGTCGGGCCGATTTCGGCCAATTGAATGAGCTTGGCAAATGGCGCCGCCGCCGCCAGATAGCGCTTGGCGCCCAGCGGCTGGTCGTCGTCGCTATAGGCCACAGACTGCCGGGCCTCTGGCACAAATTTCTCGCGGGGAACCTCGCCCATCACCCCCAAAATGCGCCAATCGGTAACCCCGCTGGCGCGCAATTGATTGTCGACCATGTGTTTGCGTGCAAGCCCAAAATCGACCAATTGCCACGACCCCTGTAATGCTTCCATATGCTGGACGTGCATATCCCGCTGCCGCCGCGCGCGCAAGCCGATCAGTTCAATCCGCGACACACAGCCACGAGAATTTTGTTTTGCTGTTCGCGCCGCGACCTCAACGCCATCGCGCCGATAGCACCCAGCGGCACCGCTGGCCAAAAAACTATACAATCACTTGACCAACTTAGCATATCGCGCCCCCGCACCTCTTGCGTCGACCCCATAACCTGACTTATGAACCGGCGGGTGAGGCCACGTGGCGGAGTGGTGACGCAGCGGATTGCAAATCCGCGTACCCCAGTTCAATTCTGGGCGTGGCCTCCAATAAATCCAAAACCCCCGAAAGACCGCGCAACCCGAGCGCCGACTCGTGCATGCGCGCGGCAATACGGCTGGACACCTGGGCGCCGGGGATTGACGACAATCGACGGCAGACCGATAGTGGCTTCGTGACAAAAGTATCTGCTTGATCAAAAGTTGACCATTGCCGGGGCCAAGGCTCCGAAGCTCACGCGCATTTGCGCGAGTGGGCTGTGGTTTTTATGAAACCCGATCAGCAGAGTTCATCATGCAAAGTAGTTCTATCGTTGTTTCCGGCGCGTCCGGAAAGCTCGGCCGGCTTGTCATCGCGCAACTTGCGGCGCGGCGGGCCAGTCCCATTGTTGCAGTCTCCCGCAATCCTGAAAGCATTGCCGACCTTGGGCCCAAGGGCATCGAAATCCGGCGAGGCGACTTCGACGATCCGTCCGGACTGGGTGAGGCCTTCGCCGGGGCGAGCCGCATTCTCATTATCAGCACCAATGTGCTGGGCCCCGATGGGCGGCGAGTTCGCCAGCACGAAAATGCGATCCGGGCGGCGGTTACAGCCAATGTCGCCCACATTGTTTATACCTCGATCCTGCACGCCAGCACTTCGCCATTGGCGGCGATGGCGAGCGATCATGCGGCCACGGAACGGATGCTTGCGGATCTGGCGCCGAGTTTCACCGTGTTGCGCAATGCATTCTATCTCGACATGGCCCTGGCCATTTTGCAGCGGGCAAGGGCGGATGCCACTGTGCCATTTGCCTCGGGGGCGGCGGGTGTCGCCTACATAACCCGCGAGGATTGCGCGATTGCCGCGGCGGCGGCGCTGATGACGGACTTCGTCGGGCAACGCATTCTTGAGGTGACCGGCCAAGACGTCGTTGCGGTACCGCGCCTTGTGCAAATGGCCAATCGGCTCAACCATAGCGCGCTTACCGCCTTGCCCGTCAGCATAGAAGAGCTCGGCGCGCGCCTTAAGGCAAGCGGACTGCCCCCGGCGATGGCGGGCATGTTTGCGGCACTCGACGCCGGCATCGCGACAGGCGCGATGCAGCCGGCGACCGAGGATTTTAAGACCCTGACCAATCAAATCCCTGAAGCCGTTGAGCTGGCGCTGCGGCGTTATCTGGCAGCGCGCTAAAGTCTAGCCGGCTCCATCGATGTGGAGCCGGCCAATATTTTAAACAGACTTCGCGAGGCTCAAGCCCGATCGATCGGAGCCAGAACACGACCGGTGACTGGGCCGTTCAGGGTTCCGCGGCTTTAACCTCCCACCGCTCATGCGAGCGTTACCCTTGCCAACCTGCGCCCAAATCCATGTGAACTCGCCGCACATCACTTTGACAAACCGGCTGCTTTGGGTAGCGTGTCCGCCACCCATTCGGGAGACTCCTTTGGCAACCCCAATCGTCGGGCACTTACCGGTCGCCCGCAGCACCTATATTCAACCGATTATCGCCGGTGCCCTCGCCGCGATTGTCGGCTATGCGAGCACCTTCACTCTGGTGCTCGCTGCCCTGACCGCCGCTGGTGCGTCGTCCCAACAGGCCGGTTCCGGGCTTTTTTCGATCTGCATCACCATCGGAATTCTCAATATTGTTGCCAGTTGGCGGACCAAAACGCCTGTCAGCTTTGCGTGGTCGACGCCCGGCGTCGCGTTCATCCTGACGGTTGGCGAACCGGTTGGTGGCTATCCGGCTGTGGCTGGGGCCTTTCTGGTGGCTGCAGCCTTGGTCGTCCTGGCGGGCCTGATCCGGCCATTCGCGCGAGCGATCGCCCTGATTCCGTCGCCGATTGCCAATGCCATGCTGTCCGGCATGTTGTTGACGCTTTGCTTGGCGCCGATCAAGGCGGTCGCCGAAATGCCCTTGTTGGCGCTGCCTATTGTTTTGGCCTGGGCCATCGGCCTGCGATTTGCGCGGCGTTACGCAGTGCCCTTGGCTGTGCTGGTCACCGGAATTGTGCTGGCCACCACCACCCATTTGGCGCCGGGTTCGCTCGATGGGGCTTGGCCCAATCTATCGCTGGTCATGCCGGTGTTCACTCAAGATGCGATCGTGCGCATTGGGCTGCCATTGTTCATCGTCACCATGGCGTCGCAAAATCTTCCAGGCCTTGCCGTCATGAAAGCCAATGGCTTTGACCTGAAAGCGGCACCGCTATTCATCATCACCGGCATTTGTAGCGCTATAACGGCGCTGTTCGGAGGCCATACGGTCAACCTTGCCGCCATTACCGCGGCCATTTGCGCCGGACCCGAAGCGCACCCGGACCACACCAAGCGCTGGCCGGCCCCCATTTCTGCGGGTGTCATTTACCTGCTGCTGGCCCCAGGGGCCAGCCTCGCTGCGGCCTTCATTGTCGCGTCCCCGCCCTTGTTGATCCAGGCGGTAGCCGGTCTGGCACTGCTATCCAGCCTGGCTGCGGCGCTGTCCGGAGCGCTGGTGCAGGAAGAAACTCGCCTTCCCGCGATTCTGACCTTCGTCACCACCGCATCGGGTATTAATATTGTCGGGATCGGTGCGCCTTTCTGGGGCCTGATCGCAGGTATAGGACTGATGCTGATGCTGCATCTGGGTGTGCGCCCTAAACCGGAGATGACCGGCAATTGAGCGCTACTTTTGGCGCCATCATTGCCGGTGGCCAGGGGCAGCGGCTCGGCGGCGTGCGCAAGGCCCATCTCAAGCTGGGTGGTGTGCGCCTATTGGATCGCGTTGTCGCCCGGCTCGGCGTTGACCCGGCAAATATTATTGTTGCGATTGGCCAATTGCCGGCGGCGGCCTTTGCCGCTGACAACTTCGCGCTCGTTCCAGACCTCACAGACACAAACATCGGCCCCTTGGCCGGGCTGGCCGCGGCGGTCGACTATTGCTTGCGCTTGGACACTCCCCCAATATTCTTGATCTCCAGCGCGGTTGATATTCCGTTCCTGCCGCACGATTTTCTGTCTCGCCTATCTGAAGAAATTCCCGGCCATGCTGCGGTTTTTGCCCAAATTGGCGATCAGTTTTACCCCACCAACGCCTTGTGGCGGCTTGGCGCGATTGCCACCCTGCCCGCCCAAATGCGTCGGGGCGCCGCCCCCAAAAGCTTAAAGCAATTGCTGCGCGATCTTGGTGCGAGCCCGGTCGACTGGCCGATTAAACCCAACCCTTTTGCCAATATCAACACCATGACCGACCTGCTCGCGCTCTCGCGTCTTGGCAATTGAACCAGCCAAGTCACAGATATTCGCACCCCGGTGCATTCGGGGCTTGGCAAACCAAACCAAGTTCGGTACATGGACCACGCCTTCCCAAGAAGGCCAGAGACAGGTATTCCGCGGTAGCTCAGTGGTAGAGCAATCGGCTGTTAACCGATTGGTCGTAGGTTCGAATCCTACCCGCGGAGCCATTCTCTCGACCAAACGAACAAAACCCCAACATCCCTGATCGTCTGGCAGCTTGCGACAGGTTGCCCGTCCCATGTGGCGCGCGAAGTGGCAGGGCCATTGAGTTTGATGCGCCCGTCGGTGTGGTCCGGTCCCAGCGGCGGCTTGGGCCTGACATAATCAAAGCCAAGTATCAGGACTTTTTGCGCGCTCGGATCAACTTACACCACGCGCTTTGCCCGCATAAGGCGGAACTGACCAGAATCGGTCGCGGGTGGACCGGATCGGCAGCCCCAAAAATGCGGCACGCAACTTATAGTTTGTCCAAACGCACTCAATCCAGCGATAGCCCGCAATCTGCGACAAATCCATTGCTCGGCTCAACCCACAGCGCTAAGCACAAACACTGTCTCGACCAAGGCGAACCCTATGCCAGCCCCCGATATTGACAACGAAGCCCAGATCACCCTGACCCGAACGATCAACGCACCCCTCGAAGATGTGTTCGCGGCCTGGACCGACCCTGCCTTGCTCGAGCAATGGCAAGCGGACTATGCCGAAGTTGAGCCGTTTGAAGGTGGCAGCTACCGCTTCGTCACCGAAGGCGATGATGAGAACCCTGGCGAACACGTCGTCTCAGGCGAGTACCTGCAATTTATCGAAGACACGCGCCTGGCCCTATCCTGGATATACCAAGGGCCAGACACGCCCGATGATGATTTGATCTTCGTGCTGGAAATCGACTTCAAAGCCATCGCCCCAGACCAAACCGCGATCACCATCGTTGAACGTGGCCTCGCCCACGCCGATCCCGAATCTAGGATTTTCTCGATCGAGGCCTGGAGCGCCACCATCGAGCAACTGGCCGACCTACTCGAATAAGCATTCCGCTAGCGTGCCTGCAACGAAACGGCGGGGTTCAAAGTCGCGCTCCGGCTCGCCCTTTCCAGCGAATTTTCCAAAGTCGTGCCCCCAATGGGGCAGCGCAATCATCGGCACTGCCAAAAACCAAACCGGGTTGAGGGATCTCAGCCGCTATCCAACCCTGCGGCGTCCCATACTCCCATGCAGGCTGAGACAGGGTGCAAACTCGGTTCGGAACCGATTGGGAAAAGTCCCCATTTTATAACGGCCCAAGCCCTAGTAGATTCCCATATAGGGTCCTCAGCAAGCCCAACTCTTGCGTTCGCCATGTTCGAAGAGGAAATCGGTTCAATGATCGTAAGCCGCAGCGACCGCACGGCCGATGTTGACGACAATAGCCCCATTCGCTGCATGTCTCGACCTTCGGGACGATACTATCTGGAAAAGTGGTTTCGAAACGAAAAGCAGCGGAATTTCCTGCCCACTTGCGTGACCAAAGCCATCTCATCGGACCAAATTGCTGTCATCGGTTCTTACCCCGCCGTCCTAAACGACAGAGCATTTGTTTATCTCGATGGCCTGGGGCTCCTGCGGGGCAACATATCGCGGGCCATGGGATCAACAATTGTCATGGACATTGACATGTCACGCAATGATCGGGCCCGCTTTTCCAGCAAAATGCTATGGCTTGATCTGAACGCCGGTTACGTTGGCGCGAACCGCCGCGCTTTCCCGCGCTACGAACCCAAAAACCCACGCTCTCAGCTCTCTCTGCCTGATGGTGGCCGAACCGATTGCCACATTGCCAATGTCTCACCAACCGGTGCCCTGGTTGTCTCTGACCTGCGCCCAGATATCAAAACCAAGGTCATTCTCGGCAGAATTTACGGCGAGATCATCCGGCACGTTGATGCCGGATTCGCTGTTGAGTTTCTGACGGTGCAAAACCCGGGCCTGCTGGACGATCTCCTCTCAGTTCCAGACGACGGGGCGACACAAGTGCTGGCTCTGTCCCACGGAAGTCAAATCTCGTAACCAACGAACCAAGGTGCTGGTGGGCTCACCACACCCTTGCGCTGGAATGGCATTGCCGCATTTCTGGATCGGCAATGACGCGATTGCGTATTTTCTACCACGCTGAAAAAGCTGTCCCAGCCTGCCGCTTAAGGCTTGTTTGGTCACCAACGCGCACCTAACATTGCCCCACAAACAACCCACAGCGATCCATGACCAACCATCCTGACGTTATTTCCGCCATCGGCAACACGCCACTCATTCGCCTCAACCATGCCTCCTCGATCACGGGATGCGAGATTTGGGGCAAAGCGGAATTCCTCAATCCTGGCCAATCGGTCAAGGATAGAGCCGCGCTGTTCATCATCCGTGATGCTGTTGCGCGGGGCGTCCTGAAGCCCGGTGGCACCATCGTGGAAGGCACGGCCGGCAATACCGGCATCGGATTGACCTTGGTCGCCAATGCGCTTGGCTTCAAATCGGTCATCGTCATTCCGGAAACCCAGAGCCAGGAAAAAAAGGATGCTCTGCGTCTTTACGGTGCGGAATTGATCGAAGTTCCTGCTCGACCCTACAAGCACCCAAACAACTACATCAAACTGTCGGGGCGTCTGGCAGAAAAGCTGGCGCGAGAGCTTCCGAATGGTGCGGTGTGGGCCAACCAATTCGACAACACCGCCAACCGCCAGGCTCATATCGAAACCACCGGCCCCGAGATCTGGGAACAAACCAATGGTCAGATCGATGGCTTTATTTGTGCCGTTGGATCAGGCGGCACCTTGGCTGGCGTCGCCACCGCGTTGCGCGCCAAAAACCCCAATATCAAAATCGGTCTTGCCGATCCTGAAGGGGCTGCGTTGTACAATTACTACGCAACGGGCGAGCTCAAATCCAACGGAGACAGCATTACCGAAGGGATAGGTCAGGGACGCATCACTGCAAATTTGCAGGATTTGCTGATCGATGCTCCCTACCAAATCCCCGACAGCGAAGCCCTTCCCTATGTCTTTGCCCTGCTTGAGCATGAGGGCCTATGCCTGGGCGGATCGAGCGGCATTAATATAGCCGGAGCCGTCCGCATGGCGCGCGACCTGGGGCCAGGAAAAACCATAGTCACTATCCTTTGCGACTACGGCAATCGCTATCAATCAAAGCTATTCAACCCCATCTTCTTGCAAAGCAAAAATCTGCCAGTGCCTGCGTGGTTGGAGCGCCCTCTGTCGGTAGATATTGCTAGCGTGACGGAAGCCAATCCAATTTGAGCGGTGCGTGACATACATTGACGCCAGCAGCCGCTAAGATAGCGGCGTGGCACATCCGCTGCGGGCCTTCAACAAAGCGGCAAATGCATAATGGATTTCGTCTTTTCACATCTTGAGATCGTTGTTGGATTAACGGTCGCGGTCTATGCGCTGGCTATCTTGTGCGCCGCGCGCGAAATCATGCACTCCCGCACGTCCCAGGGCTCGATTGCTTGGCTGCTTTCGCTCGTCATGCTGCCGTTCCCAACCGCCTTCATTTACCTGGTCATCGGCTGGAAGTCTTTTGACGGCTACGCCACTGAAAGAATTCAGAACGGACGTGCCGAACGCCCTCTCCGCGCCAAGGACCTGGCGCTGATAGACCACAAAACCGATCGGGAATGGCCGGTGCTGGCCGCCGTGTCAGAACTCCCATTCCTGTCCGGCAACACTGTCGAACTGCTGGTCGATGGCGTGGCCACGTTTGACTCCATTTTTGCGGGGATATCGTCCGCCAAAACCTATTTGCTGGTGCAGTTCTATATCGTCCGTGACGATCGGCTCGGGCGTGAACTCGCCGAACGCCTGATTGAGCGCGCCAAGGCTGGTGTCCGCGTTTACCTGCTCTACGACGATATCGGGAGCACCGGGATGCCAAGGGCTTACCGCCACCAAATGCGCGAAGCCGGCGTCAAAGTTGCCGGGTTCAATCAACGTCACCGCATGTTCAGATACTATGGGCCAGCCAGGATCAACTATCGCAACCACCGCAAAATTGTCGTCGCGGACGGCCACACCGCATGGGTCGGCGGCCACAATGTTGGCGTCGAATATTTGGGAGAAAACGCCAAATTTGGTCGATGGCGCGATACGCATGTGCGGGTCGACGGTCCCGCGACTCTCGGTTGCGCCTTGCTGTTTCGTGAGGATTGGCAATGGGCAACTGGGGAAGTCCTGTCGGACAATCCGCCCGAATTGGTCCCAACTCCAGGAACGAATTCCGTTCTGGTCATGGGCACAGGCCCAGCCGAAAAACTCGAAGAATGCGCTATCGCCTTCACTGACGTGATCGCCCAGGCGCGCCATCGACTGTGGATTGTCAGCCCCTACTTTGTTCCCGATATTGATGTGCGCACGGCGCTTTTTGCAGCCAAATTGCGGGGCGTTGATGTGCGCATCATGCTCCCCGAAAAACCCGACCACCTGTTGGTCTATCTAGCCAGCACTGCCCATGCAGACGCAATGGTCGAACATGGGATCGCGATCCACCGCTATACCACCGGATTCCTGCATCAAAAGGTTCTGCTGATGGACGACCGGATTGCCAGTGTCGGCAGCGTCAACTTCGACAACCGCTCTTTTGCGATTAATTTCGAAATCACCCTGTGGTTTGTGCAGCGCAGCACCGTCGACGAAGTTGAAGCGATGTTGATCAGCGATTTTGCCAATTGCCGAACCGTAAGCCTTCAGGAAGTGCGAGATCGAAAACTGTGGTGGCGGTTCCTGACCCAGGCCGCCAAGCTGTTTTCGCCAGTTTTGTAAGGTTCAGCGCACGTCGGGCGCATATAATAAACCGCCATTCCGCCACAAGGCATTCTGTCCCCGTAACAGCGCCGCGCCAGTTTGCGGCCCGAAATTGCGGTCATAGAGTTCGGCATAGTTTCCAACGGCACGGATGACGTTCGCCATAAATTCCGGCGATAAACCCAGGGGCGTCCCGAAATCGCCTTCCTCCCCCAACAAGCGCCGCACTCCCGGCGTTCGGGCCGCGGTCAGTGCTTCGGTGTTCTGTGAGGTGACGCCTACCTCTTCTGCATTGATCAACGCAAACAAGGTCCATCGCACAATATTGAACCATTGATCGTCGCCAGTGCGGACCACGGGACCGAGCAGTTCCTTGGAAATGCGTTCGGGCAAAATGCGATGGCTCCCCGGGTCGGGCATGTCTCGCAAGATGGCCTGCAATTGCCGAGCCGAGGCCGACACGCCCTGGCAGAGCCCGGCCCGATAGGCAACGCCCAGGTCAGCAACATCCTCGTAGAGCACCTCGGTGTAAGTGGCTTGGTTGGCAAAAAAGAAGTCTTCCAACCGGGACAGGTCCTCGCCACCGTCCTGCACACAGATCGCCAAATTGTCCAACTCATAGGCGGACACCGCACCAAGCGACTGGGGTACCAAAAACGCCTGGCCGTCGAAAAAAGCCGTCGTCACAAAAGTGGTCCCAAAGGCGGTGTCGCGCTTTTGCGTCCAAGGCCCATCCCGGGTCAAAACGTCGACAGCGCCAGTCTGCAGCGGCGCGAAACGAGACTCGCCCCGCAATGGCCGAAATTCATAGCGCTCGGGGTCCCCAAACACGGCAGTCGCGATTGCCCGGCACAGATCCACATCAAATCCTGCCCAACGCCCTTGTCCGTCTTGCTTGGCAAAACCCGGAAGCGCCCCAGTAGCGCCACACACCAAAAAGCCCCGCTCCCTCACTGTTTCCAACGTGGAAGCCGAGGCCATTGTGGCCCCGGATAGCAACACAAGCAGACCCACAAGCCATCTTGTTGCTATCAACGGGACGTGAAATTTATTCATTGCGTGGACTCGCTTCTAATACGGTGCCGCTTGTGCGCCCATTTTGACAAGGGCTCCCGCCGCGTCAGGCGTTGTGCGTGGGATGCCAAACTGACCCATGCAAAGCCAGTAAACCCGTTGGCCCGCTGAGCCGACTCTCGAAATGAAAAGACCATCCTGATCAAAACCAGGATGGTCAATATCTCCGAAAAACTCCTGATATCAATGCAGAATTTGGCTCAGGAACAACTTGGTGCGCTCGTGCTGGGGATTGGAGAAGAACGCTTCCGGTTCGTTCTGCTCAATAATCTGGCCCTGATCCATGAAGATCACGCGATTCGCCACCTGGCGGGCAAACCCCATTTCATGGGTAACGCAAATCATCGTCATCCCGTCTTCGGCCAGCTTGACCATCACCTCCAGCACTTCCTTGATCATTTCAGGATCAAGAGCAGAGGTGGGCTCATCAAACAGCATGATTTTTGGATTCATGCAAAGCGAACGGGCGATTGCCACACGTTGCTGCTGGCCGCCCGACAATTGACCGGGAAACTTGTGTGCCTGCTCGGGGATCTTGACCCGGGCAAGGTAGTGCATCGCCGTTTCCTCAGCTTCCGCCTTCGGCACACCGCGCACCCAGATCGGTGCCAATGTCAGGTTTTGCAAAATGGTCAAATGTGGAAACAGATTGAAGTGCTGGAACACCATGCCCACCTCGCGGCGAACTTCATCGATCTTTTTGAGGTCGTTGGTGAGTTCGATATCGTCGACAACGATCCGCCCCTTTTGGTGCTCTTCCAGTCGATTGATGCACCGGATCAGCGTCGACTTTCCGGACCCGGATGGGCCGGCAATGACGATGCGTTCACCCTTCATCACCCGCAGGTTGATATCGCGCAGCACATGGAAATCCGCATACCATTTGTGCATGCCCACAATGTCGACCGCGACCTCATTGGTCGAAATCGTCATTTTTGAGCGGTCGACGGAATCGACAATATTTTCAATGTTATCCATGGACATTGGATCTACCTTTTATGCCCGGTGTTAAGCCGGTTTTCCATATAGACGGCATAGCGTGAGAGTGAGAAGCAGAGCACGAAGAACAGGGCAATGGCGAAAGCATACCCGGTAATGGATTTGGTTGGGGTGGCCCAAGCCGAATCCGAGCCTGCCGACTGAATAGCGTTCAACAGGTCAAAAATGCCAATGATCGAGACAAGAGAAGTGTCTTTCACCAGCGAAATGAAGGTGCTGACGATATTGGGAATTGAATACTTCAGCGCCTGAGGAAGGATGATGAAGGTCATCGATTTCCAGTAGTTGAGCCCCAGCGCCGAAGCGGCCTCGTACTGACCGCGTGGCAAGGCCTGCAACCCGCCGCGTACCACTTCGGCCATATAAGCGCCGTAGAACACCGTGACCCCGACAAGCGCCCGCAGTAGCTTATCAATCGTCATGCCTTGCGGCATGAATAGCGGTAACATCACCGAAACCATGAACAACACAGTGATCAACGGCACCGCGCGCCAAAGTTCGATGAACAGCACGCAGAAGGTTTTGACGATCGGCAATTGCGATCGCCGACCAAGCGCCAACAGCACCCCTATCGGGAATGATCCAACCACTCCGACGACCGACACCAGCAGTGTGACCATGAAGCCACCCCACATCTCGGTCGGTACTGGCACTAGTCCGAACGAACCGCCATTCATCAGGATGAAGCCAAACACCGGATAGGCAAGAAAGAACAGCGCGGCGTTTAGGGCCTTGAAGGGAACCTTGGACCAGACCAACGGCATCACAAGAGCCAGTCCGACCCAAAACACCAGATTGGGCCGCCAGTGCTCGCTCGCCGGATAGAATCCATAGGTCATGAATTTGATCCGGTCAGCAATGAAGATCCAGCACGCACCAACATCGGCAACCCGACAGTCGTCGGCGGTTCCAGAAAAGACCGCGTGGCCAAACAGGAAATTGTACAACAGTGGTACCAGCCACAACAGAAACAGACCAACGACAATGGTCAGCGCCGTGTTGGATAGCGACGAGAACAAGTTCTTCCACAACCAGTAGATCACACCGGTGGTGCGCCCTGGTGGCGGCATGGCCGGCAGGGGGGCGTTTTGCACATAGCCATAGCTGGTATCAGCCATAATCGCCTCACCGTTCCACGAGCGCAACGCGCGCGTTGTAAATATTCATCAGCAGCGACGTGACTAACGAAAAGGTCAGGTAAACCGCCATGGTCATGCCCACGATTTCGATAGCGCGTCCGGCCTGATTGAGTGCTGTGCCCTGAAAAATTGACACCAATTCAGGAAACGCAATCGCGGCGCCCAGCGATGAATTCTTGGTTAGGCTGAGATACTCGCTGGTGAGCGGTGGAATAATCACGCGCAAGGCCTGTGGGATGACCACCAAGCGCAAGCGATCCCCGTCTTTGAGGCCAAGCGACAGCGCCGCCTCGGATTGGCCATGACTAACCGCTTGGATACCCGCACGAACGATTTCGCCAATGAAGGTGGCTGTGTAAATGGTCAATCCGAAAATGAGCGCGAGCAGCTCGGGCGGAAGGTCGATGCCACCTTTGAAATTAAAGCCGGTAAGCCCAGGGACGTCGAGACCCACATTCGTGCCGGAAACAACCCAAGCCAATGTCGGCAAGAGTAGCAGGAGGGCAAGGGCTGTCAGGAAAACAGGGAACCGATGACCCGTTGCTTCCAGGCGCCGACGGGCCCAAAAACGGACTGCTAAGCCAGCAATGATAGCGATTCCAATGGCCGCAAACACCAGGCTGAATTTGTCGTCGAGCACCAAAGCGGGAATGAACACCCCACGCTGATTGACAAAGACCATATCCCAAAAGGCATGGCTCTGCTTGACGGATGGCATCACCTTGAGCACCGCGAAGTACCAGATGAACAATTGCAGCAGCAGCGGGATGTTGCGGGTCAACTCAACATAAACTGCGGCCACTTTGGCAACCAACCAGTTGCGCGACAGGCGAGAGATGCCGAGGAAAAATCCTAGAATGGTGGCCAGCACGATCGAAATCAGCGACACCAGCAGGGTGTTGAGCAAACCAACTAGGAACACGTCAAGATAGGTGGACACACGGCTATAAGGGATGAGCGCATAGCTGACGTCGAAACCGGCGGTGTTACCCAGGAAATCAAAGCCAAGGGATTTGCCTTGGGCCGTCAGGTTCTGAATGGCATTCAGGCCAAGCCAGTAAACCAGCCCACCGACGATAGCGACCAACAGCGCCTGGTAGAAATAACCCCTGATAATCGGATCATTGAGAAAGAAGGTTCGCGGCGGCGCAAGCCGACCGGCGTTCTCCACAGCCATAATAACTCTCCATTTCACTAAACCGATGCTCGCAGCCAAGGCCGCGGCGCATCGCCAGATGAGAAAGCCCCGCCAACAAATGGCGGGCGGGGCTCACATCAATTAGCGGATTGGTGGAGAATACTGCAGGCCGCCATCCTTCCAGAGGGCGTTCAGGCCACGAGCAATCCCGATCGGGCTGCCAGCACCAACGTTACGATCGAAGATTTCGCCGTAGTTACCGGTGCCCTTGATGATCTGGTAAGCCCAGTCCTTGGTCAGGCCCATTGGTGTACCAAAATCGCCTTCCAGACCAAGCAAACGCTTGATGGATGGGTTTTCTGATCCGAGCATCTCGTCGACATTGGCCTGGGTCACGCCCAGTTCTTCAGCTTCAAGCAATGCGTAGTAAGTCCAACGGGTTACGTTGAACCATGCATCGTCGCCCTGGCGAACAACGACTGCCAGTGGCTCCTTGGAGATGATTTCTGGCAGAACGATGTGATCCGTCGGCACCGAGAAATCCAGACGATTGCCGGCAAGCGCCGAAGCGTCCGTGGTGTAAACGTCGCAACGACCGTCTTCATAGGCCTTAAGCGTTTCGTCCTGGCTGGTGAAGGTGACCGGATTGTATTCCATGCCATTGGCCGCAAAATAATCGGCAGCATTGAGTTCGGTCGTGGTGCCAGATTCGATACAGATGGTGGAGCCACCGAGCTCAAGCGCTGACTTGATGCCGGATTCGGTCCGGACGATGAAGCCCTGGCCATCATAATAGGTGGTACCAACGAACTTGATGCCCAGCGTCGTGTCGCGAGTCATTGTCCACGTGCTGGTACGTGACAAAAGGTTCACTTCACCGGCACTTAGAGTCTGCCAGCGGTTTTCCGAAGTGGTTGGTGTGAAACGAACTGCCTTTGGATCGTTGAAGATCGCCGAGGCAAGTGCGCGGCAATAGTCGACGTCAAGGCCGGTCCATTCATTGTTGGCGTCGGGCAGAGAGAAACCCGGTACACCTTCCGTCACGCCGCACTTCACAAAACCATCGGTCTTGGTATCGGCAAGCGTGTCGGCAAATGCCGCAGTCGCCGTGAGGCCAAGTGCGGCCGCCAAAGCGAAAGTTAGGAGTTGTTTTTGCATTTTTTTGCCTTTTGTTTCCTGTCCCTGTGCCCGGAACAGTTCGTTGGTCTTTGCCAATCATCCTGCCCCGGCCGCACCCCTGTCTTTTACAACAGTGACGATGCTGGTATGCATCGAAGCCGCTAATGCGACTTGCGTCAATAGCGCATGACGGGTTGGACAGGATACCTGTCTCTTTTTTGACTGAAATCTAGAAAATGATTTCGTTTTGGACCAATATTTCCTATGAATGATGCACACAGTTCACCAAAAACGGCCCATTCGATAGAAACCATTCTCACGCATTTGGGTCGGGAACCTGCGGATCAATTTGGATTCGTCAACACGCCGGTCTATCGCGGCTCTACGGTGCTGTTCAAAACCCTGGCCGACATCGAAACCAACCAACAAAAATACCGCTACGGGCGGCACGGAAACCCGACAACGACAAGCGTTGAGACGGTCATTACGGCGCTTGAAGGCGCCTATCACACAAAATTGGTGCCGTCTGGCCTGGCTGCGATCACTGTGGCTCTGCTGAGTTGCGTTCGCGCAGGGGATGAAATCCTGGTATCAGACAGCGCCTATGAGCCGGGCCGCAAGTTCTCCGATGGGTTTCTGAAACGCATGGGTGTTGATGTGCGTTACTACGATCCGCGCATCGGCGGTGATATCGCCGCACTGCTCACGCCGCGAACTAGAGCTGTGCTGGCGGAAAGCCCAGGTTCGTTGACCTTTGAGGTGCAGGACATCCCGGCCATTGCCAAGGCAACCCGCGCCGCCGGCGTTCGGTTGATCGTGGATAACAGCTGGGCCAGCCCGCTATTTTTTCAGCCACTCAGTCACGGCGCCGACCTCGTCATCCATGCCGGAACCAAGATGTTCGTCGGCCATTCTGACGCGTTCGCCGGGACGATTTCCACCACCGAGGCGGCGTGGGGGGACGTCGAATCAACGTGTTCGGCATTAGGCATGTTCAGTTCTGGAGACGACGCGTTTCTCGTCGCGCGAGGACTGCGGACCTTGGCGATTCGCATGCATGAGCATGAAAAACGCGCCCTCGAAATCGCCAGCTGGCTTGAAGGTCAACCCGAGGTCGAGGCGGTGCTCCATCCCGCTCTCCCTAGTCACCCCGATCACGCCCTATGGCGCCGCGACTTTACCGGCTCTGGCAGCCTGTTCTCAGTGCTGTTACGCGCCGCGCCGCGCGACGCTGTCGCCGCGTTCACCGATCATCTGGAATTGTTCAGCATGGGCTATTCGTGGGGCGGTTTCGAAAGTCTGTGTGTTCCGACCAAGCCAAATCGCACAATAGTGCCCTGGCCACACACTGGGAACCTGTTCCGCCTGCACATTGGCTTTGAAGATATTGATGACCTAAAGGCCGACCTGACCGCTGCAATTGCCCGCTACAGCAGCGCGCGCACCTGACGTCGTTATGCAATGGCGCGCGGTCGCCGGACGGTGGAGCCGTCCGGCTGGACCTGAAACAACCAGCCTCGCCAAGCAAACACATTGCGAACGCCATAGGCACCCAACATTCCCAAGATCGCCCCGGCAACCACATCGCTTGGGTAGTGCATACCGATCATGAAGCGCGACAGCGCAACGAGTGCCCCTATTGCCAGCAATGGCAGAAACGTACGCGGCCACAGGAACCCGGCAATAAAAGCCAGGCCGACTGCCGTGGTCGCATGTCCGGAGGGAAAGCTCTGATGCAGCCAGTCATTCCCCAGGATTTGGAAATCAAATGCGCCCAAATCCTCAAACACCTGCGGACGCCCCCGTCCAACCAATCGCTTGATCAAATTGGACACCAGACCGGGCAAACCGACGCCGACAAAGATGAAACCCGATAGCAGCGAAATCTGCTCCGCAGTTTGCTTGAAACGACCATGCATCGCCAACAAGCGCGCGACAACGAACACGGCCAAACTGGGATAAAGCACCCAATCGGAAAGCCCATAGTCGGTGATTCGCTCAAACGGGATCCGCCATTGGTCCGGCAGCTGCGCAACGCCCTGCGCGGTCCAGCCATCAAGAAGGGCCAGCCCTGCCAGCAGCACGACCACCACCACCCCATAAATGGCCCAGTTTCGGGAATTTAGGCCCAGCGGCCATTTTGCAGTGAGATCAAACATGGTTCTGTTTTGGGTTTATCCCCTCTCCGCGTCAATAGCGCGCAAACCGTCGAACCAGCCCTTGCCCTTTGCAAACGAACCTTGTATCGGATGCGGCGATGACGGAGTGTAGCTCAGCCTGGTAGAGCACTGGTTTTGGGAACCAGGGGTCCAAAGTTCGAATCTTTGTACTCCGACCATCGACCTCAATTGACGACCGGCGCAAATCCCGGTCAATTCTAGATAGCGCAGCAAGCGCAAGGTGTTGAGGAACCGCCATGTCGGCACGCATCTACCGCCCCGCAAAAAATGCAATGCAGTCTGGCAAGGGCAAATCGAACCATTGGGTTCTGGTTTATGACCTGGCTTCCGCCCGTGAGATAGAGCCATTGATGGGCTATACGTCTTCGAGCGATATGGATCAGCAAATTCGCCTCAATTTTGAGACGCAGGAGGCCGCTGAGGCCTATGCGATAAAGAACGGCATCCCCTATATCGTTCAACCCGCGCATGACACCATTCCCAAGCGGGTCAGTTATCCGGACAATTTTCGTTCGGACCGCAAGACGCCCTGGACGCATTGAGCGCTTAAGACCGCGTCGGACCTCAATTGTTTATTGTCGAGTGTCCTAGAGCGGCTTGATCGCTCCCGCGGCGTCACTTCAAGCCCGGCAAACTAAAAGCCGGTGGTATCGACGAGGAATTGAGCAATTGCGCCTTGGAAGCTGGAACGCTACGGCCACTCACCACTCTCCCCCGGAGGATTTGCAAGGCATAGCGACCGGCGTGATTCTGGTTGCGCTGGGAATTTCCCTGCTGGCCCACCTTGGGTTCTTCGTGAGTGGTATTGCCGGCCTGTCGCTACTGATCAAATACGCCACAGGGTGGAACTTTGGCGTGGTCTACTTCTTGTGCAATTTGCCGTTTTTTGGCCTGGCAATTCTTCGCATGGGCCGTGCCTTCACTTTCAAGACCATGGCCGTGGTCACCTCCCTGTCCTTCGTCATCTCATATTTGCCCCAGATGTTGTCGTTCGATCATCTGGACCCGCTGTTTGGCGTGATTTTGGCCGGTGTGCTGATCGGCTACGGCATGCTGGCCGTGTTCCGCCATGGCGCCAGCGTTGGCGGTGTTTCGATCTTGGCGTTCTATCTGCAGGATCGGTTTGGCTGGCGCGCCGGGCTGGTGCTGCTGGCCGGCGACGTGCTGATCTTTGCCGCCGCCTTCGCCTTCCTCACCCCGGTCGCCATCGCCTATTCAGCGCTCGGCGCGCTGGTGCTGAATCTGTTCGTCGCCATCAACCACCGGCGAGACCGCTATGTGGCGCTGTAGCGATCAAACGTCTACCTTGAAGCCGATGTCTTGCTCGCTACCGGGCAGCCCCTTGAGCCCCCAGTTCTCGCGCGGCACTTCGATCAGGATCACCTTGATGTCGGCGGCCACCAGCCCCAACGGCGCCAATTGCTCGACCAACGCGGCATAGAGCCGGCGCTTGGCCTCGATGGTGCGGCCGGTGAATAAGGTGATCTCGATCACCGTCCGGCGCGGGCTTGCATCGCTCGCGGTGATCACGTCCGCCGCATCGTACTGCGTCAGCCTCACATCACGGTCCTGCTCCGGGATCTTGATGCCAATCACCAATGCCCGCTGCACGGCTTCCAGCACTTCGGCGCGGCGATCACCGATCCAGCCAGCGCGCGTTTCGATACGGGTTGAGGGCATGGTGTTCTCCAAACAAAAAGGGCGCAGATGCTGTTCATCTGCGCCCGGTTGATCAAGAATGGTCAGGCGTCAGACGTCGCTGAGCTTGGTCCATTTGCCGTCGTTCTGGCTGGACTTTACCGAGGCCGTGATGAATTCCATGCCCTCAACACCATCCTGCAGGGTTGGCAATAGCCCATCGTAGCTTGCCCCATTCCCGCGGATGATCTCGGCAAACTGGCTATAGAGCGTTGCAAACGCTTCCAAATAGCCTTCGGGATGGCCTGCGGGTACCCGCACATTCATCGTTGAGGCTGCGGTGCCCGAAATGGCGCCGCCACGCGTCAACAATTGGCGCGGCTTGCCGAATTGGGCGAACCACATGTAATTCGGGTTGTCCTGGCGCCATTCAAGACTGCCCTTGTCGCCATATACACGCAATTGCAGGCCGTTCTCGCAACCAACTGCGACCTGGCTGGCCCACAACATGCCCTTGGCGCCGCCGACAAAGCGCAACATGATATGGACGTTGTCATCAAGGCGCCGACCGGCCACAAAACTCGTCAAATCCGCTGACACGGCCTCGGTTTGAAGCCCGGTGACGAAGCGCGCCAAATTGTAGGCATGGGTGCCGATATCGCCAATCGCTCCGCCGGCCCCGGATCGAGCCGGGTCGGTCCGCCACGCTGCCTGCTTGTTGTCGTCTGCCGCCGCCTCGGTGAGCCAGTCCTGCGGGTACTCCGCCTGGATGACCCGGATGGTGCCAAGCGCGCCGCTTTCGACCAGCTCGCGCGCCTGCCGGACCAGCGGATAGCCAGTGTAATTGTGGGTCAGGAGAAATCGAGCGCCGTTTTTTGGATTGATCGCCGCCAATTTTCGGGCATCTTCCAGCGTTGACGTGATCGGCTTATCGCAAATCACATGGATGCCGGCCTCAAGAAACGCTTTTGCCGGCCCATAATGCATATGATTTGGGGTCACAATCGACACCGCCTCAATGCCGTCGGGGCGGGCTGCCTCGGCCCGGGCCATATCTTCAAAACTGGTATAGATTCGGTCCTCGGCCAGCCCGATATTTCGCCCGGATTCTAGCGCGATTTCTGGGCGCGACGACAGCGCGCCCGCGACCAAATCATAGTCCCCATCGATGCGCGACGCGACGCGGTGGACATAGCCAATAAAGGCTCCCGTCCCACCACCCACCATGCCCAAGCGAATGCGCCTTGCGCCGTTCTCAGCCATTTTGCACTCCCACTTAGCTCAAACCAAGAATTTTGCGGTTAGCAGATAGGTCAGTGCCCGAGGACGCAAAGTCGTCAAACGCATGTTCGGTTACCCGGATAATATGCTGTTTGATGAACTCAGCGCCTTCCCGCGCCCCATCTTCGGGATGCTTGATCGCGCACTCCCATTCCAGCACGGCCCAACCGGAAAAATCATACTGCGCGAGCTTTGAGAACACCGAGGCAAAGTCCACCTGCCCGTCGCCAAGCGAACGGAACCGCCCCGCTCGGTTGACCCAACTCTGGTAGCCGCCATAAACCCCTTGCCGCCCGGTCGGATTGAACTCGGCATCCTTGACGTGGAACATCTTGATCCGCTCGTGATAGATGTCGATGTAGTCCAGATAATCGAGCTGCTGCAGCACGAAATGGCTGGGATCATAGAGCAGATTGGCACGCGGATGGTTCTTCACCCGATCGAGGAACATCTCGTAGGTGACACCATCGTGCAAATCTTCGCCCGGATGGATTTCGTAGCAGACGTCCACGCCAACCTGATCGAAGGCATTAAGAATTGGGGTCCAGCGACGCGCCAGCTCGTCAAAGGCTTCTTCCACCAACCCAGCAGGGCGCTGCGGGAACGGATAAAGGAACGGCCATGCCAACGCGCCCGAAAAGGTCGCGTGTTCGGTGAGGCCGAGGTTCTTCGAGGCCTGCGCTGCCCAATGCAACTGCTGCACCGCCCATTCCTGGCGGGCCTTCGGTCTGCCATGCACCGAAGCGGGCGCAAAGCCGTCCAGCATAGTGTCATAAACCGGATGCGCAGCGACCAACTGACCCTGCAAATGGGTCGACAGTTCGGTGATCTGCAAACCATGCTTGGCGGCGGTTCCGGCCAACTCATCGGCATGGGTCTTGGAGGTCGCGGCCTTTTCCAGATCGATAAGGCTGCCGACCCAGGTCGGAATCTGCACGCCCTTGTAGCCCAGGCCAGCGGCCCAGCGGCAAATATTGTCAAAAGTATCGAACGGCGCCGCAGCGCCCGCAAACTGTGCCAGAAAAATGGCTGGTCCCTTGATCGTGCGCATCGAACTCTCCTCAACTCATGGCCCGGAGCAACCCCCGAGCCGCCAAAATCAAAGCGAATCTAGCCAATTGGGGCCAGAACCGCGCACCCTGGCAGGGTCCAGGTGACCACCGCCGGGTTCAAAAGTGTCGCCACCATGATCTCAACCGCGCGCACGTCTAAGTCAAATGCTTAACGAGGGACAAGGGCGGCATTCAACTAGGTTACTTACTTCAACAGCGCGCGCGCTGCATCAGGACCAAGCGCCAGCGGACGCTCGCAGGTGGTCGTCAGGGTCTGCACCTGGCCGGTCTCACCAGCGATCAGCAACGAGGTCATTACATCGACCACGTGCAGCGCCACATCGAGGCCGCAACGCGCCTTGTAGCCACCGTCGATCGACGCGATCATATCGGCAAGACCGGCGGTGCGGTAATTGGCGCGATGCACTGGCTTGTCGAGGTCCTGATTGGCGACGCCAAACGGATGCGACCATGGGGTGACCGGCGACTTGGTGCCGGCCGCATCGGTGGTCACCAGATCGCCACCGAAGAAGTTGGGATCGGGCACGTAGATCGAGCCGTTTGTACCGTAGAGTTCGATATTGTGGTGGCCGTGGCTCGACACGTCCCAGCTGGCGCCGATGGTGATGATGGCGCCATTGTGGAATTCCAGCACACCATGAATGGTGGTCGGCGTACCAACTTTTACGAAAGTCCCCTTGTTGGGGCCCTCGGCAGTGACTTCGCGCTCGGCGCGGGCCATGCCGGTAAAGGCGGTGACGCGCTTCACCGGGCCAACCAACTGCACAAGATTGGTGATGTAGTAGGGACCGAGGTCAAGAACTGGGCCGCCGCCAATTTGGAAGAAGAAATCTGGATTTGGATGCCACATTTCCATGCCGCGGCTCATCACGTGCGTGGTGCCGCTCTTGATTTCGCCGACCACACCACTGTCGATGATATCGCGCGCCTGCTGGTGCGCCCCACCCAGAAACGTGTCTGGCGCTGAGCCGACGAGCAGGCCGCGCGATTCGGCGGCGCCCTTGAGCTTTTCGCCTTCTTCGAGCGACAGCACGAACGGCTTTTCCGAATAGGAATGCTTGCCGGCCGAAATGATGTCCATCGACACGCTGTAATGGGTCGAAGGGATCGTCAAATTGACGATGACATCGAGTTCGCTGTTCTTGAGCAGTTCATCGGGGGTCTGCGCCCGTACGCCAAATTCTTCGGCGCGCTTCTGTGCAGCGGCCGGCAGAATGTCTGCCACAGCGCGCACTTCGAGGCCCTTGAACAGCGGCGCCAGACGAAGATAAGAGCTCGAAATATTGCCGGCACCCATGATGCCGACGCCATAGGTCTTTGCCATTTTGATTACTTCCACTTCTTGGCGGTCGCCATCGAACGCGCCGCGAACCGCTCGGCGTCCGACGGATTGTCATGTTCGGCCACAAAATACAGGGCCTTGGTTTTGCTGTTGATCTCGGCAATCAACCGGTCCCACCCCAACACACCTTCGCCAACATCTGCCCAGCCATCCTCATCAAGGCATTGCCCAGCGGGGGCGATATCCTTGACGTGGACGGCGGTGATCCGGTCCCCGTATTTGTCAAACCATTCGCTGGGACTAGCCTTGCCGCGCGCAATCCAGGCGACGTCGGCCTCCCATTCGATTGCTGCAGCCGTTTCCAGCAATATTTCCATAGGGGTACGGCCACTCGTCGTCGGCACAAATTCGAAGTCGTGATTGTGCCAGCCAAAGCCCAGACCGGCCTTTTTGAACGTCTCGCCCAATTCGCCCAGCGTTTCCGCCAGTTCAACCCATTTCGACTCGTCGGCACTGCGACCCTCGACACCGATATGGGGGCAATACAAACGCTTCATTCCCAGCGTCTCCGCGGTTTTTAGCGCTGTGGAGGTGTCCATAAGTTGAGCAAGTCCAAAATGGCCAGTGGGCATGGTCAGACCATTCTTCTTGAGGCTCGCGGCCAGCCCAGCAGCATCCGCATAAAGCCCCCCATAGCCCTCAACCTGGGTATAGCCCAGCGCCGCCAACTTGGGCAGAAATCCATCAAGCGGCGCAAAATTGCGAGCACTATAGAGCTGGAATGACAGAACAGTCATCGAATGCCTCATTCAAACTTGTTTTTGTGACCTCTTGTGGAGGTGCTGTACCTACTCAAATCAATACCAGCCAGTCCCGCCACAAAGGCGGATGAACTGGTACAATGGTAATATTGCCGACTAAATCGCAGTGAACGCCTTCAAACGCGGTTCGTCGTTTCCGCGTCAAAGAGCGAACCACGGGCTGTGTCAAAGCCCGCGACCAACTTCTGTCCAACCTGCAGGTCGATATCGCTGCCAACCCGAAAGGTAACGGCCTGACCGGCGATCTTGGTCCATGCGAGGGTGTCTGACCCCATTGGCTCGACAACTTCGATCTCGATTTCCGTCTGGAACGGCATCGCTTTGGCTTCTTCGCCGATCACAATGTGTTCCGGACGCACCCCGAGCACGGCCTTGACGGGACCTGCGGCGGGCGCGGTGTCAAACTTGTAGGTCTTGGCAGTGATCTTGGTGCCATCATCGGCAATGAACATGGGTTCTGCCCCGCCGGTCAACGAACCCGGTAGGAAATTCATCGATGGCGACCCGATGAACCCGGCGACATAGAGGTTGACTGGGCGGTTGTAGATGGCGTGTGGCGTATCAAGCTGCTGGATGACGCCGTTCTTCATAACCGCAATTCGATCCGCCAGCGTCAATGCTTCGATCTGATCGTGGGTGACGTAAACCATGGTGTTCTTCAGACGACCATGCAGCCGTTTAATTTCAACACGCAGCTCAGACCGCAACTTGGCGTCCAGATTCGACAAAGGCTCGTCAAACAAGAATACGTCCACATCGCGCACCAGGGCGCGCCCAATAGCAACACGCTGGCGCTGCCCACCGGACAACGAAGCGGGCTTGCGATCCAGTAGCGGACCGATCTGCAGGATTTCCACGGCCCTGGCGACGCGTTTGTCGATCTCGTCCTTTGGCATTTTCGCGTTCTTGAGGCCAAACGACAAATTGCCACGAACGGTCATCTGCGGATAAAGCGCATAGGATTGGAACACCATGCCGATGCCGCGCTCCGAGGGCTCGGCCCAGGTCACGTTCTTGTTTTTGATCCAGATCTGCCCGTCGGTGATGTCGAGCAAGCCGGCCAGGCAATTCAGCAGCGTGGACTTCCCACACCCCGAAGGCCCCAGGAGAACGATGAACTCGCCCTCCTCAACATCAAGATTCATCTTTTTGAGGACTGAGGCCGCCCCGAAGTTCAGCGTCAGGTCCCGAACGGAGATTGAGTGTGTAACGGTCATAGGATCAGCCTTTCACGGCGCCTGCGGCAATGCCGCGCACAAAAAGTTTGCCGGAAACAAAGTAGATAAACAGAGGAACCAGCCCGGTCAGCATCGTTGCCGCCATGTTCACATTGTATTCCTTGGTGCCCTGCACCGAGTTCACAATGTTATTGAGCTGAACGGTCATCGGGTAGATATCAGGCTTGGTGTAGATCACCCCAAACAGGAAGTCATTCCAGATCCCCGTCACCTGCAAGATCATGGCCACCACGAAAATTGGCAGGCTCATCGGCATCATGATCTTGAAGAAAATGCCCCAGAACCTTGCCCCATCGACACGAGCCGCCTTGAACAACTCTTCGGGCAACGACGAAAAATAGTTCCGGAACAGCAATGTTAGAATGGGCATACCAAAGATCGTATGCACGATCACCAAGCCGGTCAGGGTGCCATAGACCTTGGTGTCACCCAGCCCGAGGGCATTTGAGAATATGCTCAGGAAATCTCCCGAACCCTTCAATACCAACACGATGGGATAGAGCATCACCTGATAGGGAATGAACGCGCCGATCATCAATACGGCGAAAAAGAATTCAGATCCTTTGAACTTCCAGTTTGCCAGCGCGTAGCCATTGACGCTGGAAATGGCGATCGACAGCACAACTGATGGCACCAGGATGCGGACCGAGTTCCAGAACCCGCGCGATAGGCCATCACAATTGATGCCTGTGCAGGCAGTCGACCAGGCCTTGACCCAGGGCTCGAAGGTTATCGCCATCGGCGGCGAGAACACATTGCCCATGCGAACTTCAGGCATGGACTTAAGCGATGTCACGATCATCACATAGAGTGGCAATGCGTAAAACGCAGCCACAATGATCAACGTGCCGTAGAGGAACAGGTTTGCCGGTGCGAAAATGTTGCGCGGCTTGGTGCCACGCGGCCCAGAGGCGGTGATATCAACCACGTTTCTTGCTCCCAAATTCAAAATATGCCCATGGAATCAAGACTATGGCGACGGTAACCAACATCATGGTGGAGGCAGAGAAACCCTGTGCCAAATTCTGGTCTTTGAACATTTTGTCCATGACGTAGAGCGCTGGCATCTGGCTTGCCACACCTGGGCCGCCGCTGGTTTGAGCCACCACCAGATCGTAAACTTTCACGATTCCAGAGGCGATCAGGACGACAGAGGTTACAATCACCGGCCGGATCATCGGAATGATGATGACCACATAGGTCTTCCACACCGAAATGCCCTCGACGCGACTGGCTTTCCAGATGTCTTCGTCGATGCCACGGATACCGGCGAGCATCAGACACATGACCAGGCCCGTGCCCTGCCACATGGCGGCAATCAGGATGCCGTAGATCACCAAGCTTTCAGTATAGAGCGGGTCAAATACAAATCCAGAAAACCCAAGGTCCCGCACCGCTTTTTGAATTCCATAGTCAGGGTTCAAAATCCATTGCCAAACCAGCCCGGTGACAATGAACGACAGCGCAAACGGGTAAAGAATAATGGTCCGGAAGGCGTTCTCAAACCGGATCTTGCGATCCAGGAGCGCCGCGAGTGTGAAGCCGATAACCAGGCTCAGCACCAAAGACAAAATGCCGAAAAGCGCGAGATTTGAGATCGATACCACCCAGCGGGCGGTTCCCCAAAGCCGGTCGTACTGAGCCAGACCGACAAACTCGAGTTTCGGCAAAAGTTTTGAACTTGTGAACGAGTACAGCACCGTCCACAGGGTGCACCCCAAAAAGATCACCAACACCGTGGCGATCATAGGGACAGATGCAATCTTGGAATTCAGATTTTTTAGCAAACGAATAGGGCGTTTCGCACCACTATCCTGCCCAGTCGTCGCTTCAGACGCGCCAATGGAGGCCATGATATTATTCCCGTCCCTGTTGTCATCTCTGGCGAGGTTATGCCCCAGCTCAAATTGGCAAAAAATGGCCCGGCCGATTCCGGTCGGGCCATCCTAGTCTACGGGAGATTATTCAGCAGCGGCGATGATTGCTGCGTACTTTGCTTGCGCATCAGCAGCTGTCATTGTCGTTGAGTTCCAGAACTCGACCATCAGGTCTTCGATCTGGCCGTTGGTGTCCGGAGTGAAGACCTGGTCACCGCTTGGCAGGACGCCGCCGTCAGCCAGAACCGCGAGGCCCTGCTTCATGCAGTCGTTGGCAGCGGACAAATCGATGTCACCACGGATTGGCAGCGAGCCCTTCTTCAGGTTAAACGCGACCTGAAGTTCCTTGGAAATCAAGATCGAAGCAAGACGCTTCTGAGCAGCGGTGATTTCTGGGTCCTTGTTGACGGGGAAGTAGAACGCGTCACCGCCGGTTGCAATGATCTTGTTCACGCCCAGGCCGAGCAGGCAGGTATAGTCGACGCCGGCCTTCTGGTTTGCGACCTGGAATTCACCCTGTGCCCAGTCGCCCATCAATTGGCCGCCGGCAGCGCCGGTGATCACGAGATTGGTTGCCTGGTTCCAGTCCTGAACGTTCGACTTGGCAGCCAATGCGCGCGCAGCGACTGCGGCATCAAACACTTTTGTCATTTCTGCGCTGGCAGCAGCGTCAGCGTTCTTGTTGATGTTGACTTCTTTCCAGAGTTCAGTGCCGCCAACAGCAACAAACAAGTTGCCGAACGCGAGATTGCTCTGCCAAGGCTGTTGGCCCATTGCCAGTGGAATGATGCCAGCAGCTTCAAGAGCTGGAGCGGAAGCAACAAACTCGTCCCAGGTTGTTGGAACTGCAACGCCGGCCTTTGCATAGGCCGCATTGCTCAACCACAGCCATTGTGCGGAGTGGATGTTGACGGGAACGCAGTAGATTTTGCCTTCGAAGGTGCAAGCATCCAAAAGGCTGATTGGATTGACAATGTCTTTCCAGCCTTCAGCGGTCGCGATGTCAGTCAGGTCCTGCAAGAGACCAGCTTCGATCAATTCCTTGGCCTGCTGACCATGGTTGAGCTGGGTTGCGCCCATTGGGTCGCCGCCCAGAATACGGCTGATGATGATTGGGCGAGCAGTGCCGCCCGAACCAGCGATAGCACCGTCAACCCAATGGTCGCCCGATGCGTCAAATGCCTTAGCCATCTCGGCGACAGCGGCTGCTTCGCCACCAGATGTCCACCAATGCGTCACTTCAAGATCAACTGCGTAAGATGCAGTCGAGCACATCAAGGCCGCTGCCAAACTGGCAGCCAGCGTAAATTTATTCATCTGTTGTCCTCCCAACGAACACATGGAGCGTGCTGCTCCAGCGAAGCAGTCAGCCGCTAAGCTGCCCTCTGCGGGACATCCGAAGCCGACTGTATGTAATCGATTACAGGTACTATGCAATCGATTGCATGAGTTTCAGATACTTTTTGCGAGCCTGTCAAGGCCGATAATGCAATCGATTGCAGCTATTTTTCAAAAATACCATGCAATCGTTTCCTGTCAGTGTCAGACAATTGGTGCAATCGATTGCAGGATACAGAAGCCATCCACCGATTGTGGACGCAATAGGAATTTGGCGTCGATCCGATCGAGGCGGGGGGATGAATTTGGCTCGCGCGTTTGAGGGGGCGCTTCAAAAATGAAAGCACTGAGAAAGGCGCCCACGCTACGGGACGTCGCCCGCTTTGCCCGTGTGTCCACGGCATCGGTGAGCAGGGCTCTGTCCAATCCCGAAAAAGTCAGCGACGACATCCGTCAGCGGGTCCTCGAAGCGGTGCAGGCCACCGCCTACACCGTCAACCAGGCGGCTCGCTCGCTGCGGCAACACAAAGCGCGAACAATTCTGATCAACCTCCCCGATATCCGAAACTCATTCTTTTCGGTGATTCTGGACGCCGTGGAGCGGGAAGCGGCGCTGCGCGGTTATGGCGTGCTCGTCGCCAATCGACTTTCGGGGGATGGTGCCGGCAGGCGCTTGCAGGACTATTTCTTATCCAATCGCGCTGATGGGTTCTTGTTGCTGGACGGAAGCCTGGACATTGCCGAGCTTCGGGCACTGACCAGCGACCCGATTTCTGTCCCCACGGTTTTGTGCTGCGAAGAAATACCCAACGCCAGCCTTCCCATCGTCAAAACGGACAATGTCGACGCGGCCGCGCACGCGACACGGCACCTGATTGAACTGGGCCATTCGCGAATTGGCCATATCCCCGGCCCACCGGACAACGTGCTGACGCCGGAACGTCTGTCTGGGTTCACACAGGCCATGGCGGACGCGGGTCTGCCGATTGACCCAGAATGGATTTTGCCCGGGGGCTTTCAATTGACCAGCGGCCAGGCCGCCGCACAACGCTTTCTGGAGCTGACCAACCGTCCCACTGCCGTCTTTGCCGCAAACGACGAATCTGCCATCGGCTTTTTATCGACCCTGCATGAGCATGGGCTTGAATGCCCACGCGACATTTCGATCGTTGGCTTCGACGATATCGACATTGCCACACATCTGACGCCGCCATTGACCACCATGCGCCAACCCCGCGAGGAACTGGGCCGCCTGGCCACCAAAGCCCTCATCGATCTGCTTGAGAGCCCGGAAGACCAGCGTGCCCCCCTTCGAATTGTCTTGCGTTCGGAATTGATCCTGCGCTCAAGCACGGCACCCCTGCCCCGCGCCCCGATTTGAAACGCCGAGCAACGGTAAAGTTCAAAAGCGGCATTCACTTTTCAGCAAAATCGGCTAAACAGACCCAGCGCCATCAGGGTCCCGTAGCTCAGCTGGATAGAGCAGCAGCCTTCTAAGCTGTTGGTCGGGGGTTCGAGTCCCTCCGGGATCGCCAGCGCCGTTTCCGCGTAACTAACTATTGTCCTGCGACAACCCGTCGTCGCACCCCACCCAATCGCACCTTCCCCGCTTACACCGTGCGCCCGTCAACCACACGAACCTGCCGGCGGCAGCTTGCGGCGATCTTTTCATCATGGGTCGAGATGAGGAACGTGGTTTTTTCGTTGCGGTTGATCTCGCCGATTAGGTCCATCACCTGGTTTGCCGACTCCCGGTCCAGATTGCCGGTCGGCTCATCAGCTAAAACCAGCTCCGGTTGATTCATCAGCGCCCGCGCCACCGCAACGCGTTGTTTTTGCCCGCCCGATAGCTTGGTGGCTAAAAAATTGGTGCGGCTTTCCAACCCAACCCTTGCCAACAACTCGCGTCCACGCTCCCGCGCCGCATGGGTCTCCCTGCCGGCCTGCACGGCAGAAGGAAAGATCACGTTTTCGAGCGCCGTAAAATCGGGGAGCAAATGGTGGAATTGAAACACAAAGCCAATGTGCTGGTTGCGAAATTCGGTCAAATCGCGGTCGCCCGCCTTGGTCAGATCCTGCCCCAGCATCCTATGTTGGCCCGACGTCGGCTTCATCAGCGTCCCAAGGATGGTCAGCAAGGTGCTTTTCCCCGAACCTGATGGGCCGAGCAGGGCCGACATTTCGCCCGGCTGCAAAGACAGATCCAGGCCCTTGAGCACGCGGGTTTCTGCCTCCCCTGCCCCATAGGTTTTGACCAGATCCTTGACCAGCAATAACCCCTGCTCGCTCATTGGCCGATCACCGAGACAGGATCAACGCGTGCGGCGGCCCGGGCGGGCAGGATTGAAGCCAGAATTGCCCCGATGGTGGTCAGCGCGATTGCCAGATCATAGGCCCCTTGCCGCACATCGACCGGCAACCCGCCAGGAGGGGCCAGTTCCGGCACCGGAAATGGCGATAGGGCCGCATAGCCCAGCCCTGCGCCGATCAAGCCACCCAAAATGCCAATCAGGGCGCCTTGCGTCACAAAAACGAAAATTACGAAGGACCGGCTCGCACCCATTGCCCGCATAATGCCGATTTCGGGTCTCCGTCGATAGGTCGACAGCAGCAGCGCACTCGCGACACCAATCACAATGGTGATCAAGGCGAATGCCTTGATCAGATTACCAGAACTGGCCTGGGCCCTTAGCCCGTCCAGCAATTGCGCATTGCCCTTGGTCCAGGGCGTCGCTTTGAGTCCTGTCTCGGCGGCGATGCGGGTCGCATAGGCCTCAGCCTGATTCAGATCGTCCAGCTTGATTTCAATTCTGGAGATTCCCTGAGGCAGTTCAAACAAGGTCCTTGCCGTCGCAAGGCTGACAAAGGCGGAGCGCTTATCCAGCGCCTCAAGGCCAAGCGCGAAGATACCACCCACCACCAGGGGACGCTCGACCCCGCGGTCCGACCGCAGCCGGACGACCTGCCCAATTCGAATGCCAAGATCGGCTGCGAGCGATTTGCCGATCAGCACCGTCGAGTTGGAAAGGTTTGTGGTGCCCTCGACCAGTCGGCTTTCAATATCGGCGATTGCCGAAACCTTGTCCGCATCGACGCCGGTCACACCGACCGGCTGCGTCGCCAATCCGCGAATCATAAAGCCATTGCCCACAATTTGCTGAGAGCTGGCCGTCACCCCGGGCAAATCGTCGATCAGCGGCATGAACGCGTCTGCTGTGCGCAATTGCGCCCGCTGATCCGTCGCTGGTTGGGCAACCAGCAGCACTTCGCCAACCCCTTGCGGCATCAGCGACACCGCGTCGCGGCTTGGAGATTCAATGGTGACATGAGCGATATCGCCCACCGTCCGTTTGACCAGGAACACCGCCAGGCCCCCGATCAACGCGCTCATGAAGATGAAGACGAACACGCCCACGGCAACACCGGCGATCAACAGTCCGGTTTGCGACTTGCTGGCGGTGAGATACCGCATGGCAATCTTGAGACCATAGAGCATGGGCTATTGCATCCCAACGAGAGGCTGCCCGACTTTAATATTTGCAGGAGCCAAAAGGACAACGTCCCCAGGGACCAGGCCCGATGGCACGATCACCCGCTCCGCGGGCCAATCCAGGAAACTAACCCGACGGACTTGGGCGAAACCGTCAACAAGGACCAGCACATGGCTGTCGGTACCCTCGATGACAATTGCGCCGCGCGGGATGGAAACCGCAGATTGGGTCTCCGACACGATAATGTTGGCAGTGACGGTGAGCCCAACGGGCAGATCAACCGGCGTTTCGAAGCCTATTTTGATCGCGCGCCCGCCTGTCGCCGGATCCACAGTTGGCGCGGCGTAGATGAGCTTGCCGGGACGCGCCACCGTTTCTCCGGCGGGTTCAAGCAGCGCCTTAAGCCCATTTTTCATGCGCGAAGAATACAGCTCGTCCACATCGGTCTCGACCACCAATTGGGTCAAATCGGCAATTGTCAGCAGTTCGGCCTGGGTATCCACCATTTGCCCGCGGTCAACATGGCGGCGCAATACCACACCAGAAATGGGTGCCGTGATCGTATATTGGTCGAGGTGACTCTGAGCCTGCTCAAGCCCTGCACGCAAGCGGTCCACTTCTGTATTTGCAGCCAAAAGCGATAGTTCCGCGTCTTCGCGCGTTGCCCGGGACGCATTGTCACCCAGCGCGCGTGCCCGATCAGCATTTGCCTGGGCTTGCTGTTGCTTGACCAGCCCGGCTTCAACCTGAGCGCGGGCCTGAT
The DNA here is from genome assembly GCA_943372435.1 of Devosia equisanguinis. GTDB lineage: Bacteria > Pseudomonadota > Alphaproteobacteria > Rhizobiales > Devosiaceae > Devosia > Devosia equisanguinis_A. The sequence continues at coordinate 414,245 of CALRYQ010000001.1, forward strand.
TCACCAACGCCTCAGCCTGTGCCGCATCGAGCTGGATCAATATGTCGCCCGCTGTCACGGCGCTGCCCTCTTCAGTCAGAACCGTAATGGCCTGGCCGGCAACCGCAGAGCGGACGGTGACCGCGCGGATCGCGGCAACGCGACCATTGACCGCCAGAACTTGCGAAACCGGGCCTAAGGCCATCACTTCGGTGGCCACGGACTTGGGTCGTGTTTCCCAGGGACGAGCACTGAAAGCAAAAGCGCCACCACCAATCGCAAGCAGGCCAAGAATTACCACCCAGCGTCGGCTGCGTCGTGACTTAGCCTTTACGGGCGCAGTTGGTGTCTCTTGCGTCATGCCGTGGCTGCCCCGTTAGTTTCCGTCAATCCAATACGATAGACTACACCCTTTGGATCGCGCTGGGCCACTTTTTGGTGCAGCCTTGGTAAGGATCAACTCGGCTCCCCGTCGGGTCGCGTTGTCGATGACGACCCAATTGGGGTCTGTGGTACTCGTCGGCAATGTGGTGGCGCTGAGCGCGAGCGGGGCGGTTATCCGCAAGGCCGACGGGGCGCTTGTTTAGCCGCCTAGTGTGACAGCAGAACCGGCAGGCGCAACTCGTCCAACACACTGCGGGTTGCGCCTCCCAATATGAAATCGCGCAGCCGGCTATGGCCAAATGCACCCATGACCAGAAGGCCCGCGCCATTGCGATACGCGGCATCCTGGAGCGCCGACCCGACGGAAAGGCCGGCGGCTTTGACATCCTCATGCCGCCCCCTGATGCCATGGCGTTCCAGATACAGGCTCAACGCCTGTATCGACTGGCTGGCGATTTCCTTGTCATCCAAGGCGGTGAAGATCGAAACCTGTTTCGCCTGGGTGATAAAGGGCAAGGCGTCATGCACAGCGCGGCTGGCTGCGCTTGATCCGTCCCAGGCGATCGCCACATGGGCCAGATCGTGCTTTGCAGCGTTTCCAGGCAGCAGCAGCACCGGCCCGCCGCCACCAAAAACGAGGCTTTCGGCAACCCGCCGCTGTCCGGGGTTTTGGGGATCAAGGGCCACGACAGCAAGATCGTGTGTTCTGGCAGCGCGAGCTGCTGCATGGTTGATCTGATCCTCAGCACATCGAACACTCGCCACAAAAACGGCCGCGTTTGACGGGGTGGACGCCGCAAAAGCCCGCAGCGCCTCGCCGACCTTCCGGCTCTGCGCCTCGGCGGCCGCGATCAGTTCGGAGACCCCATATATTTCCGCGGTTAGGCCCGTGTAGACCACGCTTGGCAGGTCCACCTCGAATACGCACAAATTGATGGTCCTCGCAAAGGGCTGAACAAAGTCAATCGTTCTGCGAACCGCGTCCTGCGATGTTGCGTCAGGGTAGGTCAGTAATGGGACAAATACATCGGCCAGCATTGTGCAATCCTTCCTGATTTGAACAAAAACAACCTAGGCCCAATTTTGCGGAAGCACCTTGATCTCGATCAAACCAGAACCGAACAAGTCAGGAAGCTGTTTCGGCTGCAGCACTACTCATCCGAGGGAGCCCGCCCGGCAGTCGAGCTGGTCAATCTGAAAATGTACAGGTCCTGTCGCGCTCCTTCACGACCACCTCGAACAAATTGGCTCCTCGATCACATTTGAGGTATCGGCCAGCCCTTTGCTCAAACATGGAGCTCCTATCAACCGGTCATGCGTGGTGCCGAAATGCGCGGTCGCTGCGTTCGGGCACCGAGTCCAACATTATGTAAGCGCAAAACCGACAATATTAAATAATCCTGAAATTGGCCATTGTTACGTGAATTGATTACATTTAATACAACTCTACATAAACTAAGATCATTAAGTGCGAACTCCGAACATTAGTTAAGTTTGTTGTGCATCATTCGAATTAAATCTGACAAAAAACTTCACACCAAAATTTACTTTAAGAATTGTTAAAGCAAGAATTGCTATGAATCACAAACTGTCAAAATGGCAGCTTCAACATTTATGTGTTCATGTTTCAGGAGGATAGAATGTCCGTCAACAGAAGTGAACGATCATCTCCCGCCCCCCGGTCCGAGCCCCCAGCCAGGCCCCCAACCAGGACCGCGGCGCCCGCGTCAAGCAGCTTCACTCGCCCAATGCCAACGCCTGCCGTAATCAAATCCGTCGACACGCCAACAATCAAGGCCGTCGCATATGTCGCAACCGCGCAACGACAGGAACAGAGAGCCGAAGGTAAGGTGCCCACCGCTTCCCCGGCCGCTGGCGCAGCTGCTTACACCGCCACAGCCAAGCGCCAGGAACTCCAGGCAGAAGGGGTGGGAGGAAATGCTCAACCGGCCAACGGCACCGCACCAAATCACACCAGCACACGAACCCTCGGCAACACGCCCTCGGTAGAGGGCACTGGGGCAAGGGTCCACACAGCTGGGATCGCCGATGACCTAGTTGAGTTTGGTGGCGGAATACCGATTAGGGAAATCACGCAAAAAGGCGCAACTCAGTTTAGGTTTCCGGCGGGATATGTCTTGCGTTTTGACATCGGCCCCGGTCAGTATGATTCCCGAGGACCTCACATCAACCTGCAGCTGCCCGGAACTCAATTCAATCAGCACATCTATTTGAAGTAGACGAAATTAAAATGACCCAAACGGCAAAAATTCTCCATTTTGATATTTTGGAATCTGTAGCAATGGAATATCGCTTGGAGGACAAATTTCAGGAAGCAATTGAGATATATTTGTTTTTGGCAAGTGGTGACAGTTCACTTGATGCTGGATATCTCGCCGTACAGCTGGCACAGTGTTACGAACAATTGGGTCGGCTCAATGAAGCGCGATACTGGGGCGGTCGCGCCGTGGAGGAAAACCCCACTGTGTCTGACCGAATCGAGATAAATGCGCATCTCGGCCCAGTTGATGTTGACCATCTAATTCCCGCAAAGGCTTACACCACGGAAATGCTGCCTTCGTGGCAAAATCCCAAAGGAAAATAGACCGCGACGCTTTGTCCTTCTACTCTGGCCCCGAAACGCCGACTGCCCCAATGATCAGGACGACATGGCGTTGTAAGCGGTGGGACAACTACTTTTGTAGAATCCTGCTAATAGTTTCTTTCGCTATTTCGACGCTTGGCGAAAACGCCGCAACATTTGCCACAAATCCAGGGGGCACAATAACGGCACTTCGGAGCTGAACCCCTATGAGCGGTAAATCGGTTGCTCGGCATTGCAAATGATCCCGGAGCTGCCGTTTTATTCCAGTATTTGGCAGACGCACACATCCCTCCCCACCGCTCCCCCACCGCCTACTCTACGCCGCCTTTTCTGCGACAGAATGTTCTGGACAGGGTTTTCGGCTTCTTGTACGCCTTTGCCGAAATGGCACGAAAATTCCGTCCCTTTTAGTGTTTGGAATTTTCAGTCTGTTTTGTTTGGGCGAGGTTGAGTGGTTTTGGAGGTTCCAATGATACGGTTTGGGGTTTTGGGTGCGGGGCGTATCGGAAAAGTACACGCTCGGGCGCTTGCGGATTCAGGCCGCGCCAGTGTTGCCTATGTTGCCGATGCCATGCCGGAAGCGGCCTCAGCACTCGCCCAAAGTGTTGGCGCCAGAACCGGCACGGTTGAGCAGGTCATCAACGCCAAGGACGTTGACGCAATCCTTATCGCCACGCCCACTGACACGCACGCTGACTTGATCGAACAAGCCGCGAGGGCGGGAAAGGCCATCCTGTGCGAGAAACCGGTATCGCTCTCGGTCGAGCGGATCGAGGCCTGTCTGAAAGTCGTCGAAACAGCCGGTGTTCCGTTGATGATTGGCTTTCATCGTCGCTACGACCCCAATTATTCTGTACTCGAGAAGCGCCTTCGGTCCGGTGAAATCGGTGACGTAGAAATCGTCACCATCGCCTGCCGCGACCCGTCGGCGCCACCGGTGTCTTACATCGAGCGCTCGGGCGGGTTATTCCGCGACATGATGATCCACGATTTTGACATGGCGAGGTTCCTGCTTGGCGAGGAGCCAGTGGTTGTCCATGCGTTAGGCGGTGTGTTGACCGACCCGGCCATCGGAGCGGCGGGTGACGTTGATACGGCGGCTGTGCACATGCAGACCGCATCGGGAAAGATCTGCGTCATCACCAACTCGCGTCGCGCCACCTATGGCCATGACCAGCGCATCGAGGTGCATGGCTCCAAAGGACTCCTCCGCGCCGGCAATATTCACCTGACAACTGTCGAAAAAGCCGACGAGACCGGCTGGGCTCAAGACCAGATTCCGTTCTCGTTTATCGAACGTTATGCTGACGCATACCGGATTGAAATCAACGCATTCCTGACGTTCCTGGCGACAGGTGAAAAGCCGACGGCTTCGGGTTACGACGGACTGATGGCCCAAAAATTGGCCGAGGCCGCGACGGAATCGAAGCGGACCGGGCAAGCGGTAAGAATAGGCTAGGTAGTTTTGCGCAGTGCCAGAATCGTGACCGCTTTCGCGGCTGACCCAACACGATTTGATCGATTCACCACGGGCGAATAAGTACCGTCCGCCCCCGTTTTCAAGCCATTCCTTCCGCCCCATCATGCGTGGTCCTGACAGAGCAGTCAGGGCCCGCATTTGCGTTTCAGGACGCGCGCACCGCCATGCCCCTTGCTCACGATTGGTCTTGACGGGTCGAGGCAAAATGGATTAAACATTCTATCAATAAGAAAAAGGCACTATTCATTCCAAATTGGATGCATTTGGTGCCCTCGGAGGGATCTGTCTATGGCTACGCCGCTCCTGGAGGCGAAGGGCATCTCGAAGTTCTTCGGCGCCATCACCGCGCTGCATGACGTGAATTTTCACGTCGCGCCGGGAGAAGTATTGGGCGTTGTCGGGGACAACGGCGCTGGCAAATCAACATTGATGAAGATCCTGTCGGGGCTCTACCTGCCCAGCGAAGGTCAATTGTTGTTCAACGGCGAGCCGGTGAAATTTTCCAGCCCCAAGGATTCTCAGCGGCTGGGGATTGAAATGGTCCACCAGGACTTTGCACTCGCCGGAAACCTGCCAATTTACGAAAACATCTATCTGGGCCGTGAGCCGGGTCGAAAGTTTGGGCCACTGACCATTGTAGATCACCCCAAATCCCGCCAGATGGCCGCCGACCACCTCAACCGCTTGCATATCCACGTCAAATCGGTCGACCAGAACACCGAGGACCTTTCCGGTGGGCAGCGCCAGGCGGTTGCCATTGCCCGCGCCACGGCCTTTGACGGCAAGCTGGTGATCATGGACGAACCCACCGCAGCGCTTGCTATCAAAGAAGTTGGCAAGGTCTTGGACTTGATCAAGGGCCTGAAGGAACACGGTGTGGCGGTGATCGTCATATCGCATCGCATGGACGACATTTTCTACTGCTGCGACCGGGTGATGGCGCTCTATCAGGGCACCAATTTTGCCGAGGCGCCCTTGCCGAGCACGACACGCAACGAAGTCATCGGCTGGATCATGGGCACCAAAGGCCACACGACGGCCCTTGCCCACGACAACATGCATTAGTGGAGCAGCATAATGAACGATAAGAGTGCTCCAGCGACGCCCAGGTCAGTGGGTTTTTCGATACGCGGTCCGCGCATGTCGCGGTTTCTCGAGGTCTATGGCATCATCATCGTTGTTCTGGTGATGATGCTGGTACTGTCCATCATCAAGCCCGAAGTGTTTCTTTCGGCGCAGAACCTGACCAACATCGTCAAGCAAAATGCCTCGCTTGCGCTCCTGGCGCTCGGCATGTTTGTCGTCATCGTCACCGCCGGCATTGATCTTTCAGTGGGCTCAATCATGGGCCTGTCGATGGTCAGCATCGCCATCGCCTCCAAGGCTGGCGTGCCATGGCCAATCGTGCTGCTGATAGGCCCAGCGGTGGGTCTTGCCGTTGGTTGGATCAACGGCGTCGGGCTGACATGGCTTAAACTGCCGCACCCCTTCATCATGACATTGGGCACGCTCAATATCGCCCGCGGCCTCACCTACCTCATCACCAATGGCGCGCCAGTCTCTGGCCTGCAGCCAGAAGTGCGCTACCTTGGTCAGGCCTATTACGACCTCGGTATTTTCGCACCTCCGGCCGGCATTCCGGCCAGCCTTATTCTCGTTGCGGTTGGCGCCATCGGCCTTTGGTGGTTCCTCACACGGACCTCAACCGGTCGCCACATCTATGCTATCGGCGGCAATCCGCACGCAGCGCGTGTCTCGGGCATCAATGTCGATCGCGTATTGGTCATCGTCTATATGATCTGCGGCTTTTTCTCGGGGCTGGCTGGGCTTTTGCTCGCTGGTCGCACCGATAGCGGCTTCCCAAATGCCGGGATTGGCATCGAGCTCGACGCCATCGCTGCGGTCATCATCGGGGGCGCTTCGTTCTTCGGCGGCCGCGGTACTGTTCTGGGTGTTTTAGCGGGTGTCCTGATCATGGGCATCCTGCGCAACGGGCTCAACATCAACAATGTCAGCGCCTTTTGGCAGATGATCCTCATCGGCTTTGTCATCATCGTTGCCGTCTACATCGACGTGCTGCGCCGCAAGGCGGCATCGCGCTCCTAGGCTTTTCTATCGCGCCCGGCTCAGTCTCCAGCTGAAGCGCGTCAACCCAATGGAGGCTCTGGTTCTAAGGGAGGACCCAACATGAAGAATCTTCTACTCGCTGGCATCGCGCTCGCCGCCATGACTGTCGCCGCCCATGCCGAAACCTATGTACTGGGCATGAAGGGTCCAGGCGCTGGCAATCCGTTCTGGGCCGCCGTCGAGGCCGGCGCAATGGCCAAAGGGGCCGAACTTGGGGTCACTGTGGTCGTCGTTGCGCCCCCAGCAGAATCGGATGTGCAGGCCCAAATCACCCAGATCGAAGACCTGATTGCCCAGGGCGTCGACGGTATCGCACTAGCCCCCACCGATCCGAACGCACTTGCCCCAGTGGTTGAAGCGGCACGGGCAGCTGGTATTCCGGTGGTTTTTGTCGACACACGCGGCGTCAATGAGGGCGTGACCTTTATTGGCACCAACAACGAAGTGGGCGCCGCTCTGGCAGCCGATTTCATGTGCAAGGGCCTTCCAGCCGGCTCAGAAGTCGCGATCTTGCAGGGTTTGATCACCCAGTCGACCGGTCAGGCACGCGCCGATGGCTCCAAGAAAGGACTTGAGGCTTGTGGCCTGAAGGTTGTGGCCGAGCAGACTGCCGAGTGGGATCGGGCCAAGGGCCTGTCGGTCACCGAGAATATCTTGGCTGGCAATCCCAACATTGCAGGCATTTTCGGTTCCAATGACAACATGGCGCTTGGCGCAGTGGAAGCCCTGAAGGCCGCCGCGATGCTCGAAAAGGTCATGGTCGTTGGCTTTGACGCCAACCCCGACGCCGCGGTTTCGATCCTGGCTGGCGAAATGACCGCTTCGATTGCCCAGGCTCCCGCCAATATGGGCGGCTTCGGTATCCAGGCACTGGTAGACCTCAAGGCCGGGAAAACCCTGGACGCTTGGATCGACACCGGAACCGTTCTGGTCACCAAGGACAATGCCGACCAGTACAAATAGGCTCCCCCTCCGGAATGCGGGCGCCCCCGCCCCGCATTTCGGGAAAATGAAACTGCCCAGGCCTTGGCCTGGGCAGTTTCTCTTTGTTCACAAAAGTCCGGGATTGCATTGGTGTGCCGGGCGATATCCGCCCGAACCCCAACTGCGGGCGACAACGGTCAGAATGGCGCGCCAGATATCTTGTTCCCGTTACCGCGAAAACGGCACAGAGGCGGTGAGGATCTCGCCGGAATTGTTGAACTCAACCTCGAAGTCGACGGTGATCGAGTCCTCGATCAACAAAATCCGGGACCCAATGCGCACATCATTGCCGCCCCGGTCAGTTTGTTTCTCTCGAAGATCAAAACTGATTGAATTGTGGTCCATAACCCCAATTGCCAGCCCCGTGAAACCGGCATTAGAACTCATCGCCGCCTGGTAGCGGTTGCTGGCCTCATCAAAGGCAATTGTCCCGCTGACGGATAAATTCATGTTGATTAGGGTGCAACGACCAGCATAGTTGATTTTTGCCTGATTGCCCTTGGCAACGGTCAGTCGGCAACGGAATGGTTCAGGAGCCTCCCCTCCGACCAACGCGCCCTCGCCCCTCCAGCTGCCAATATAGGACTTCAGCAGGTCAAGTTCGGCCTCGCCAGATTTCGCTGACCCGCCACCCAGGCCTGATAACACCATCGCCGCGACCACCGATGCAGCGTGCAAGCGTTTTCTTATCATTCAACAACTCTCCGACATCATTGCTGTCTCTCAAACAACTCTAGAATCGGCGAGAGTCTGCATGATAGGCTCACTTTGATTTCGACCTGCCGCTGGGGCAATGCGAAAGTTCTCGTTTTGAACGAAAAGGGTAGTTCGTGACCGAAATGGCAGGCGTCGACACCCCCAACAATCCACCCTCACGCCGCGTTGATCCTCTTGGCAACCACGGTCCAAACGGACCAAAAAGCCAGCCTTCCCTAACCGACTCGGTCCCCAAATCTAGCACGCCAATCATCGAAGTCTCAGGTGTGAACTATACGTTGGATGTTGCGTCCCACCCACTGCACATTCTCAAGAACGTTAGCCTGCGGGTCCAGTCGGCGGAAGTGGTGGCAATCGTCGGCCCGTCGGGCAGCGGAAAGACCTCGCTATTGATGCTGTTGGCCGGGCTCGAGCGAGCGACATCTGGGCGCGTCGTTGTCGTGGAGCAGGATTTGTCAGCGCTCAACGAAGATGGCTTGGCCCTCTTTCGACGCCAGGCGGTTGGGATCGTCTTTCAAAGCTTTCACCTGATCCCGTCATTGTCGGCGCTGGATAATGTTGGGCTGGCCCTCGAAATTGCGTCTCCGCAGCTTTCGCTTGCCGAGACGCGCGCATCCGCGACTGCAGCGCTTCAGGCCGTTGGCCTTGGCGACCGCTTGCATCATCGCCCCTCAGCGCTGTCTGGGGGCGAACAACAACGCGTTGGTTTGGCGCGCGCCATGATTGCCAAGCCCAAACTGCTTCTGGCTGACGAGCCAACGGGCAATCTTGATTCAAAAACCGGCGCGCTGGTCATCGAATTGATGTTCGATTTAGCACGGCGCCAAGGGACCGCCGTCGTCCTCATCACCCATGATCCCGCAATCGCCGCTAGGGCCGATAGGGTCTTGACCATGACCCAGGGCGAATTGGCCGAAAACACGGCGCTGCCCACCTGATGCGCAGTTTTTGGGCGACAATCCGCGTCGGGCTGCTGGATATGCGGGGCGATCTGGGACGGTTCGTTCTGCTCGTCGCTTGCCTCGTCGTCGGCACCGCCCTCATCGCCGGTGTCAGCTCGGTGGGCGCCAGCATCAAGCAGGCGGTTGAACAGGACGCCGCCTTACTGATGGGCGGCGATCTCGAATTGTCGCGCGCCGATCGCGCTGCCACTGACGAGGAGCTCGCGCTCATCTCCGCCTATGGCACGCTAGCCAATGTTGTTGATACCAATGTGCGCGCCGAAACCGCTGGCGGCGACGCCTTCGTCGACTTGGTTTCAATCGGCCCGACCTACCCGCTCCTTGGTCAGATCAATAGCGCCGGTCTGCCGGCGGGCACGCGCCCCTTCGACTTCCTGTCGCTGCGGGATGGCCTCTACGGAGCCCTCATCGACCCCATTATGCTGGACAAGCTCGGAATCGGTGTGGGCGACATCGTTGATATTGGCGGAACGCCATTTCAGGTGCGCGCTGCCTTGGGCGGGCTCCCGGATGCGGCCGTACGCGGCTTCAGGCTTGGTTTGGTCACCGTGGTTACCACGGACGCTCTTGCCATCCTGGCCGATCGGACCTCGCCATTGCCAGGGCTGGGGACCTGGTTTCGGTACAAGATCGTGCTGAACGAGCTTGAGCCCGAGCAAGGCAAGGTCGAATTGCAAGCGGCGCTGGCCGATCCAAGCTGGACCATTCGCTCAGCCCGCGATGGTCTGGGACCGATGGTGCGGTATTATGATTTGTTCATGCGATTTTTGGTGATTGTCGGTCTCGCCTCGTTGTTGATCGGCGGCGTGAGCGTCTGGACCGGCATCTCCGCCTATGTGTCTGAGCGCGCCAATGTCATTGCCGTCCTTCGCAGCATGGGCGCCAGTCGCAGCCGCATCCTGTTGCATTTCTTTTCTCAGGTGGCCGTCCTTGCAATTGTGGGCGTTGGCATCGGGCTCGTGATCGGCGCCGGCGTCGCCCTTCTGGCCCTGCCGATTGTCGGCAACGCCGTCGGGGTCAGTCTTGCGCCGACGCTGCACGTCCAACCCCTGCTCATTGCCGCAGGAGTTGGCCTGTTAACTGCTTTCGCTTTCTCCTATCTGCCGTTGCAACAAGCCCAATTGATCAGCCCGGTCATGCTGTTCCGCTCCAAGGGATTGGCCGCCCCGCCGATCGACTGGCGGGCCTTGTTGAGCTCATTTCAGTTTTTGCCGTTGCTGCTGGCGGCTCTTGGCTTTGTTTGGCTCGCAACTATTATGACCAACGACCCTACGCTGGTGGCGGCGTTTGTCGGTGTCAGTTTCCTGTCCGTCTTCCTGTTTCGCGTCGGGCTCAAAGGGGCGACGACCGCACTGGACCGCGTCCCCCTCGGCTCGAATCGCGTGCTCCGCCATGCTTTGCGGGATATCTCCGGCGCCGGCTCCAACGCTCCGGCAGTGGTGGTTTCGGTGGGTCTGGCGCTCGCAACGCTGGTCGTCGTTCTGGTGCTGCAGGTTAATTTGAGCAACGAGTACCTGGGCGCTTCAGTCTTTGATGCTCCAACGCTGGTGGCGTCAGACCTGTTTGAGGATGAGGTCGATGCGCTGAAGGCGCTTCAGGCAAAGGACGGCGACGTCAGCCGCTTCACATCGACGCCTATGCTCCGAGGCTCGCTTGCAGCGGTCAACGATACGAGCGCAGCTGCAATATCGGCCCGCGGCCCCGAGGCGTCGTTCCTTTTGTCCGGCGAAGTCCCGCTCACTTTTCGCACCGAATTGCCAGCCAGTTCCAAGCTGGTCGCGGGGGAATGGTGGCCCGCCGACTATCAAGGCGTGCCGCTAGTCTCCCTGCATCAAAGTCTGCGGTCTGGTTTGGGTGTCGAAATCGGCGACGAACTGACTTTCACGATTTTCGGTGAATCCGTCACTGCCAGGGTCGCCAGTTTCCGCGACTATTCCTGGCAGGGTGGCATCGATTTTCTCGCGACTTTTTCGCCGGGCGTGCTTGAAGGCTTCCCTGCCACACTGCTGGGGACCGTCTATGCGTCGCCTGGCCGCGAGGCGGAACTTGAGCAGCATCTGGCCGACGCGTTCCCTGACGTGCGTTTCATTGCCATTGGTGAGACCTTGGAGCGGATCACGTCGGCCCTGGGTCAGCTTTCGCTTGCAGCCGCTTTGGTGGGAGGCATTGCCGTCAGCAATGGCCTATTGGTGCTGATCGGCAGCCTTGCCACGGGCCGCAAGCAGCGGCAGGCCGATGCGGTGATTGCCAAGGTCCTTGGTGCCACGCGCATTGACGTCCTGGCCGTCGCCGTCACCCACTATTTGGTGCTCGCGACTTTTGCCGCGATGCTTGCAACCCCATTGGGAATAGGGCTGGCCAGTTTATTGACGGGTATCCTGCTGGACGTCGATTTCTCGATGAACCTGGCAACGGTGGCCGCTGTTAACCTCGGTGCAATCCTGATTACCGGACTACTCGGCGCCACAACTATCGCCAAGGCACTGTCATCCCGCCCCGCACAGTTCCTGCGCGAGGCCTGATCGGCAACACTCCATGCCGGCGGAATCCTCTGCTCATTCCCTTGGTCGGAGCGACCGCTCCACCATTTCAGCCGATCATTGGCGGGCGCGCAGGGCCGCCCCGTAAAGCGAACCGGCGCGTGCTCCCGAACGGCAATAGCCATACATGGGCATTGGCAGCTCGTTAAGTGCCTGCCCCATGCGGATCAAAGCACCTTCCGAGATGCCGCTCGAAATTGGAATATGGACGGCCTTCAGTCCAAGTTTTTCTGCTGCCATGGCAATGGTTGCAAAGCTTGGTTGGCCCGGCTCCTCATCGTCAGGCCGCGCGCACACAATGGTCTTAAATCCCGCCTCGGCGAGCGCAGCAATCTGGTTTGGCTGGACTTGACCAGCGACAGCAAAATTCGGGTCGATGCTGCGGTAGCGCAATTCTTTGTCTTTCTGACTGGCGAAGGGCCACATTATTACAATCCTTTGGACAAAAAGGGGGGGGAAGTGATGGTGGGGTAGCTGGGCATTGTCGCTGCAGGATGAGCGATGCGAATCGCGTCCTTTGCGGCGCAGAGAGCTGCGAGCCCGGTTTTGCCTGTGCCCCTCGGCCCCTTAGAGGTGAGGCTTACCAAGGCTGTTCAGCCCAAACGCGGCATAGATCGGGCAGAAACGAAAGACCGCTGTGACAATCAGCACAAAGCCCACAACGATAGCGCCCCAATAGGCCCATGGGCTGACAAACGCCGCCCAACCCGTGAATAGCGCCGCCCCTATCAACAGGGCGCCGATGAGGATACGAATAACGCGATCAGGGGTTCCGACATTGAGCATAGTAATGGTCTCCGTGGCTGGGTTACGGCCGTGTTTTCTCTGGTTGACATTTATATTAGAATATACGAATGTGTCAATATGAATATAAAGGAACTTGAACCGCGAGCCACCGAGGCCGCCGAGCTTCTTGCCGCTATGGCCAATCCCAAGCGGCTGCTGATCCTTTGTCATCTGCTTGGGCAGGAACTCACTGTCGGCGAATTGTCAAAGCGCGTTGATCTGGCACAGTCGCCGCTATCTCAGCACCTATCCAAGCTGCGGGCCCTAAAGCTGGTAGCGGCCCGACGCGACGGACAATCGATCCACTATCGGCTAGCGTCCGAAGAAGTCGCCAGGATCCTGGCGACACTGCATGGCATCTATTGCGCAACACTCGCCTGATGACCGCTTGAGCCCCGGACGCCGGTTCTTTGTGCCTGCATTTCGTTTGCGCAGTGTGCGGAACCATTCACCAGGGACCACCAGACCGAACTGGTGCTGACGCAAAATGCAGCCCCTTCTGTGCCAACTTTTTGGCGGCGCAATCTGCCACTTGGTGTTGAACCAAGGTCCGGCCGCCAGTTTGGCCAGACCGGACACGCCCAACCCTCCTCAGGTGGTGCCAAGTTGATGGTCGGGCCCCGCCCGTTTGCGTCGAGTCTATTTCAATTTAACGAAATTGCGCGTTTGATGCCTGCCTGTCGTGCGACGAAAGGCTTTGGCAAGCGTTCACCCAATCCGTTATGCGCCCCTTTACTATGTTCAGAAGTGACCTATTTGTGGAAAGGTTCTGGTCACGTGACCGGCGGACGATGGGGCCATTCAGGAGCAGGCCGATGCATCCAAATACCGCAAAGTCAGCCCATTACTCGTGGTGGAGCCGCGAACAACGCCCGTTTTCGATCGCCGAACTGATCGCCGACGGCGCCGTACACATCATTGGCCTGATTTTGGCCGTTGGCCTCGGTTCGGTTCTATTGGGTTATGCGCTGAGCCAGACCGCTCCCGCCGAATTCCCAGCTCTTGTGCTCTATGTGGGCAGCCTGATCTTTGTGCTGAGCGTTTCATTGGCTTACAATCTATGGCCAGTTTCCCCGATAAAAATGCATTTGGCCCGCTTCGATCAGGCCGCGATATTCCTTTTTATCGCTGGCACGTACACTCCGTTCCTGTCGGTGCTTGGCGGCACCACTATGGGGATAGTGATGATGGCATTCGTGTGGGGCGCATCCTTGGTGGGCGTCGCGCTGAAGCTGATCGTACCGGAGCGCTTCGGTCGCCTTGCGATTGCCCTTTATTTGGCCATCGGCTGGAGCGGCATCCTGGTATTCCAGTCCCTCGCCGCCACCTTACCCCCAACGACGATGTGGCTGCTGCTGGCTGGCGGCATTGTCTATTCGCTCGGGATTGTTTTCCATCTTTGGGAAAAGCTGATGTTTCAGAACGCATTATGGCATGTGTTCGTGGTGGCCGGCGCCAGCCTGCACCTCTGGGCCATTCTGGACTGCATGGTCATCAGCCGTCTTTGAGCTGCGGCCCGATCGCCCTATGGCCTAACCCGAGAATGCTCCATCCGATCCCCGGGCTTCAACCCGATCTCGACTGATCGCCCGCCAGGAATTTCCAATACAAACTGAACCGGCGCGCCGGATGGAATGGCCGTGGGATCTTGGGGCCGTGCGTTGACATGCACTGACTTAACCACGCCCTGTGCATCAACAAACACCATATCCAAGGGGATAAATGTGTTGCGCATCCAGAACGATACCGCCCGCGTTTCCTTGAAATCGAACAACATGCCAGCGTCGTCGGCCAGTTCCTGCCGATACATGAGCCCCATAGCGCGGCTCTCCTGAGTATCGACAACCTCGACGTTGAAGGCAAAGTCGCCTTTGGCCGTGTGCAATGTCAGCCGGTCCTCCTGGCTGCAAGCGGCCAGTGTCAGACTCAAGGCCAGGAGCAGTGTGACTCCTGCAAAACGCGCGGATTTCCCGAACCCGTGCAGATCGAGGCTAAAACTGAACATGGAATGCCCTAGTGCGAGGAGGGTGCGTCGCCCCATCCGTCAGGTCGAATTTCAGCGACCATAAGTCCTTTAGGCCCGTTGCCATAGCGTACCAGCACAAATTGGCCCGGCCGTAATTCAGCAATCCCAAACCGACGCAGAGTTTCCATATGCACAAAGATATCGGGCGTGCCCTCACCTGCGGACAGAAAACCGAATCCCCTGATGCGATTAAACCATTTGACCTCAAGGCGGACCATGCCTGATGTCGGCTCAACCGTGACATGGGTGCGTGGCGCCGCCAATTGCGCCGGATGCCGCGCCGTTGATTCGTCCATTGAAACAATGCGGAATGCCTGCATGCCGCCCGGCCGGTTGAGCGCTTCGCAGACGACGCGCGCGCCCTCATAAGCAGTATGATAGCCATCGCGCCGCAGGCAAGTCACATGCAGCAGCACATCGGCAGCGCCATTGTCGGGAACGATGAAGCCAAAGCCCTTACCAACATCGAACCACTTGATCGTTCCAACCACCTCAATGGTGTCGAGGTGGGAATCGGCAGAAACGGTCGCTGCCGACGCACCAGCCTCCGTCAGCCGGATGTCGAGTTCACTGGCATTGCCAGAAGGTTTGGCCCCCATAGTCATTCTAGCCTTTTCGCACCCGCCTCGTCGCCCGCGAGGTACTCCACTAAGCAGACACCTTGGCCGATTCATCGACAAAAGTTAAGAAGAAGTTGCCAATTTGTTTGAGCGGTGTCCAGAATGCCCGCGCTGGTGCTGAAATGCCGATATTTGGTTGGCCTCTTCCCACCAAATCCTCCTGAAATGCCAATAGGAAAGCCTGTCTCATGCGCTATTTGCACACCATGGTTCGCGTCGCCGATGTCGAAGAAAGCCTGCGCTTTTACTGCACTGGTTTGGGACTCGAGGAGGTAAGGCGGCATGACAATGAGAAGGGCCGGTTCACGCTGATCTTCCTCCGCGCGCCGGGAGACTCAGGCGGCGAGGTCGAACTCACCTACAATTGGGATCCAGAGCAATATACTGGCGGGCGCAATTTCGGACACCTCGCTTATCGAACTGCCGATATCTATGGTCTGTGCCAGCATTTGTTGGACATGGGGGTTGTCATCAACCGCCCGCCGCGCGACGGCCACATGGCCTTTGTTCGCTCCCCTGACGGGATATCAATTGAATTGATTCAGGACGGTCACCTGCCCCCGCAGGAGCCTTGGCTATCCATGCCCAACACCGGCAAGTGGTAGCCAAGCGCGAGCCACAGTAGACATTTCGCTAACCATAGGCTTTAGCGCCGAGTTAGCGACCTACACCGTATTTTGGCGACTGAGAAAGACCCGGCATTGTCTGTTGCAAGGCTGCAACGGCCGGGACTGAAAGTCGTCATGAAGCCCGTCCACCTCGTCGTCATTTTTACCCTCTTTCTTGGCGGTTGTGCGCCCATGGCCATCTTCGCCAACAGCAACGGTTCCGCCTATCGCAGTCTGCGCTCAGACTGGGGTACCTATGTCGCCAGCAATGAGGTCAACGCCTTGTGTTTGTCGCCCAAATTGCGGCTGGCAATCTGGGAATTTGAAGGCCATTTTGGTCGCAAGGTGGTGATGAATTCCGGCTTCCGTGATGGACAACACAATGCTGCCGCCGGTGGCGCGGACAATTCTTACCACACCAAGTGCATGGCCGCTGACTTCCAGATCCCTGGCGTCGACAAGCAGCAGTTGATCGCCTTTGCCAAGAGCACCGATATTGTTGGCGGCTTGGGCTGCTATCCAGGCCGCGACTTTATCCATGTGGATGTGCGCGATCGACCCCGCGGCTACCGCGGCCCGGTGACGTTCAAAGGCTGCTAAAAAACTGCGGCGCAAGAACAAAATTTGGGGTTGCGTATCACCGGCAAGCCCAATATACGAACCCAGCGCTCAGGCGCCCATCGTCTATCGGTTAGGACGGCACCCTTTCACGGTGCAGAGCGGGGTTCGATTCCCCGTGGGCGTACCATCCCTTTCTTTGGGATAGCTGCAGTTAATGTTGCGAAGTCTATGGCTCCGCGCCCTTCGTCTATCGGTCAGGACGGCACCCTCTCACGGTGCAGAGAGGGGTTCGATTCCCCTAGGGCGTACCAGACTTATCAATGGCTTGCACATTCGCGCTGATAAATTGAATCAACGGCCATCATCCATCTGATATGTCTGTGCGAGGTCCGCGTGGTTCGCGCGCACCTTGTTAACCGCCTTTGGGCCGAAAACGCCCGTGCCTCGTACCCGTCCAACCGGACGAAACGAGCGCGAGCTTTCGCCGCACCACGCCCCATGCTAGGCAATCGCCGGACAGAGGTCAGGAGCGTTCCTTGACGAACGAATTTACCGGCAAGATCAGCTTCGTATCGAGTGGCACGCCCGAGGCGGATGCAGCGGCCGAAGAGCTGCGTGTCCTTTATGGCGATTGCGGCTTTGACAATGCCAAAGCGGTTGTGGCGCTCGGCGGGGACGGGCTGATGTTGCAGACCCTGCACCGGGTTATGCGCAAGGCCGTCCCGGTCTACGGCATGAATTTTGGTTCGGTTGGGTTCATGATGAACCCATTCTCACAGGTCGGCTTGGTGGATCGGCTCACCGCTGCCCAACCAACACAAATCTTTCCGCTCTCGATGGAGGCCGTCGATCGTTCTGGCGCCATCCAGAAGGCTTTGGCGCTCAATGAAGTCTCGCTGTTCCGCTCAAGCTACCAGGCCGCCAAGATACAGATCATTGTGGACGGCGAATCCCGCCTGGATGAGTTGATTTGCGACGGCATCCTGGTGTCTACGCCCGCCGGCTCGACCGCCTATAATTTGTCGGCACACGGCCCCATTCTGCCAATCGAGGCGCCGCTGCTGGCGATGACACCGATTTCTCCATTCCGTCCGCGGCGGTGGCGCGGTGCGATTTTGAACAATCGCGCCGTGGTCAGGTTCATTACTCGGGAGGGCGACAAGCGTCCGATCAGCGCGGTAGCCGACAATGTGGAATTCCAGAATGTAATCGAGGTCACTATACGCGAGGATCGCACCCATGCGGTCACATTGCTGTTTGATCCGGGCACCAGCCTTGAGGAACGCGTCCTGACCGAACAGTTCCGCTACTAAAGCATGTCTCCCGAAAGTGGTCTCCGGTTTCGGGTCAAAGACATGCGCAAAAACAAGGGCTTAAAGCGCAGGAAGCGCATCTGAAAGATCGCGACGCGCTTTAGGCCGCAGGCAGCGCCAATCGATTGTCTTGCTCCGACTTCGGGAGCTGCATCGGCGATTGGGCGTCGGCGGCAAATGAACCCATGACGCCGCGGGCGGCCTTGCGAGCTAGCATGATGTTCTGTTCGCTTAAATAGGCAAACGCCTCCTCCAGCTCGAACGGAATGTTGCCGTCGTGTTCGACGATCAATTCCTCGGTCAGCGCGGTGACGACGAAATGCCGTGACGCAATGTCGTCGGCCAAGTCCGCCGAACGCGCATGCAGCACCAGGCGAACGACCAGATTGCGTACACCCTCCGCCAATCCGCACCGGGTCAACAATGCATTGAGTGCCGCGCGGCTTCCCGATTCCAGTAGCGTGAACACTTTTTCGCGCGGGCTGTCCGCAAGTTCGGCGAGGCAATCGGCGAAGAACATGACGTGCCCGCCTACGATTGCGTGCAACATGATGCGCGTGCTCACCCGATCCGCCGCCACCAGAGCCGCCGCGTAACCCAGGCCCGGCGACCCGGCTTCGCGCTCGCCGATAACGGCCAACGCTGTATCGCCTGCGTCGCGCAGCAGTCGCGACAGGCGTTCTGGCGCCAACGCGCCCTTTACCAAGCGTGTCCCTGCCAGCGCTTGCATAGCCTGCTGGATCAGCAGCAGGCGGGCTTCGGCGGGCAAATCCCGTCGCGACAGCAGCGCACCGCGCAATTCGGCATCACCGCCATCGGTCTTGCTGAGTGCCAGCAATGCCGTATCGCCCAAGGCCACATCGCAGCGTCGCAGCACCTGCAACGTCACTTTGCGTTCATTTTTCGCCAACAAAGCCAACGCCACCCGGGGGCTCAGGCCCGCCCGGTCGGCCAACGCCATGAGCATTGCTGGATCATAGGTCTTAATCAGCCCAATCACGTCGGCGTCGATGAGCACTGGGGAATATTGCAGCACGGCCCGCGAGATGACGGTGCTGTCGTGCAAGAGCGCCAACATGATCGGGCGGGGAGCGTCCGCCGCATGGAGCAATCCATAGGCCAATGCCGCCCGCACCTTGACCGAAGGATCATCAAGAAAACTGATCAGCGCAGCATAGAGCGCTGCCTGTTCGTCGGCCGGGCCGCTGTGATTGAGATAGGCCAATGCCGCCAAATGGGCTGCGGCACCGCGTTCCTCGCTATCGCTCGACTGCGATAAGGCAAAAAACTGCTGATACGCCACCATAATACTCTCCCGACACTCAAACTGAACCCTAGAGTGCAAGGTTTAAGGAACGGTTCACCACGTTTGTTAATCGCCATATCAGGCGACAGAGGCCGAAATCACTAACCCTGGACCAACAAGCCGTTATTTCCCGTAGAGTTGGGTAAAAAACGCGCTGCCGCCGACGCCGGTCAACAAATCGAATTGGGTCGGCCCAGCGGTCTCGGGTTCTGTCCGGAATAGTCCGGTGAACGACATGTTTTCGACAGAAAACCGCGACGGTATCGCGGCTTCGACCGGCCGTTCTGGCGGTTCCGTCGCCATTTGCTGAACGGTGAAATTGGTCGCTGACCCGCTGCCCACTTCATGCTTGGCGACCAGGGCGCGATAGACTTCGCGGATGGTGCGGGCGCTGCCATCTGCATAAAATATGGCTTTGTTGGCGGCCGCTTGCCGCGGAAACAGATCGGCAGCGATTTGATCGGGATCGCTGAGACCCGCAGTAAACATGCGCTCCGCCCCCTGTGCGCCAAGGAAGTGCGCGATATAGAGCTCACCGGCGCTCGGCATCCGCCCGAACTTCTCCGCCAGATAGTCGCCATTGGTTTTGGTATACGCCGCCGCCAAATCTGAGGCGACTTGTGGGTCTTCGCGCAGTTTCAGAATTGCAGCCCGCGCATCCGCATCGCGCACCGTAAAACCACCATCGCCGTCAGACACGATTTGGTCCGCGTATTGGCTATAGCCAAGGCGTGGACCCTCCTGTTTCATCACCAGCATCCAGGTGCTTTCAAGAAACTGGAACAGGCCCACCGCGCTTGAGGTTTGAGCCTTGGCTTGCGGATTGAGGCTACTTTCGCGCATCGCGGTTTGCAGCAGATAGTCAAAATCCACCCCATTCCTGTCGCCCGCCGCGGTCAGGACATAGGCAAGGCTTTGCGGCACGGCGATCGGCTGGACACCCATCTAACGCTAGTCACCCGAAGAATCGTCAGCGTTAATAAAGCGCTAAGACCAGTTAACGTGGCGTTAATCCGTCCACCGTGAGACAATCGCGTCCAGCGATGGGCGGGGCCGATCTTCAATGGCTGCGGTCGGCGTGCCGATATGGATAAAGCCAACGAATCGTTCCCCAGACCGGGCTCCCAGTGCGGTGGCCGCAGCTTCATCATAGGCGTACCACCGGGTCACCCATTGGGCAGCAAACCCCAAGGCGTAGGCTCCATGGACCAAATTGAAAGCCACATTGCCGGCCGACAGCAACTGTTCAAACTCAGGCACCTTTGGATGCTCCTGAGGTGTCGAAATCACTCCGATTGTCAGTGGCGCCGGCAAAAACTGTCGGCGTTCCTGCTCAAGCGCGGCCTCCTCGATGGCCGGGTTCATTTGCTTGGCAATCTGCGCCAGTTTTTCACCGGCGCGCTTACGCCCGTCCCCATCAATGATAACGAGGCGCCACGGCGTCAGCTTCCCATGGTCGGGAACGCGGGTTGCAATGGTCAATAGCGTTTCAAGTTGGGCAGCGTTCGGACCTGGTTCCTGCAAAAACGCCAGCCCAACCGAACGGCGGGTCAATAGATAGTCGCGCAACGCGGCATTGGCAGCCATTTCGATTCCTTCGCTCTGTGCTGGTCAGTCATTTCACAAACGGCCAGGGGGGTCACCCTGCCCGATCGCATCGCGCACATGAATTTGGCGTGAGCCTGCGCGAAGCGGTTTCATTCCTGCCGCGTCTATGACACAGCTTTTCCCCAATTCGCACCTAGCGTGAACGGCAATAATTGGCTGTGATCGCAAAAAATGCTCAATACACGGGCCTTTGCTGGGGAGACTCAATGCGTCTGCGACAATTTTTGGCGGTATTGCTGGTTTCGCTCGTGCCCCTTGGCCTCGGTGCACCCACAATAGTGGTGGCGTTTGGACAACAGGCTTCAAATCCACCGCCGATGCCACGCCCACGCCCACAGCATTTATCGGGACCGACGGCTCCCGAAGTGATGACGAATCCAGACGAAATCGATGCGCCACCAGCGGTGGCGGCAATCGCAGCTGTTGCCGCGCCGCCGCAACCGGTAACGCTGACGGCCAGCATCGTCCAGGACGGAGCCCCGCTGACCGATGGGCTGGTGTGGCGCATCTTTGACACCAAGACTGACAGCACCGGGGAATTGGCGCTGGTCGCCAAATCGGAGCTGGCGACGGCAAAACTGGAGCTGGCGCCGGGCGAATATGTCGTCCACGTCGCCTATGGGCGCGCACAGGCGAGTGACACATTGACGGTCAGCGAGGGTGAAAACACCAAATCCATGACCATTGACGCCGGCGCTTTGCGCCTCAACGCCGCTGTTGATGGCGACATCGCCATCCCGATCAATCTGGTGCGGTTTGAATTGTTCACCTCTGGCCCGGATGCCGATCGACAACTGGTGGCAGAATCCCTGTCCCCCAATGACATCATCACCCTCAATTCCGGCACCTACCACGTGGTCTCGTATTTCGGAACCGTCAATGCCGTCGTCCGCGCTGACCTCCGGGTCGAGGCCGGTCAACTCACCGACGCAACTTTGTACCATCACGCCAGCCAAGTGGCTCTGAAACTGGTGACCTCAGCTGGCGGCGAGGCCATCGCCGACGTTGAATGGACGGTCAAAACAGCGGATGGAACCACGGTTTTTTCCGACCGCGGTGCCTTCCCGTCGACGGTCCTGGCGCAAGGCGATTACCTGGTCCTGGCCAAGCTCGGTGATAAAGTCTTTAACCGCGAGTTTGAAATTCAACCCGGATCAGCCAAAGAAATCGAAGTCCTGACCACCGTTTACTGACGGACGCGTCATAGGACTGATACTGCCCGAAATTTGACGCTTTTCTATTGCCCGCTCCAGCCGATTAGACCATCCTGATGCAAACCTATGCGCTGTGGAGAACCTGACGATGAACCGGCATTTTCAATCCAGTCGATACCTCACTGCGCTCGCTGCGGCCTGTTTGCTGTCGACGGCGCCTGCCTTGGCTAAGACCAAGACCAAAGCGCCGGTAGCGCCGATGGAATACAAGGTCGATATCCCCACGATTACCGCGGTTGATGCCAGCGTCGATGAAGCCACCCTGCGGGCAATTTTCAGCGGCGACATTGCAAGCCACGCCGAAGAACTCGCCGGACTTGATGCCACCAGCATCACCGTTCCTACGATCAGCTTTTCGTTTTCCGGGCCCGGTTCCGACGGCAAAGTTACAACCGCCGAACTCACGCTGAGCGGCCTGACGCTCACCGATGTGACCGACGGAATTGCCGCGACCGCCTCGCTTCCGCACATGCAAGTGGTCGCCAATGAAGTCAACATAGATTTCGGCGACCAATCGGCGAGTAATCTCGATTTGGGCAGTATGCTGGCAATCTATGGCTTGGTCCCATCAACCGACAGCGGCTTCAAAACCATTTACACGGACGCCAAACTTGCGGGGGGCACGCTGAGCGCCCCCACCCTTGAGTGCTCGTTGGGCGCTATGACGGTCGCGAAGCTCGAAGCGCGACCGCTCAAAACCAGTTTTTCGGATATGATGAGTATCTTTACGGATGCCGAGGCCCAGGGAGAAGCTATTGCGCCCGAAACCCTCGGCAAGATCCTCAAGCTCTATCCAGATTTCTTGACCGCCATTAAGTCAACGCCGATCGAGTTTGGCGGTGTCGATTGCACGGGGACTGCAGAGGATGGTCAAGCCATGGCAATCAAGCTTGGCGGCGCGACCTTGGGCGGCTACGAGCCCGGCTTCTACCCCAAAATTTCGTTCACAGGCCTTGACGTTTCGGTGGGCACCAATGGCTCGTTCTCCTTGGGCAGCTTCGTGTCCCAGCCAATTGATCTCTCCAGCGTGATTGCCACGCTTGAAGCCGCTCCGGACGCAGTCGATCCAGCTTGGTTCGAGGCCAATATGCGCGGCCTGATCCCGGCCTATTCCGGTTTCTACTTCTCGGACTTGGCGATGGACGTACCGAACACCGATAAACCAACTGAGCGAGTAAAGGCGTCCGTTGGTGCCTTTGACCTCGCCCTTGGCAATTATGTGAACGGCATCCCGACCGATGTAAAAACATCGGCCACTCATGTTGTCATCGCCCTGCCCCAGGACGGCACCGATGAACAAGTCAAACAGTTGATTGCCTTGGGGGTGACCAGTCTTGACCTTGGCTTTGGACTGGACGTCGTTTGGGACGCCAAGACCGACAGCATCATGATCAATGATGTGTCGGTCTCCGGTGCCGACCTGGCGTCGGTGAAACTCTCGGGTGCCCTGGGTCAGGCGACCGCCGGACTGTTCTCCCTCGACCTCGATGAGGCGATGGGCACCGCGATGTCTGTCGTGGTCAAATCGCTCAACCTCGATATTGCTGACGCTGGCCTATCTGAACTGGTGCTAGCCAGCGTTGCCGCAGAACAGGGTTCGGATGCCGCCACCATGCGACCCGTATTTGCCGGCCTGGCAGAGGGCACGATTGTCAGCATGTTGGTTGGTGTTGCTGACGCACAAAATGTCGGCAAAGCGGTAAGCAAATTCATCGCCGGCACCGCTAAATCGCTGACGATCAATTTGTCAGCCAAAGAAGAGCCTGGTCTGGGCATGGCCGACTTTATGGCAGCCCAGGAAGATCCGAGCCTGCTGATCGGCAAGGTCAACATTACCGCGACCGCCAAATAGCCCGATTGAGCGCCTGCGACACGCGGGCGCTCAATTACCCATTCTATTCTTCCACGATCTTGTCACCGCGCATCCGCTTGATCGCGCCCCGTTGCGTCTTGCTCGCCAACCGTCTGGTCTTGGACCCAAGCGTTGGCCGCGTCGCCACCCGTGGCTTTGGCGGAATGGCCGCCTGCCGCAACAAAGTCACTAACCGGGCCAGCGCGTCTTCGCGGTTTTGCGGCTGTTCGCGGAACCCGTTGGCGGTAATGACCAGCACGCCATCCTTGGTCAATCGGCTGCCTGCAATGGCCGCAACCCGCATTTTCATGCCTTCGGGCAGTGAAGGCGAATTCGCCAGATCAAAGCGGATTTGAACCGCACTCGAAACCTTGTTGACGTTTTGCCCACCGGGGCCGGAACTGCGGATAAAACTCTCCGAAATCTCCGTCGGATCGAGCAGGATGGTCCGCGTGATTGCAATTGGTTCAACCACTGGACCCGACCGATCAGCGCTTGGAGCGGCCGTGCCAGGCCTGCTCATCGTGAATGTCGATCCCCTTTTCGGTGATCCTGTAGCGATTGGCCTGGCCGTCAACAGGCTGTATCCAGCCCTTTGCCAGCATCAGCCCGAACACTTTGTCGCCAATGTCGGTGAAGTCATCCGGCCCGAGCACGCCATCCGCGCCGAGATTGCCCAAAACTTTGAGTTCGCGATTGGAGGGACGTTGCGGCATTTACGGTCTCTACAAAAAATGTGCCCGCACGGCGCAACCGCGCGGGCCAAATGGGTGAATCTAGACGCTGGCCTGTTTCAAGTCTGGCGGCGTCGCCTCTGCCATCAACGCAACAATCGCGTCCATGGCTGCAACTATTTGCTGCCCCTCGGTACCAAGCCGACGAATGGACACCGAACCTTCCTCGGCTTCCCGTTTGCCCACCACAAACATCAGCGGCACTTTACCAACCGAGTGCTCGCGCACCTTGTAGTTGATCTTCTCATTGCGCGCGTCAAGCTCGGCCCGGATACCGGCCGCCTTGAGCTGGTCGACCAGTTTTTCGGCATAGCCATCGGCTTCCGAAACGATGGTCGCGACGACGACCTGGGTCGGCGCCAGCCACATCGGCATCTTGCCGGCATAGCTTTCGATCATCACGCCGATGAAGCGCTCGAGCGAGCCCAGAATCGCCCGATGCAGCATCACTGCATATTTGCGGCTGCCGTCTTCGGCCACATAGGTGGCGTCCAGCCGTTCGGGCAGCACATAGTCGAGTTGTAAGGTGCCAACCTGCCAGGACCGCCCGATCGCATCTTTGAGATGAAATTCCAACTTGGGTGCATAGAAGGCACCCTCCCCTTCAGCGATCTCAAAATCATAGCCAGTGGCCCGCAGCGCGTCGCCCAAGGCTTTTTCTGCAGCATCCCAGCGTTCGATAGTGCCGCCGAATTTTTCGGGGCGGGTCGCCAGTTTGATCACCACATCGGCAAAGCCCATGTGCTCATAGACCGAATAGAGCAAATGCACGAAGTGCTCGGTTTCGGACTGAATCTGGTCTTCCCGACAAAAAATATGCGCGTCATCCTGGGTCATCTGGCGCACGCGCATCAAACCATGCAGCGCCCCATGCGCCTCATTGCGGTGACAACAGCCAAACTCGGCCATGCGCAGCGGCAGGTCGCGATAGCTTTTGATGCCCTGGTTGAAGATTTGGACATGAGCCGGGCAATTCATCGGCTTTAACGCCATCAAATCGCCGGCGCCGGACAAAACCGGGCCATGTTCATCGGTGTTGGGCACCTCGTCTGGCACCACGAACATGTTTTCGCGGTACTTCCCCCAATGGCCCGACTGTTCCCAGAACTTTGCCGCCATTAACTGCGGGGTCTTGACCTCGACATAGCCCGTCTTGGTCAGGCGACGCCGAATATAGGCCTCCATCTGGTTGTAGATGACATAGCCCTTGGGATGCCAAAACACACTGCCCTGCGCCTCGGCCTGGAAATGGTACAAATCCATCTCCTGGCCGATCTTACGGTGGTCGCGCTTCTCCGCCTCCTCGATCATATGCAGATAGGCGTCCAGCTCGTCCTTGCTGGCAAAGGCGGTTCCGTAGATTCGGCTGAGCACCGGGTTATTGCTATCGCCGCGCCAATAGGCGCCAGCCACCTTGGTCAGCTTGAACGCCGTGCCGACGTCCTTCACGGTCCGCATATGCGGACCGCGGCAGAGGTCGATCCACTGCCCCTGTTTGTACATTTTGAGCGATTGGTCAGCCGGAATCGCATCAACCAGTTCGACCTTGAAGGTTTCGCCCCGCGCGCCGAAGAACGCTTTGGCCTGGTCGCGGCCCCAAACTTCCTTCGTGAACGCAGCCCCCCGATCGATGATTTCGGCCATCTTCTTTTCGATGACCGGGAAATCTTCCTCGGAAAACGGCTCGTCGCGCTTGAAGTCGTAGTAAAAGCCGTTCTCGATGACCGGGCCAATGGTGACTTGCGTCGTTGGCCACAGCTCCTGCACGGCTTCGGCCAGCACGTGTGCCGCGTCGTGGCGGATCAGCTCCAGCACATCCTTGGAACCGCTATCGCGCGTTACGAACTCGATCTTGCCGTCGGCGTCGAGCGCTTCGCTAAGATCACTCAACACGCCGTTCCAGCGCATTGCCACGGTCTTCTTGGCGAGCGATTTGGAGATGGATTCGACCACGGTGGTCCCGGTCGTGCCACGCGCAAATTCGCGAGCTGCACCGTCGGGGAACGTCACCTTGATCATTTTGATCTCCATACTTTGTTTTGCGCAGCGGTATCGCTGCAAGGCCGGTTGTCTAGCATGGTTTTTGGGCCATGCCAGCCAAATCCATGGCCTATTTCCATGTCCCATAGCGCCAGGGAAAATACCAGCGCCCCTGTGAGGGCAGCGCGTCTGGGACAGGATCATAGCCATGGGTGCCGCCGGGGCGACAGCGGACCACCCGGGCCAGCCCCATCCATCCACCCGGCCAGAAGCCGAATGCCCAGATCGCATCCTTGGTGTATTCCGAACACGTCGGCGCGTGGCGGCAGGTGCGTCCGGTAAACGCCGATAGCGTGTAGCGGTACACAGTAATCAGCGCGACGGCGGATAGCTTGAACGGCAGGTCGACGAGACGCCAGAACAGATCCAGGGCCGTTTTCATCAACAAACCCTGCCAACCGATTCTACGGACTCAATTTTTTCCAACGCTTCAACCACTGCATCAAACACCAGCAGCGTTGACATATGCCGCGCCCGATACTCTCGCACGGGCTCAAGATAGGCCAGCTCAGCCCACTTTCCGCTCGGCGGCGCGCCCTCCTGTTTGAGCATCGCGTGCATTGTATCGCGCAGGGCAACCAGCTCGGCGGGTGTCGAGCCCACGATCTGTTTTGCAACAATTGCCGTCGAGGTCTGGCCCAGGGCGCAAGCGGAAACCTCGTGGCCAAATTCGGCCACCACACCATTGCGCACGGTCAAATCAACGTGAACGATGGACCCGCAAATCCGGCTGGCTTTGCGCGCCGACGCATCTGGATGCGCCAATCGCGCTGCCTTTGGGGCATTTGCGGCGATATCGAGAATTTTTTCAGAATAGAGATCGCTGAGTTCCATAAACCGAACAACTCTGTTTCTTGTCGCAGCCGCACTGCTCCCTATATAGTGCCTTAGACGCGGGCTGTCAGGGCAAAGCGACGCCCATTTGTGGTCCAAACGCCTATCCATTCCGTTTAAGCTATGCCCGAAGCGACAAGGATTTGACCATGGACGAGCGCGTAAAGCCCCTGCAGGTCGTTGAAATTGCTGCGCCTTCTGCCCGCCCCTCTCAACAAGAAGTTGAGGCAGCGGTCCGCACCTTGATCGCTTGGACAGGCGACAATCCAGACCGAGAAGGCCTGCTGGAAACGCCGGCCCGGGTCGCCAAGGCCTATAAAGAGCTGTATTCGGGTTACGATCAGGAACCAAAGTCGATCCTGGAGCGCACCTTCAAGGAAGTGGGCGGCTACGACGATATCGTCCTGGTGCGCGACATTCCGTTTCATTCCCATTGTGAGCACCACATGGTGCCCTTCGGCGGCAAGGTTCACATTGCCTATTTGCCCCATGATGGCGTCGTTGGCCTGTCCAAACTGCCTCGGTTGGTTGCCATCTATGCGCGCCGCCTGCAGACACAGGAAAACCTGACGGCGCAGATCATCGATGCGATAAACGAGCATCTGGGACCGCGCGGTGCCGCTGTCATGATTGAGGCAGAGCACATGTGCATGACCATGCGGGGCGTCTTAGCCCACGGCTCGTCAACCACCACCCACCGCTTCACCGGCGTATTTGCCGAAGATCGGCGCGAGCAGGATCGTTTTTTTTCGATGGTGAGCAAGCGCTAGACACGTGGCGATTGGCAAGTCCACTCGGGCGCACTAAAACCGCTTGCATGACCCTGACATTTATCGATCCCGCCTCGCTCTCTCCTGACGAAATCGAAGCTGGGACTATTTTGGCCCCCCGCTTTGACGCCAATGGCTTGATTACCGCAATTGCCATGGATGCAAGCAGTAACGAGCTACTGATGCTGGCACATATGAATGCGCAAGCGCTGGCCCTGACGCTTGAAACCGGGTTCGCGCACTATTGGTCACGCTCGCGCGGTAAACTCTGGAAAAAGGGTGAGAGCTCCGGTGAGCTACAGCGACTGGTCGAATTGCGGGTCGATTGCGACCAGGACGCGATAGTCGTGATGGTCGAACAAATGGGGCTAGGCGCCGCCTGCCACACCGGTCGAAAATCCTGTTTCTATCGGCGCGCGGTCGTCGAGAATGGCCGCGTCACACTCGAGGACGTCGGGATGCCACCCCTTTTTGATCCCAAAACTGTCTACTGAGCCGAGGTCGCGCGGCGGTCGAACCAGCCCACCAGCAACAATCCGGCGACAAACCCACCGAGATGGGCCTGCCAGGCAATTTGAACATCTGTCGCCAACAGCAGCGGCAGCAACGGCACCGCACCATTCACAATAATCCAGAATAGTGTGAACGTCCGCGCCCGCGGTTCCGCCAGCATCTCACGCAAACTTGCCAATTTGCGCCCCACTAGGCGCCGCTCACCAGTTTCGGCATCCTGGGCGATCACCACCGGCTGAAACATGAAACGCACCGCCGCCCCGGTTAAGCCGGCGATGCCGCCGGAAGCGCCGACCAGGAAGGCGCCGGAATATAGCGTGGTCGTCGCAAAAAACACCGCCCCGGCTGCTGCCGCCACAAAGAAGACAATCAGCGTTGGTGCTGTCCCATAACGTCGCGCCACCGGGGTGCCGAAAATCACCAGCCAGGCGACATTGAGCAGCAAATGCTCCCAACCGCTATGCAACAAGGCATGAGTGAATGGGGTCCACAACAGCGGCACCGCCTCGCTGATCTGGTCTTGAACTGCCAACAGCCGAACAGGCAAAAATGCAAACCAGATATATAGTTGCAACTGGCCCTGTTCGTTAAGAACCAGATTTGTTGCCAGCTGAATGGCAACCAACAATCCGACCACCGCGGTGATGACATCGGGCAACAGGAAAATTGGCTGCCGCCCGGTTCCGCCTGATTTTCCGGCGCTTTGGTCCCGTTCACCCATCATTTCACTCCGACTCAGGGGCAGCGCCCCTCTGTCCCCGATCTTTTCCACATCCCGGTCGCAGCGTTAACCTTAACCATTGTTTAAAGGGGCTTTTACCCGCCGTTTTTGCCATTCTGTTGATTGCGGCGATGGTCCGAACGGGAACATCTCAACGAGTGGCAGGCTGAGGCGAATGAAAAAAACGAGCACCAAGACTCTCTACAATTATTGGAATGGCCTGCGTGGCTCGCGCAGCGCTCCGGATCGAAAAGATATTGATCCGACCCGCATCCGGGAGGCTCTTGCCAATACCTTCATTCTCGAACTCGACGACGCCAGCGATCTCGTATTCCGTCTCGCCGGGTCACACCTTTGCACGGCCTATTCCCGTGAACTCAAAGGTCGCTCCTTCAATGGGCTTTGGCATGAGCGCGACCGTGAAGCCATGGCAACCTTGATCCGCGCCGTCACCGAGGACCATGCTGTCGCTCTGGTCACCTTCCAGGGCACCACTGCGATCAACACCAAGGCGAGTTTTGAAACAATCCTGATGCCACTGCGCCACAATGGCTCCACCCACACGCGCATGTTGGGGGCCATGACCGCGCTGGAGGAACCGTACTGGCTCGGGGTACAGCCAATCATGGACCAACGCATCACGGGCCTGCGTTTGATCTGGCCGGACGATACCTCGCTAGACGATGTGAACCATGAAGCCGCAGCAAATGTCGCCGCGGAAGCCGGATTTGCTGGCTCTACGGTTCCAAGCGGCATCCCGGCGATGGTGTATGGGCGTTCGGCCCGCCGCTATGCCCATCTCGCCGTGATCGACGGTGGCCGTCAGTAAGCGCTTCCTCGCAGATTTAGCGGCATTTTGAACCCAATTTGCTGCGACACGCTATCTGCGCTCTTACCATGCATTAACCAAAACCGTTTAGCGTGCTGACATTAAACCCAGCTCTGATCGGTCAGGCGTATGCTCAGCGACGATGTTCCCTCACCGCAGTTCATCGCCCCGCAGCGAACCCGCAACGACAAGGGCAAATACCAACGGGTCAAAGTCTCCGTTTTGGGCCGCTACATGCTCGCTGATCGGCGGGAGTTCCCCTGCCAGGTTCTAGAAATGTCGCCGGGCGACGCTGTGGTCATCGCCCCGGTGGCGGGCCTTGCGGGCGAAAAAGTCGTTGCCTACCTTGACCTTATAGGGCGCGTCGAAGGCACCATCGTTTCGCAGATGGACGGCGGCTTCCTTATGAATATTGCCGCTTCCGACCGCAAACGGGACAAAATGGCCGCGCAGCTGACCTGGCTGGCCAACAAAGACATTCTCAATTTGCCCGAAGACCGTCGCCACGAACGTGTTGTGCCTGACAACCGCCATTCCACCGTCGTGCTCGACGATGGCCGCCGCTACAATTGCAAGATTATCGATATCTCGCTGTCGGGCGCTGCAATCGAATTGGCAGTTCGACCCGCGATGGGCACGCCGATTACCCTGGGCAGGATGCGCGCCCGTGTGGTCCGCCATTTCCAGAACGGGGTCGGTGTCGAGTTCGCCTCGTCTCAGGAAATGCTGACTGTGGTACAACAGAACCTGCGGATAAACTAAGCGTCTGCCACCCAAGGGCTGTGCCAGGATTTCTGGTGCCCGTACGTCCAACCCGCTGCCACCGATCCATCCTGGTTAATCACGCCTGAATTCACTCGATAAAACACGCATAAAATTTGCGTGGTAGTTTTCGGATCGATGAAATTCGCGACCTCTAGGTTGGTCTCCATCAGGGAGATCAACACATGTTTACAACCAAACTTGGGATACGAGGTGCAGCAATCGGCGCGCTTTTGGCTCTGGTTTGCGCTGCGGTTCCCGCAGCAGCACTGGACACCAACAACATAGCGTTCGTGCGCACCGCCACCCAATCGACCAGCATTCCGATCGGCGCCCTTGAATTCTGCCAAAGCCATTTGAGCGAGTGCCAGCCCAACGCCAATGTTGTCGAAGCGGTTGAGCTGACCGAAGCATCATGGAACCAGTTGCTGGCAGTCAATGCCAACGCCAACCAGTCCATTGTTCCGGTGACAGACCAGGATCTTTACGACGTCGCCGAGTTCTGGACCTACCCGAATGGGTTCGGCGATTGCGAAGACATCGCCCTCGCCAAACGCCGTGACCTTGTTAATGCCGGTTGGCCCGCGAGCACGCTCTTGATGGCCGTTGTGCGCCAGGCCAATGGCGACGGCCATGCCGTGCTGATGGTCCGGACAGATCGCGGTGATTTGGTATTGGACAACCAGGATGGCAGTATCAACGTCTGGAACGCCACGCCTTACCAGTTCATCAAGCGCCAGTCCCAGGCCAACCCGGGCCAGTGGGTCGACATGTTTGACGAACGTCCGATCGTTTTGGCAGCGCTCAGCCAGTAATCAGTTTCCGGACCCCGCCCCAAGCCCAGCCTACCCTGATAGGGGTCTGATGAATGAAGCCCGCCTCGGTTCACCGGAGCGGGCTTCATTGTTTTCCAAGGTCATGCGTGACTTACAGCGGCAGCGCCACATATACGCCCAGGAACAGCAGACCGGTGATAAAAGCCCACCCGAAGGCAACCATTGCGGCAATCAGAGCCGAGCTGAGCGACAGCGTTCCATCATCTTCATGGGTCCAGCCCAGGTGCAGCATGATGTATGGACCGCACACGAAGCTCATCACCAAATTGCCCATGGCACCAACAAAGTTCCGGCCATCATAGCGTAACATGGCGCGTTCGCTGGATATCCATTGGTACAAATGGGTCCCTGCCCCAGCGACACACAAGCCAACGCCCATTATCAACGCCGACAACAACAACATAGTGATCACCTTCAGCGCCCCCGCTGCCTGTTGCTCGATCCCCGGCACAGACCTGTTAACCCTTCGTTAAGCATATTAGGGCCCCTATCGCCTGTCATCCCCTCTCGGTAAATCTGGTTAACGCCAACATGAACCCCCGTTCGCCCCCTAAAACTCCGGGCTCTTCAATTGGCTACAATCTTGCCGGCATCGCCGTCCTGGTGCTGTTGATGGCCGTGGGTGTTGCCTATCTGGTCGACGCGGCCGGGCGCGGCCGGCAGGCTCCAGCACCCGTCTTGGGTGATGGCAATGTGGTCCTACAGACAATTTCTGGGCTGGAACTGATCATTCCCGCGGCGTGGTTTCGCGACGAGGGGCAGATCAGGCAGGGATTTTCCGATCAGATCGATCTGCGCTTCATGTTGGCGGCGGGCGATCCCCCCGCACTATTGCCGATCGATGTCAGCCTGGTGCCGCGCAGCCGCGTTCGGCCGAGCAGCGCCTTGCTGGACAATGTCTATCTGCATGAATTCGACACCGCCGACGCCAGTGGTGTGCCCGGGCTTGTCGGCAAACCGCTGCGGGATGAGGCTGGTTTCAGTGGCGAAACCGTGTGGTATGACGCATTGTCGCCAGCCCCATTCGTCGCCAAATGTTCGGCACCGGTGGAGGTGAAGAAAAGCGGGCGCTGCCTTCGTAGCGTCTACTTGGACAGCGGAATCGCAGTGATTTACGCTTTTGATGCTCCGGCCTTGGCATTCTGGCAGGAGTTCGACGCCCAAATGGCACTATGGCTGGCCCAAATCGGAGCCAATTGAGCGCGGCCCGGCGCTCGATCAGCCGATATCGTCGAGATCAATATCGAGGATCGACATATTGAAGATATAGGACTTGTCGCCGTCCTCGTCATCGAGATGGATCAAACCAACCGACTCATCGCCGATAAACACTTCCACTGAATCGTTGAGCTTGTGGCGCGGACGCACATCAATGGATTTGTTGTTGAATTTGATCTGCAAAAACTTCTGCAGTTTGAGGATTTCGGGCTGGTTCACGGGATGTCCCTAGGTAATTGCGGATTCGGCGCGACTGTAATGGCTGCCGCTGCTGGGGCAAGCCCCGGCAGCGTCATTTGTGGGTGCAAACGACGTTTCAGGTATTGCTGTCGTGCACTAGGATCATCTGATCCATCACCAGCGCTGGCTGCGCGCAACCGGCCTCGCCAATGATTTTGGCAGGAACGCCAGCGACGGTGACCCGAGGAGGAACTTCCTTGAGCACGACCGAACCAGCCCCAATGCGCGAACAATCACCAATGATGATATTGCCCAAAACCTTGGCGCCGGCCCCAATCAGCACGCCATTGCCGATCTTGGGATGGCGATCCTGATCGGCCTTGCCGGTGCCGCCAAGGGTTACGCCCTGCAACATCGAGACGTTGTTGCCAACGGTGGCGGTCTCCCCAATGACCAGGCCAGTGCCATGGTCAAGCATGATCCCGTGCCCCATACGGACCGCCGGGTTAATATCGACCTGGAACACCTGGCTAGCACGACTTTGCAGGTACAGCGCCATATCCCTGCGACCGGACATGAACATGGCGTGGGCAAAGCGATGAGTCTGAATCGCTTGATAACCCTTGAAAAACAGCAACGGCTCCACCGCACGGTGGCAGGCTGGATCGCGTTCCAAGGTCGCCGCAAGGTCGATGCGCGCATCTGTTCCAATTTGTGGATTATCCGCCAGGGTTTCGGCGAACGCTTGGCGGATCAGGTCGGCAGAAACATCGTCGTGATCGAGGCGCGCAGCCAAACGGTGG
This sequence comes from Devosia equisanguinis, assembly GCA_943372435.1. Taxonomy (GTDB): domain Bacteria; phylum Pseudomonadota; class Alphaproteobacteria; order Rhizobiales; family Devosiaceae; genus Devosia; species Devosia equisanguinis_A. Next base: position 448,157 of record CALRYQ010000001.1, read on the forward strand.
GCCAGCGCTTGCTCAAAACTATCGTGGTTGAGAATCGCCGATACCACCATATTGGCAAGCGATGACTCGTTGCCCATGATCTGGCTGGCGCCTGCCCTCACTGCATCCCAAACAGGATCGAGTGTTTTCACGCCGGACGGCTTAATTGCGCTCATGCTCATGGCATCAGACTCCACCTATCGTTGAATACCGATATAGGGCATCAGCACCGCAGAAACAAAGGTTTCGCGCAAATTTGGTTCACGAGCGCGCAATATCGGCCAATGCGCGGCCCAAAAACGCCAAACCTGCCTGCTTGAATTGTGGGTCCCCAGTTGCCCGCATATGGTCGCGCCTGGGAATGACAAAAGCCTCCCCCTGGGGCAGCAATTGAGCAAGCTGTTCAGGTGGGCCTGCCATCGTGTCATCGGCCCCGACGGCCACCAGTGTTGGTACCGAAATGCGCCGAACATCGGCACGGGCCATCGGCTGGCGGGACGTTTCCATACAGGCAGCGAGTGCCATCCGATCCGCCTTCGTGTGTTCGGCAAAAATCCGGAACTGTCGGGCGGTTGGGTGCTTCAATCCCGCTAGGTCCGGCGCGACCAGGCCGGCAATGATATCGTTGCTGTCGCTCAGCCCATTGATCAGATTCATCCCCATGCCGCCAAAAATGGCGCAGCGCACCCGTAAGGGGTTGGCAAACGCCATAAACGCCGCGATCCGCGCGCCCATCGAGTATCCGATGACACTGGCTCTGGCCAATCCGAGATGGTCCAGAAGGTTCACGGCATCCAGCGCCATCTTTTCTGGGAAATAGTACTCGGGATCGTAGAGCTTTTGCGACAACCCATGGCCCCGGTTGTCGATGGTGATCGCCTGGTAACCAGCATCCGTCAGCGTGTGCACCCAACCGGTATCGAGCCAATTCACCTTGCCGCTGGAGGCAAAGCCGTGAATGCACAACACCGGCTCACCCGCCCCATAGACTTCATAGGCAATCGTTAGCGCATCGGATTGAAAAGTGGGCAAGGAACGATCCAGAGTCATGAGCGGATACTGCCTTTTAGAATGCGCGATCGCGAAGGGAAACCCTGGGCACACTCTTTCCTTCGCCAGCCCAGTTCGGTATGGTCCGGCCACATCAAATCATCTGCGCAGGTCCCCTCAATGTCCCACGGCTCCACGCCCCACTTTCACAACACTGAGGGCCTGGCCCGCATCGAAGTAGGTTCCAAGGAATTTCAGTGCGTCGGCGCGCTGCCACCCTTTGATCATCCGCACATCTATTTGGACATGGGCAAGGACAGCGAAATTGTTTGTCCTTACTGCTCCACGCTTTTTGTCTACAACGGCGCCCTTGCGCTGGGGACATCAAATCCGCTCTCGGCCATTTTCCACGCCGACGCTGCTTGAGCCTTCCCAAGCCCTTGTCCACTGATCGAACGTTCTACATCGCCGGCGCTGGTATCGCCGGCTTGACCTTGGCTTTGGCCCTGGCCAAGTTCGGCGCGACGGTCATTGTTCTCGAGCGCAATGCAGCAGTGTCGGAATTTGGCGCTGGATTGCAGATCAGTCCCAATGCCAGGCGTGTGCTCAGTGTGCTTGGGTTGGACAAGGACCTCCGGGCCAAAAGCCTTGAGCCAGAAGGCATCGACGTTTACCCCTATGGGCGCAAGAAGCCGCTAGTGACCCTGAGCCTTGGCCAGACGATCCAACAACGCTACGGCGATCCCTATCTGGTGATGCACCGCGCTGATTTGGTCGAGGTGCTCCACAAAGCCTGCAGGCGCTTCGCCAATATCGATATCGTCTTCAATGTCCGGGCCTGGGATGCTGTAAGCCACGCACGCGGCGCCTCCGTGACCGCCGACGAGATTTCTGGCCAGGGTCGCAGCGGTCGCGCTTTCGCCGTCGTTGGTGCCGATGGCGTTCATTCATTTACCCGCACGAGTTTGCTGGAGGGCGCCGCCGCCAAATACACCGGCGTAGCCGCCTGGCGGGCTCTGGTTCCCATCGACGACCTCAAATCAGTCCTTGCAACCGACCGCACGTCGCTCTTGCTTGCGCCTGGCTTTCACACGGTGGCCTACCCATTGCCGCATCGCCGCCAATTCAATCTCGCTATGTTTGCCAAGCTCCCGCTCAACCACACCAAGACCGAAAACGCTCCGTCCAGCCCCATTCTGCCGCGCCAATGGCGCCAGAGTGGTCGGATTGACGCCATCATGCGTGCAGCGAAGGGGCTCTGGGGCTTTTGGCCGCTTTACACCGTCCAAACCCCAATCTGGTCGCGCGGTGCGATTGGTATCCTCGGTGATGCTGCCCACGCAATGGAGCCATTTCAGGCCCAAGGCGCTGCGATGGCGATTGAAGATGCGGCGGTTTTGGCACCCCTGTTGATGACCGAAGCCGACGCCAATACCGCCTTCAGGCGTTTCGAGGCGATGCGCCGCGATCGCGTTACCCACGTCGCACGGACGTCCCACCGCAATGGCACCCTGTTTCATCTCCCAGCGCCACTGTCTTTTGGCCGCGATCTGGTCTTGGCGCTGCAAGGCAAAAATGGCCATTTGAACCGCCTCGACTGGCTCTATGACTACAAAATCAATCCGGAAACGGGCGCACCCACCGCCGTAATTGCGCACCCTTGATCGCTTGGTCTTGCTTTGGCCTACGCGCCTGTGTCAACTGCGCCCCACACCTAGGAACAGTGACTGCGGCATGGCCTCACAATTACGATCCAGACTAACGCTGGCCAGTATTCTCATCACGATCCTGCTCGATATGATCGGCCTTGGTATCGTCATCCCGGTGCTGCCCGAGCTGCTCAAGCAGTTGACTGGCGGTGGAGCCGCCGATGCGGCGGTCATTGGCGGCTATTTGGTGTTCACCTACGCCTTCATGCAATTCGTCTTTGCGCCGGTCCTTGGTAATTTGTCCGACCGGTTCGGTCGCCGTCCCGTCTTGCTGGCTTCGCTATTGGGGCTGACCTTTGACTATCTGATGATGAGTGTTGCCCCGTTTGTCTGGTATTTGTTCGTGGGCCGCATCATCGCTGGGATTTCCGGGGCCGCGGTCGCAACTGCAACCGCCTATATGGCCGACATCACGCCCCACCATAAGCGCACCCACCGTTTCGGCCTGATCGGTGCCGCGTTTGGGCTGGGATTCATCATTGGCCCAGTCATCGGCGGCGAATTGGGCGAGTGGGGTCCGCGCGTGCCGTTCTTTGCCGCCGCAGCATTGGCCTTCGCCAATTTTCTGTTCGGCCTGTTGGTCATGCCCGAAAGCTTGCCCAAAACTTCGCGCCGCAAATTTGATATTCGCCGCGCCAATCCTTTTGGTGCCGTGGTTTCGCTGCGCAAATACCCAATTGTGCTTTGGTTGCTGGCGATTCTGTTTGCCTTCTCACTGGCTGCGCAGTCGCTGCCATCGGTGTTCAGCTATTTCACCGTCGAGGTGTTCAACTTCACCTCCAGCCAGATCGGTCGGGCGTTGGGGGCATTCGGTGTTGGCTTTGCCATTTGCCAGGGCCTGGTTGTCGGACCCCTGGTCAAACGCTTTGGCGAAACCCCGGTGGTGTTCATTGGCCTGCTCGCCGCTATCGTCGCCTTCACCGGCGTGGCCTTCACCAGCCAGGTTTACTATTTGTACCTGTTCATCATGGTCGGCGCGGCGAGCGGTCTGGCTGCCCCCGCGATCAACGGGGTATTATCGCGCCAGGTTCCCGACAATTCCCAGGGCGAACTGCAGGGTGCGGTCAACGCCGCCAATTCCCTTGCGACCATTATTGGACCATTGGCCGCGACACAGATCTTTTCTTACTACACCCACAACCCCGACTCGGTCGGGTACTTTCCAGGCGCACCGTTTGTCGCCGCCAGTATCGCGGTGGCAATCGCCTTGGTGCTGTTTGCCGTCACGACATTTCGGTTTTCCCTGTCGCGCCGCCCCAGCATAGCCGACAAGCCTCTCATCCTGGAAATGGCCCCACCCGGCCAAATCCTGGTGCCCCTCGATGGCGACGGAACCAGCGATGCAAATCCGCCCCGCCACTGATGCCGACCGAGCGGGTGTGCTGAGCATCGTCGGGCCGGCCCTGCGCGCCGGCGAAACTTACGCGATGCCAACTGATCTGACCGATGCCGAAACGCTCGACTACTGGTTCGCCGACACCCATCAGGTCTTTGTTGCTGATGCCGACGGCCAAATCCTTGGCACTTATTATTTGATGGCCAACCAGGGCGGCAACGGCGCGCACGTGGCCAATTGCGGTTATATGACTGCTGCCGCGGCCCAAGGCCGCGGCATTGCCCGTCGCATGTGCGAACACTCCCTGCAGCACGCCATGGACCGCGGATTCCGCGCCATGCAATTCAATCACGTGGTGTCAAGCAACGCCCGCGCTATCGCGCTTTGGCAGTCCCTTGGGTTTGCCATTGTCGGCACCCTGCCCGCAGCATTCCAGCACCCCGTCCACGGCTATGTGGACAGCTATGTGATGTTCAAGACGCTCTGAGGCCTGCCACTTTGAGAGGCAGTGGCCGAGACCCCTGGCGACCGATCACTTGCCCAGCGTCGACGGCCAGGTTCCATGCAGATCGGTTCCTCGACCAACAATTTCAAAGCCGTGCGCGCCGAAGAAATCGCGCTGTCCCTGGATCAAGTTCGCCGTCCCATTAGCCTGCCGATAGCTGTCGAAATAGCTGAGCGCCGCTGACAGGCATACCAGCGGGAACTCTCCGACCGCGCCGGCCGCAACGACTTTGCGCAATGCGGGGTGGCTATCCTTCATCAGGGCGACAAAGTCCGGCACCACCAGCAAATTGGTATTGCCGCCCTTTGCATAGGCTGCGGCCATCTGGTCGAGAAACCGCGATCGGATAATGCATCCAGCCCGCCATATCTTGGCAATCGTGGACAGGGGCAATGCCCAGCCATTTTCATCCGACGCTTTGGCAATGACAGCAAAACCCTGCGCGTAGGAGACAATCTTGCCCGCCAGCAATGCCTTTTCAAGGTCAGCCAAGGTAACATCGGCATTTTTGGTGTTGCGCTGGCCATAAATGGCCTCCGCCGCAACCCGCTCGTCCTTGCGTGCAGAAATCGATCGGGCAGCGACGGCTCCTTCAATTGCCGTGGCGGGCACGCCCATCTGTTGGGCGGCAATAGCCGACCAGACGCCGGTGCCCTTTTGTCCGGCCTTATCGAGAATGAGTTCGACCAGCGGCCGGCCGGTGGGCCCATCGACGGCCGCCAGCACATGCCCGGTAATCTCGATCAAATACGAATTGAGCGCACCCTTATTCCATTCCTTGAAGACTTCAGCGCAAGCGGTTGGATTCATGCCCAAACCATCGCGCATCACGCCATAAACTTCGGCGATCATCTGCATGTCGCCATATTCGATGCCGTTGTGAATGGTCTTGACGAAGTGCCCGGCACCGCCCTCACCCAGATAGGCGCAGCAACTCTCGCCGCCAAATTGTGCCGCAATAGCGGTCAGGACCGCCTCTGCATTGTGCCACTGTTCCTTGGAGCCGCCCACCATGATCGATGGGCCGTGCCGTGCCCCTTCTTCGCCGCCGGAAACCCCTGCACCCAGATAGCCAATGCCCTTTGGTTTAAGGTAATCGAACCGTCGCTGTGTATCGGTAAACAGCGAATTACCACACTCGATGATCGCGTCGCCCTGCTCCAGATGCGGTAGCAGCAACTCGATCATTTCATCAACCGGTGCGCCCGCTTTGACCATGATGATGATTGAGCGCGGACGCTTCACCGCGTTCACGAACTCGATCAGATCCGCCTTGGCAATGATTTTGTCAGCCAGTCCCTGCGACCCGGCGACCACGACAAAGTCGTCGATCTTGGCAGATGAACGGTTGTGGACGGCGATGGTGTAACCTTTTTCGGCAATATTCAGCGCCAGGTTTGACCCCATCACTGCCAAGCCAATCAGTCCAATATCTGCCATCGCCATGCCGAATTCCTTCTTGGGATCACTCGAGTATCAACCGCCCGGATCCGTCTCCAGGGGGCGGGGCGACCTGACCACAAACCAGCCTTAGACGGAAGTAGCATCCGCGTCATTTTTGACGGATTGTGGCGATTGAATGCCGCACGGAGTGCTTGCCCCTGCGGGTTCGTGCGGCTTAGGGTGCAGCCGCAATCGGAGACTGATTTTGAGTTCGCTTTCCCAGTTCAGCCTTGCGGGCAAACGTGCCTTGATTACCGGGTCAAGTCGCGGCATCGGCTTGGCCATTGCCACCGCCTTTGCTGGCGCTGGCGCCAGCATTATCCTCAATGGCCGCGACGGCGCAGCGCTTGGTTCTGCAGCCAAAGACCTGTCAGCCACCGGCGCAGATGTGGCGGCCTTGGCATTTGATGTGACCAGCCGCGACAGTGTCAACGAAGCCATCAGCTATTGCGAACACACAATTGGGCCGATCAACATCCTGGTGAACAACGCCGGCATCCAGTTTCGCAGCGCTCTTGAAGCCTTTCCGCCCGAGAAATTTGATCAACTCCTGACCACCAATGTCACCTCGGTGTTCAATGTCAGTCAGGCGGTCTCGCGCCACATGATCGCCCGTGGCACTGGCAAGATCATCAATATTTGTTCGCTGATGTCTGCGCTGTCGCGCCCCTCCGTCGCCCCCTATGCTGCCAGCAAAGCGGCCGTTGCCAATCTCACGCGCGGCATGGCGGTGGATTGGGCCAAACACGGGCTCAACGTCAACGGCATCGCCCCTGGCTATTTTGCCACTGAACTCAACGATGCCCTTGTCAGTGACGCCAAGTTCACCACATGGCTCGAAGCGCGAACACCAATGGGTCGTTGGGGTCAGGTCGAAGAGCTTGGCGGCGCCGCAATTTTTCTGGCCTCCGAGGCCTCAAAATTCGTCAATGGACACATACTCTATGTCGATGGCGCCCTCACAGCCACGCTCTGAGCTGGTCCCGGCTCGCCTCATCATTGTCATGGGGGTGGCGTCCTCGGGGAAAACCACGCTCGGCCACTCAATAGCCCGCCGCCTACATGTGCCGTTTCTGGATGGCGACAGCTATCACTCCCCTGCGAACATTGAAAAAATGCGCGCCGGGACCCCATTGACTGATGACGATCGCTGGGCCTGGCTCGCCAATTTGGCCCAATCCCTGCATGGAGCCGCCGACAAAAAAGGCGCAGCAATTGGTGCCTGCTCCGCCCTCAAGCGCTCGTACCGTGACTATTTAGCCCTGAACGCCGGTGAGCCCATCCTGTTCGTCTTTCTGGATGGTGATCGCGACACCATCGCCGCACGGATGGCCGAGCGGCAGCACCATTTCATGCCGACAAGCCTGCTCGATAGCCAGTTTGCCGCTCTCGAATCCCCCGACCCAGTCAGTGAAAACGTCCTGGCTTTGTCGGTTACGGACCCGGTGGAGAAGCTGACAATCGCTGTTGTCAAAGCACTGCCGCACCTCAAGTCATTCAAGCGCTGGCAATAGCTTGTGCAGGGATCGGCCGAGCATCAATACGGCGGATCAGCAGCTCAATAATGCTCAAATTGATAATCCAGCAAGCCCAAGCGGCGAAGATATATGTCGGCTGGAAATCGAAGCCGCTGGCGTCGCCGATCGCCAGGATCAGCCGCAGCGTAATCGCTGCACAGGTCAGCGCAAAACTCCGCATCATCCAACGCCGATGTGCCACAAGATCCCGCGCTCGCCCTTTAAGATAACCCATCAGCGTCGCGCCAAACCACAGCACCGCCAGGATGACAAAACCCCAACCCGCTGCCATTCCCATTGCGGTGGTAAATGCGACGAAAAAGCCGGCGACGGCGGAGACCAGACAACTCAAGACATAGGCTCGCCCAGCCCAGCGATGGTAAGGGCTACGCCGCGATTTTGGCAGGAATTGCCATATCCCAAGCAGCAAGGCGAGCGGAGCCAAAGTGGTATGGACATAAAAGGGGATGGGGTGGTCGAGTAGGTTTGCCCGCAACGCCTCCGTCAAAACAACGGGGTTGAAGCTCAAAAAGCGGAATGAGATCAGACTCACCAACACCGCCAGCACTGCTATCGTCCAAAACCCAAGGGTTTTTGGCCATGTCCGCGTTCCCTGCATGTCTTTCCCCTCGATTGTGATCAAAATGATCACCCCCGCCGATATCGGTGCGAAATTTGCGCAATCAACCCAGGGCCAACAGATTTCTCACGGTTGCGTGATCGCGACCGCTCCATATCACGCAGGTGTGCAAAACTTCCCAACATGCCCTTGTGCAAATCGGGCACGAATCGCCTAATGGGTGGGGGAATGCGGCGGCGAGCCCGGGGCCAGAAAATAGAATGTCTTTCGTGGTCAAAGAGTGCCAATTGCTGGACTACGGCCCTCATCCGACCTTTGCAGGTCGGTACACAGGCATGGTTCGCGTCAAGATCGAGGAAACTTTTCTCGGCAGTGACAGCGCCTATCCGCTTGACCTGAAGGTTCGTGCCGAGGCCGGTGCGGATTGGTCCCCAGCTCAGGTACGCCAAGCGTTGCTGGTCCACGCAGCCCAACAGCTTAATCGCCTCAAGGCCAGGCTCGCTGACACATCAGACATCGCAGCCGAGTAGGCTCAGTGTTCGGGGCCCTCAGCCTTGCCGCTATACCCGATCCAGGCGGCAGCGTGATCCCGCAACTTGCCAAATTTTTTGGACGTTGACAGCAATCGAGCGTCCCATTCGGCGTTTGGCTCCTGCCCTTCGATGGTCTTGAAATAGACTTCCATCATGCAGGCGATAGCGAATGGCTCGATCACCGCCGCCTTGACCGCCCAGGCAAAAATGACGGCAAATACAAACCCGCCTGCCGACCAACCCCCTGGAATCAGGAATGCGATGCCCGCTGCCGGCGCCAGCATCACCAGAAATACCAACAGCGATAGACCGTAGGTAAACAGCGTCAGCCAGGCGGCATTTTTGAGCATCACCTGGTAGTTCTGCCCATAAAGCACCAGCGCCGTACGGGCCGAAGCCCACGGATTGGTGCTTTTTGTGCGAATGGCATAGGCCAGGATCACCTCATCCACCAGGCCGACGGCGATCCGCAGAAACGCCCGGACCAGGCCAACGAACTGTTGAAGGCCGGGAATTGGGATAAACGCCGCCACCCCCTCAACCAGGCCAGTGATGGCCCGCAGGATGCCTTTGACCAATTGGTCGATCGCAAACAGCACATTGGCCTCGGCAAACCGGGCTTTCACCACCGTCCCGGCATATTCGATCTGGGCCCGCCCGGCCGGAATCGGTCGCCCGTCCATGAGCTCGACCAGCACCGCGATATGCCCGGCCTTCACGATGTATAGGACATATTCGCGCAGGAAATAAAGCACACCCGCTGTGGTCAAAAAGCCCGCTGCGCCGCCCCAGAACATTGCGCTCAACCGGAATTCTTCATCGCCAAAGAGCCCGACGCCCCAGCCGAGGCCCGCGCCGACGCCGGTAACCAGCACATAGGCAAGGGCCATGCCGAAATAGACAATGACTCTGAACGCAAGGAACGGGATGGTCTTGACCATCATGCCCAATGCTCGGCTAATCGAAAAATCCCACATGCTGCGTCCCCCCGGTATTGGCTCAATACATTGGGCAAGTTTGTCGATAGCACAATGGCATTGCACCACAGCATCACCTGTTTTTGCGCTCCAAGACCTGCTAGGAGCGCCCATGCCCGGACCAATGCCAACATTGCTGAACTATTTTCCGCCGCTGGAACCGTATCTCAGCGTCGTTTATGTCGATGACGATATCCTGGTGCTCAACAAGCCCAGCGGCCTGCTCAGCGTCTCCGGCAGGGATCCCTCCCTGTGGGATTGCCTCGAATACCGCGCCCGACGTCAATACCCAACGGCGGGCATGTGTCATCGGCTCGACAAGGACACCTCCGGTGTCATGGTCATGGCGCTCAACAAGCGGGCCCATGGCCGCATCGGGATGCAGTTTGAAAAACGCACCACCACCAAAAGCTACGTTGCCCGCGTCTGGGGCGATATGGAGGCCGAAAGCGGCCTGATTGACCTGCCGCTTGCCACCGACTGGGACAACAAGCCCCGCCAGCGTGTCGACTATGAAAACGGCCGTCCGGCGCAAACGGAATGGTTTGTGATCGCGCGTGAACCTGGCATCACGCGTGTTCGACTTCACCCGCTGACGGGTCGAACCCATCAATTGCGGGTTCACATGAAATCAATCGGCCATGTGATTCTAGGGGATGTGTTTTACGCCGATCCGGCAGCCCTTGCCGCAGCGGATCGCCTGCAATTGCACGCCGAGCAATTGGGCTTTGTCCACCCCACCACGGGCGAGGTCTGCAATTTCGTGGTGCCCTGCCCGTTCTGATTTAGGCTAGCCGATATAGCCCAACTCGATCCGGTGAAAATATTCCCCGGCCTTCATGGTATCCAACCAGCGGTGGAAGGCGGCGACATCGGCAAAACCAGCCCGCCTGGCATCCGCATCGCCAACATCATGCGGGCTCATCAAGTCCATGGACTTGACCGACAACAGCCCGACCTTGGTTTTGAGCGTACCACCCGCTTTCACGGTCGGGCGGCTCCAGCGCCGGAACACCACATCAACCTTGCCGGCCTTGATCTCCTCGAGCAATTCGCGCTTTAGCAGCATCGTTTACTCCAGCATCGCCGTCGCCAGCATTTCAACCCGCAATCCATCAGCCAGCAATTCCTTGACCACCACTGTGGCCCGCACCGGATAGGGTGCGCGGAAGAACTCGGCATAGACCGTGTTCATGCCCTTGGCATCGGCGCGGTCGATGAGGAACACCTGCACCTGCACCAGATCGGCCAGCGTACCACCAGCAGCGGTAATTGCGATCTCGAGGTTCTTGATGGTCCGTCGCGTCTGCTCTTCGATCCCGCCACCGACGATCTCGCCCGTCGCCGGGTCCTCGGCAATGGCAACCAGCCAAACCTGCTTACCTACTTTGACCGCGTCGCTCACCGGCGACGATGAGGGCGCGATGCCGGTTTTAATCTGTTGGAACATACCTTTGGCCCCTTTTGTTGGTGCGGGCGGCGGGACTCGAACCCGCACGAGGATACCCTCTCAGGATTTTAAGTCCTGTGTGTCTACCATTCCACCACGCCCGCGTCGCCAGACAGTCGTTTGTCACAGCTTCCCTTGGCAGGCAACCGCACCTATGCAGAATTCACCCACTTGCAGCCACAAGCCCCTCGCAATGCGCTCCGGCACTATCTAGACTTTGCTATGGGAATGGGAGGGTGACATGAAAAGTTTTGTCCTTGCAGCCGCACTCGTGATGACAGTGACAGGTGCTGTCTTCGGAGCGGAATGGGGCGCGATTGCCTACTCGCCCGAAACCCACGCGCTTGGTTATACCAGCAATTATTCGACCAAGCCCGCGGCCGAGTCCAACGCCTTGGCTTACTGCGATGATCACGCGTCCGATTGCCGGATCGTTGTATACTTCCACGACGCTTGCGGGGCGCTCGCCGTTGGCCCGCATGGCGGATGGGGCTCCAATTGGGGTAATAGCCGCGCGTCGGCAGAAGCCGCCGCTCTGGCCAATTGCCGTCCCCACGACAATGCCTGCCGCATCATCCGGTGGCAGTGCAGTAAGTGAACAGCGCTCGTTTCTAGTCGGTGCCCCCGCCAATCGGGGCGGCATAGGCGACGTCCAAATCCCATGGGAAGAAAATCCAGGTGTCCTGGCTCACTTCGGTGATGAACGTGTCGACAAGTTCACGCCCCATCGGCTTGGCATAGACGGTGGCAAAATGAGCGCCAGGCAGCATATCCCGCACAGCCCTTGCGGTTGCGCCAGTGTCGACGAGATCGTCAACAATCAGCACCCGGCCGCCGGTTTTGGACATCTCCAGGATCTGTGGTGAAATCGGTTTTAGGACTTTGACCTGGCCCTGGTTCTGGTGGTCATAGGATTTGACCGCAACAGTCTCGACCACCCTTATATTGAGCTCCCGGGCGACAATTGTCGCGGGAACGAGACCACCGCGGGCGATGGCGACAACGGCGTCAAAACTGCCCATGCCTGTCAGGCGCCAGGCCAGGGCCCTGCTGTCGCGATGGAACTGGTCCCAGCTCACGGGAAACGATTTCTGGTTGGGATTATTCAATCTAACAGCTCCTTGCGTCGCGCGGCGCCTTCGCCCTGGCGCGACCTATCAAACCCAGTTCAATGTGCCAATAGGCCCGGCGTTATTAAGGCTGTTCCGGCAGCGCGACACCAGCCTTTTCATGGGCCAGCGCCACCATGTCCCGCACTTTTCCCGCCGCTTCCTGCAAAAGCGCCATGTCCGAGCTGCGCAAAACCAGCTCGGTCAGCACCCGTCCCATTCCCATTTGCGGGTAACTGCCCATCTTTACTTCAGGATAAATCGTCTGCAACGCCGCCAGAGGACCGCCAATACTGCCCTCGCCCACCGCTGCTCGGACCGTCACGGACGTCATTTTCTTGCCGGTCTGCAGCGTCGGTGCGATGGCCTCCAGCATGGCCCGCATGATGATCGGAACGCCGGCCATGACATGCACATTGCCGATGCGAAAGCCCGGTGCCGCGCTGACCGAATTGACGATCAAGTCGGCCCCCTCCGGAATTCGAGCCATCCGAAGGCGGGCTTCGTTGACCTCGGTACCCTGCTGTTTCCATCGTGCCTCCAACATCGCCCGCGCCTCGGCGTGGATCGGCAGAGCCACGCCAAAGGCTTTTGCCATCGCCTCGGCGGTGATGTCGTCATGAGTGGGCCCAATCCCACCCGTGGTGAACACATAGGTATATCTGGCGCGGAGCGCGTTGACGGCTTCGATGATCTCGTCGTTTTCGTCCGACACCACCCGCACCTGCTGCAGTTCAATGCCCAGATCGGTGCAAAATTCTGCAACGGCGCCGATATTGACGTCCTTGGTGCGGCCGGACAGAATTTCGTCACCGATAACCAAAAGGCCCGCAGTGATGGTTTTCTTGGAAGTCATGACTTGACCATTGTTGTTACATGCCGAAATGGATGCCTGCACCAGCCGACAACGTCAAGCAATGCACGCGTTGGTCCACCGACAAACTATGCCAAGCCCTTCCAATACAAGCTGGCAACGACTACCTTGGTAGCAGCCGCCCTGGAGCCCTGAATGATCAATTACGTCGATGCATCCGCCAAGGCCCGCCGCACCCCTGGGACCATTCCGTTACATGGTCAAGAAGGGTTTGAGGGTATGCGTCGCGCCGGCCGCTTAACGGCACAAGCGCTGGACCTCTTGACCGCACAGGTTGAGCCCGGCGTGACCACCGCGGCTCTTGATCGGATCGCCTATGAGTTCGCTCGCGACAACAACGCCGTGCCGGCCACGGTGTTCTACAAAGGCTATCGGCACTCGGTTTGCACCTCGATCAATCACGTCGTATGCCACGGCATCCCCGATGATCGTGCGTTGCGCGAGGGTGACATCGTCAATATCGACCTGACATTGGTTGTCGATGGCTGGCACGGCGATAGCAGCCGCATGTACCCGGTTGGTGAAATCTCGCGCAAGGCCGAGCGTCTGATTGAGGTCACCTATGAAAGCCTCGCGCGCGGCCTGGCCGCCGCGCGGCCTGGCAATACCACCGGTGACATTGGCGCCGCGATCCAGGCCTATGCTGAAGCCGAACGCACCAGCGTGGTGCGCGACTTCGTCGGTCATGGTGTCGGTCGGCTGTTTCACGACGAGCCCAACATCATGCATTTCGGCACGCCCGGCACTGGTCCTCGGCTCATGCCCGGCATGATCTTCACCATCGAACCGATGATCAATCTGGGGCGTCCACACGTCAAAATTCTCTCGGATGGTTGGACCGCCGTTACCCGTGACCGCACCCTGTCCGCACAATGCGAGCATTCGATTGGCATTACCGAAACCGGCTGCGAGGTGTTCACGCTGTCCCCGGCCGGCTTGTTCAACCCGCTTTTGGCCCGAGCCTAGCAGTGTCAGATAAAAAGCCCACGATTGGGGGCCTCTCCGAAACCGCAGGCGTGCCCCATTATCACGGCCACCGTGAACGCGCCCGAGACCGCTTCAAGAGCGTCGGCGGGGATGCTTTGCAGGATTATGAGCTGCTTGAACTGCTGCTGCATATCATTCTGCCCCAGCGCGACACCAAGGAATTGGCCAAGGATCTCATCGCCAAATTTGGGTCCTTCTCTGAGGTCTTAGGGGCTACCCCGCAGCGCCTCGCTGAAGTCAAAGGCCTGGGTGAAATCTCGATCACCCATCTTAAAATCGCTCAGGCCGTCGCTCAGCGTTACGGCCGCGATCAAATCCCCCTGGAAAAGCCAGTGCTCGGCGCCTGGTCGCAATTGATCGATTATTGCCGCTCGCAGATGGCCTTCGAAAAGGTTGAACAATTCCGCATTCTGTTCCTCGACAAAAAGAACCGCCTGATTGCCGATGAAGTCCAACAGATCGGAACCGTCGATCACACCCCGGTCTACCCCCGGGAGGTCATCCGCCGGTCGCTGGAGCTCTCGGCCACGGCAATAATCCTGGTCCATAACCATCCGTCCGGCGATCCGGCACCCTCATCGGCTGATGTGCGGATGACCCGGGAAATTTCCGACATCGCCAAGCCGCTCGGTATTACCGTGCACGACCACATCATTATCGGAAAGTCCGGTCATGCATCGCTGCGCGGGCTAAAGCTGCTCTGAATTGGCTTTACCCGGACCTGCGGTAAGCCGATGCAGGGTCTGCCCGGGCCACCGCAGAACCGCAAGCAACTGCTTGTTTGCCTTGACCCAACAACGGGCGCGTTGGGCCGCCTGGTGCACACCGCACACGACCACGCCCCGCCAATTCAAGGGCAGGTAATGCTGTCGCAACTCAATCGAGGCATTGCACCAATGCCGTTTTTCGTCGGTGAAACCAGCGCCCATGTCAAAGCTGGCAATATCCTGCTCGAAAACGCTTTGCATCACCCGCAATAGGCATTGCTTGCCTGGGGAGCCATTCTGGATCGCCGAATTCTCACTCATCGAGGAGATCAGACAGAACATGCGGTCACCATGCACCACATTGTAGCGCACCGCGACCACCTCGCCGTTCAAGCGCAACACATGCAGGCGAACATCAACGCCGGATCCGGGCAGCGCCGCCGCTTGGTAAAACGCCACCAACCCGCCGCGCACAAACGGATCGGCAATCCCCATCGCCTTGAAGCGCGCCGAGCGTTGGCAAAACATGATATCAATGATCGAACGGGCATCGGCGCCGTGCTGTACGAGTTCAAAGCCGACAGTGCCCAACGCCTCCAGCCGCTCGCCTTGCTGGCGATCGTGCTTGCGGCGACTTTTGCTTCGCTGCAATTGGTCGCATTGCGCCCAGCTGCTGTATTCCGAGCGATAGAGCGTATCAAACGTCAGTGATGTGCCAAGGCTGGTTAGCAGCCCGGAATGACCACCAAGCGCAACGGGCACGGCCCGCAGATACACCAGATCGGCCCCCCGCATCGGCACCAGGAGCTGCGCCCACAGGTGCACACGCTCCTCTTTGGAGAGGGCGGCAAAGCGTGTGCGGTCAAGCAGCGGCGCATAGGCGCCAACATTGGCCCCGGGAAACCAACAATACCGGGTCAGACCCCAGGCTGATTTACGGTGTAACGGCAGCAGCGCCAGCGGAGCCCCATCAAGGCTGGCAACGACATAAATCTGGTCCTTGGACGGAATCTGCTGTTGTTCCACCCAGAGCTTGATGAAGTCGTAACTCTGGCCAGGCGACTCGACCCCGACGGCCTCAAATCCGCGCCAGATGGCTTCGACGTCTTGGATGGCATGGGTGTAGGTCACGGACAAACTAAATTTGTCGCGCATCAAAACGCCCGGCGTGGCGGTCCCTACCGCCTCGCTCGCGTCGACCAGCTGTTGCGTTTGCAACGCAGCTCCAAAAGTCATCCGACCAACTCATACCGACAATTCGCAGCGCGCATTGTGACACCCAACAGTAAAGCCATGCTTAGGATGCATCAATCTTTTGTGATTCCATCGAGTTTCTTCCAGTAGAGTTAATATCTATTGGCGTCAGCCGATGCTGGCGAGCGCAGGAAACGTTTCAAGGAACCAGTAGGAAATCCGGGAGAAGTTGCCGGTCAAAAACAACAAGCCGGTCACCACCAGCAGGGCGCCCATGATCTTTTCCACGATCGCCAGATGGCGCCGGAAGCCGTTGAAAAAAGTCAGGAATGGGCCAATAGCGATGCCGGCCAAAAAAAACGGCACGCCCAGGCCCAGTGAATAGACGCCCAATAACGTCGCGCCTTCCAGCGCCGTATCCTTGCTGGCCGCCACCGACAGGATAGAAGCCAGAATTGGCCCAATGCACGGTGTCCACCCGATAGCAAAGGCCAGGCCGAGCAAAAACCCGCCGACCGGTCCGCTAGCGGCACTTGGCCCCTGATGGCGAATTTGTCGATCCAGCAGCGCGATCCGAAACACGCCCAGAAAATGCAATCCCATCGCGATAATCAACAGACCGGCGACGGGCGTCAGCACTGGCAGCAATTGGCGGAACTGCTGCCCGAAAACCGTGGCAGTCGCTCCCAGCGTGACAAATATGGTGGTAAAACCCAGCACGAAAAACAACGAGGTGATCATCACCCGGCGCTGCAAGGCACCTGCACTGGTGCCCTCGGCCCGCAATTGATCAAAGCTAGCCCCACTCATATAGGTCAGATAGGGCGGCACCAACGGCAGCACGCACGGACTGAGAAAGCTCAGCACGCCGGCCCCAAACACCACAGGCAATGAAAACTCCAAGGGATGACGCTCCGTTCGTTGCGGTTCCTGTTTAGCCGTTCACCCTGCCAATGCAATGCGCTGCGCCGTCGCATCGCCCGATTGTGAAGCCGCACCACCCATGCTAGTGCCACAGCACCGCCAAAACCCCGCCGGAGCACGCTCCATGACTGGTCGCCCCATTCGCATCGCGCCTTCGATCCTGTCCGCTGATTTCTCCCGGCTGGGCGCGGAAGTCCAAGCCATCGACGCCGCCGGGGCCGACTATATTCACATCGACATCATGGACGGCCATTTCGTTCCCAATATCAGCTTTGGCCCGGTGGTTGTTCAGTCCATCCGCAAGCTGACCACCAAGCCATTTGACGTGCACCTGATGATTGCCCCGGTCGATCTGTATATCCCGGCCTTCGCCAAAGCGGGCGCCGATATCATCACCGTCCATGCCGAGGCCGGACCGCATTTGCACCGCACCATTCAAGCCATCAAAGCCGAAGGCAAAAAGGCCGGCGTTTCGATCAACCCAGGCACCCCGGTTTCGGCGCTCGAAGCCATTATCGGCGATATCGATCTGCTGCTGATCATGTCGGTTAACCCCGGCTTTGGGGGCCAGAGTTTCATCCCTGAGGCGCTCAACAAACTGCGCCAAGCCCGCGCCCTGATCGGCCACCGCACTATTGACCTGGAGGTTGACGGGGGCGTCACCGCCGAAAATGCGCGCGCCATCGCCGAAACCGGCTGCACTGTCTTGGTTGCGGGCTCATCAGTTTACGGCGGCAATGACGCCACAACCTACGCCCCACGCATTGCGGCCATCCGCAACGCAGCCGTGTCAATTCGTGCCTAAACCAAGACTCAATCTGTGAACCAGCGAGCTTAAGCCCATGATTCCGCGCTACTCCCGCCCCGAAATGGTCTCCATCTGGTCGGCCGAAGCCCGCTTCGCCATCTGGTTCGAAATCGAGGCCCATGCCACCACCAAGCTGGCCGAACTCGGCGTTGTTCCCAAAGAATCAGCCCAGAAAATCTGGGATGTCATGAATGCCCGCAAGGCCGCCACTGGCGATTATGGCTTTGATGTCGCCCGCATCGATGAAATCGAGCGCACCACCAAGCATGACGTCATCGCTTTCCTGACCCATCTCAGCGAAATCGTCGGCCCCGAGGCCCGTTTCGTCCATCAGGGCATGACCTCGTCCGATATTTTAGACACTACTTTGTCGGTGCAGATGGCGCGCGCGGCTGACCTGTTGATCGCCGATATCGATGCTCTGCTGGCCGCCCTCAAGCGCCGCGCCTTCGAGCACAAAAACACCATCACCATCGGCCGCAGCCACGGCATCCATGCCGAACCGACCACTTTTGGGGTCAAGCTGGCTGAAGCCTTTGCCGAGTTTTCGCGCAACCGTGCCCGCCTGGTTGCCGCCCGCGCCGAAATCGCCACCTGTGCCATCTCCGGCGCCATTGGCACCTTTGCCAATATCGATCCATCGGTCGAAGCCTATGTTGCTGAAAAACTCGGTCTCAGCATTGAGCCGGTCTCCACCCAGGTGATCCCGCGCGACCGCCACGCCATGTTTTTTGCCACGCTTGGCGTTGTAGCCTCCTCCATCGAGCGCGTTGCCGTCGAGATCCGCCATTTGCAGCGCACCGAGGTGCTGGAGGCCGAAGAGTTTTTCTCCCCCGGCCAGAAGGGCTCATCGGCGATGCCGCATAAACGCAATCCGGTGCTCACAGAAAACCTGACCGGCTTGGCCCGTTTGGTGCGCGGCATGGTGGTGCCGGCGCTTGAAAATGTCGCCCTTTGGCATGAGCGCGATATCTCTCACTCATCGGTCGAACGCATGATTGGCCCGGACGCCACCATTACCCTCGATTTCGCCCTGACCCGCCTCACTGGCGTCATCGACAAGCTGTTGGTCTATCCGCGAAACATGCGCCGCAATCTCGACCTGCTCGGCGGCCTGCACAATTCTCAGCGGATGCTGCTCGCGCTCACCCAGGCTGGTTATAGCCGTGAAGACAGCTATGCCGCCGTCCAGCGCAATGCCATGAAAGTCTGGGAGATGGATGGCGATCGCACAGGCCAATTCGCCAAGAACCTTAAGTCCGACCCGCAAGTGACTCTGGATGATGCACAAATCGACGCCATGTTCGATGATGCCCATCACTTAAAACATGTCGACACGATCTTTGATCGAGTGTTTGGTCAAGCACAATGACCATCATCTGCGCCCAGGAAACCGGCCTCACCGCTGAAGAATACATCGCCTGCGTCAGCCAGTCGACGCTTGGCGCCGCTCGGCCGCTCGGCAATCCAGAGCGGGTCCAGGCCTACATCGAAAGCTCTCCGCTGGTGGTCACGGCCCGTGACCCGGATGGCACGCTAATCGGCGTCTTCCGCGGCGTAACCGATTGGCACTGGGTCTGCTATTGCGTCGATCTGGCCGTTGCGGAATCCCACCAAGGCCAGGGCATCGGCAAGACTCTGATGGACAAGGCGGCCGCCATCCTCGGAGACGGCGTTGCTATCGTTTTGTTGTCCAAGCCCGGCGCCGAAGGGTTTTACCACCACATTGGCATGATCCAGCCGATGAGCGCCTTTATGCGCCCAAGGACGAACCGGTCGTGAAAATCGTCGAAGCCGAGTTTTTGATTTTACCGGGTCTCGGCAATTCCGGGCCAGGCCACTGGCAAAACCGTTGGGCAGGGCGATTGCCGAACGCCACGATTGTCCAGCAGGCGAACTGGACCGAGCCTTTATTGGGCGATTGGGTCGAAAACATCGAACACGCAATTCTGATGGCAACCCGCCCGGTCGTGCTTATTGCCCATTCCCTCGCCGTCACCGCGGTCGCTCACACGGCGCTGCGGCTCGTTGACACCAAAGTCCGCGCCGCCTTTTTGGTCGCTCCCTCCGACGTTGAACTCAACCCCAACGTTCCCGAGATAGCCCGCGCCTTTGGGCCTATCCCCCGCGATCCCCTGCCCTTCCCCTCCATGCTGGTGGCATCGTCCAATGATCCCTATGTCAGTCTGGAACGGGCCGTTGAATTTGCCAATTGCTGGGGTTCCGATTTTCATTCAGCTGGTGAGGCTGACCACATCAACACCGCGTCGGGTCATGGCCCCTGGCCCGAGGGCCTGTTGATGTTCACCCGCATGATGCAGCGGTTAAAGGCCTGACGTTTGTTAGCTGCCGTGGCTTTTTCTACCGTTAGCGGCTTGTCCGCATGATTTTTTGTCTCTCGTGACCGACTTTGGTAGAATAAGCCTCGCGCCAACTGGTCGGTTTTTCTAAAGTTCAGCTCAGGATTATTGCGTCCGCGAGGAGAACATAGATGGTCGATTCAAAGCATCCCGAAACCCAAGGCCTGCACGCTGGCTGGCGCTCAGACCCGGCCACCGGCTCCGTTGCCGTGCCGATTTATCAGACGACGTCGTTCCAGTTCGACGATAGCCAGCACGCTGCCGATTTGTTCAGCCTGACCCGGCTGGGCAATATCTACACGCGTCTGGGCAATCCAACGACCGACGTCTTGGAAAAGCGCGTCGCCGCGCTTGAAGGCGGCGTTGCGGCCCTCGCCGTCGCGTCGGGCCAGTCGGCCACCGCCTATTCGGTGCAAAACCTGGCCATTGTTGGCGACAATATCGTGGCTTCGACCGATCTGTATGGCGGCAGCTACAATCTGTTCAAGAATACGTTCCGCGAGGCCGGCATCGAGGTGCGCTTTGTCGATCCAGCGGATCCGGAAAACTTCCGTCGCGCCACCGACGACAAGACCCGCGCCTATTATGCCGAGACCCTGCCGAACCCAAAGCTGAGCGTGCTGCCGATTGCCGAAATTGCCGCGATCGGACGTTCGTTCGGCATACCCCTAATCGTCGATAACACCGCAGCCCCTCTGACCGCTCGCCCGTTCGAGCATGGCGCAGCCGTGGTCGTTTACTCCTCGACCAAATATCTTGGTGGTCACGGCACCTCCATCGGTGGTCTGATTGTCGATGGTGGCAATTTTGACTGGGCCGCTCATCCAGCGCGGCAGCCACTGCTGAACCAACCGGATCAGGCCTATCACGGCGCAATCTGGGTTGAGGCCGCCAAGCCATTGGGTCCCGTCGCCTACATCCTCAAGGCCCGCACGACGCTGTTGCGCACGCATGGCGCGGCTTTGTCGCCGTTCAACGCCTTCCTCACCATTCAGGGCCTGGAAACCCTGGCGCTGCGTGTCGACCGTCATTTTGAAAATGCCCAAAAGGTCGCCGCCTGGTTGCAGAAACGGCCCGAAATCGTATCGGTCACCCACCCGTCCCTGCAGACCGGCAAACAGCGCGCCAATGCCGACAAATACCTCAAACGCGGCTATGGCGCCCTGATCGGGTTTGAATTGTCGGGGGGTCGCGATGCCGGCGCCCGCTTCATCGATTCGCTGAAGCTGCTCTATCACGCCGCCAATATCGGCGACGCCCGCTCGCTGGCCATCCATCCGGCCACCACGACGCACTCCCAACTCAGCCCCGCCGAGCAGCTCTCGGCCGGCGTCACCCCCGGCTATGTCCGCCTATCCATTGGCATCGAGCACATTGACGACATTCTGGCCGATCTCGATCAGGCCCTAAATGCCTCCACTGCCCGCGCCCAGGCAGCCGAATAAACCAAAAGAGCCGGTCGCAAGACCGGCTCTTTTTCTATTCTGACTCTTCCGACGCCAATCGCGACAACCGCGCGGAATACCGAATCAGCTTTCGGTATGAATCTGGTGTTGGGCGACGCCCGTCAGTTCGACCATTTTCTGATGCACTGTGGCGTCGTCGATGGCTATGCCCTTGGCCTTGAAGTCACCAGCAACTTTGCGGAAAACATCTTCATCGCCCGCTTCTTCAAAGTCCGCAGCCACGACTTCGCTCGCATAGGCAACCGCGTCATCTCCATGCAGCCCCAGCAGTTCTGCGGCCCACAAGCCGAGCAGTTTGTTGCGGCGTGCTTCGGCGCGGAATTTCTGTTCCGCGTCCAGCGCGAACTTGGCTTCCTGGCCCTTCTTGCGATCGTCGAATCCAGACATTGTCCTGCCCCTTGGCTTGGGTTGCCGCCTTTTGGCGTGTTGCCTTTGCACATAAGGGTTTGCGCCGGTCAAATCAACGGTGACAGCCCGTCGCATGTCTGACCGGCGTCGGTATTGATGCGAAAGGGCTTGCATTTTTGTGCCATTCTGGCGCATGAAGCGGCCAAATTTCCATCATCTTCCCTTCATCGATAAACGGCAGAAACCTCATGAACCGTCGACGCAAAATCTATGAAGGCAAAGCCAAGATTCTGTATGAAGGCCCAGAGCCCGGCACTTTGGTTCAGTATTTCAAGGACGACACCACCGCCGGCGACGGCGCGCGTCATGAAGTTCTGGACGGCAAGGGTGTCCTGAACAACCGAATCTCGGAGTTCGTTTTCACCAAGCTGAATGGCCTTGGCATTCCGACTCATTTCCTCAAGCGCATCAACATGCGCGAGCAGTTGATCAAGGAAGTTGAGATCATCCCGCTCGAGATCATCGTGCGCAATATAGCGGCCGGATCATTGGTTAAGCGCTTGGGGCTTGAAGAAGGCACCCAATTGCCGCGCTCGATTATCGAATTTTGCTACAAGGACGATGCGCTCCACGACCCGATGGTCAGTGAAGAGCACATCACCGCCTTTGGTTGGGCGACCCCTGCCGAACTCGATGACATCATGAGCCTGGCCATTCGGGTCAATGATTTTCTGTCGGGCCTGTTCATGGGCGTCGGCATTCAATTGGTCGACTTCAAGATCGAATGTGGACGCCTCTACGAAGGCGACATGATGCGCATCGTTCTGGCGGATGAAATTTCCCCCGACTCCTGCCGGTTGTGGGACATCAAGACCCGCAACAAGCTGGACAAGGATCGCTTTCGGCAAAATCTTGGTGGCTTGGTTGATGCCTACCGCGAAGTTGCCCAACGTCTTGGCATACTGGTTGAAACCGACAACGCACTGACCACCGGTCCGCGCCTCGTTCAGTAATTATCTGCCCAAGGAATATCGATGAAAGCCCGCGTTACTGTCACCCTGAAAGCTGGCGTATTGGATCCCCAGGGTCAGGCCATTGAAGGCTCCCTCAAGAGCCTTGGTCTTGGTGGGGTCAGCGCCGTGCGCCAGGGCAAGGTCTTTGACTTGGTGCTTGACCACACCGATGAAACTTCTGCTCGGGCTCAGGTGACGGCGATGTGCGACAAGCTTCTCGCCAACACCGTGATCGAAAACTACGCGATCGAAATCTCTAATTAACGCCCTTCCGTCATACTTATTGGCGCGTCGCCCGATCGCGCAGGACCACACGACTATGCTCAAATCAATCTCGCTGTCCGTCATGTTCTTCGCCACGCTCGGCCTGATATTTGCCGCCTACGCTTCAGTTCCGGTTTAGGCTCTCGGCCTCGGCCAATTCGCTAAAACTTTCTGCATTAACGACGTTGCTTAAGTCTAGACTCAGTGCATTGCTGAGCTCTGGGACCGGATAGGCTATGGTAACACTTCGTTAACGGAGTGGTTCCAATGGCAAGCCAAGCGCAGCGTCTCAATTGGGTCGACATGGCCAAGGGCCTGTCAATTCTGCTGGTCGTGATGATGCACTCCGCCTATGGCGTTGGCGAGCAAACTGGCGGCACCGGGGTGCTGCACTGGATCATTGCCTTTGCCACGCCGTTCCGGATGCCGGAATTCTTCGCCATATCGGGCCTGTTCCTGTCATATGTGATTATGCGCGACACCAAGCCATTCGCCGATCGGCGGGTGGTGCACTACCTGTATTTCTACGCCGTTTGGGCGCTGATCCACATCATGTTCAAAGTCGGTCTCGGCGCTGGCGACCCTGGTGCGGCGTTGAGCAGCCTGGCTTTGGCCGTCGTCGAGCCCTATGGGGTATTGTGGTTCATCTATATGCTGGCCGTGCTCAGTGCTGCCGCCAAATTGCTCTATGAGCTGCGGGTGCCCCATTGGGCGGCCCTGGGCGTTGGCGCCATCTTGCAGATGTCGTCGGTCCATATCGGCGTCAGCATCGTTGATGAGTTCGCGGCCTATTTCGTCTATTTCTATGCCGGCTATGCGCTGGCTCCGCTGATGTTCAAACTGGCCTCATGGGTGGAAAACCACACCATTCTTGCGCTCCTTGGCCTCGGCGCCTGGGCGCTCATCAATGGGGCGCTGGTGTTTTCACCGGGCTTTTCTGTTTTGCCTGGTCATGTCGAAATGGGCCTGGCCGCAACGCCCGGTCTGCGCCTGGTGCTCGCTTTGGCTGGCACCGCCGCCCTCTGCGTGCTGGCCACCCTGTTGACGCAGCTGGCCTTCATGGACTGGCTGCGCTGGCTCGGTTCTAAGTCGATCGTGGTCTATCTGGCCTTTGCCCTGCCAATGGGCGTTGTCCGCACGCTCCTGCTCAAAATCGGCCTCGATGACACCAGCATTGTCAGTGTCACCGTCATGGCCGCTGCAGTGCTCTTACCCCTGGTGCTCTATGGCCTGGTCCAACGCACCGGGTTCGGCAGTTTCCTGTTCGAGCGTCCAGCATGGGCCCACATCCCCGGCACACCCGGCGCGCGTCAGACGCATGGCCGGGTTTCGCGATCACCTGCTGAATAATTCCAACTGCCCCTTGCCTTTTGATCTGGGAGTCTTGAAAAGGGCCTCGTCCATTTCCCTCACGAGGACCAGTCGATGAAATCCGCTGTCATCGTCTTCCCCGGCCTGAACCGCGACCGTGACATGATTGCGGCGCTGACCAAGATTTCCGGCACTGCGCCGGCCGTCGTCTGGCATCAGGACGCCGATATTCCCGATGTTGATCTGATCGTCATTCCCGGCGGTTTTTCCTACGGTGATTACCTGCGCTGTGGCGCCATCGCCGCCCGCTCGCCGATCATGGACAAGGTCCGCGCCAATGCTGCGCGCGGCGTCAAAGTGCTCGGCGTTTGCAACGGCTTTCAGATCTTGATCGAGGCAGGCCTGCTACCTGGCGCTTTGATGCGCAACATGTCGCTAAAGTTTGTTTGCCGCGAGGTCATGCTCGAAGTCACCAATGCGCAAACTGCGTTCACGCGCGGCTATAGCGCCGGCCAGATCATCCGCTGCCCGGTCGCCCATCATGATGGCAATTACTTTGCCGATGCGGCCACCATTTCGCGCCTCGAAGGTGACGGTCGCGTGGCCTTCCGGTATGCCCAGGGCACCAATCCAAATGGCTCGATCAACGACATCGCCGGGATTCTGAACGAACAAAAAAACGTCCTTGGCCTGATGCCCCATCCGGAAAACCTGATCGAGGCCGCCCATGGCGGAACCGACGGTCGCGCGCTGTTCTCCGGGCTGCTTGAACTGGTTGCCTAGTTTAGGCGCCAACCGAATTCTGGTCGACCGAACCGCCGCCGCAAGACCCGGCCCTTCCTACGGAAACGCCACCGCATGACCTACCAGAACCACATCGCCATAACCCCCAAGCTCGTTGCCGACCATGGCCTCAAGCCGGACGAATTCGCCAAGATCGTCGCCTTGATCGGTCGCCAGCCCACCTATACCGAGTTGGGCATTTTTTCAGCGATGTGGAACGAACACTGCTCGTACAAATCCTCCAAGAAATGGCTGAAGACCCTGCCAACCTCGGGTCCAAAGGTCATTCAGGGCCCCGGTGAAAACGCTGGCGTCGTCGATATCGGCGACGGACAGGCCATCGTCTTCAAAATGGAATCGCACAACCATCCCAGCTTTATCGAGCCCTACCAGGGCGCCGGCACCGGCATGGGCGGCATCTTGCGCGACGTGTTCACCATGGGTGCGCGCCCAGTTGCGGCGATGAACGCCTTGCGGTTTGGCTCCCCAGACCATGAAAAGACCCGTCACCTGGTCTCCGGCGTCGTTGCTGGCATCGGCGGTTACGGCAATGCGTTCGGGGTTCCCACAGTCGGTGGCGAAGTCGAGTTTGACGCCCGCTACAATGGCAATATCCTGGTCAACGCTTTTGCCGCTGGCTTGGCCGATACCGACAAGATTTTTTATTCCAAAGCCGAAGGCGTCGGCCTGCCGGTGGTCTATCTTGGCGCCAAGACCGGCCGTGACGGGGTTGGCGGCGCAACCATGGCCTCCGCCGAATTTGGCGACGACATCGAGGAAAAACGCCCGACCGTCCAGGTCGGCGACCCGTTCACCGAAAAACGCCTGCTCGAAGCCTGCCTCGAACTGATGGCCACTGGCGCGGTGATTGCCATTCAGGACATGGGGGCCGCTGGCCTCACCTGTTCGGCGGTTGAAATGGGAGCCAAGGGGGATCTTGGCGTTGAGTTGAACCTGGACATGGTTCCAGTTCGCGAAACCGAGATGACCCCCTATGAGATGATGCTGAGCGAAAGCCAGGAGCGTATGCTCATGGTGCTGCATCCCGAAAAGGAAGCCGAAGCCCGCGCCGTCTTTGAAAAGTGGGAGCTGGATTTCGCCACTGTCGGTATCACCACAAATGATCTGCGTTTCCGTGTCATGTGGAAAGGCGAGGAAGTCGCCAATCTGCCGATCAAGGAACTGGGTGACGAAGCGCCCGAATATGATCGCCTGTGGACCGTCCCCAAGCTCGCCGCGCCGCTGGCCGAAACCGACATTCCGCAATCCGATGTCGCCGATGCCCTGCTCAAGCTGGTTGGGGGCCACCAGATTGGCTCACGCCGCTGGGTCTATGAGCAATATGACACGCTTATCCAAGGCAACTCCCTGCAGCGCCCGGGCGGCGATGCCGGTGTCATCCGCGTTGAAGGTCATGCCACCAAAGCGCTTGCCTTCACCTCGGACGTCAACCCCCGCTATTGCGAGGCCGACCCCTATGAGGGCGGTAAGCAAGCGGTGGCTGAGGCCTGGCGCAACTTGACCGCCACCGGTGCCGATCCGCTCGCGGCCACCGACAATCTCAATTTTGGCAATCCCGAGCGCCCCGAGATTATGGGCCAATTGGTTCATGCGATCAAAGGCATTGGCGAAGCCTGCCGCGCGCTGGATTTCCCCATCGTTTCGGGCAATGTGTCGCTCTATAACGAAACCAACGGCAAGGGCATTCTGCCCACCCCCACCATTGGTGGCGTTGGCCTGCTACCAGATTGGAGCCAGATGGCGCGGATTGGTTTTGCCAATGCCGGCGACTTGATCCTGTTGTTTGGAGCGCCGCCCGCCTGGGGAACTCATCTGGCCCAGTCGATCTATATGCGTGATCTGCATGACCGGCGCGACGGACCACCGCCCCCGGTTGATCTTGCCCATGAACGTCGCGTCGGTGATTACGTGCGCAAGCTGATCCGCTCCGGAACCGCCACCGCCGTCCATGACCTATCCGATGGCGGCTTGGCCGTTGGTTTGGCGGAAATGGCCATGGCCTCCGGCATCGGCGCCATTGTCAGCCAGCTGACCGAAATTGATCCCATCCCCGTGTTCTTTGGCGAAGATCAGGGCCGTTATCTCGTCACCATTCGCGGCACACTGAACATCGAGGCCTTTACTGCCTTGATGGCCGATGTCGAAGCTGCTGGCATTTTCGCGCCTTGGATTGGCACCACCGGGGGAACACATCTGGTTCTGGGCGATGCCCGGCCGGTGCCGGTTGCAGATCTCAAAGCCGCACATGAGAGCTGGTTCCCCGCCTTTATGGCCAACGAGTAATCGTTCGAGCCTGTGCAGTGTTTGTCGCTCGGGCCGCAATCAAATACCCTGGCATTGCCTTGCGGGACGACTATCGGCCCGCCAAAACGCGATTGTTTCGGACGCTGATTTGAGTAGACTGCGCCGAACGGAGAACCACCATGGCCCGCTACGCACCCTTTGTCGCAGCCTTACTGATGATAACACCGGCTTACGCCGAAGATGTCACCGTCATTGCGCCGGTGTTTTCCCAACTGATCACGATGACGCTGCCAGATGGTTTCGTGCAGGCCTTTGAGCAAACAAAAGACGATTTTTACATAAACGAAGCGGTCCTCGCCGGCGAAAGCGTGAACAATTGGACCCAGATGCTGACCATGACGGGCTTGAAGGGCAAGGTCACCGCTGATCCTGCTGCAGACGTGGTCGCCTATGCCGAAAATCTGGCGTCTGGTTATGCGCAAGCCTGTCCCGACACGTTTTCCGCCGTCCAGTTGACCCCTCCAGCAATCAAAGGGGCGACTGGGGTATTTCTGGCCTATCTCGGTTGCCCGGTTCTTGCTGACGGCGGCCCGGTGACTGAGGCAGCTGTCATTCTGTTTATGGCCGGCGCCCGCGATCTTTACTCCTTGCAATGGGCCGAACGGTTCGACGTTTCCGCCGGCGCTGTGCCCTATGACGAGCAGCATTGGCAGCCACGGGTCGCAGCATTGATCGCCAGCGCCGAAATCTGCGACCGTGTTGAAGGTGAGTTACCGCCTTACCCCAGCTGCATCGCCGATTGAGCGCTACCGCGTCACCGGCCACGCGGGTTTACTTTTTCCGGACCGCATCGCAGCGGCAGGATCCGCAGCCTGCCATATCATTGCCGTTGTTCGGGCGTTGTGAACTTCGGTGCTACTCATCTTGTATCGCCGAACCGGAGCCTCACCATGATCCATCGCAAAAGCTTGGTCGGTTGCCTCGTCACCCTGTTGTCACTGCCCTCAATGGTCATGGCCCAGAGCGTCAATGTCTCCCGCTCCATCCTGCCGGACGAGCCCTACACGGTGATTTATCCCGCGGGCATGGTCGCCAGCGGTGGCGCCGGTCAGCCCCTGACCATCAATCACACCCAGGCGCCCTTGCAATGCGATTTGAGCATTGTTCCGGCCGACGACGCTGGATGGACCCCCGATGGGGCGTTGGCAGGGCTGGATAAGGCCGCGATCGCCAGCGGCTGGACCGAGCAGTTCCCTGGTTTTGCCATCAGCGCAGCGGGAACAATTGGTTACCAAAGCGGCCCCGCACTGCAATATGAGGCCACCAGCACGGGCTCGCCGATGGGGATGCCCCTCACCATAGTACACACCGAAACCGTCGATAGCGGCCGCGGATATGTTTTGGATTGTTTGTTTGCCACCGCGCAGGCGGCCCAGGCGCGACCGCTGGTCGATTTCATCATTGCCAATTTTTCGACCCGCGCCGATGCAGATTGCTGCGTTGGAGCGACCCCGGTGTCGCCTCCTCCCGCCCAATAGGCCCTCAAAGTATTGAAGCGGCACCCTCGCCATGCCATATCAAGCTGACGCGGTTTGTGCGTCACAACACGATTTGAGGTCAGTCATGGCAATGGAAGCCAACGAGATCGAACGGCGCATCAAGGCTGCCCTGCCCGATGCAACAATCGAAATCCGCGACCTGGCCGGAGATGGCGATCACTGGGCCGCCACCGTCATTTCCGAAAGTTTTCGCGGCAAAACCCGGGTGCAGCAACACCAGATCGTCTATGCGGCGCTGCAGGGGGATATGGGTGGCGCCTTGCACGCCTTGGCTCTGCAAACCAGCGCGCCGGAATAATTGCCCCTGTGCCTCGCGCCGTCATCTTCGATGTCGACGGTGTTTTGGTCCATGGCCACCACGCCAATCCCGCCCGTGTCCGGGCCTGGGATGCCAACATGCTGGCCGACATGGGCATCGACCCCGACAGGTTCCGGCAGGAATTCACCTTCGACATCTTCATGAAGAAGGTCATCATCGGTGAGATGTCGCTTATCGAGGCGCTGGAGCGCCGCCTCCCCGCTCTCGGCTATCGCGGCTCGCCGCTCGCCTTTGCCCATTACTGGCTGCGCCAGGACAGCGTGCTCAATGAGCCATTGCTCGCCGTGGTCCGCCAGCTCAAGCAATCGGGCACCTGCCGGCTGTATATTGCCACTAACCAAGAACATCTCCGCGCCAGCTGGCTCTGGGGCCATCTCGGGCTTTCGGACGTGTTCGAGGACATGTTCTATTCCGCCCGCGTCGGCGTGCTGAAGCCGGACAAGAAATTCTTCGACTTCATCGAGCACCGCATCGGCCCGCAGCAAGAGCCGCCGCTGTTGTTCGACGATACACCCAAGGTGATCGATGGGGCCCGCAAGCACGGCTGGGAGGCCGTGCAGTTCGAAACGATTGACGATTGCACCAGCCATAACTGGATCGCCGCCCGCCTGTGATATTCAGGACAGGTTCATCGGCAGCCCCACATTCTTACGCAATATTGGAGGACATCATGATCCGCATCGCCACCATCTTGCTTCTGGCCGCCACCTTTGTCGCCACGGCACAAGCCGACGACATCGTCTGTTATGGCAGCGACACCCACTACGCCGTCTATGTCAAACAGACCGAAAGCCTCGGTAGCTATGTCTATTTTGGCGAGCGCGAATTTATCGACGCTCCAATCCCCTGCGGTGCCGATAGCATGGATTTGGCCTTCCTCGATGCGGGCGAACCCATCGACCAGTTTTTCGGCCTATTCGGCAAAATTACTGTCGTCGGCTCCAGCCTGGACCCCTTCACGGTCATTTCCGTCTTCGACCTCCCTAAAACCAAGCCGATCTACTCGGTCTCGGCCCTGGAGTACGTCGTTGGGCCTGGCGGCATCGTCTTCTTTGAGAAGACCGACTCCCCAGCGACCCCCAAAACCTGCCCTGAATATGAAGATTTCACCAAGGACGGCACGAGCGCGATCCTGGCCGAACACAAGCTCTATGATATTGCCTCCGGAGAGGTACAATCGCTCGGTGAAACGCGATGCTTTCAAGCGCCCTGACACTGGACAATCATCGGCTATTGCCGATGGCGATCTCGACATCGCCACAGTCCTGTCCTATCTAGAAGCAACAGCCGCCGGACCTTGCCTCCGGCTTTCGAAAGGTTTTTGCCATGACCGACATCAACGCATTCATCGACGACAAGGTGAAGAACAACGACGTGTTCCTGTTCATGAAAGGCTCTCCGGATTTTCCGCAATGCGGCTTTTCCGGACAGGTCGTCCAGATCCTGAATTACCTTGGCGTCGCCTATGACAGCGCAAACGTGCTGGAAAGTGCAGAATTGCGCGATGGCATCAAGGCCTACACCAATTGGCCGACGATTCCGCAGCTTTACATCAAGGGCGAATTCGTTGGTGGCGCTGATATCGTGCGCGAAATGTTCCAGGCTGGCGAGTTGCATACGCATTTGACCGACGCTGGCATCGCTGTAAAGCAGTCGGCTTGATTTCCAATCTGCCCTTATTCCTCTCCCCATCGGGGAGAGGTCGGCCCGCAGGGCCGGGTGAGGGGTCGTCTATCAGCCAGCTCAAGCGTACTGAGCCAACCACAGCGCCCCCTCATCGGGCGCGTAGCTTGTCCTCGTGCGCGAAGCGACACGGGGCGCCACCTTCTCCCGGATGGGGAGAAGAAAAGGGGCCACCGCCCCTACTGCGCCACCACGTCAGCTGATAACCGCAACTCGCGCAGCGGCCGCACCAGCCGGGTCGCCTCGGCATAAATGGGATGCGCCTTGTAGGCCGCCAAAGCCGCGGCATCGGCAAACTCGGCATAAACCACCACGTCGACCTCGTTGGAAATCTGGTCGACTTTGCTATTGCGCCTGACCTCGAGCAGGCTTGCATGAGGGATAGCCCCCAGCGTCGATAGCCCGCTGCAGATTTCGTCCAGATCGGCGACGTCCTTGGCGGTAAAAAACACGATATGGCGGATCAATTGCGGCTCCAGGTCACACCGGGGTCTTGTCCATGCGATCAGCGGCGTGGTCAACCCCATCACTGGAATCGATAGCATCCATTTCAGAAAATCACTTTGCGTGATGTGGTCGCAGGGCTAGTCTTTGCGCAATACGACGGAACCTTTTGCCATGACCGTTTCGACCCTTCGTCCCGCCGTACCTCTCCTCCTCTTGATCGTTTGCGGCTGCATCATTGCCGCGCTGGGCAATGGCATCCGGACCAGCTTCGGGTTGTTCACGCTGCCCATGTCGGCCGATCTGGGTTTGACCCGGGAGGGCTATGGCATGGCCATGGCGATCCAGAATTTGGCTTGGGGCATCGCTCAGCCCTTCGCCGGTGCCTTTGCCGACCGCGTCGGCGCCGGCCGCACCATCGCCGCCGGGGCAGTCATTTACGCAACCGGCGTAATTTTGATGGCCCTGTCGCCCAATGCCAGCGTGCTGATGCTCACCGGTGGCGTTGTCACCGGCGTTGGCATTGCCGTTTGCTCATTCAGCGTGGTGATGGCGGCCTTTGGTCGCGCCGTGCCAGCCGAAAAGCGCTCGCTCATCTTTGGTGTCGCCACAGCCGCCTCCTCCTTTGGCCAGTTCGTTTTCGCCCCGATCAGCCAGGGTTTCATCAACAGTTTTGGCTGGCAAATGGCGTTGATCTACCTCGGAATGATGCTGCTGATGATCGTGCCCCTGTCATTTGCCCTGCGCGGCCGAACGGAACGGGGCAGTGGGCAGGCTGACCTGCCCTTCATGCAAGCCATCGCCAAAGCCTGGGGTCACGGTTCTTACCGACTGCTGGTCATCGGCTTTTTCGTCTGCGGCTTCCACCTGGCCTTTATCAGCGTCCATATGCCGGCCTATTTGGTGCAGTGCGGCCTGTCCCCGGAAAGCGGCAGTTGGACCATTGCCATCATTGGCCTGTTCAACATCGCAGGCTCTCTGCTGTCCGGTTACCTGGGCAGTCGCCTGCCCAAGCAAATGCTGCTGGCCACGATCTATTTCCTCCGCGCCACGGCGATCGCCGCCTTCTTGTTGGTGCCCGTCAGCGAATGGAGCGCTTATGCGTTCGGCGCCAGCATCGGCCTGTTGTGGTTGTCGACCGTCCCGTTAACCGCCGGCCTGGTCAGCCTGTTTTTCGGTGCCCGGTATTTGGGCATGCTCTATGGCCTGGCATTCCTCTCTCATCAACTGGGCTCGTTTACCGGGGTTTGGCTCGGTGGTTACGTCTATGACCAGACCGGCTCGTACAGCCTGGTTTGGTATCTGGGCATTCTGCTCGGCCTCGGCTCGGCCGCCATTCACCTGCCGATCCACGAGAAATCCGCTCCCGCCTTTGCCCTCAAACCGGCCTGACGCCGTCCGCCTGGTCTGGCCAATCAGCAATTGTCTTCCATTCTGATCACTAATCATCGTCATGTGGCGATGTTGACTTGCCAAAGTCCGCGTTCAGGCTCTAGTTACGCTTGATGTGCCCCCTCCCCGTCGGCACGCAGTCCGAGATTTCAGTCATGCCCAAACACCTGACGCGGGTCATTTCCCGCCCAGAGTTCATTGCCCTTATTGCTGCGCTCATGTCGCTCAATGCTCTGGCCATCGATATCATGCTGCCAGCACTGCCCAATATGGGCGAAGCCCTGGGCGTGGCCAGCGAAAACGAGCGGCAATACGTCATTGCCGCCTACATGTTGGGCTTTGGCATCGCGCAGCTGGCCTATGGGCCGCTCTCGGACCGGTTCGGTCGGCGCGCGCCGCTGCTGATCGGCATCATCCTTTACATTGTCTCGGCAATCGCTGCGGTGTTTTCACCCAACTTTGGCGTGTTGTTAGCGCTGCGCTTCACTCAGGGCATCGGGGCCGCAGGCACCCGGGTAATCGCCACCTCGATTGTGCGCGATCGCTACTCGGGTCGCGAGATGGCCGAGGTCATGTCGCTGACATTCATGGTGTTTATGGCCATGCCGGTGCTCGCCCCAAGTATTGGACAAATCCTGCTGCTGACCGGTCCGTGGCAGGCGATCTTCCTGTTCATGGGCGCCCTGGCAGCCATCGTTTCAACCTGGGCTTTTTTGCGCCTGCCCGAAACCCTTCACCCCGAGTTTCGGCGCCCGCTCACTGTGTCGTCTATTGTTGATGGCTTCCGTCTTGTGGTCAGCAATCGCACCGCCCTGTTCTATAGTCTGGCGGGTACCTTCACTTTCGGCGCGCTGTTCGGGTTCATCAGCACCTCCCAACAGGTTTATGTCGAAATCTATGGTCTTGGGCCCTTATTCCCTGCCGCCTTTGCTGCGGTCGCTGTGTTGATGGCCGTCTCCTCCTTCACCAATTCGCGGATCGTTCGCAAATGGGGTATGCGGCGCATTTCCCATGGGGCCATTCTGGTGTCGATCAGCACCAGTGCCGTTTGGCTGAGCCTCAGCCTTGCCGGATTCATGCCCCTGTGGCTGTTCCTGCTGCTGCTATCGATCATCATGTTTTGTTTTGGCTGGTATTCATCCAACATGAATTCGCTGTCGATGGAGCCTTTGGGTGCGGTCGCCGGCACGGCTGCCGCGATCTTTGGGTTCATCCAAACTGTTGGCGGCGCTTTGATGGGAAGTTTTATCGGCCAACATTTCGATGGCACTGTCGTACCAGTCACCGCCGGCTATTTCAGCATGGGGGTTCTGGCTCTGATCTGCATCTTGATTGCCGAACGCGGCAAATTGTTCGGCGTTGGCGCCCAATACGCCAAAGTCGAACCCGTCGCCGACGCCCATTAGCAAAGCGCTGCTCGGCCAAAGGCCGGGCGGTCGCTTCTTAAAACGTGAACACTTCGCGCCGCAGCTTTGTCCAGGCGTCCTTGGTCACGGCGACCAGCAGGCCGCCATCGACATCACTCGGCAGGTATTTTGATCCATCCAGCTTGGCCGCATAGCCGCCGGCTTCCTGGCTAATCAGCACCCCACCCAGATGATCCCACGGCATCAGCTTGTTATACATGGCGAACTGGCTGTGGCCGGAGGCGAAGTTGCGGTATTCATGGCCGGCCACGCGATAGGTTGTTGCCAGCCGCACCTTGTCGAGATTGGCCAGGATGCGCGGGCGCACCATTTTCGGGATGAACGCCATCGACGCCGTCCCGACCATTTCCGCGAGCGGCAATTGCTCGGCGACGCGCAGCCGGGCCGTCTCACCATTGGGCCGCCGCAACCATGCTCCGCCGCCCTGTTCCGCCATCACCCAATCGTCGCCCATCGGGTCATAAATGATCCCCGCAATGGTTTCGCCCTTGGAAACGACCGCCGCCATCACCGCAAACAACGGCATCCCGGCCGCGTAGTTTGCCGTCCCGTCGATCGGATCGACCACCACCGCAAAGTCCGCCTCGGCCAGCGCCGTCAGCAGCTTCGGCTCCGCCGCCACCGATTCTTCGCCGACAAACAGCGCATCGGGCATCAGCTCGGCCAGGCCTGACTTGATGAACCGTTCCGCCGCCTCATCGGCTTCGGTCACCATGTCGATGGCTTCGGTTTTGACCTTGACCATCCCGGCATCCAGCCGCCGAAACCGCGGCAGCACTTCCGCTATGGCAGCGTCGCGCAAAATTTCTGCCAGTCTGGCAATATCTAAATTCATTTCGTCGCCCTGCGGTCCAGCAGCTGGGTAAAGTCAAACAGCTTGGGGTCGAGCAAATGGCTGGGGTTCACATTGCCCAGCGCCCGGATCATCACGTCCTTGCGCCCCGGCATTCTCTTTTCGATATCGCTGAGCATGGCTTTCATCGCATTACGCTCCAGCCCATCCTGGCTTCCGCACAGATCACACGGGATAATCGGAAACGCCATGGCGTCGGAGAATTTTTGCAAATCCTCCTCCGCGCAATAAATCATCGGGCGCAGCACTTCCACTGTCCCCTCGTCGTTCATCAGCCGTGCCGGCATCGCCGCCAGCTTGCCCCCATGAAACAGGTTCATGAAGAACGTTTCCAAACTATCATCGCGGTGGTGGCCCAGCACCAGCGCCGAACAGCCTTCCTCGCGCGCAATGCGATACAAATTCCCGCGCCGCAGCCGGGAACACAGCGAACAATAGGTCGCCCCGGCAGGCAGTTTATCGGTCACGATCGAATAGGTGTCCCGATATTCAATCCGGTGGTCAATCCCAAGCCCGGTCAAAAATTCGGGCAGGATATGCTTGGGAAAATTCGGCTGTCCTTGATCAAGATTGCAAGCCAATAACTCGACCGGCAGCAGGCCGCGCCATTTCAAATCGAGCAGGATCGCCAGCATTCCATAGCTGTCCTTGCCGCCCGATAGCGCGACCAGCCAGCGCTCACCAGCCCGTGCCATGGCAAATTTTTCAATCGCCTCGCGCGCATTGCGGATCAGGCGCTTGCGCAGCTTGTTGAACTCAACAGACCGCGGCGCCTTGGCATAAATCGGGTGGGCGCCGCCAACAGAAGCGTCGTCATCGCCAGCCTCGCCCGCCCAGATTTCATTCATTTCCAAGTCTCCGGCCGCCGCTGTGCTGCTGATACCGCGTCAAGAGCGGCAGGGGAAGGAAAACCGCCACTGGAGGGCGTTGCAAATATCTGAATACATGAACTCCAAAATTCTGATCTAATCGGTTTGCGTCAGTTTGGTGACGGCCTTTCTCAACTAACAGGAGCCCAGGGTGTTTCGATCATTTTTTCCCAATCCCCGCTTGTTCTTCCCTGCCGCCCTGCTGTGGACGGCCGTGTGCATGATCGTCTGGTACGCGCTGGGGTCCAGCCTGCAATCTGCCCTGAGCCTGGGACCGGTGCTCGGTATCCAACCGACTGACGCCAATCCTGATCCGTTCTTTTCGCCCGACAAGGTCTGGCTCTACCAATATGTGTTGGCCGCCGGCTACCTGTTCTGCATCCCCTGGTATTGGATCGGTGGCAATCGCCGTTGGTATTGGTGGTCGGTCGTCGGCAGCGTCACCATTATTGAAATTGTCTACTTCAACGTCCAGATCAGTGCTTGGCTCAATGATTGGTATGGAACGTTTTACAATCTGATCCAGTCAGCGCTCACCACGCCCAATAGCGTCACTCTCGACAAATTCCTCGGCGAAATCGTCACCGTCGCCTATGTGCTGATCCCCAACATCACGGTTCTGGTGCTCAACGCCTTCTTCATCGCCCATTTCCTGTTCCGCTGGCGCCGGGCAATGTCCTTTTACTACCTCAGCAACTGGCAGCATCTCCGCCATATTGAAGGTGCCTCGCAGCGCGTTCAGGAAGACACCCAGCGCTTTGCCAGTATTGTTGAAAATCTCGCGGTATCACTGGTCTCGTCGGTGATGACCCTCGTGGTCTTCCTGCCGCTGTTATGGGAGTTGTCCAGCCACATCTCGGAATTGCCATTCTTCGGCGCGGTCAATGGCAGCCTGGTCTGGGTCGCTTTGGTATCATCGGCGTTTGGCACGGTGCTGTTGGCCGCCGTGGGCTATCGCCTTCCTGGCCTTGAGTTTGACAACCAAAAGGTGGAAGCCGCATTCCGCAAGGAAATGGTTTATGGCGAGGACGATGGCCTCCGCTCCGACCCGGTCACTGTCCGGCAATTGTTCGTCAACATGCAGCGCAATTATTTTCGGCTCTACCGCAATTATTTGTATTTCAACATCGCCCGCTACGCTTACCTGCAAGGCTCCAATTTTGTGCCCCTAATTGCCATGGGTCCCTCCATTGTCACTGGCACGCTCACGCTCGGGCTGTTCCAGCAGATCAACAACGCCTTCGGTCAAGTCGAGGACTCGTTCAAATTCCTGGCCAGTTCCTGGACCACGATCATTTCGCTGATTTCGGTGTTTCGTCGCCTGCGCGCCTTTGAAGCGCAAATCCCGAGCGATGGGGTGAGTGCCAATGACTATGACGATCCGCGCTATATCACACTGGTTTGGCCAACCGCCGAAACCGAGAACTGACACGCAAGGACGGCGCCACAACGGGAGCGGATTCGGGAACGATATTTCTAGGGAATGCAGCCAAAAGCATTTCGACCGAAACCCAAAGGCGGTCGGTGAATATTCTGCTGCAGTATGAGCTATTCCAATTGTCGCCGGAGAAATTCAGCTACCGATTTCTCCGGGTACCCCAAAATTCGACCAATTTCTGCCGAAGCGAAAGCACTCTCCGTCCCAGAACTATGATAATATTTGATGAATGCAGCTTTGAGTACATCAACTACATGGGCATGGCCATTCAAATAGTAAATCACACATGTTGGCAATTTTTGTGCTATCTCGGGAGGGCATCCGACAGAAATCAATATTTCTTTATGATCCGTCCATTCATACATACCAATTTCTCCACTGGAAACGTAAGGCTGGAATTTCTCTAGAGGAACGCACTCGGCGAAATACGCCACTGTTTTTCTTCCAGTTAGCATGAGTTCAAGTTCTATGCCTTCGTGTGGACCGATAAGCGGTAGGTCTGCTGTCATACTGGTTCCTTTAGAATGGTTATAACAGTCAAATTACATTGGAATTGTAAATTCAGAAACGCCCGCCGGTACCCCCTCGGCACTCCAGTGAAAATCGAAAGTACGGCTCGCTCCGGCTCTTATGCGCCTCCCACAGTCACAACAGGTTTCTAAGGGCGGCGCCTTAGTCGACCGCCTGTGTCGCCCACGGTCATGCGTTGAGTCAGCAAACGCCCTCAAATCGCCGCCCAGCAACAAAAAAGGGCCGCTCCAAAGAGCGGCCCTTTCCAATTCCGTCGTAACCACCGAAAAACTCGTTTGGAGCGTCGCTCCGGTGAGTCAGCTGGCGTGGTTTTCGAGAACCGGAGCGCAGCGTACGTTTGGTACGTGAGCACCGGAAGCGGAGAAAACCGCACCAGATGGCCGCCGGAGTAGAGGCTCCGAGCGGGTTTTTAACGTGAGTAGAATTCCACGACCAGATTCGGTTCCATCTGAACCGGGTATGGCACATCCGACAAGGATGGCTTGCGCACATAGGTCGCTGTCATCTTGTGGTGGTCGGTCTCGACATATTCAGGAACGTCGCGCTCAGCCAGCTGAACGGCTTCGAGCACCACTGCGAGCTGCTTGGAGCGCTCACGGATCTCGATCTTGTCGCCAATCTGCACCTGGTAGGATGGAATGTTGACGCGCTTGCCATTGACCAGAATATGGCCATGGCTGACAAACTGGCGGGCCGCAAACACGGTCGCCACAAACTTCGCACGATACACAATCGCGTCCAGGCGGCTTTCGAGCAGGCCAATCAGGTTTTCGCCGGTGTCGCCCTTAACGCGGGCCGCTTCCGAATACAGGCGCTTGAATGCCTTTTCGGTGATCGAGCCATAATAGCCCTTCAATTTCTGCTTGGCACGGAGCTGCAGACCGTAGTCGCTCATTTTGCCTTTGCGGCGCTGACCATGCTGGCCTGGGCCATAGGCACGGGCATTGAGTGGGGACTTCGGACGACCCCAGATATTTTCGCCAAGACGGCGGTCGATCTTATGCTTAACTGAACTGCGCTTCGACATCGCGTATCCTTTTCTGCGCATGGTCCTGAAAAGTCGGACTTTTCAGACAAGACCATGCGTCTTGCGTTACGAATGGATCGCGCCCTCCTCTGCCATCCGGAAAACCGGATGACCGACAGATCCCAAATTATTCTGGAGATCCCGGGTGCGCCTATGGGCTTCAAAAGCCTCGGTAGGTGCGCGCGTGATAAAGGCCACAAGTCTGGAAGTCAAGCGCAGCGCGGCTTTTACAGCCCTTCCCGGCGAATACTGGCCTTCCATAGATGCAATTGCGCCGTCATCAAGCCGGATGACACCGCCGGGTCGTCGCGCGAAAATGCCTCGGCCACCGCCAGATCGCTGGTATTAAGAATGGTGACACCCCAAACGCCGTCCAACGTTGGCCCGGCCATGATCACCAGAGCGCGCTCGCAGGCCTCAGCCAGATATTTTTGATGGGTCGACATGATGGCAAATTCAGCTTCCGTCGCATCGAACACAAAGGTCGGACGCGGCGGCACGATTAGGTACAAAAAATGCGTCGGGTTCATCGCCAATCCATCGTGAAATGGCGACAATATTAGCTTTAGGCCATTTTCTTATCGAGCGTCTTCTGCTCGCGCAGGCCCGGAAAGGCACGACTCCAGATCACCGCGATCGCAATCGAACCCACGCCGCCGATCACCACGGCGGGCACCGGTCCGATCAACGCGGCCACGCTACCGGCGCGGAACTCGCCCAATTCGTTGGAGGCGCCAATGAACACGCTATTGACGGCGTTGACCCGGCCACGCACCTCTTCGGGCGTCCATAGCTGCATGATGGTTTCGCGAATGGTGACGCTGACCATGTCGGAGGCCCCCACCAACGCCAGTGCCGGGATAGAGAGCCATGCCGTCGTCGACAGGCCAAAAACCACGGTGAAGACCCCAAACAGCCCGACGAACAAAAATAGCGTCTTGCCTGCATTGTCGCGGATCGGGAACCGCGTCAACACCAGCCCCATCAGGATGGCGCCAACCCCTGGCGCCGCCCGCAAAAGCCCCAATTCCTGCGGCCCGGCATGTAAAATGTCTTTTGCATAGATCGGCAGCAATGCCACCGCGCCGCCCATCAATACGGCAAACATATCCAGTGAGATGGCGCCCAACACCACTTTTTGGGTAAAAATATAGCGGAACCCCGCCAGCATGGTCTCAAGGCTCGTCGCCTGATGGGATTGCCGATTGGCCGGGCGCGGGATCATCAACACGCAGACTAAGGCAATCACCAACAGCCCGGCACCGGTGCCAAAGGCCAGGCCCGGCGCCACGCCATACAGCAAACCGCCGACAGCCGGGCCAATAATCGAGGCCGATTGCCAGGCCGATGTGTTGACCGTAATGGCGTTGGCCAGAGCTTCTGCTGGCACCAAATTGGGTGCCAGCGATTGCGCCGCCGGGTTCCAGAAGGCTCGCGCCGTGCCCAGCGCCACCAAAATCGCAAAAATCGGCCACACCGCATCGGCCTTGGTGTTTACGAACACCAGAAACCCCAACGCACAGGCCAGTTCCACGCCCAAACAGATTGCCATGATGATGCGGCGATTGAAGCGGTCGGCGGCAAGACCGGTCACCAACATCAGCACCAGCGCCGGCAGGAACAGCGACAGGCCCACCAAACCGAGTAACAATGCGCTGCCGGTGACATCATAGATCTGCCAGGCAATCGACACCGACATGATTTGGACGGCAAAGCTCACCAGCAACGTGGTGAGCCAGAAAAACCGAAAACCGCGATAGCTAAGGGCCTGTGGGGATGGGGGAAGTGCGTCAGCGGAAATGGTCATGATGGCCTTGAATGGCATGGGCCAGGTCGCAGGTCAAAGCGCAATCGCTTCGCCCGCGGTTTAATCCTGGCTCTTGGTGCGGTTGGGGTTGGACCGTTCATGCTTGCGGTCGATTGACGAGATCACCCCGCGCAGCGTGCGAATCTCTTGGCTGGAAAAATTGCCCCGCGTCAGCATGGTTCGAAGATTATTGAGCACGGTTGGGCGTTTGTCCGGGGCCGTGAAAAAACCAGCCCGGTCCAGCGCCTCTTCCAGATGCCCGAACAGCCCGGTCAATTCGGCCCGTGGCGCCACCTCGGCCAATACGTCCCCAAACGGCAATTCCGCCCCCAGATCGCTTTGTCGGCGCCATTCATAGGCCAGAATCAGCACGGCTTGGGCAATGTTCAGCGACGCGAACGCCGCCTCGACCGGAAGGGTGACGATAGCGTCTGCCAATGCCACTTCTTCGTTTTGTAGGCCCCAGCGCTCCCGCCCGAACAACAGCCCGGCTTTGGCCCCAGCGCTGATATGGCCAACTAGGTTTCGCCCCGCTTCTTCGGGTCCAAACACCGGCTTCTGCAAGTCCCGGGGCCGGGCCGTGGTGGCATAGACCATCGACAGATCGGCAATGGCGTCTTCGAGCGTGTCAAACACCCGGACCCGCTCGATCACATGGTCGGCGCGCGATGCGGCGTTGACCGCCCGTTCATTCGGCCAGCCATCGCGTGGCCGCACCAGGCGCAGATCCCACAGCCCGAAATTGGCCATCGCCCGCGCTGCGGTTCCGATATTTTCGCCCAATTGCGGTTCGCACAGGATCACAGCCGGTGTCGGCCTAAATACAATGTCGATGGAGCTATCGGTGCCAGCCATTGCGCGCTTTCCTGCAGGTGTGGCCGACATAGCCCAATACGGCCCGCTTACGCAAATCTGGCGAACCATACACGCCGCCAATTAGCCAGCGGCGCCGGGCTCATCCTGCTGTTTGCGCCATTCCTGCCAGAGCAGTGCATAGACAAATTCCTCGTCCCAAGCACCTTTGAACAGCGCGTGCTCACGGAAGTGGGCTTCGCGGCGCATCCCCAATCGCTCCATCAACCGCCATGATGGTTCATTGCGAGCGTCGCAGGACGCGACCACCCGATGAATGTCACCTGGCCCAAAAGCCAGCGCAAACATCGCCCGCGCGGCCTCTGTGGCATAGCCGAACCCTTGATATTTCGGGTGGAAAATCCAGCCAATTTCACCTTGCCGAAACTCGGCGTGGCGCCAGATCAGGGAAACCTCGCCAATGACCTGATTCGTCTCCGCCAGTTCAACGGCCAGAATGATCTTGTCGCCCTGCTGCTCCAGATTGACCTGGCCAATCCGTTGCTGCACCGCCAGCGAGCACTCCTCGCGGCTCAACGGCACGTCGAACAAGTATTGCGCCACCTCCTCGCGCCGCCGATAGTCAAACACCGCGTCAACATCGCCGCGAGAAAACGGGCGCAGTCGCAACCGGGCAGTGGTCAACGGATAATCGGGATACAGCGTCATAGGTCCTCACCGTGGCGCACTTTGCCCACGCGCCGCCCAATTGCAAGGGGCGGCCTTGCCAGAGACAATATTGTCATGCGAGCCTTGTTCAATGCAAAACCGGCCGCGCCCAGTGCTAAACCTGACAGCTGATTGCGCCTGCGGGGCGGTCCACCTCTCGGTCAATGGCCCGGTTCACTCCATGCTCCTGTGCGCGTGCCGGGATTGTCAAAAGGCCACCGGCACCGGCCATTCCACGGTCGCCATGGTCGACGCAACCAGTCTCAGCCTATCCGGAACAACGAAAAGCTTTGTGCGAACCGCCGATTCCGGTGCGATCTTCACGCAATATTTCTGCCCGATTTGCGCGACACCTCTGTTCGCCAATTCCAGCCGCGCACCGACCCACGCGCTGCTCCCGGTTGGCCTGTTCGGTGTTGACAATGATTGGTTTGCACCCAGCCAATTGATCTTTGCCCGCAGCCACCACGACTGGGATCTTGTCCCACCCGACCTGCCCCAGCATCAAAAATACCGCGAGGCTCCTGCAAAACCATGACCGATTTGACCGAACTGGCCGCCCGCATTCGGAGCTATGTCGCCCTGGATCCACGCGTTATCGATAAAAAGATGTTTGGCGGGCTTGGCTTCATGGTCAATGGCAACATGTTTTTGGCCATCAGCGCCAAAGGCGAATTGATGGTGCGGCTGGGTAAAAACAACGACGCCGGGGCAAGAAACCTCCTCGGCGCCGAATCCGTTGATTTTGAGGCCAAGCGGATGGGTGGTTTTTTGACCGTCCCAGCCGAGGCTATCGAAGAGGATTTGATGCTCGCCGGCTGGATTGACCTAACCCTGGGTTACGCCGCCGCCCTGCCGCCGAAATAGCTCATCCCTGATATTTGCTGAACACCAGCGCCGCGTTGACGCCGCCAAAACCAAACGCATTGGCCAAGACATGGCGCAGCGCCTTGGGCTTGGCAATTTTTGGCACCAGGTCAAACACATCGGCCGCCGCGTCCGGCTCCTCCAGGTTGAGCGTCGCAGGCACCATCGAATTGCGGATCGCCTCAATCGAGATGATCGCCGCCAAAGCGCCGGCCGCACCCAAAAGATGCCCGGTGGCCGATTTGGTCGCTGTCACCGCCAAATCCTTGCCACGACCCCCAAACAGCGTCCCGATGCCAGCGATTTCTGCGGCGTCGCCAATCTGGGTCGATGTTGAGTGCGCGTTGACATAGTCGATGTCAGCAGGCGTGAGTTGCGCCATTTTGAGGGCATTGCGCATGGCGGTTTGTGCGCCAGCCCCGTCGGGCGAACCCGACGTCAAATGGTAGGCATCAGCCGACGTGCCATAGCCCGCCAGGATTGCCAATGGCGTTGCGCCACGGGCCTTGGCATGGCTGAGTTTTTCAATCACCAGCACGGCAGCCCCTTCCGACAGCACAAAGCCATCGCGCTTGGAATCAAAGGGTCGCGAGGCCTTGGAGGGGTCGTCATTGTACCCGGTCGACAGCGCCCGCGCCGCGCCGAACCCACCCAATGAAATCGGATCGACTGATCCCTCTGCGCCGCCAACAATGGCCACCTCGGCCTCGCCAGTCAGAATCAGGCGCATTCCATCGCCAATTGCTTGCGCCGAAGCGGCACATGCGGTGACAGGCGCACCAATCGGCCCTTTGAAGCCATAGCGAATCGAGATCCAGCCCGACGCCAGATTGGCCAGGAACGACGGGACGGTGAACGGCGATAGCCGCCTCGGCCCCTTTTCAGCCACCAGCAGCGCCGCTTTGGCCATCACCGGTGAGCCGCCAACACCCGAACCGATAATGGTGGCCGTAGCTTGTTGATCCGCCTCGGTTTTGGGCTCCCATCCAGATTGGGCAATGGCTTCCGCCGCCGCAACCAATCCGTATTGGATGAACAAGTCCATCTTCTTGACGTCCTTGGGGTCAATGGCGACCAGCGGATCAAAGCCCTCCGGGTCCGTTTCCTTGCTCGGAACCAGTCCAGCAATCGTGGCGACATAGCCATTCGTGTCAAACCGGTCATTGTGAACGATGCCGCTCTGCCCCGCGATCAGGCGCTGCCAATTGACCTTCACCCCAACCCCAAGCGGGGAAACCACACCCATGCCAGTGACCACGATTGGATCGGCGCTATCGGGAATGAGCATTCAATTCTCCTGTGTATTTACACGATATCGGCCGGTCTCCCGGCATGTTGTCAATCTCTCTATAGGCTGGCGAGCAACCTCAATGTCGTCACGGCGCTGGTCATTGTCGCCGTCGACAACAAATCCCGCACCTCGGACTGGGCTTGCCGCCAAAGCGGCACCAACGCGACGATCAGGCTGCTCCCCGCCTCGGTCAATGTGCACAATCGGCCATTTCCTTTGCTCGCTTCGCAACGCTGG
This sequence comes from Devosia equisanguinis, assembly GCA_943372435.1. Lineage (GTDB taxonomy): Bacteria > Pseudomonadota > Alphaproteobacteria > Rhizobiales > Devosiaceae > Devosia > Devosia equisanguinis_A. The sequence continues at coordinate 492,854 of CALRYQ010000001.1, forward strand.
ACCAAGCCCTTTCGGGCCAACAGGTCGACATTGCGCGACAAAGTCGAGCGCTCCATTGCAATCGACTGCGCCATTTCCGTGACCGAACGGTCTGGTCGGCTATTGATTGCATTGAGAATGGTGAACTGGGCGGCAGTGATCCCGAATGGACGCAGCACACGGTCATAACGCCGCGTCACCGCGCGCGCAGCCATCCGCGTGTTGAGCACCAGGCACTGATCGAACTCATCATCCATCAGCCCATTTAACCGTGTAGATACACGGCGTCAAGTTTGCCTGCTGCCTGCTGGCATCGGCATGGCCCCTTGCCCAGCCGGACTTTGCGCTTTGCAACGGCAATGATATACGGGCTTGGAACTTGGCTAGGGCCAAATTATTGCTTTCAGGGAGCTTTGCATGAGCAAGATTAAAGTCGCCAACCCGGTCGTCGATCTCGACGGCGATGAGATGACCCGCATCATCTGGCAGGCGATCAAGGATAAGCTCATTCATCCTTATCTCGATCTGCCAATCGAGTATTACGATCTGTCAGTGGAGAGCCGCGACGCCACCAATGACCAGATCACCATTGATGCTGCCCACGCCATCCAGAAGCACGGCGTCGGCATCAAATGCGCCACCATCACCCCCGATGAGCAGCGCGTCGAAGAATTCAAGCTCAAGAAAATGTGGAAGTCGCCCAACGGCACCATCCGCAACATTCTGGGCGGCGTCATCTTCCGCGAGCCGATCATTTGCCAAAACGTTCCGCGCCTGGTGCCCGGCTGGACCCAGCCGATCATCGTTGGCCGCCATGCCTTTGGCGACCAATACCGTGCCACCGATTTCCGCTTCCCCGGCAAAGGTACCCTCACCGTAAAGTTCACCGGCGAAGATGGTGCGGTCATTGAGCACGAGGTCTATCAGGCCCCCGGCGCTGGCGTTGCCATGGCCATGTATAACCTCGATGATTCAATCCGCGACTTCGCCTATTCGTCGCTGAATTACGCGCTCGACCGCGGCGTGCCCTGCTATCTCTCCACCAAGAACACCATCCTCAAGGCCTATGACGGGCGTTTCAAGGATATCTTCCAGGAGATTTATGAGGCCGAGTTCAAGCAAAAATACGAAGCCAAGAAGATCTGGTACGAGCATCGCCTGATCGACGACATGGTCGCATCTGCCCTCAAATGGAGCGGCGGCTATGTCTGGGCCTGCAAGAACTATGATGGCGACGTGCAGTCCGACATTGTGGCGCAGGGCTTTGGCTCGCTCGGCCTGATGACCTCGGTTCTGGCAACGCCCGATGGCAAGATCGTCGAGGCCGAAGCCGCCCACGGCACAGTCACCCGTCACTATCGTCAGCATCAATTGGGCAAGGAAACCTCGACCAATTCCACCGCTTCGATTTTTGCCTGGACCCGTGGCCTGGCACATCGCGCCAAACTTGATGACAATGAGGCCCTCAAGACCTTTGCACTGACTTTGGAAAAGGTCACCGTCGACACCATCGAACAGGGCAAGATGACCAAGGATTTGTCCCTGCTTGTTGGCCCCGAACAGCCATGGCTCTCCACCATCGGCTTCCTCGAAGCCGTCGACGAAAACCTGCGTAAGGCAATGGCGTAACTGCGCCTTTGCGCATTTGACGGAAAGGCCGGGTCCCGCGACCCGGCCTTTCTTCTTTTTCCGCCGCGCGGTAGACTATGCGTGCTGAGGAGGAAACGGCGATGATCCAGGGCAGTGGCACAAAGGACGATCCGTGGCAGCTCAAGACGCCGCCCGGCACCTCTGACATTACTATGTATCGGGCCGAGGACGCCAATCCGCCGGCTTTGGTGTGCCATGCCGGCGGCACCGAACTGCGCTACCAGCTGCGCTGCATCGAAGACCTCCACGCTATGCTCAAGGCGCATGGCGACTGGATGGAGTTGGGCAATGCCGATGAGCAGAAGCCAGCCAAGGAGGGTACGGTGGAAGCCTGGGCCCGCTCGCCGGGCAATCCGGTTGGCGGTTGGTACGGCATCAAGAAGGGCTTTCGCGGTCGCTTCGGCAATTATGTGCCTCCGGTGCTCGAGGCACTGGGCCTGGTCGAGTTGGAGCACAATCCGCGCAACAACCGGGTCCGCGCCAAGTAGCCATAGGCACATGGATGTTCCTTGCAACCCATGGCGGACTATATTTTCACCAGGCCTTGAGCGGGCAATTCCGTCGCCCATATGCGGTGCAGACCTGCATCTGAGGAAGACCCGAATGAACAACACCGCCATCTTTGCACTTGCCGCCGCCATGGGGCTGACCATGAGCACTGCCACCTTGGCCGAGAGCCGCACTTACGAGTTGACTGGCTTTGAGCGGGTCGAAATCAATACCGGTATCAATGCCGTGGTCACCTTTGGCGAGGCCTTTGCGGTAACCGCCGAAGCAAACAACGGCGGCATTTTCGACAAGCTCAAATTGCGGGTCGATGGCGACACCCTCTCCGCCACGATCGAGCAGAGCTTCCTCGATTTCATCGCCAGCGGCGGCCTCGTCGGCCAGTTGCTGAGCAATGGCAACGCCGTCAACATTACAATCACCCTGCCGAGGCTTTCGGGTGCCGCTGCCTCCTCTGGCGCCCATATCGCCATCGCTGCCCCCACTGGCGACTTGGCGTTGGATGCCTCAAGCGGGGCTGGCATTGTGGTAACCGAGGCAACGCTCGCTTCGCTGGAGGTGTCCACGTCCAGCGGCGGTCACGCCGATTTGGCTGGCATGTGTCAAACCATCGCGGCCGACGCGTCGAGCGGCTCCGACATTACCGCCTCCAAGCTCAAATGCGTCGATGCCACGATCGAGTCATCCAGCGGCGCCAGCATCTCAGTTTTCGCCAATAACAGCGTCAACGGCGATGCCAGCAGCGGCGGCAACGTCCAGGTCTACGGACCAGCGCCTAAAGTCGCCGTCGAGCAGTCGAGTGGCGGCCACCTCACCATGATGGACTGACCAAAGAAAAAGGGCGCCCGGTCAGGGCGCCCTTCTGGTGAGCGTCGGCGCTCACTTGACTTTGATTTCGGTCCGCTCGCCACCGGTGATGGTGATCGGGAATTCCTTGTCGTGGGCTAACACCACATAGTCGCCCGCTTTCAGCGTGGTGTGAAAATCCGGGCCATACCCATAAGCGACAGACGCGCGGTTGCCGTTGATATCCTTTTTCGGGCTGACGATCTCGACGCCTTGACTGTCCGCCATGGTCACCGCCAGCACTCCGGCGCCCATGATCACGGTCAGGTCGGTCCGTTCCGCCACTTTGACAGAGAACGGGGCTTCGCCCTTGACCGCTTCGAAGCTAAACACCACCACATAATCCCCCGGCGCCAGCTCAAACTTCTGGTCGCCGCCATATCCGTTTGCCACGGATTTGCGGTTACCGTTGATGTCGGCCTTGGCTTCAAAAACCTCCATGAACACATCGACGGCCGCCGGCTGGCCCGCAATATATTCGGCCTTCAAATTGGCCACGCCTGATCCAACCACGACGTCTTTGTCGATGGTCTCACCCGCCTTGGCGGTGAAAGTCTCCGTGTATGTTGCGGCCCCGATATTGACGTTGAGCGTAATCTCTCCCGCTGGCACCACGGTCTTGGTGTCCCCATAAAACGTGGTTTGCCCGTCTGGCCAAACGACATTGACCGGAGCGTCACTATCGACTGTCGCACCGTCGCTGGGCCGCGGGTGCACCAGCAGCACACTGCCGTTCAGCACAAAGTGCGGCTTGGCGACGGCGTCTGCCGTAATTGTCACCTTCTGGCCGGAGGTCGCAAAGCCCAAGGTCGCTGTTAGGAAATACTCGCCGGGCTCAAGCTTGATTTTGAATTTCGAATAATAGTCGGTCCCCAGATACTCTCCGGCGGTGCCGTCAGCACCAAGTGTCGACCAGACCCAGACCAGATCGGCCACATCGTCCACCAGATTTGCTCCGCCCTCAGCCAGTGAGGCAGTCGGTTCAAGGTTGAACTCCGCAACAACTGGTGTCGGTTCCGGTTCCGGTTCCGGTTCTGGTTCCTCGACAGTCGCGTTCACTGTTGTGGTCAACGCCTCGACCAGAGCCGCGCCATCAGCGGCCGAAAGATACTGGCCTCCCGTGTTTTCAGCCAGACAAGCCACCTGCTTGCCCTCGTCTTCGGTCAAGCCAAAGCCCAGCACATGCGCGGTAAAATCCACGCCTTGTGCTTCCAGCTCATTGCCAAGCGCGCAGGGGTCAACTTCGCAGGTCTCTAACCCGTCAGTGATCAGGATCACAGTCGCCTTTTCTTCGGTATATTTCAGCTCTTCGGCCGCTAGACGCACCGCTGCCGACAGCGGTGTCTTGCCCTTGGGCGTGATGGCATCAGCCGCCGCCACGATTGCGGGTCCCGTGCCGGGCCCTGGCGCCACAATCAATTCAATATCGTCGCAATTGCCCTTTTCGCGATGGCCATATGCCATGAAACCGAGTTCGAGATCGGCAGGCACTTCGTTGAGCACCGAGGCCAGGGTTTCGCGAGCGATGGTGATGCGCGCTTTGCCATCAACCTGCGCCCACATCGATCCTGACGCATCCAGAACGATGATTGCTTTTTCTGCGGCCATGGCGGGGAACACCATGGACAATGCCAAAACGCCCCCCAAAGCCAGTTTTCGAACCAGTTCCATCGATGTACCCTCCAAGCATCGCTGTCTTGCAAACGATCGCATTTCGCTTGGTAAGTTACACCACGTTCAATGTGAAACCAGAATGAACGCAGTATTCACCCGCTGCAATTGCCAATGCCATGGCGCCCACTAACCGGTTTTTCCAAGCCGGACTCCGGTAAATTTCGTCACCTGCCCGTCACCCGCCCGGCGCACGCTGCGACCGTCGGTGACAAACACCTCGACAATGCGGTCCAATTCGGAGGCTTGGCTCTCCGTCTGCTCGATGGCTGCATTGGTTTGTTCAACCAGAGCCGCATTGTGCTGGGTCATCTCGTCCATTTGGCGAATAGCCACTGTCACCTCGGCAATGGCATTGGACTGAGCTTGGGTCGCCTGCGAAATCTCCGCGATAAGGTTGGCGCTCTCGCGCACTCCGGTGAGCATCGAAACCAGTTTCTGTGCTGCCTCTGCCACCAGTTTGGATCCGCCGGTGACTTCGATCGCCGACTGCTCGATCAACGCTTTGACCTCCGCCGAGGCGCTTGCCGCTGACTGCGCCAGTCGCCGCACCTCAACGGCAACAACGGCAAAGCCCTTTCCGGCGTCTCCAGCCCGCGCCGCCTCAACCGAGGCATTGAGCGCCAGCAGATTGGTCTGAAAGGCGATGTCATCGATCAAGCCAATGATGTTGGAAATTTTTCCGGACGACGTCGCAATCCGCTCCATTGCGTCATTGGATTTCTGCATGACCGCGCCAGTTTCTTCCGCCGTTTTTGAGACCTGCCGCGCTTTGGCATTGGCCGATTCTGCGCGGTTGGCATTGTCGGCAACGGTGGCTGCCAATTGCTCCATTGCGGCGGAGGTTTCCTCAATCGCCGCTGCCTGCCGCGAGGTGCGCTCGGCCAGATCATTGGAGCCAGACAGGATTTCCCCGGTTGCGGTCTTGAGCGTGCCAGAGGTGCCGCGCAACTGGCGGACGATTTCGGTCAGATTATTAACCACCGAATTGGTGTTCACCTTGAGTTTGAGAAACGCGCCTTTGTAGTCCCCTTCCACCAACATGGTCAGGTCGGTGTCGGCCAAAGCGGCGAGCACGCCGCCAGTCTCGGTCAAACCACGATCGACCGTCGCCACCAGGTCGTTGACGGCGGTCGCGACACCTTTGAGATCCTCGTCCGCCAGATCGACCGCCATCCGGTTGGAGAAATCACCATTAACAGCTTCCGTCACCACGCTGCCAAGGCCGGCGACCAGCGCGACCATTGCTTCAGCACGCTCCCGCGTCAGGCCGATCCGGACAGCCTCGGCGGCATTGAGGTCGCGAACCGCCAAGGCGTTCTGCTTGAACACCTCGATTGCTGCCGCCATTGTCCCAATTTCGTCGCCTCGATCTTTGGCCGGCACGTCGACTTCAAGATCGCCTTCAGCCAGGGCCACCATCGTTTTGGTCATGCTGACCAATGGCCGAGCGATGGAGCGGGCTGTCACAATAGAAATCACCGCACCGACGATAACACCCAGCGCCAGCAACACCCACTGCGTCACCAGCAACATCGATACGCTGCTGTTTGCTGCCGCCGCCTCAGTCTGCAGCAACTTGGTTTGGTTCGTAACCATTCCCCCGGCCCGCGTGCCATCGGGTTGTTCGGCGCCAAGCAGCACCGTCAGCAATTTATTGGCGAGAGGCGCTGCCTCAGACACCAGCAACGCCACGGCTGGCTTGATGTCCAAAGGGTCAGCGATCGCCTCGACGCGATCCTGAGCCGCGCGAAAGTCGTCACGGATCGGACCAAATTCTTTCCAGGCACGCACGTTTTCGGCGTTGGTCCAGCGAAGCGACAAGACATCCATCGCCGCAATTTCGCTATCGATAGCCTGCCAGGCGGCGATCCGTTCCGCCTTGAATGTGTCTTTTCCGGTCAACAAATAGCCGCGCAACGCGGCAAGTGAACCCTGGATGCCCGCGGTTAGCGCTTGGGCGGACAGCGCTGTCGGCGTGCGGAGTGTGGCTATACGATTGCTGGTTTCTGCAACACCGCTGACCTGCCACAGCGACGTGATCACGGAACCGGCCAAAAGCAAAACAACAATTGAAAATCCGGCATAGAGGCGATGCGCAATTGTCATTCTCGCAAGAATTGAATTCATGAAATATTCCAATCAATGTTATGTTGACGAATTGTTCAATAGACTCAATTGGGCGTAAAAAATGCCGACGCTCTCCCGCAAAACTGGCAGGCTTGAAAAAAACTCTGGCAAATTATGATTGATAGCGTCATAGCATCAGTGTTTGTATTTTTGCGTATTGCTCAAAGATCCGCACGCGCAACAAGCAATCGTTGCCGCATCGGAATTGCCCGTCCAAACATAAGTCCATGCAAATCAGATTAAACTGCCGGAATTGCAAAAAGGCACCCTTGGCGCTTGCCTCATGACAATCAAACCGCGCTCACAACTAAAAATGCCGGCCCTCGGCGGTCGCACAGCACGCTTTTGAACGCTTAGGTCAACGGCGCCAGCACCCAAGCCGAGCACCGTTTGTGGGAACAGGCGGCAAGCGCAACATCACAATCCTCAGGGCCAGCCACGTCAGTCGCCTTGCGGACCAGAAATGGTCCCGCACCAAAACTCGCGGGACTTTGCCCAATCATACAGTCAACCGCCCGCGAAACCCTCGCGCCGCGTAATATGATTCGGCACCATTATGATATAAAAATACGGCTCCATAGCGCAAATCACAAAACAAAGCGCCGCCCAATTTTCTTATATTTACCGGCGTCGCAACCCAGCTTGATGTTTTTCTGTCAAACTCGCCAAGAGTCTGCAGGTCCCGATAGTTTTGCTCCGTTAAGAGATCAACGCCCATCAACGACGCCATTTCAACTGCGCTACCCGCTGGTTTGTTTTCTTTGCGCGCGTCGAGCGCCGCCTTATCAAAACAAAGGCTCCGGCGGCCCGCGGGGCTTTCAGGCGAACAGTCGCAGAAAATCAGTTGCCCCACAGCCTCATCAAACCCAACGACATCTGGCTCGCCGCCGGTTTGTTCCATCTTGAACAGGGCCTGAAGTTTCTCAGGATTGGAAACGAGCTTGTCTTGAACAGAAGCCCAGGCGATTGCGGGGTGACGACGCTGGTTTGCGTCAAACCTTGTTCTTAAAGTCTTGATCAAATCATCAGGACGAAAGGCTTCCATGTCACCAGCTCCAGAGTGAGTTGGCTATTCAGTGCTGCGCCATACCCGATCCGTCAATATGTCGACGTCGAAAAGCCGTCGCTCGGTGTCAATGGGGCAGAAGCGCATCAGATACGCATCGCCATTTTTGCATCAGCCACACTGCTTTGTGGCGACGCTTGCCGCACAAGGTGGCGCCGGTCGGGCCAAAGACTTTACTGTCCGCACCACACAAAGCCGCAGCACGGTATCGACGCCACTCGTCGACATCGCTAGTTTGGGTGACCAGCCCCTGATTCCTCCTCAAGCTTTGGATATTTTCGATGCCGACCGGCGTCTTTCTTGCGTTTTGCGGCTACGCGGCATTCTGCGTTGGCGACGTTCTCGTCAAGGCCGTCGGCCCCAGCGTTTCGGTGTTCGAACTGGGGTTCTTCACCACGATCTTTTCGGTTCTGCCGGCCATTCTTGCCAATCGCGGTGAACAATGGCGGCGGATGTTTGCCATGCGCCATCCCTATCTGTTGCAAATTCGCTGCCTGTGCGTGTTGGTTTGCTCGGCCTGTGTCATGTATGCGTTCACCCACATTCCGTTTTCCGAAGTCTATGCCATTGGTTTTGCGGCGCCGATCTTCATCACCATTCTGTCGGTCGCTTTCCTCAAGGAGCACATGACGCCATTCAGATGGCTGTTCTTGGCGATCGGATTCTGTGGGGTGCTATTGGTGGTTCGACCCGGCTTTCGCGTGGTGGAGGTCGGCCATATTGCCATGATGGTAGCGGCACTACTGGCAGCCGTTGCTGCGGTTCTGCTCCGTCGCATTTCCCCGTTCGAACAGCGGATCACCATTATCGGAGTGACTGCGCTCTATTCGGTGGTGTTTAACGGCGCCTTGATGCTTCCAACGTTCATCGCGCCAACACCGATGCAGTGGTCCTTGTTTGCCGCCATCGGCATTATCAATGGCGCCGGCATTCTGCTCATCATTGCCGCGACCCGCATCACGCCCGCCAACATTGTCGCGCCGATCCAATACAGCCAATTGGTCTGGGCAATTCTGTTTGGGGCCCTGTTCTACCGCGAGTTTCCAGACACCTTGGCCGTTATTGGCCTGGTTGTCGTCGTGGTGGCTGGCACGCTCAGCGTCCTGAGTGAGCAAACGCGCACCCAGTGGCAGGCGCGCATCTTGGCATTTCGGGTCGGCCAGTAAGCCCATAGCGACCTAGGGTCAGGACCCGTCCATTTGGTTTGAGTTGTGCTTTAGATTCTCCATCGGAGGGTCTGATGAGTGATTTGTTTTTGCCGAGCACGGCTCAGATGGCGCGATTGGGACCGTATTTTCCGCTGGCCCATGGCCTGCCGTGGGTTGATGATTGGCGGGTGGTGAGCGGGATCGTTGACGTGATCCGCAACGGCTTGCAATGGAAGGACGCGCCCAAGGCCTATGGCCCGCACAAGACGCTCTACAACTGCTTCATGCGCTGGAGTCGGCTGGGCGTGTTCGACAAGATTTTCGTGGCGCTCAGCCAGGACGGCCCCAGGCCGGAGTGGATCATGATCGATGCGACACATCTCAAGGCGCACCGCACAGCGGCGAGCCTGCTCAAAAATGGGGTGTCCCCGTTCTTCGGGGAAGCGATCCACTGGATCGTTTCCTGATCCTCGAACTATCGGACGCACCAAGGGCGGACTGAACTCCAGGTGGACCTCTGCAAAAACCGGGTCTGTCGGCTCGGCAAAGTCATGATGGTTGGATCAAGTTTCGATCTCGGCGCATCACTGGCTGGGTTTGGTTGTTCGTGGTGCCCGGCGAGGGCGTTTCCGGGTTTTTCGGGCGGGTTCACGCCGTGGCGAGGCGCTTTTCGTGCAAGACGAGGCGGTCGAACTTGTAGGCCAGATTGGCCAGGATCAGTTTGGCTTCGGCCCGGGTGATGCCGGAGGTGTCGATGAACAAACCGAACCGGTTCTGCTGATGGGCGAACACACGCTCGATCTGAGCGCCGATCGCGGATTTGGCCGCATTGACCCCGGCGGTGGCGACCGGCATCGAGTTACCCTTATGGCTTGCGCCGATGGGTGCGATTGGTCAGCATCTGATCATCCAGCCAGGCGTCATTGCTCAGCGAGCGACAGCCGCTGCCTGCCCAGGCCGCGCTGCCGGTGTTCTGCCGGTCAATGACCTGGCGCAGCATCTGCCCATCGGAATAGGATGCCGAAGTCGCCACCACGGATGGTTGACGCCATGGCGCCGGTCGATGCTGATAGGGCTCTTGTAACCAAACGCCGGAATGGCGATCATGGGCGATGGCGTAGCAACGCAGGACACAATTGTTGTTCGATCCATTTTCTACGCCACTTTGTGGCGTATTCGCCCGGTTTTGCGCGCTTTCTGCAATTGTCTGGGAGCCGTGCAATGGATGATGACGATCTGATGACTGCCAATCACGATGAAACTGACCCGTCTCCGGTCGCGCCAGTTGGTGAGCCGCGGCCCGGCAAAAACGGGCTCAGGATTTTCCGTGCGACAATGCAGAAAGAAATGATGTCGATCCAGTAACATCGCGCTCGAGTTCCATGCCGAGAGTCGCTACGCGTATATGCAATAAAAACTTCGGCACTTTATGTTTAGTACGACAGAAAGTGAGATGACAGGCGGTGAGTTGTGGGGCGAGTTTGCAGTAGAAAATGCCGACATCTTATAAGTCGCAAAAACTGAGGATCTGCGGAATTTCCAAATTGGATTTATCATGACGAATGGCGATACCAAATATGACGAAATTAGGAAAACGTCAATCAGTACGGTGCCAAGAGTTGTAATTGCCACTTTTGTGGGCATTGTATTGATGTGGATATTTACACATTCATACGGTCTTGGAATAATTCAATATTCTTCTATTATTGCATTTGGATCTATACTGTGTATATCTTTTGTTATGATTAGTTTTATTTCTACTGTTGGATATTACTTATTTGATCTCGCCAACTTATTTCCTGACAGTCGAACAAGCGACGGCATTCCCGTTTCGGCAGCGCGGCATCCCGTATTTCGTAAATTCATAATTAGGGAAGCCATAAATGGGTAATTCAGAATACTCGGGCATTGATCCACAACGGACAGATAAACTGCCCTCGCGGATGAGGTCCACCACCTATGGCGGTAACCATGTGGCGGGGTTCGTGTGACGTCGTTGAAAGGCAAGGAGCGCATGGATCACGGGCTACGGACAGGTGAGTGGGTGTGTGGCGCCAACTTCACAATATATATATTGCACCAGAAATGAGAAACGGTATATGGAATTGACGAAAATTATGACATTTCCAAAACACTCTGCGTATTACTTTCTTTTGTCTGTGATTATATTTGCATCGATTTTTTTGTCTGGCTTATCTATCTATTTTCTTCTTGTTGTCTACGAATCATTATTCACGATTCCAATTTTAATAGTAGTTTTTAGAATCAAGAGAATTCGTTTTCAAATTTTGTTTATTGTTGTTGCTTGTTTGACTCAGGTAATTATTGATCAGATTTTCGCATACAATAGTAAAACGAGCGCAACTGTTGGTTTTGATTATATCTCAATTGATGGATACTTGACATTATTTGGAGTAATATATAATTATTCCATTCATCTTGTAGTGGCCTTCGTCGCCTACGCAATATATCTGGTGGTGCTTTATGTAAGAAGTAGGAAATCAAATGGCCGAAATTAGTATTGCCTTTGACGGTTCAATATTGGTGTCGTTCCCGGAAAACGGCGAGTCTATACTCTTGCCGGGAGCAGGCACTTTGCACGTCGGCCCAAGTTTTCCTCTTTGGCATCAATACGAACACGATTCAGTCGTCAACATCGATATTGGTGTCGGCAAGCTCTCAATTGCAACGTTATTTCCAAACGCAACATTGGCAGACGTGCAGTTGGCGCTGCGGCAGCAGGCAGCTCCGCGCGAAATATGGGGCAGTGTCGAGGAGGTTCGAACCGGAACGATAACGGATTCAATTGGTCCTGGGGTAGTGCAGAACCTTGTGTCCCCCAATGGAGCGGTTGTCGTTAATATCGCAATGCCCGGCAGTACGCTGGAAAACAGTCATCCGCTTTATCCCGGCTACGTTGTGCGCACGGCCTACTTGAAGGATGGCGAATTTCATATTGTGTCGGTAGGAATCGGCAACTCAGCGGGACTTGGGCCTGTCACGCCGAGAGTCAACGACTTGATGGGTTGGGTGATGTTTGGCAATGCTGAGCCCGTTGGCAATCAAGTACTGGCAAACCAATCGGCCGGTATTTCTGGCGGGAAGGATATTCCGCAGACCTATGCCGGCCAAGATGGCGGTTTGCAGAAGCCTTTAGTGCCGGGCCAGACTTATGCCGGGCAAGATGGCAATTTGCAGAAGCCTTTAGCGCCCGGTCAGACCTATGCCGGTCAAGACGGCTATTTGCAGAAGCCATTAGTGCCCGGTCAGACCTATGCTGGCCAGGATGGCAATTTGCAGAAGCCTCTGGTGCCAAGTCAGACCTATGCCGGGCAAGATACCTACAAGCCGACGCCCGGCACAAT
>CALRYQ010000002.1:0-471839 GCA_943372435.1 Devosia equisanguinis
TTGGCACTCAACGCCTCGGTGGAAGCGGCGCGCGCGGGTGATGCCGGCAAGGGCTTTGCCGTGGTTGCCGTCGAAGTGCGTCGCCTGGCGCAATCGGCCGCCAGTGCATCGGCGGAAGTCAAAGTGTTGATCGAGCAATCGGCCACCGAAGTGACCAGCGGCTCGCGACTGGTCGCTGATGCTGCCAGCAAGCTGTCCAGCATGCTGGTTGCCATTCGCGACAATACGGCCGCGCTCGAGATCATCGCCAAAGACAGCCACAAGCAGGCCTCTTCGATCGACGAGGTCAATGCATCGGTCCGGCAGATGGATGAAATGACCCAGCACAATGCCGCTCTGGTTGAACAAACCAATGCCGCCATTGAACAAACCGAGGCCCAGGCGGTTGAGCTGGACCGGATCGTTGAGCTGTTTATCATCGACCAGCCTGCAGGCCGCGCCCCTGGGCGAAAGGCCGAGGCCAGCCCGCCCCCAGCTTCGGGGATCCGTGGCGTGCCGCAAGCGCTCAAAACCGCCGCCAAATCCTATCTCAGCCACGGTAACGCTGCCATCGACAAGGATTGGAGCGAGTTCTAACGCCCAACCCAGCACCATCAATGCCATCCCCGGGCCGGTCCCGGGGATTTCTTTTGTGCGCACTGATTGAGCCGCAGGCTAATCGGGCTTAACTGGTGGGCAGGGCAATCGAGCGGAATATGAACAATCCCATTGAGGAGGACCGGCGGACGGAGGGGAGGCGAGAGCAGCCCGGACAATTGGTGGTAAAGTCGTCGCATCCACCCGGCGGAACCCAAACGACACGTCGATGCCAATTGGCACAGCAAGGGCCATTGCGACCAAGTCGTCGATCCTCTGCAGGAGCAAGCAGTGTCGGGCCATGCAAGGTCATTTTGATGACGATACCAAGGGGCTTGCGCTTTTTCGGGCGTTCCGGTACTTGCTCGTTTCAGGACACCTTGCCCTAACGCAAGGCTATCGACCTGGGAGGGTCGCGATATGGCTGATACGCCCCATTCCGCACCGGCGGTTAAACCGGCAAATCCAAATTTTTCGTCTGGTCCTTGCGCGAAACGTCCTGGTTGGACAGTTGGGGCGCTGGCCAATGCGCTGGTTGGTCGGTCGCACCGATCCAAGCCGGGCAAAGCGCGGATCCAGCGCGCCATTGATCTGACCCGGGAGCTGCTGGAAGTTCCTGCCGACTATTTGATCGGCATCGTCCCCGCCTCCGATACTGGCGCCGTCGAAATGGCGCTTTGGTCGATGCTGGGCGAGCGCGGCGTTGATATTCTGGCCTGGGAAAGCTTTGGCGAAGGCTGGGTGACCGATGTGGTCAAGCAGCTCAAGCTGGACGATGTCCGGGTGATCAAGGCGGGCTATGGCGAATTGCCCGATCTGAGCCAGGTCAATAGCGACCGCGACGTGGTTTTTACCTGGAACGGTACAACCTCCGGGGTGCGCGTCCCCAATGCCGACTGGATCAAGGCGGATCGCAAGGGCCTGACCTTTTGCGACGCGACTTCGGCCGCGTTCGCGCAAAAGCTGGATTTTGCCAAACTCGATGTGGTGACCTTTTCCTGGCAGAAGGCCTTGGGCGGGGAAGCCGCGCATGGGGTGCTGATCCTGTCGCCGCGGGCGGTGGCGCGGCTGGAAAGCTTTAAGCCCGATCGGCCATTGCCCAAGATTTTCCGCCTTACCAAAGGCGGCAAGCTGCTGGCGGAAGTGTTTGAAGCCGCCACGATCAATACCCCCTCGATGCTGTGCATCGAAGACGCCATCGACGCGATGGAATGGGGCATGAAAGAGGGCGGTTTGCAGGCATTGCAAGCGCGGGCCGACGCCAATTTCAAGGTCCTGGCCGATTGGGTTGCCAAGACTGATTGGGTCGACTTCCTGGCCAAGGACGCCGCCAGCCGTTCCAACACCTCAGTGTGCCTGTCGATTGTCGATCCGGCGATTGTGGCGCTCGATGCTGACAAGCAGGCCGCCTTTGCCAAAGCCATCGTGGCGCGGTTGGACAAAGCGGGCGTCGCCTATGACATTGGCGCCTATAAAGACGCGCCATCGGGCCTGCGGATTTGGGCTGGCTCCACCATTGAGGCGATCAATCTGGCGAATTTGACGCCATGGCTTGACTTCGCCTTTGCGCAAGAAAAAGCGGCGCTGTAAAGCGCCGCCACTCCACCCCTATTCATCCAGATTTGTTTGCCCGCTCGGCAGGGGCGGGGCAAAGCCAGGGAGGCAACATGCCCAAAGTTCTCGTTTCCGATAAGCTTTCCACCACTGCTGTGCAGATTTTCAAGGACCTTGGCGTCGAGGTCGACTATCTGCCCGATCTCGGCAAGGACAAGGACAAGCTACTCGAAGTCATCGGCCAATATGACGGCCTGGCGATCCGCTCGGCGACCAAAGTTACCGAAAAGATTATCGCGGCGGCGACAAACCTCAAGGTCATCGGCCGCGCCGGCATCGGCGTCGACAATGTCGACATTCCGGCAGCGACCAAGAAGGGCATCATCGTGATGAACACCCCCTTCGGCAATTCGATCACCACCGCAGAACATGCAATTTCCATGATGTTGTCGCTGGCCCGGCAAATCCCCGAGGCTGACGCATCGACCCGCGCCGGCAAGTGGGAAAAGAACCGCTTCATGGGTGTCGAAGTCACCAACAAGATCCTGGGGATCGTCGGCTGCGGCAATATCGGCACCATTGTCGCCGATCGCGCCCAGGGTCTGCGAATGAAGGTCATTGCTTTTGACCCATTCCTGACACCCGAACGGGCAATGGATATTGGCGTTGAAAAGGTCGAACTCGACGATCTGTTGGCGCGCGCTGATTTTATTACCCTGCATACACCGCTCACCGAGCACACCAAGAACGTCATTTCGGCGGCAGCAATTGCCAAGACCAAAAAGGGCGTGCGCATTATCAATTGTGCCCGTGGCGGCTTGATCGATGAGGCGGCGCTGTATGAAGCGCTTAAATCCGGGCATGTGGCCGGGGCAGCGCTTGACGTGTTCCTGGAGGAGCCGGCAACGAGCAACCCATTGTTTGACCTGCCCAATGTGATCGCGACCCCGCATCTGGGTGCCTCCACATCGGAAGCGCAGGAAAACGTGGCGCTGCAGGTTGCCGAGCAGATCGGCGCCTATCTGATGAGCGGCGAAATTACCAATGCGCTCAACTTTCCATCGATTTCGGCCGAAGAAGCCCCGCGCCTGACCCCGTTCATCAAGCTGGCAGAGGTGTTGGGTTCGTTTGCCGGGCAGCTGACGGAATCCGGCATCAAGGGCATCAAGATCGAGTTCGAAGGCCATGTGGCGGGCATGAACACCAAGCCGATGGTTGCGGCAGCGCTGCACGGCGTGATGAAGCCGTTGCTGGCAGAGGTGAACATGGTCTCGGCGCCACAAGTGGCCAAGGATCGTGGTATCGCCGTGGAAGTGGTGACGCGCGAACAGCAGGGCGCCTATGAAAACTACATTCGCCTGACCACCGTTACCGAGCGGCAGACCCGGGCCGTGGCCGGAACCATCTTTGCCAATGGCAAGCCGAGGGTCATCCAGGTCAAGGGCATCAACATGGAAGCCGAGCTGACGCCGTCGATGTTGTATGTGACCAATGAGGACAAGCCGGGCCATATCGGCCGTCTGGGGACGCTACTGGGCACACTCGGCATCAATATCGCCAACTTTAACCTGGGCCGGGCGGAATTGGGTTCGGACGCGATTGCACTGGTGTCGATTGATGGTGCGCTCACCGAACCCCAATTGGCGCAAGTTGCGGCGCTGCCGGGTGTCAGGCAAGCCAAAGCGCTGAAGTTCTAAAGATCGACGTTGGATGCGGATTGGGCCGGCGATGTGTCCGTCGGCCCTTTTATTTTGACGCATTTTGCCCTGCGGCCACTTCGGCCAACACGATGCCGACAATCACCAGTCCGGCGGCCACCATGTGGTAGCTCTGCAGCGTTTCCCCCAGAATCAATACTGAAAGCGCCGCAGCAAAAATCGGGATCAGGTTGATGAACAGGCTGGCCCGGTTGGCGCCGATCAGTTCGACGCCGCGGGCGTAAAACACCTGGGACACCAATGAGGGGAAAACCATGGTGTAGCCGACTGCCGCCCAGCCGAGCGGTTTGATATCTGGCAGGGCGAGCACGAAGACCCCGAGGCCCCCGCCCAGGGTAATCTGATAGCCCAGAGCCGCGATCGTAGCCCCAATGAAAGTGGCCACCAGGAAACTGAGCCAGCTGGTCGCCGGGCGATAGCGTAGAGTCACCGAATAGGCAGCGTAGGCGAGACAGGCAACAAGCATCAGCAGATCGCCAAACCCAATATCGAGCGACAGCAACCGATCAAGTTCGCCGTGCGTCACTGTTAGCAACGCCCCAGTTGCCGTCAGCGCCACGCCGATCAGCTGCAAAGAGCGAACCCGGGTTCGGAACAGGGCGAAGTTCGCCAGCATTACGAACACATTGATCGACACCTGCTCCAGCCCGATATTGATGCCAAGGGTGTGGTGCGCCGCAATGTAGACCAGAATATTGAACGTCACATAGCCGACGCCGCCGTAGAACAGGAACAGCCACCATTTGGACAACAGGATGGGAAGATCGCGCTGGAGGGGACGAATCGCAAACGGTAGAACCAGGAGAAGTGCGCCGGCCCAGCGCAGAATGGTCAGTGCAAAAGGATCGATGGCACCGACCGCCAACTTGCCGGCGATGACGTTGCCGCCCCAAAACAAAGTGGTCAAAACCAGCAGCACATAGGGGCGATTGAGCAGTTGCGTGAACATGCCGCTATTTTGCAGGGAGAGCGGCTTTGTCATCGTGGCTCCAGTGATGTAATGAGACACGGACTTAGCAGAAATTCGGCTGCCGACAGCTAAGAAATGGCAAGCCGGGAGAGCTGGACGTAATAGCCACAACAGCCTTCGGCGGTAGCCGCCCGGGGTCGTTTGGCGCGCCTATCTGAGGATAATTGAATGGCAAATGTGGTGGTCGTCGGCTCGCAATGGGGCGATGAAGGCAAAGGCAAGATTGTGGACTGGCTATCGGAGCGCGCCGATGTGGTGGTGCGGTTCCATGGTGGGCACAATGCCGGGCATACGCTGGTTATCGATGGTGTCAGCTACAAGCTGGCCTTGCTGCCTTCCGGCCTCGTGCAGGGCAAA
The DNA here is from genome assembly GCA_943372435.1 of Devosia equisanguinis. Taxonomy (GTDB): domain Bacteria; phylum Pseudomonadota; class Alphaproteobacteria; order Rhizobiales; family Devosiaceae; genus Devosia; species Devosia equisanguinis_A. The sequence continues at coordinate 5,176 of CALRYQ010000002.1, forward strand.
TTCAGCGTCATTGGCAACGGCGTGGTGGTTGATCCGCACCATTTTGTCGCCGAAATGGCAAAGCTCTCTGCCCAGGGCGTCACGATCACCCCGGAAGTTTTGCGTATCGCTGACAATGCCCCCCTGATCCTGTCGGTTCACCGCGAGCTCGACGCGATCCGTGAAGACTCCAATACCGGCATCAAGATCGGCACGACACGGCGCGGCATCGGGCCGGCCTATGAAGACAAAGTTGGTCGTCGTGCGATCCGGCTGATCGATTTGAGCGAGCCTGAGACACTGATGCCCAAGATCGAGCGCCTGTTGAGCCACCACAACGCGCTGCGCCGTGGCCTCGGGTTGGTCGAGCTCGACGCAGACAAGATCTATGAGGAGCTGATGTCAGTCGCCGGGCAGATTCTGCCATTTATGGATCAGGTGTGGCGGATCCTTGATGAAAAACGCAAGGCAGGCGCCCGCATTCTGTTTGAAGGCGCCCAGGGCGCTTTGCTGGATAATGATCACGGCACGTACCCGTTCGTGACCTCTTCCAACACGGTTGCAGGGCAGGCGGCAGCCGGTTCGGGCCTGGGGCCGACGGCGATCGGCTATGTTTTGGGCATCACCAAGGCCTATACGACTCGCGTTGGCGAGGGGCCATTCCCTTGCGAGCTCAATGATGAGGTTGGGCGTCACCTGGCAAGCGTTGGCAAGGAAGTGGGCGTCAATACCGGTCGGCCGCGTCGCTGCGGCTGGTTTGATGCGGTGCTGGTGCGCCAGACGGTGCGGACCTCGGGAATTTCAGGAATCGCCCTGACCAAACTCGATGTGCTGGATGGGCTTAAGGAAATCAAAGTGTGTGTCGGCTATGATCTCGACGGCATACGGATTGACTATTTGCCTGCCTCAATGGGGGCGCAGGCACGGGTTAAACCGATTTATGAAACGCTTGAAGGGTGGTCGCAAACCACCGCTGGCGCCCGCAGTTGGGCCGAACTTCCGGCGCAGGCGATCAAATATGTGCGCTATATTGAGGAGTTGATTGGGGCCCCGGTTGCCATGCTTTCGACAAGTCCGGAGCGGTTGGATACGATCCTTGTGCATGACCCGTTCCAAGATTGAGTTTTTTTGCTAAAAGAGCGTGGCAATTGTGAGTAACAAGTAGCGAATGGCGGACTACAGCGAGTTGTTGCGCAGGGCGATCTCGGCCCTGCCGGAAAATAATGGGGCCGCGCGTCGAGCGGTTTACGAGAAGGCGCGCTCGGCTCTCGTTGGGCAATTGCGCGCCATTACCCCGCCACTTCCGGCCCGAGATATTACCCAGCACCGCCTGCAACTCGAAGACTGCATCCGCCAGGTGGAGCAAGCCGCCAGTGAGGCGGTGATCACGCTCGGGCGCGACCAAGCCCCCGCGCCGACCCCGGCGCCGGTTGTGGCAAGTGTCGTGGAAGCGCCCAAGGCCGTTACCCCGATCGAGCCGCGCAAGCCCACAATAATGCCAGGGCGACCGCAAGAGCCGGCTCGCAGCCAGGAGACAAAATCCGCCCAAACTGCGATTGAAGACATTATCAGCGCTGCCGAGCAGGCGGAACCAAACACGGCGCCTGCCGTAAGCAAACCATCTGTTCCGTCACCGGCCAGCGCGGCTCCGGCCAAAGCCGACGTAGCGACCAGCCTGGCCAAGCCTGAGGCTGCGGCGCCTGCACCAGCTACACCGCGCCCCGAGCCAGCCAAACCTGTGCCAACGACGCCAGCCGGTGGGTTGACCTCTCGGCCGGTTGACCGACCAAGTTTTGAGCCGCGTCGCGAGCCAGAAACGGGTTTGGTCGGTTCACGGGTTGATCAGCCCGCGCGGGCAAAGAGTGCGACGATTGAGCCGCGGCTTGGCGGCTTAAGTGCAGCCCGACTTTCCAGCGCGGCGCCGATTGCCGTCGCCGAGCGTCAGCCGGTGGAGGCGGCGCTATCGAGCGTACGCGAAGTCGAGGTTGAGCCGAGCGTGGTGCAACCAGATACGCGCGAGGCTGAGGGCGCTATCGAGCGCGCCATCGAGACGCTGGACCGGGAAGCACGCGGGGAAATCAGCGTCGTTGTCCCAGAGACCGCTGATCGATTTGGCGCGGGACGGGGCCATCTTGCCAATGGTCGGGACATGCCCGACGAGCATGATGGGGATATCGCACAACAAGATAGCCAGCGCCGTGGTTCGGGCTTAACGATCTTTTTGATCGTTTTTGCAGTTTTGCTGGTTGGCGTTGCCGGTGCTGGGCTTTGGGCCTGGCGCGAAGGCTATGTCGATCTCAACCAGATGTTTGGTCGGTCGATCGTGGCAAATGCCGACGCGACGCCCGTGCTCACTGATTCGACGCCAACGCTTGACGCCGAGCCGGTGCCGACTGCGGTGGACGCCAATGGGGGCACGGTCGTCGATACCGGACAAGGCACGGCAGGGACCGAGACGCTGGAACCGGCTGATCGGCTAGAGCCGACGCCGACGGCGGTGGTTCCGCCGACCGACGCTGTTGTGTTGCCTGATGTTGGCGCTGGCGAGGACCGGCTACCGGTTGAGAGTACGGTTGCCGTGAATGATCCCGCCGCGTCGGTGGACCCAGCCGTGTTGGCGGGCAGCCAATCGCTGTTGCTGGAAGCTTCGCCTGACGGCCGCACGGGCGCGGTGCCATTCTCAGGCACGGTGGAGTGGACTGAGGGCGTCGATGAAATCGGCTTGCCGACCTTGAGGGCCAAAGCCAGTATTCCGGCCCGCAACCTCAATGTTGATCTAACGATCCGCAAGAATTCTGATCCAAGCCTGCCCGCTAGTCATTTGATGGAAATCAATTTTCAGGTCAGCGACACGTTCATTGGTGGCTCGATTTCGAGCCTGCCCGGCGTGCTGTTGAAGGATGAAGAGCTGGTGCAGGGGACGCCATTGGCAGGCGCTTCAGCGCGGATTGTAGGAAGCTCGTTCCTGTTTGCGCTGAGCGCGGCCGAAAAGGACTTGCCGACCAATGTCGACTTGCTGACCAATCGCAAATGGATTGACTTCGCGGTGATCTACGGCACGGGCACCCGCGCCATTATCACGCTTGAAAAGGATGAAGCCGCCACCGCCCTGTTCACTAAAGTGTTCGCGGCCTGGACCGCCGGGCCTTAGCTCAGCGACAGGCGTCGATTGTCGAGCTGGTAGCTGCGCGTGGCGATGGCCTTGATGTCATCATGGTGATGGCTGACCAAAATCGTGTGCCAAGCATGGCGCGCGGTCAGGGTCTTGACGAGAAGCCGGGCGCTCTGGCGGGTTGCGTCATCAAGCGCGGAAAATGGCTCATCCAATAGCAGCACAGGTCGGTTGCGTAGCAGCGTTCGTGCCAAGGCGACGCGCTGCTTCTGGCCGCCCGAAAGGGTCGCAGCCAATTGTGGCCCAAACCCAGCCAGATCGACCTCGGCGAGCGCTGTCTCTATTGCAGTCTCGGCCGCAACGCGCGGCGTGCGCGCGGGCAGGCCGAGCTTGACGTTGGCGCTGGCGGACAAATGCTCAAACAGGCTCTCCGATTGCAACAGCAGCGACAAGGGGCGGTGTTCGGGCGCTCGATTGGTCATGTCAACGCCGTCAAGGCTGATGCTGCCCGATTGGGGGAGCAAAAAGCCAGCCAGCAGGTCCAAAAGGGTCGATTTTCCGGAACCACTGGCGCCAGAAATGGCGGTGACTTCGCCAGGAGATGCGTCGAACGAAAATTGGTATGGTTCCGCCTGTCCCTTGTAGGCAAAGCTCAGGGCATTAACGACGAACATAAGAGAGCCTTTCGAGCAGGCGCGGTAGAGCGACAAAAGCCACAATGGTGACAACCAATAGGATTGCGGCAATCCCGGCTGCGTCATGGCCGCGATAGGCGCCGATGGCGCGGAACATCAGCAGTGGGAGCGTGGTGAAATCTTGAGTTCCGAACAGGGCGATGACGCCAAGATCCCCAAGCGAAAAACAAAATGCCAGCGCCAGCACAATGCCGATATCGCGCCCCAGCAATGGGTATTCGATCATGGTGAACTGACGCCAGCCGGACAGACCAAGTGAGCGGATGAGCTTGCCGCGCGTATGGTTGATGGCGTCGAGGGGTGGGCCCAGCGTGGCGACGGCGAAGGGGAGGGACAACAGGCCATTGGCGATCACCACCACAAACGGTGCCGCCGTGCCCGGAGCGATCCCGAGTGCGCGGACCAGTAAGAATAACCCCAGTGACAACACCACCGCCGGCACCGCCAAATAGGCATAGACCGGCATGCCCAGAGCAATTCGCAGGCTTGAATTGGTGCTGGCACTGCGCCCCAGGGTCAAGCCGAGCGCCAGGACCAGTGTCAGCAATGCCGAAAAGCTGCCGACGACCAGGCTGGTCGACAGGGCCGCCCAAAAGCTGGAGCGCGCTACGACGGCAGCAATGCCGGAGACGCCGTCGACGAGGACCGATAGCAGGGGCAGAACGAAGGCGAGCGTGCAGAGCGCCAGAATCAGCCATTGCAGCGACTGTGCGGGCAGACGGTCCGCCCACGCCTGACCGAGAGACCGGCCAAGACTGGTTGGGACCGGCGCCAGGGCAGACGCTGCAAAAATGATGATGGAACAGACACTGATCTGGGCCAGTGCCAAACCAACGGCGCTATTGAGATCAAAATCCTGGCGGATGGCGGCATAGATCGCGACTTCGAGGGTTTGGTTGGCTGGGCCGCCGCCCAATAACAGCACGATCGGGAAGCTGGTAAAGGCCAGCAAAAAGATAATTGCGGCCAAGCCGGGCAGAGTGGTGCGCAGTGCCGGCCAATCAATGATGGCGAAGCGTTGCAAGGCCGACAGGCCAAGGCTCTGGCCTGTTTTGAGGCGGGCTGACGGGATGACGTCGAGGCGAGCCAGCAAGATACGGGCAGCAAACGCGCCATCCAGAATGACATGGGCCAATAATATGCCGGAAAGGCCGTAAGCCGGGCTGCCGATGGAGACGCCGAACAGGGCTTGTGCGATCTGATTGATCCATCCCTCGCGGCCCCAGATTGATAACATGCCGAAGGCCACGACCATGCCGGGGGTGACAATGGCCGAAGCGAATATGCCCACCAGCAGGGTGCGGCCAAAAAAGCGCAGGCGATTGAGGCTCCAGGCCAACGCCGTGCCAACTACCAAGGAGATCAATGTGGTCAGGCCCGCCTGGATACTGGTCATTCGCAACAAATGGCCGATGTCCAAACTGGACGTAGCGGCATCGGCCGGGCGGGTTGCCGCAGCCAAAATCGCACCAAGTACGAACGCAATCAGGAGGGCAATCATCGCCGCCAGCACCAGGCTGGCGACGACGCGGATTGGGCGCGATGTTTGGGTTAGCGCCACAATCGGTGCTCTACTGGAGCGCCGCGAGGGCTTCATCAACCCAGGCTTTGGCGTGGGCGGCGATGTCGGCATCGGTGATCGACAGGGTTTTTGCCGGTTGCGGCAGGCCGCCGAAAACAGGATTCATTTCTGCGCCAAGCCCGACCACCGGAAACATCCAATTGGTGGTTGGAATGATTTCCTGTCCGTCCTGCGAGGTCAGGTAGACCAGAAAATCCCGGGCCAGTTGCTGATGCTTGGAGGACTTCAAGATTCCAGCAACTTCGATCTGGGCGAAATGACCCTCGTCAAACATCGCCGCCTTGATGGTATCGTCCTGTTCTTCAATCAGGTGGTAGGCCGGCGAGGTGGTGTAAGACAGGGTCAGGTCGACCTCGCCCTTGAGGAACAAATCATAGCTTTCCGACCAGTCACGCGTCACCGTCAGGATATGGGGCTTCAGGCCAGCCCAGATGTCTTTGGCACGGTCGCCATAGGCGGCCTTGATCCACAGCACCAAGCCAAGGCCCGGGGTCGATGAGCGCGGGTCCTGGATGGAGATTTTGACGTCGGCAGGCAGGGCGATCAGCGCTTCGAACGAGTGCGGCGGCGTCGGCATGGCTTCGGCGTCGTACATGATGGCGAAGTGGGCGTAGTCGAACGGGACGAACTCCTTGTCGGTCCAGGCATCCGGCAATGTCAGCCCGGACAGGTCCAGCCCATGCTCGACAAACAGACCGGTGGCACGGGCCTCGCCCGCGATGGCAGTATCCAGTCCAACGATCAAGTCGGCGGGAGACGTTTCGCCTTCGAGCTGGACCTTGCGCAGGGTGCCAATCGAGCTGTCAGCGGCGACAAAACTGACGACGCAGCCGCAATTGGCCTCAAAACCGGTTTTGAGGGCCCCGCCGGGCCCCCATTCAGCGGCAAAGCCGTCATAGGTATAGATCGTGAGCGTGGGTGCGGCGGTTGACGTGTCCTGGGCTTGTGCTGGAACAGCAGCAAGACCGGTTAGGACCGCAAACGCCAGTCGGGTCAGCTTGACCATTTGGTCATTCCCTTTATGGGTTGCGGCCATGTGAAGGGGATGTGTCAATGGTGCGGCCGAACGAGCGGCCTTGCCATCTCGAACTTCCTCCGCCAGCATGACCTGGTTCAGGTTCAATGGGTAACTCTCAGTTCCGGAAACCCGGAACACCCCAGCGAGACACGTCACTCATAATCAGAGCGTTCCATCAGTGCAAGAGACTTTAAGAGGCCAGATGGCCGGTTTTCCGATTTACTTCGACGATGTCCTGGTCATTGTCGGTGGCGGCGTCGTCGACCACAAGTTGTTGATTTTGTTATATGAAAGTGGTGCCAAACTCGTCGGCGCCGACGGGGGTGGCGATGTGATTGGTGCCGCTGGAATTGTGCCGGTGGCCATCATAGGGGATTTGGATTCGCTGGTGGACCGGGCGAGTTGGGAGGGGCGGACGCGGGTTATCCACATTCCGGAACAGATCACCACCGATTTTCAGAAAACATTATATTCAACCCATGCCGCGGTGACGGTGGTGTTGGGCATGACTGGCCGACGGTTGGACCATACCTTGGCCGCGTTGAGCGCTGTTCTGCAGTTTGCGCCGACGCGCAAGTTATTGCTGGTTGATGAAGTCGATGTGGCCTTTGCAGCCACCGGGGTGTTCCAGTTTGGAGGCGCCAAAGGGGAGCGGGTTTCGATCCACCCACTGGCGCCGATCCAGTTTGTATCCTCAACGGGCCTGCTCTATCCGCTGGACGGGCTGCTGCTGGAGCCAGGCGGATTGATTGGAACCTCAAATGAGGCGATCGGCGGCCCGTTCGAAATCGTGCCCCTCGACGACACGCCATGGCTGATGATCATGGCGCGCGAACACCTCTGGGACCTGTTGGCCGCCCTGCGGTGATGCCGTCACCAACGACAGTGGACAGCAATAAAAAAGGCGGCCAGTGGCCGCCTTTTGCTTTCAGTAATCGGTTCGGTTAAGCGTCGAAGCCAGCCCGATGTCTGGCAGCGTCCTTGACCGCGTCCTGGACCTTTTCAAAGGCCCGGACCTCGATCTGGCGGATGCGCTCGCGGCTGACGTCGTATTGCTGGGCCAATTCCTCAAGCGTGGCCGGACTATCTTGCAAGCGGCGGGCTTGAAATATTGCCCGCTCGCGCTCGTTCAGAACGGTCATGGCCTTGGTAAGCAACGACATCCGCTCGTTGTACTCTTCGCTGTCGCCCAGTGTGGTTTCAGCGCTCGGCGTGTCATCAACCAGCCAGTCCTGCCATTCGGAGGCGCCTTCATCGGCGCGCATCGGCGAATTCAGGGACGCATCGCCGGTCAGGCGCGCGTTCATTGAGACCACGTCCTCTTCGGTCACGCGAAGGGTTGTGGCAATCTGCTTGATCTGGTCCGGATGCAGCTTGCCGTCGTCCAGCGCTGCGATCTGGCCTTTAACTTTACGCAGGTTAAAAAACAGGCGTTTTTGCGCAGCGGTGGTGCCGATCTTGACCAGCGACCACGAGCGCAACACATATTCCTGGATGGCCGCGCGGATCCACCACATGGCATAGGTGGCCAGCCGGAAGCCTTTGTCTGGCTCGAAGCGCTTGACCGCATGCATCAAGCCGACATTGCCTTCCGATATCACTTCGGAAATCGGCAGCCCATAGCCGCGATAGCCCATGGCAATCTTGGCCACCAAGCGCAAATGCGAGGTGATCAGGCGCTGTGCTGCCGCTGGATCGGAGTGTTCCTTATAGCGTTTTGCCAGCATGAATTCTTCATCCGGCTCCAGCATTGGGAACTTGCGGATTTCCTGAAGATAGCGGCTCAAGCCCCCTTCGGCTGATAGAAGAGGTAGATTGGACACAGCCATTGGTGCACCCTTTATTGGTTTCCCCCGCACAATGCGGGCAGATGATCCTACTGTTGTCCTTACGGCACAACAGAAGATTTGGACCCTTATATAGGGCCCAGTTTGGCGAATTTAAGGGGGCCCAGCATGAACAAACCGCAAGGGTGCGGTTGTTGGCAGCGGGGCCGCTTCGGTTCGGGCCGTGTTGACTTGCGAATTACCGTGCAAAGGCCTTGTCGTAGGGTTCAAGCGCGTCCAGCACGGCGGTCATGTCGGCGGGGAGTGGGGCCTCAAAGAACATCTCCTCGCCCGATTGGGGATGCTCAAAGCCAAGTTCGGCCGCGTGCAAAGCCTGCCTGCCCAAAGCCGCAATGGCGGCGGCAGGTTCGGCGGGAAGGCGGTTGATCTTGGTGGCAAACCCCGGTGCGTAGACCGGATCACCAACCAGTGGATGGCCAATATGGGTCATATGGACGCGGATCTGATGGGTGCGACCGGTTTCGAGCTGGCACTCAAGACGGGTAATATCCCAGCCCTCGCCGCCAAAACGCTGTCTGGTCAGATAATGGGTTATGGCCTCTCGTCCGTCGCGGCGGACGGCCTGCTTCAAACGGTTGTGCTGATCGCGGCCGAGCGGGGCGTCTACCGTGCCCCGCGCCGTTTCGGTATGACCCCAGACAAACGCGGTGTAAGCGCGGTGCAGCGGACCGGTTCGCCCATGGTCGGCAAATTGCTCGGACAAATGCTTGTGGGCGCGTTCATTCTTGGCGGCGACCATGACCCCGGAGGTATCACGGTCAAGCCGGTGTACGATGCCGGGGCGCTTGATGCCGCCAATGCCCTTCAGGCTATCGCCACAATGGTAGATCAATGCGTTGACCAGCGTGCCACTCTGGCTGCCGGGAGCGGGATGGACAACCATGCCGACCGGCTTGTTGATAACGATCAGGAAGGCATCCTCATACAGGATGTCGAGCGGGATGTTTTCGGCTTGCGGTTCTGGATCTTCGGGCGGTGGGGCAAGAAGAGTGATTGTCTCACCGGCGGTGACACTGTATTTGGGCGAGGTCACGATCACGCCATTGATGGTGACCGCGCCGTTCAGGATGAGATCCTTCAACCGGTTCCGGCTCAAAACACTGTGTGCCTTGGCGAGGACGACATCGAGCCGACCGCCGTCCATGACGGCATCGACGATGATCGCCACCTCGCTGGTGTCGTCAATTTCGAAGTCTTCGGTGGATGTATCCTGCATGAGCGATCCTAACAATCACGAGCCTGTCGAGCCGAATAAGCCCGAGGCGCTGTCGCCCGAAGCGCTGGCAATTCTTGCCAAGGCGCGCCGATCCTTCGGGATTTCGATCGGCATCTTGTTGTTGGGCTTTATGGCGATTGGCTTCGCGCTTGTCTATCGCGCGATACGGGACAAACCGCCAGCGGAGATGGCGGCAAGCATAGAACTGCCGGCGGGAGCCGAAATCTTGTCGTCTCTGGTCGCGGATGGGACGGTCAACGTGACCTATCGCGACAAAGGCGTGGTGCGATTGCGCCTATATGACCAAACCAGCGGCGCGTTGATCCGTGAGCTGGAGTTTACGAGCGCCCAGTAACGAGGGCGCGTCCAGCTGCTGCGGGCCTTAGTGACCTTGAATTTCGCGCAGTGCCGTCATTCGTTCCGACACTTTGCCAGCGGTGTTTGCCGGAGTGGGCGGCAGTTTAGCGCTGACTGGCATCGCGTCCAGTTTGACACCGTCATCGGCAAAGCGCTGGACGCGATCAAACAGGCTTTCTTCATTGGCGTTGAGGACCTTAGTGTCGCTTTCCACCGCGTAGACCAGGCGGCTGACATTGCTGGCGATGTCATTGAGGCGCTCGCGCAGATGCGCCTCCTGGATGCGTTCACTATCCCAATCGGCGATGATGCTGGCCTCAACGCCCAGAACCTTGGCCTTCAGGGTTTCGACCTGTTCTTCAAGGTTGAGTTTTTCAGCCAGCAATTGCTCATTGCGGTCGGCTCCCTTGCTGACGATCTGGCCCGTTTCGGCCAGGAGCGCGTTGAGGCGGTTTTCGGCGCTGGCGATGCGGGCTTCGGCCGCGACCAGTGTATCGGTCGTGGTTGATTGCTGGTCGCTTTTTTGAGCCAAGGCGTCCCGCATTTCGGCAATTGCCGCATTGGCCTCAGAGCTTTGCTGGTCGGCTGCGGCCAGGCGGCTCAGTAAATTATTGGCCTGATCTTCCAAATAGTCGGCGCGCTTGCGTTCGGCTTCCATCGCATTGAGCAGACGCTTGATGTCCTTATTGTAATTGCCAGACAGCGGCTTGCCATCGAAATTGGGGTCGCCAATCGCGGCGTCGGCTTCGGCATCGCCGCGCTCCCGCATACGCAGCTTCTGGGTCAGGCTGGTGGCTTCGCGTTCAAGCTCGATCACGCGCGCCTTGAGGACTGTTTCCCGGGCTTCCAACTCGCGCACGATGGTCAAATGCTGGTCGCGTTCGACTTTGAGGGAACCGAGGTCGCTGCGTTTCTGGTTGACGTCACCCAATTGCTCGGCCAGGCGTTTGCGTAAAGCCTCGACGTTCATCTCCAGGCGTCGGGTCGATAGCGCGAATTCGGCGCGCAACTGGTCTTTGTCGGCCCGAAATTCGGCCATGGTGATCGGTGTTGCAGCTTCGATACGGCGCTTGGTCAGCCGAACCGCCCGCTTCCAGACGGCGGGCATGATGATCAGTGCCAACAGCCCTGCTACCAGCAGGCCGAGAGCAAAGTACAAGATGTTCTCGATGACCATGGTTTATACTCCGACGCTGAACCAGAGGCGCCGACCCCGGACAGAACCCTTATGTGGCAGCAATGGCCCGTTGCAGCCATCTTTGCCATTGATTAACCCTAACGGTTTTGCGGGCTCCAGTCACGACAAAGCCGGAACTGGCGTCAGTTCCGGCTCGAAATTTTTTGGAGCGATAGGGTTAGGATCAGAACGGGTTCCAGGTCGGCTCGTTGGTGAATTTGAGGTAGCCGATATTGACCCCGAGGCGGGCACCAACGCCGGATCGAATCGGTACCATCACCACATTATGGTGCTTGAGAACTGTCATGCCGAGGCCGCCGATGACATAGGCAGAGCCATCTACACCGGCATAACGCGCAAAGACATCGCTCGTTGCCGATAAATTATACACCAGCATCATCACCTTGGAGCCATCGCCACCGACATCCAGGCCAATGCTCGGCCCTTGCCAAAACACCCGCACGTCACCAGCATTGCGCGTATACAAGGTGCCTTCGCCGTATTTGGCGCCTGCAAACAGTGCGCCGCCGGCTTCCTGGCCCAGGATATAGCCATTGGGCAGCCCGAACTGGCTGACCGCTCGCTCAACCAGCGAGGCAAGCCCTTGCGCCACAGAGCCAAAAAAAGCGCTGCCAGTGTTGACGAGCTCTTCGCCAGAATAGGTGTCTGTCAGTGAACCTGCCTGTTGGGCGAGCACTGCCGGCACTGGCGCTAACAATGCCAGAGCAAGAGTGAGGGTGAGGGCGAGGCGCTTGAACATGGTTTTGGGCTCCCGTGGAGATGGCGCTTGGCTGGCTTACGAAGGCTTTAAGGTTATCGCGCTATATTTGAAGCTTCTGGGCACAAGGCGCGTCAATCATCGACCCCATGATGAAGCAAACCTCTAAACAAATCTTAACCATACTCGCTTTTGTTCTGCCGCTCCTGTTCGGGTGCGGCCTTGGCTTGCTACAGCCGGTTTACGGCCAATCTATGGGCAGTAGGGTCGTCGTCAATCCGCTAACGGGAATTGCCATCGATGGCTATGATCCAGTGTCCTATTTCACCGAACCGGAGCCCCTGGAAGGGCTTGGCGAGTTCGAATATGTCTGGAACGGCGTGCCCTGGCACTTTGCCACCGCCGCCAATCGCGACGTGTTCATCGGTTCGCCGGAAATCTACTGTCCACAATATGGCGGGCACGGCGCGATGGGCATGGCCCGAGGGTTTGTGTCCGACGGCAGCCCGACGATCTATACCGTGTTTAACAAGCGACTTTATCTGTTCTACTCGGCCGCCAACCGCGAAGCGTTTCTGCTGTCGCCGGTTGACGCAGCTGTGCAGGGCGCAGCCAATTGGCCGGAATTGTCCAAAATGCTGACCAGCAATTAATCCGCAGTGATTTTTGACCACCAAAAATAAACCAAGCCGAATTAAGGTTTGAACGCTGATTCTTTTCATCGATCACCCGTCGCAGTTCTGGAGACCACTTCATGGCCGAAATCATCGAGCTTAATGCAACCGATCTAGCGGCAATGCTGTGCTCGCGGGTGTGTCATGACCTGATCAACCCGATTGGTGCGATCGGCAATGGGCTTGAAGTGCTGGCCGATCCCACTCAAGGGGAGATGGCAGATGGTGCGCGCGATTTGATCGCCAGCGCCGCCAAGCAGTCGCGGGCCAAACTCGAGTTTGCTCGCCTGGCCTATGGGGCATCCTCGACATCGGGCACTGATATCGACACGCGTGAATGCGAGCGGGTGGCGCGGATTCTGTTCGAAATCGAAAAAGCGGTGCTGGAGTGGAACGTGCCGCTCATCCTCTTGCCCAAACACAAAGCCAAGCTGTTCATGAATATGCTGCTGATTGCAGCGACATCGGTGCCGCGCGGCGGCGTGGTCACCGCGACGATCAGCGGCGATGCTGGGGCGGAAAAATTTGAGTTCACCACCAAGAGCGACCCAGAAAAACGCCAGCGCACATTGGTTCCGGCCGGCTCAGCCGGGTTGTTGGCGGGAATACCGGACGAAGGCTATGTGGACGCCCGCGGCATTCAGCCGTTCTACACCGGAATTCTAGCTCGGATGATGGATATGGAGATTGCGGTTGGCCTGGAAAACGAGGTGTTCTTCTTGAACGCAGTGCCCAAGTCAAAGTCAGTCGGGTGATCTCGGTCTGCTAACTATTCCGTAGGCAGTTCCAGCCATAATGGAACAGCGCCGTTTGCGCCTGAGTGATGTCATGAAATCTTGCCTTATCGTCGATGATTCCAGCGTTGTTCGTAAAGTGGCGCGGCGAATCCTCGAGGACATGGACTATGTGGTGGAAGAGGCCGAAGACGGCCAGGAAGCCATCGACAAATGCCGCGAGGAAATGCCGGACGCGATTTTGCTCGACTGGAACATGCCGATCATGAGCGGGCTGGAGTTTCTCAAGCTGCTGCGAACCTATGTCGGGGGTGAAAAACCCAAAGTGGTCTATTGCACTGTCGAGAACGACATCGGCGCCATCGCCATGGCGCTCAAGGCCGGCGCCAGCGATTACATGATGAAGCCCTTCGACCGGGAAGTTCTGGAAGCCAAGTTCGAGTATCAGGGCGCAATTTAGGCTTGCGGCTGCGGTCCTACGTCAACCATTTCCCACCATTGACGCTCGTCAATTCATATTGCCCAACTATTCCGGGTGACCGACAACACATTGGGCCGCCGCCACACAATGATGAAAACCCGCACATTGCTGCGCGGGTCTGCAGAACTCTTGAGGGTCGCCGAATAGCTTAGGCGACATGCTCCGCATAAACTTCGTTTTCGTCGGGCTCGCGCAGCACGTAGCCGCGGCCCCAGACAGTTTCAATGTAGTTCTTGCCGCCGGTCGCAACCGAAAGCTTCTTGCGCAGCTTACAGATGAACACGTCGATGATTTTGAGTTCGGGTTCGTCCATACCGCCGTAAAGGTGGTTAAGGAACATTTCCTTGGTCAGGGTTGTGCCCTTACGCAGCGACAGCAATTCCAGCATTTGATATTCTTTGCCGGTCAAATGCACGCGCTGGGTCATCACTTCGACGGTCTTGGTGTCGAGATTGACCGTTAGGTCCCCGGTCTGGATGACCGACTGGGCATGGCCTTTGGAGCGGCGAACGATGGCGTGGATGCGGGCCACGAGTTCGTCTTTGTGGAAGGGCTTGGTCATGTAGTCGTCGGCACCAAAGCCGAGACCGCGTACCTTGTCCTCGATGCCGGCGAGGCCGGACAGAATCAGGATTGGCGTCTGCACCTTGGCGACGCGCAAAGTGCGGAGCACTTCATAGCCGCTCATATCAGGCAGATTCAAATCGAGTAGAATGATGTCGTAGTCATAGAGCTTGCCGAGGTCGACGCCCTCTTCACCAAGATCGGTGGTGTAGACGTTGAAGCTTTCGGATTTGAGCATCAACTCGATGCTCTGCGCCGTCGCGCTATCGTCCTCAATAAGGAGTACCCGCATTATATTCCCCTTGCCATTCGTTCCTGCTGGAACCAGGAAGCCAACGTCGGCGACGCCCGCTTCACTCCAACCCTACTGGATATGACCAAACCCTAAGCTCAAATAGTTAACAAAGTTTAATTCCGAACCGCAATACGCAAAGTGAGGTAAGGTGAATTAATGTTAAACCATTGAAATATATGGGTTAATTGTCTTCATTTTTCTTAATAAAATGGTTTAAGAAGCCGTTTCAAGCGACTCTGGAGACTCACGCATTTCTGGATGGGGAAGCTGGATCTGTGTCAAGCAGCGTGGCTTGAGAAATAGGGCTTCACAATTGCCATTAGCGCTTTTTGCTTAACGTTCGGTTACTTTCTGATTCGTGAGAAGGCGATTCGATCTGGGCTGCACAGGTCGACACAACCGCCGTTGGAGCGCCTGGACCGATGAAAGCCCTGATCTCTGCCATTGACGCTGTTGACGACGTCGAGGTGTTTGGGCGCGTTAAGGCTGTGCAGGGACTTTTAATTGAAATCGTCGGACCGGTCCGCGAATTGCGGGTTGGCGGCCGGGTTATTATCGAGACATCCAACGGGGGGCAGCTACCCTCAGAAATTATTGGTTTTAAGGACGGGCACGCCTTGTGCCTACCGTTTGGCCAACTTGCGGGCGTCCGCCTCGGTTGCAAAGCGGTGTTTCAACGCACGGATGGATCTGCATTTCCGTCCGAGGCCTGGCTTGGCCGCGTGGTCAATGCCAATGGAGAGCCAATCGACGGCAAGGGCCCACTGCCACGCGGCTCGCACCCATATCCTTTGCGCCAATCACCCCTGGCGGCTCATGATCGGGTGCGGGTCGGCGAGCCGCTCGACTTAGGCGTGCGCTGCCTCAATACCTTTACCACCGTGTGCGAAGGGCAGCGGCTTGGAATATTTGCCGGTTCGGGCGTTGGTAAGTCGGTGCTGATGTCGATGCTGGCCCGCAACACTGACGTCGATGTGGCAGTGATCGGGTTGATCGGCGAGCGCGGCCGGGAAGTTCATGAGTTCGTCCAGGAATATTTGGGGGAAGCCGGCATCGCCAGGGCCGTCGTCGTGGTGGCAACGTCGGACGAGGCCGCGCTGATGCGTCGGCAAGCGGCCTATCTGACGCTGGCACTTTCGGAATTCTTCCGGGATCAAGGAAGACGCGTGTTGTGCATGATGGACAGCTTGACCCGTTTTGCCATGGCGCAGCGTGAAATCGGCCTGGCGATCGGGGAGCCACCAACGGCCAAGGGTTACCCGCCGACCGTTTTCACCGAATTGCCGCGATTACTGGAAAGAGCGGGCCCTGGGACGGTTAATTCTGGCTCTGTTACCGGACTATTTACCGTTTTGGTTGAAGGTGATGATCACAACGAGCCAATCGCCGATGCCGTGCGCGGCATTCTTGATGGGCACATTGTAATGGAGCGCGGTATTGCCGAGCGGGGACGTTACCCCGCCGTCAATGTGCTCCGGTCCATATCGCGCACCATGCCAGGGTGTGTGCCGGTCACATTTCGACCGGTTCTGGCAAAAGCGCGCGAGCTCATGTCGATTTATTCCGACATGGAGGAGCTGATCCGGCTGGGGGCTTACCGGAAAGGGTCAGATCCGAATGTGGACCGCGCAATCGCCATCTACCCGGCGCTTGAGGCTTTCTTGAGCCAGGACCGGGAAGAAACGACCACGATTGCTGAGGGCTATGTTCAGCTCGAGGCGATCATGGATGCGGTGGGTGCGGCGGCCTGATGCAGCGCTGTGGGGGCGCTGTGGAACTGACTTGGTGTGTAAGGAGTACAGGTCTTGAAATCGAGAAGTGAGAGCCTCATTCGGCTCAAGAAATTTCAAGTCGATGAAAAACGTCGTCAGGTCAGTCAGATCGAGACGATGGTCAACGACTTCGTGCGGATGGCGAGCGAGCTCGATCAGCAGATCGAGATTGAGCAAACCAAAACCGGCATTTCGGATGTGGCCCATTTCGCCTATTCGACCTTTGCCAAAGCGGCGCTGAACCGTCGCGACAATCTGTTGGCTTCGGCCGCAGACATGCGCGAAAAGCTGGAAGCGGCACAGGACGCGCTGGCAGAAGCGCTTGAAGATCTCAAGAAAGTCGAACTGCTCGACCAAAGAGAGCATCAGCGGGAAGCCGCCGAACAGCTCAAGATTGAGCAATCCGAATATGACGAGATCGGCCGCCTGCGGTTTCGCAGCAGCCAATAGACGTTCATTGAGCTGATGGCCGTGTGGATGGTCCGGTGTGCCGAAAGGGCGCCGGATCAAAGACCGTTGGTGCAGCCGTTGCAAATTAAGCGGGGCCGGACCATCGCTGGACCGACCCCGTTCGCCTCCCTGGCGATTATCGTTCTGAGTGCCCCGCTGCGGCTTGCCGCGCAAAAGCTCCCGACATCGGCGACAATAGCGCAACAATCAGGGCGTGGGCGATTTGCTGTTCGGGGCGGTTAAGAAGCACCTAAACAGTTAACGCTTGCCGTAAGTGCTCATCGCCAGATGTTGCATTCCAGCCTCCACAAATGGCGCGCCAAAGGCAACGAAGCCGAGCTTTTCGTAAAGCCCGACCTTGTCGGCTTGGGCGGTCAGGAAGAAGCGGTTTTCGCCGGATTTGCGCCCGAAATGCATGGCGGCAGCCATCAATTGCTTGCCTATACCCTGCCCGCGCCATTCCGATTTAACCGCGACACGGCCGATTTTGGCGTGCTCTGCCAAAAACACCACGCGCAGCGTACCGACGACATTGCCCCCGGCAATGGCGACGAAATGGGTGGCGGTTAAGTCGTAGTCATCACGCTCAATGGTCTCGGGCACCTGTTGCTCGACAACGAAGACCTCGTGTCGCAGAGCAAAGGCACCATCGCAGAGGTAGGAGTTCGCCGGCACGCGGAGAATACTGATTTCAGTCATGATCGACCCCGCAATCTCGTTGTCTATCATAGGTGTATCGGCACTGTCTGTCAGCCGTCAGAATGGCTTAGAGTGCGCAGGCAGACTTAGCTTCATGCTACGTGTCCAGTCGCTGTTTGGCTTCGTGTATACTGGAAATTTTTTTGGAACCCCGGAGCGGGAATGGACAGTGCATTGCGATCTCAGTTCCGCCAGCTGGCGGAAACCCCGTTTGAAACCCCGCGCCTAGCGCTCGAGCCGTTGCAGGTCGACCATGTGGATGCGCTGTTCGCGGGGTTTAGCGATCCAGAGCTTTATCACTTCATCCCGCAGGAACCGCCAGACCGAGCGGCACTATTGATCCGGTTTCAGCGGGTCTGCCAGCGCGGGCCTGTGGATGGGGAAGAGGTGTGGTTGAATTGGGCAATCCGCCTCAAAACTGGGGGTTATGCCGGATTGATCGAGGCGAGCGCCATGTCTGGAGGGCGGGTGGACCTGGCGTATTTTGTTTTTACACAGTTTCAAAATCGCGGCGTGGCGCGGGAAGCGGCGGCAGAAGTAATCAGGGCGTTTCGAACGGTGGTCGGCGTCAGGTCAGTCGGCGCTTCGATTGATACGCGAAATCTGGCATCGGAGCGATTGCTGCGGTCGCTGGGTTTTGAGTGTGTGGGCACTGTGAAAGCGGCCGATTTTTTCAAAGGGGCCACGTCCGACGAATACCGGTTTGAGCTGACGCTGGGCTGAGCTAAATGCTGCCGACGGTTTTCAGCCTGATCCTGGGATGCACTTCATTTTGGCTCATCACCACGGTCTGCGGGCGGAACCGCTCAACGATCGCCCGAACATGAGGGCGAACGGATGGCGAGGTGATCAATACCGGAATTTCCCCTTGCTGGGCGGCGCGTTCAAAGCCTTGCTGAATACCAGCAATGAACTGCTGCAGACGCGACGGCGCCATGGCGAGGTGGCGATTTTCGCCATCACCAACCATGGCTTCAGCAAAATCACGTTCCCACTGCGGAGACAATGTCAGCAGCGGTAAATTGCCATCCGGCCCGAGATTGGCCGCGCAGATTTGGCGGGCGAGGCGCGAACGGACATGTTCCACAATGGTCTGGGTTGAGCGGCCGCCACCGGCGATTTCTGCCAGACCTTCCAGGATGGTGGGCAGGTCACGGATGGAAATGCGTTCGTTGAGCAGCGCCTGCAGCACGCGCTGAATGGCGGAGACGGTGATTTGGGCCGGGACAATGTCCTCAACCAGCTTTTGTTGTTCTTTGGACAGGCCAGATAGCAGCGACTGCACGTTCGAATAGCTCAGCAGGTCGGCAACATTGGCCTTCAGCACCTCAGTCAAATGCGTAGAAATCACCGTTGAGGGATCGATGATCGACAGGCCGCGCAGCTCGGCTTCGTCGCGCAGCGCTGGTTCGATCCAGGTCGCGGGCAGACCAAAGGTCGGCTCGGTGGTGTGGTGGCCGGGCAGGTTGATCTGCTCACCCATCGGGTCCATGACCATCAATTGGTTCGCCCAAATCTGGCCGTGGCCAGCTTCGACTTCCTTGATGCGAACCTTGTAGTCGTTGGGTTCGAGCTGCATATTGTCCAAAATGCGGACCGGGGGCATGACGAAACCAAGCTCGACTGCCAACTGACGCCGGAGCGCCTTGATTTGTTCGGTCAGGCGGTCCGACCCGTTTTCGTCCTCCTTGACCAGGCTGAGTAACCCATAGCCAAGCTCGAGTTTGAGCTCATCGATCTTGAGGCTGTCGCTGATTGGGGCCTCCGAAGGAGCGGCCGCTTCGCTGGCCTTGCCAGTGCCTTCGGAAAAATCGGCAGCAGCAGGCACCAGCCGTTTTTCCACCATCGACCGATAAGCCAGATAGCCGACCCCGCCCGACAGGGCGATGAACGGGATGAACGGCATTCCCGGCAGAAAAGCCAGGAGCCCCATCACCGCCGAGGACATGCCCAGGGCCTTGGGGTAACCAGTGAACTGCTTGGCCAAAGCCTTGTCGGCGGAACCCGTGACGCCCGATTTCGACACCAGGATACCGGCAGCGGTCGAAACGATCAGAGCCGGGATCTGGGAAACCAGACCATCGCCGATGGTGAGGAGGGTATAGACATTGCCAGCTTCCTGGAACGTCAACCCTTCCTGCATCACGCCGATAATCATGCCGGCGATGACGTTGATGAAGGTGATGATCAGGCCGGCAATGGCGTCGCCGCGCACGAATTTGGAGGCACCATCCATATTACCAAAGAACGCGCTTTCCCCCTCCAGCTCAGCCCTTCGGGCTTTGGCCGTGGCTTCGTCGATCAAACCTGCTGACAGATCGGCGTCGATTGCCATCTGCTTGCCGGGCATAGCGTCCAAATTGAAGCGCGCGGCGACTTCAGCGATACGGCCCGAACCCTTGGTGATGACGATGAAGTTCACCACCACCAGAATGGCAAACACCACCACGCCGATGATGAAGTTGCCGCGCATGATGAAGTTGCCAAAGGCCTCGATGACGTGGCCGGCTGCATCGGTGCCGGTATGACCTTCGGACAGGATCAGGCGCGTCGTGGCCAGGTTCAGGCCCAACCGCAGCATGGTGGCGATCAGCAGAACCGTCGGAAATGACGAGAACTCAAGGGGTTTCTGGATGAACAAAGCGGTCATCATGATCATGACCGAAAACACGATGGAGATCGCCAGCAAGCCATCGAGCAGGACCGGTGGCATTGGCAGAATCAGGATGACGATGATCGACATCACTGCAGTGGCGAGCATGATGTCGCCAGTGCGCAGCGTTGCAAAGACCGTCTGGAGCGAGGGCAGCTTGAAGCCGCCTATTGTCCCGTTCCCTGTTGGAATATCGGCCACTCTGAGTTTCCTTACGCGACCGAGCGGTGTTCACCGGGCGAAGGAACCAAGGTCCCTTCGTCGGAATATTGATTGAGCTTGTTTCGCAAGGTGCGAATTGAAATGCCCAGAATATTGGCGGCATGGGTGCGGTTGCCCAAGGTATGGTCCAGAGTATCCAGGATCAAATCGCGTTCGACATCAGCCACGGTGCGACCAACCATGGCGCGGGACATGGTTTCAGCCGTCTGAGCGAGTTGGGCGGACAGCGAGTGGGCGTGAACGGCAGCACTGAGACCCGTACCATCGGGCAGCGAGATCGCATCTGGACCGATGATGTCGCTCTGGCTTAGCAAGACGGCGCGATGCAGGGTGTTTTCGAGTTCACGCACGTTGCCGGGCCACGGTGCCCGCAGCAGTTCCTGGCGCGCGTCCGCCGACAGGGAGCGCGGCGATAGGCCATTGGCCTTGGAATATTTGGCGACGAAATGGTCAGATAGTGCCGCAATGTCACCCGGGCGGTCCCGCAATGGTGGCAATTTCAGGTTGACCACATTGAGGCGGAACAGCAGGTCCTCACGGAACGCGCCCTCGCGCACCGCGTCGTTGAGATTGCGGTTGGATGTTGCCAATATCCGGATGTCGACCGGGACTGGTTTGGCCCCCCCGACCCGATCGATCAGGCGTTCTTGAATGGCGCGCAACAGCTTTGATTGCAGACGGAAGTCCATCTCGGAAATTTCGTCGAGCAGCAATGTGCCCCCATTAGCTTCTTCGAACTTGCCGATGCGGCGGGCGATAGCGCCGGTGAAGGCGCCTTTTTCGTGCCCAAACAATTCGCTTTCCAGGAGCGCTTCGGGAATGGCAGCGCAGTTGATCGAGATAAACGGCTTGTTCACCCGCTTCGAGCGCGAGTGCAGATATTTGGCGATGACTTCCTTGCCGGTGCCACTCTCGCCGGTGATCAGCACGCTGGCATCGGAGCCTGCGATCTGATCGGCCATTTTGACGACGCGGTCCATAGCCGGATCGCGGAACAAGAATTCGCTGCTGTCACGGGCGACCGCAGCGATCACCGCAGCGATCAGCTCGGCATCGGGGGGCAGCGGGATGTATTCCTTGGCACCGGCCCGAATGGCGTTGACGGCAGCAGCGGCATTGGTTTCGACGCCGCACGCGACCACCGGAATGGCAATGCGCTCGGCTTCCAGGGCGGCAATCAGGCTGGCAATGTCCATCATCACATCGACCAGCAGCAAATCGGCGCCGCGACCGGCGCGCAAGGATGCCAGGGCGATTTCGATGGAGGGCGCGTGTGCGACCTTTGCTCCGCCCTGCATGGCCAGCTTGGTGGCTTGGATGAGTTGGCCCTCGAGGGCTCCGACGATCAACAGTCTCATGGTCGTGCCTCCTAAGCGGCTTTGATGATTTCAGTCATGGTGACGCCCAGCCGGCTTTCAACCAGCACGATTTCTCCGCGGGCGATCAGGCGATCGTTGATGTAAATCTCGACCGCCTCGCCGACCTGGCGGTCGAGTTCGATGACGGTGCCCACGTCCATGCGCAAGAGACTGGAAACCGGCATTTTGGTGCGACCAAGCACAACAGAAATTCGAACCGGGACGTCAAAGACCGCTTCAAGGTCGGCCGCGGTTTTTTCCTGATAGGGTTCGCTGTCATCGCTCCGCCCGGGCGGTAGCATTTCC
Organism: Devosia equisanguinis; assembly: GCA_943372435.1. Classification (GTDB taxonomy): domain Bacteria; phylum Pseudomonadota; class Alphaproteobacteria; order Rhizobiales; family Devosiaceae; genus Devosia; species Devosia equisanguinis_A. The sequence goes on from CALRYQ010000002.1 coordinate 27,085, forward strand.
TCAAACGAGATCGCCTCGCTGGCCATGATGTCGTCCATGGTGCCGCTGGAATTGCTCATTTGTGGTTCTCCTGGGATGCGGTGCCGCCGCTGGCGGCGAGGTAGGCGGCGATACGGGCGTCGATTTCCGCCGAAATCGCGTTGATGTTTCGGACCAAACCGCCATCAACCCATTCCAGCCGGCCATCGCCCAAACGCTGGTCGGGATCGCCCATGACGATGAGGCGGCCGGAGAACCCCGATATTGCCATGTGGCTCGTGGCGATTTCGCGCACCGCGTCGGCGACTTGGGGCTGGCAGCGGACCACCAAATGGGGCACGCCATCAAGGTTTTGCATACACTCGGCGATCAGGGCTTCCAACTCGGCTGTTGGTTGGCGGGCCAAGAGGTGAACCGCAAGCTTGCGCCCAACTGAGGCGGCAAGCTCCACCGACGCCTGAAGATTGGCTTTGGCCGCGTCATCGACCGCCGCGGTGATTTCGGCAGCCTTGGTTGCAATCGCGGTTGCCGCAATCGCGATGGATTGGGCCGCCATCGCCGTGGCATTGCCCTCGCCAGCGGCAAAGCCTTCGGCGTAGGCTTCCTCGCGAGCCTGGGCCAGCAGCTGAGCGACCAGGTCCTCTGGTACTGTCGATTGAGCGCGACCTGAGCGCTGCTGCAGATCGAGGTCGAAGGTGAATCGTGCGGGTGCGGCCATCTTCTACCCCACCATCTGATCGTCGGCTTTGGTCTTCATGATGATGATTTCGCCCTTGGCGGCGAGATCCTTGGCGGTGGACACCAGCTTGCCCTGCGCCTCATCAACGTCTTTCAGACGCACGGGGCCCATGGCATCCATGTCGTCCCTAAGCAATTTTGCCGACCGGCCGGACATGTTGGTGAAGAAAAATTCCTTAAGCTGATCATTGGCACCCTTGAGAGCCATGGCCAGGTCCTTCTTGTCCATTTTGGCGAGCAGGGTCTGGATCGCCGAAGATTCAAGGCGCGCCAGATCTTCAAACGTGAACATTAACGCCTTGATCCGCTCCGCGTCGTCGCGGCTGTTTTCCTCAAGCGTGGTGATGAAACGCGCCTCGGTCTGGCGATCGAAAGAGTTGAAGATCTCGGCCATTTGTTCGTGGCTGTCACGACGCTTGGTATGGCTGAGGGTTGACATGAACTCGGTGCGCAGGGTGGTCTCGATCTTTTCGAGAATTTCCTTCTGCACCGGGTCGAGCCCCAACATGCGCTGAACTACGTCCATCGCCAGTTCCTCGGGCAAGGCGGCGAGCACTTTGCTGGCGTGATCGGTGGCAATTTTGGACAGAACGACGGCGATCGTTTGGGGGTATTCATTTTTGAGATAAGCCGCCAGCACGTCCTCTTGGACGTTGGACAGCTTTTCCCACATATTGCGCCCGGCAGGCCCACGAATTTCTTCCATGATTGAATCCACGCGTTCGGCGGTCAAAAAGCTCAAGAGCAGCCGCTCGGTGGTGTCCGAATTGCCAGCGAGCGAACCCGTGGAGGAGATGGTCGTGACGAACTCAATCATCAGTTCGTCGAGCATTTCCTGGGTGATCGGGCCAAGGCGGACCATGGCGCGAGAGAGGACTTTGACCTCAAGTTCGTCGAGTTCGTTAAAAATTGGTTTGCCGTAGTCGGGCCCGAGCGCAAGCAAAAGAGCGGCCGCCTTCTCGTCGCCCTTGAGGACGCGGTGACTGGACGTGTCGCCAAGGACCAGCTTGCCGTTTGAAGTGCCTTGGCCCTGGGTTGGGTCGGCGGACTGGGATATCAGTGCCATATGTTATGCCGCGCTACTGAGCCAGTCGCGCACGATCAGCGCGGCCTGCTTGGGGTTTTCTTCGACCAGCGTTCCAACCGTGCGGAGCGTCTGGACCTGGGCTTCACCCATGGATTTGGCACTTGCCACCCATTCCGGCGTTTTGTCCTTTGGCTCTTCAGGGGCAGCGACCAAAGCACCGTTGGCACCCATCATGCCATGGTTCCCAACTGTCGCTCCCGAGGGCAGGGCCAGTGCCTTGGCTTCAGGCGCCATGACGCGGCGCAGCAGCGGGCGCATCACAAAGAACACCAAAGCCAAGGCGATAATCAGCGTGACCGCCATCTGGGCTGCGTTCATCAGGTCATCGCGGGTGAAGTCAAACAGGCCCGGGGCGCTTGCGGCTCCTGCCAAAGCCAGATCTGGCCGATTGGCAAATTGCAGATTGACAACCTGGACGGTGTCGCCCCGGGCTTCCGAGAAGCCGACGGCGGATCGGATCAGGGTGGTCAATTGAGCGATTTCGTCGGCGGAGCGGGGGGCATAAACCTGGGTGCCCGTGCCGTCATCGGCGTAGACGCCGTCAACCACAACGGCAACCGACAAGCGTTTGATGCTGCCTGCTTCAGAGGTTGCCACTTCGGTCGTCTTGGAAATCTCATAATTGGTGACTTCAGAGGTATTGGACCCCTGTTGCGTGGTTCCCGAGGAGGCGCCGCCCTGGCTGGCGCCCGGCAATTCATTGGCGACACTGACCTGACCGCCGGCCGAACCATTGGTGGCATTGACTTGCTCGCTGGTCTGGGTCGAGCGAACAACTTGCCCGTCGGGATCAAACTTTTCCGAGGTCGTGGTTGAGCGGTTGAAGTCGACTTCGGCGCTCACCTCAACGCGGGCTCGGCCCGGGCCCACGACATTGGCCAGCATTTCTTCCAGCCGAGTGCGCAAGCGGTTTTCATAGCCAAGCGTGCGTTCTTCGGCTTCCCCTGCAACCGCATCGGCAGCATCATCGCCAGCACCGGATGCCAGCAGAGTGCCGGTTTCATCAACGATGGAAACATGAGATGGCGTCAGGCCCTCAATGGCCGACGCCACCAGATGCTGGATGGCACGGATTTCGCCGGTCGACAAATCGCCGCGAACCCCGACAACAATTGAAGCTGACGGGGTCTGGGTATCGCGGCGAAACAATTGTCGTTCGGGCAGGACCAAATGCACCCGGGCGCTCTTGATCCGGTCAAGCGATGTAATGGTGCGGGATAATTCTCCCTCCAGCGCGCGCACATTGTTGATGTTCTGCACGAAACTGGTGGCGCCCAACGTGTTCTGCTGGTCAAAAATCTCATAGCCGACCTGGCCTTTGGTCGGCAGGCCAGAACTGGCCAGGCTCATGCGCAGGGTGGTAATCTGGTCGCGCGGAACCATGATTGTGTCCCCATCGCCGCGCAGCTCGAATGGAACGTTTTGTGCCTCCAACTCGGTGACGATGGCCTGGGAGTCCTCGAGCGACATGCCAGTATAGAGCGGCGCCATGCTCGGGGTTGACGCTCGCATCATCAGGAACGCAAAGAATCCGAGCATCAACACCGCCACAGTGCCCATGGCAGCGACGCGCGGCAGGCCTAAGCGATTGAGAAACTGGGCTAAATTATTCACGCCTGCACACGATCCTTGAACACCAGCAGCGCAAACACGCGATTTGCGAACCCGTTAGGCAAAAATTACCTAGTGGATGGTAAACATTGTCTTAACTCTTGGCCTCAGAATGCAAATTGCGGCAAAAAATGCCGGTCAAGGTGAGCCAAGGGTGAAGAGTGAATGCTGAAAGTGCTCGGACGAGAGACCTCGATCAATGTGCGCAAGGTGCTGTGGGCCGCCGGGGAGATGGGGCTGGCCTATGAGCGTGCGGATTGGGGACTGCCGTTGCGCGACCCGAATGTGCCGGAATTCCTAGCGTTGAACCCCAATGGGCAGGTTCCGGTGATCGTCGACGGCGACTTCGTATTGTGGGAGAGCAACGCCATCTTGTTGTATCTGGGCGAGTTGTACGGCCAGAACACGCTGTGGACCGAGGATGCCCATATTCGGGCGCGGATGTATCAGTGGCTGGGCTGGCAGGCGACGGAATTGAACCCGCAATGGGGTTACGCGGTTCACGCACTTATCCGGCATACGCCGGGTTTTGACGATGCCAGCAAAATTGCTGATTCGGTTCAGCGGTGGACCGGCCGGATGCACCTGCTGGAGGCGCATCTGGCCCAGGGCGCGCCGTTTGTCGCGGGGTCTAGCTTTACTCTGGCCGACATTGCCCTGGGGCTGTCGCTGCACCGCTGGTTCGAGTTGCCCTATGAGCGCCAGGACATGCCGTCGGCGCAGCAATATTACGAGCGGCTGCGGGCCCGACCGGCGGCGGCGGCGTGGATGAGCCGGCGGACCCCCTGAAACGGCAAAACCCGTCCGGGCGGTGGCCCGGGCGGGTTTCTGTAGCTCTGGGCTGTTGGCGTTAAGCCTTAGCCTTCGCGATAGTGCTGGATCCAGGTGGTGCGCAGACCGGCAAGCCCGTGCTTGTCGATGGCAGCCTGCCAGTTGAGGAACTCGTCAACGCTGAGTGTGTAGCGGGCACAGGCCTCTTCAAGAGACAAGAGCCCACCGCGCACGGCGGCGACGACTTCCGCTTTACGGCGGATGACCCACCTCCGAGTACTCTTCGGGGGCAAATCTGCAATCGTGAGCGGACTTCCGTCCGGTCCGATAACGTACTTAACGCGAGGTCGCATCTGTACGGTCATTCTACTCTCTACTCAACCTGACCATATAGGCTGAAGAGTACGGCATCGCCCTTAAAATTCAACTAAGGGGAAACTTACAACAGGTTAAGAACGCTCATAGATTTCGTTTGGCTTGCATTGACCCAGAAATGCCGAAAATCCCCGGCGCGGGCGGAACAGCGTGCATAGTTTCTGGCGGGCCCGGCCCCTAAAAGCGCCTGCGCAGCCCTGGTGCTGACCCGTATTGGATCAGTTTAGTCGTGTCGTCATCGATCAGGCCTTGGGTTCGACCAATTTGACACTGGTGACGGTGGACAATTTGAGCTTGGAGGTGCCGACGGTCAGGATCGGTTCGACACCGGAAAAATCGACGCCGGTCACAACGCCGGTTGTCGAGGTCGAAATGGCGACGTCCTTTCCGGCAAGGTTTTTGCCGTCAATGCTGATGGTGTAGGTGCCGTCGGGCTTGATTTGCCCATCCGAGCCTTTGCCGTCCCACAGGAAGTTGCCGGCGCCTTTTTGCAGCGAGCCGGTTTCGGAATAGACCACGTTACCATTGGCATCCTTGATGGTCACTTTGGCGTCGGAGACCAGCGCTTCGGCAGTGTATGACCACGTGGCACCGCCGCCCTTTAGCTGAGCCTGGGTGCCTGCGGCCGTAACTTCCTTGCCGATATAGGACACGGCGTCGGTATTGGTCGAATTCTGGCTCGACTTCATCAAGGCTTCAAGGAAAGTGTTGGTCTTGAGCTGCTGTTCGACCCCGGTGAACTGCACCAATTGCTGGGTGAACTGATTGGTATCCATCGGGTCCAGCGGGTTTTGATTCTTGAGCTGGGTCGTCAAAATGCTCAGAAACGTGTCGAAATTGTCGGCAATGCTCTTGCGCGAGGTGTTGAGGGACGATTTCCCCTGATTTGAAACACTATCGACAGCCATGAGGGCCCCCTAAGCAATGATGTTGATGCCGCTGGCCGAAAGGCTGCCGCGGTAGAGGTTGATGGTGGGCGCCGATAATTCTTCGACGGGCGGGCCAGAAAATGCCGGAAAGCTGTCCGCTCTTTGTTGCTGTTGCTGCTGGCCCGAATTGTTCTGGCGCAGCGAGAACTCAAGATTGGTCTTGGAACTATCAAGGCCCGCCTGCTGCAGAGCCTGCTGCAGCGCGCGCTGGTCACGCTGCATCAAGTCGAGCGTTTCCGATTTTTCCACCATAAGGCGAGCGTTGACCGTGCCATTGCCATCGATATCCAGGCGCACATCGATCCGGCCAAGTTCGGGTGGATCGAGACGGATCTGAAACTTTGAATTGCCGTGCTGGACCTGACGCACCAGTTCAAAGGCGATCTGGGGTACGTTGAGCTGCTGGTGATTGGTTTGATACACCGCTGGAGTGGCTCGAGTGGGCTGCGGCGCATCGACCCGAGTGGTCGCCTGAACTGAGGTTGGCGTCGGTACTGTCGCGCTGTCGCCGGTGGTGACGGCTTCGGTTTGACCGGACACGGCGGCGGCAATGCCTTGCGGGTTTGAACGTTTGTCGTCTGTGCCTGAATCAGATGCGTTTTGGTCGAGTGCACCCGACCCAGAGGTCGCGGTGCCCGTTGTTGGTGCGCTCGGTTTGGTGGTACCCACAGGCTCGGTATCTGCCACAGTCGTGTCGACGGTTTCTGCGTCAGTACCGCCGGTTATGGCGCTTTGGCTCAGTTTGAGCGTCGGATTTGCCAAGGCGGGCGCAGTCGCGGCGCCGACCACAGGTGCAGCGGCAACCAATTTGGCGATTGCTGCGTCCAGGGCTGGGTCCAAGGTTGTGGTATCTGCGGCAAGGCCAAGTGCGGCAAGCTTATCCGGGGTGGCATTTGCGCTGCTCATTGCCTTGACCAGTGTGGCCAGTTTGTCGGCGACGGCATTGAGTTTGTTGGCGAGGTCTGGGCCGGCGACTTTTGCAATGCCCTGATCGGCCAGGGTTTGAACCAGCGGGGCCAGTGCCTTGGTGACCTGGGACAAGATTGGCGCGCCTTCGGGCAGAACCTGGTTGGCGAGCGCGGCCATTTGATCCAGGTTTGGGACGTCTTCGGGATTGACGCCGAAGGCTTTGGCTAATTGGTCCAAAGACTTGGAAAGCGCGTCGAGCTGGGCCTCGTCCGGCTGTTGGCCAGCTTGCAGGGTGGCCCGCAGATCGGCCAGCCCGTCCAATAGGTTGGCGAGAGCAGCTTTGCCGGCCACCTGATCGTGAATTGGCATGACGGCGTCGATGATGGCGGCAACGACATCACTGCCGTCGTCTGGTTCGGTTGGCTCGCTGTCGCCGCCCGCGTCCAGCGACAAGCCGATCAGACCGGCTAAATTGACGTCAACATTGGACTGGCTGGTCTGGCTGGTTTCGGTGGCGCCGGGAAGTGTGGTCTCGCCGCCGCCGGAATTGAGCAGCGCAGCGAATAGGCCGAGGAGATTCTGCCCGGCATCGTCACTGGCACCTTGGGGTTGGCCGAAAGCCTTGACGGCGGCGTTGCCGGTACCGGACGTGCTGATAACTGACAGATGTGACGACACGAGGGGCTGCCTCTTGATAGGGATACTCGAACTCTATGATGCAAAGCGCTTGCCAAGTGGGTGGTCACCTGGAATATGTAGGAATTACAGATACTTAGAGTATTTGTGTTTCACCGATCGACCAGTGGGTTGAGGCGAGATCGGCAGCTTGTGTCCGGGGGAGCGGCAAAAGCTGCCGGGCGAGGCACCGCTTGCCTCGGGCGGCGGAACCGCGTAAAAGCCCGAACTTCCGCTGGCCCTTGAACCCACCCGGATGAGCAAGACATGATGAATTCGCTGGATTTTCCCAAGCGTCCGCAGGACACGCGCATTGTTGTGGCGATGTCGGGAGGCGTTGACTCCTCAGTCGTTGCCGGCCTGTTGGCACGGCAAGGCTATGAGGTGCTTGGGGTCACTCTGCAACTCTACGATCACGGCGAAGCTACCCATCGCAAGGGCGCTTGCTGCGCTGGCCAGGACATACACGACGCCCGCCGCGTCGCGGCCACCTTGGGCATTCCCCACTATGTGCTCGACTATGAGCAGCGCTTCAAGAACGCGGTTATTGCCCCATTCGCCAATGCCTATCAGCAGGGTGAAACGCCAGTCCCATGCATCGCCTGCAACCAGTCGGTCAAGTTTGTAGACCTGATGGCAGTGGCGCGGGATCTGGGTGCTGACGCCTTGGCCACAGGCCATTATGTGCAATCCAAGCTGGGTGAGAATGGGCGACGGCGCCTGTTCCGTCCAGTCGATGCCGAGCGGGACCAGACCTATTTCTTGTTTGCGACGACGCAAGATCAGCTGAACTATTTACGCTTCCCGCTGGGGGGCATGGGTAAGGACGAGGTGCGGGCTCTGGCGCGCGACATGGGGCTCGAAATCGCCGACAAGCATGACAGCCAGGATATCTGCTTCGTGCCGCAGGGCAAATATGCCGATATTATCCGCAAGATGCATCCTGAGGCGGGGGCCAATGGTGAGATCGTTCATCTGGACGGGCGGGTGCTCGGGACCCATGACGGCATCGTCAACTATACCGTTGGGCAGCGCAAAGGCCTGGGCATTGCCGCGGCCGAGCCGCTTTATGTGGTCAAGCTCGATCCCAAGAGCGGCCGCGTCATTGTCGGGCCACGCGAGGCGCTCAAGACCCATACGGTGCGCCTGCGCGATGTGAACTGGCTCGGAGAGCGCGGGCTTGTTGAATTTGCGGCGGGCAATGGGGCGGCGGTGGAAGTCAAAGTCCGATCGACACGCGGACCGCAGCCGGCAGTGGTGTATATGCGCGACGGCGCGGTTTTCGTGACGCTGACTGCGGGTGAATACGGTATTTCGCCCGGTCAAGCCTGCGTGTTCTATGCCGATGAAACCGCGACGTCAGAAGTGCTGGGCGGCGGGTTCATTGCCGAAGCTGTGCCGCAGGTGTTTGCCGCCTAAACCCGACGCGGCTGGCCCGACGGCATTCGGTTGCCGTTATGGGGAACTTGGTGGGGCGTTTTTTGTCGCGACCGCCGCATCCTTGAGCTCTTGATAGGACGCCAGTCCTCCCAAAGCAGTGGACAGACCGATCAGGACCAAAAGAATGCCGAAAACCAGCAGCATGATGCGCTGGGGGGTAAGCTTGAAAGGGCTAAGCGGCTTCTCGTCCATGTCTGGGCCTCATGTCAGGGCAGGTGTGGTTTAACCGGTGCCGTCAAACGCTATCAGAATTAATTCATTCTGGAACCCAAGGACTAGCGCTGCTGCGGCGTCTTAGCATTAGTATGGTGCGCTGGGTAAGGCATCGAGTGCAGAGACAATTGAGCGCAGGCGCCAATGCCACATCGATCGACGATCAAAGCGTGCGCGTTCGCGCCATGGTGACGCTTGCCCAAGCGGGCGACGCCGAGGCGTTTGGGGCGCTGATCAACGCGCATTACGATCTCATCTATCGCACTGCCTATAAATGGAGCGGGCACCGTGCCGATGCTGAGGATATTGCCCAGGATGTGTGCGTGAAGCTGGGCAGTGCGCTTAAAAGCTTTGATGGACGGTCGGCGTTTTCCAGTTGGTTGTACCGGATTACCCTTAATGGGGTGCGCGACATGGTGCGCGCGCGTGGCCGGCGCGGTCGACAGGTCGATGCCTTTGCCCTGATTAGCCCCCAGGATAGCCCGGCCGAGCAGGAAGCAGCGGCCACCAGCAGCCAATTGTGGTCGGCGGTGCGCCAACTTCCGGAGCAACAGCGCGATGCGGTGCTGCTGGTTTATGCCGAAGACCTGAGCCACGCAGCGGCGGCGCAGATTATGGGGTGCAAGGAGGCGACTGTGTCCTGGCACATTCACGCAGCGAAAAAGACCCTGAGGGGGCTTTTATGAGCAATGACATGAACGACGACAAACTGGCTGGATTGGCCAATATTGAGGTGCCGGAGCCCAATGTCGAAGCACGGCGGCGCGCCATCGACGCCGGCCGCCTGGCATTTGAGGCCGCAAAAGCACGGCCGCAAAAAAAATCTGCAGCCCGACCCCAAGGATTTGGCTGGGCTGAGCGTCTCACTTCCATCGTCTCTGTTATGAAGGGTCAATGGATCATGGATATGCGCATTCCACTCGGCACCGCGGCCGTCGCACTGTTGCTGCTGCCACTCGGTTATCAACTCTATTCCAGCACGGCGCTGACGCCGCCGGTTCTGGTGCAGGACCTGAAAGTGGTCGAGAAGGACACCGTGCCGCTCGATGTCATCTCATCGACAGGCAATGGCGTGGTTGCGACCAACAATCAGCCGGAACCGACCAAACCGGACGCCAAACCGGTGGCACCGCCCAAGACGGGGCAAGAGGTGCTCGAGGGCATTGTCGACACCGAGGCCAGTGGTTCTGACTCAGCTGATCTATCGGCAGCAACTGCCGGCGTGGTTGACGGATTGGCACGCAAGGAGGCGTCCCCGATCGGGGGAGTGGTGTCACAGGCCGATGAGGCCATTGCACCAGCGCCGATGCAGTCGATGACCATGGTAACGCAAGTGACGACGCCGACGGGTGACGCGTTCGCCCAATTTGACGAGAGCCCGCTCAAAATTGTCGCCAATGAGCCGGTTTCGACATTCTCGATCGATGTTGATACCGCGTCCTATTCCTATGTCCGGCGGATGCTGGAAGACGGTTATGTGCCGGAGCCTGATGCTGTGCGCATCGAGGAAATGGTCAATTACTTCCCCTATGATTACGCGGGACCCGATGGGGCTGAGGTGCCGTTCAAGTCGAGCATGGCGGTTTATCCGACCCCATGGAATCCCAAAACGCAATTGTTGCATATCGGCATCAAGGGATATGTGCCACCGGTCGGGCAGGATACGGCCTCAAATCTGGTGTTTCTGATCGATACCTCCGGCTCCATGGATGAGCCCGACAAGCTGCCGCTGCTGAAGCGGGCGTTTGGGCTGTTGATTGATCAGCTTTCGGGCAACGACACTGTGTCGATCGTGGTCTATGCCGGGTCGGCCGGGGTGGTGCTAGAGCCGACCAAAGCCACTGACAAGACGACGATTTTGGCGGCACTCGACAATTTGTCGGCGGGCGGTGGAACCGCGGGCGCCGAGGGTATTGAGCTGGCCTACCGGTTGGCAGAGCAGCACAAGATCGCTGATGGCACCAATCGGGTGATTTTGGCCACGGATGGCGATTTCAACATCGGTATCGATGACCCCGATGATCTGGAGAATTTCATCAAAACCAAGCGCGACGCCGGGATATCGCTGTCAGTGCTCGGGTTTGGGCGTGGCAATCTCGATGACGCCACGATGCAGGCCCTAGCGCAGAACGGCAATGGCAATGCCAGCTACATTTCCAGCTTTAGGGAAGCGCAAAAAGTTCTGGTGGCTGAGGTCGGCGGGACCCTGCAAACCATCGCCCAGGATGTCAAAATCCAGATCGAGTTCAACCCTGCACTTGTCGCCGAATATCGGTTGATCGGCTATGAAACCCGGGCGCTAAACCGCGAGGACTTTAACAATGACGCGGTAGACGCCGGCGACATTGGGGCAGGCCACACGGTAACGGCGATCTACGAAATCACCCCAGTCGGTTCGGGTGCTGAGCTGGTGGACCCGTTGCGGTACGGACAGGCAACCACACCGACCACTGGTGGCACAGAAATCGCTTTTCTCAAGATGCGGTACAAACTGCCCGGCAATTCCGTCAGCCAGTTGATCGAACAGAAAGTGACGGCTGACCTGGTCTATGGCGACATTGCGCAGGTGTCACCGGATATGCGGTTTGCCGCCGCAGTTGCCGCTTTCGGGCAAAAGCTCAAGGGCTCCAACTATGGTGATATGGCTTGGGATAGCATCAAGGCGCTGGCCCAATCCGGCCGGGGCGCAGACAGCAGTGGATATCGCGCAGAATTCGTCCAGTTGATCGACACCGCCAAGCTGCTCGTCCCCGATACGGCCACGGCGCAGTAGCGTTGCCGCCGCTTGGGCCGCACAAAAAAAGCAATCATGGGGGCGCTGCGGCGCCCTCATCCGTTACCAGGAGTGATAGCAGCCGGATCGCCAATCGGCGCTGGTCATTGTTGATGCCGGATGCGGCGGGGGAGGTGGCGTTGGCAAAGGTAAAGCTCAGCGCCAAACCGCCCTTGGCGTTGGCCAAAGCGTGAGGTACGCGCAGGGTCTGGTGGATGGCTTCGGTCTTGGTGAATGACCAATGGGCCAATTCCACCCCGCCAGAGGAAACAATTGCCTCCTGTTGCGGAAATTTTTCGGTGACAAAGCCGGCAATTTCAAAATCCAGCAGCGCGTCGCCAACCAAGGATTCCAGATCCAACAATAGCCGGGATTCCGGGCCGGTGGACCAGGTGCCGGTATCTTGCGGTTCGATCCAGCCGCACACGCGCAATGATCGACTGGCATCGCCAGATTTGGAATGCTGGAAGCTCATCGGCTGATTGAGGGCTATTTCGCCGCTGACGGGAATGGCCATGCAATCGCTGCTCCTGTCGATAAAGAAGGCGCGGAACTCTGCGGGCACAAGGGGATTGGCGACCATGACCAAGATGGCGAGTCCAAAGACAAAGATGACGCCAACGAGCCCATAGCGGAGACGATCTGCCAGCTTTGGGGACATCGGGTTTGCCATTACATCAAAAACATGGAAGCGCGGAACCAGCCGGTGGTGACGAGCAAATCAAGCCCGACAATGACCGGAACCGACAGCAACGCCACAATGCGGTTGAGCGTCAGCAGCTCAGCGGCGGCGATGGTAATCGGTGCCAAGCCCGCGACAAAGCGCACCATGGAGCCAACGCCAGCACACAGCGACAGCAGGATCGACAAGGTCGAAAAGACAGCGCCAATCCAATGGCGCCGCCAGGCGGCAAAGCCCGACAAAGCCAAGCCGATCAGCGCGGCCCAGCCCCAGGTTGCAATAATCATGGCGTTGGGGTCCAGCGCGTCAACGGGTGTGATCGCAGTCCACACCGACATAAACGGATTGCCGAGGTCACGGCCCCAGGCGCGCTGGATATGGGCAAACGCCAAGGCATCGCCAGTGTGGAAATACAAATAGGTGGCAAAGACCATCAACCCGAGCGGCGCCAACGCCAGCATGAGCAGCCAGCGTGAATTTTTTAGTACAGCGGGCACGAACCCAGCCAGTCGACCACCAGCCTGAAGGTGGCGCCGCAGCAGTTCAACCAATAGGGCCAGGGTCATCAGAAACCCGGTGGCGCGCGTGGCCGATAGCAAAGCGGCAAACAATCCTGCGCGCAGCAATCGGTCTTTTTTGATCTGGGTGAGAACCAGGATCGTCAGAAGTACAAACAGGCTTTCGGTATAGAGCGTGGAGAACACCACCGCGAATGGGCCATTGGTGAGCAGGAAAGCGAACATCCAGAACGGGGCCGGTTTTTCAAACAGCGGTCGCGCTGCGACAATTGCAGCGATGGTAAACAGATTTGAAAGCACAAAGCCGGCCAGTTTCAGAGGCAAAAAAGTGAGCCACTGAAACACCGCAAGGCTGGCGGGGTAGGCCGGGAAGAACGCCCAGTTGGCCGCGCCCGGGCGGTGGGAACCGCTGGGGGTCAGATCATAGCCGTTCTCGACAATATGGCTGTACCAGGCACAGTCCCAGGCGCACAAGGCGTCAACATAGGCCGTGAATCCCGCCTTGCCAGTGGTTGCAGCAAACACGCCATAGCGGGTGGCGATGCCAATAAGGAGCAAGGCGACAGACGCTGCAGCAATGAAGGCGGCGCGTCGGACCAGTGGCAAAGCCAGGATATGCTTGGGTGTAAGGCTGAGATTGATCATCGTTCGCCCAATAGTGGGAACGCTGCAGGAGCGCTGCCCATCTATTGTTCGAACATCGCCATTTCACAAGGCCCCGATCGCTTGTTTCCTAGGCTTTTGATTGCACTAGCTGGCCTGGGTCAATCGACCAGCGGCTTCAGATTGGCCTCGATGGACGCCCGGTTATGTTCGAGGAAGGGCGGCAATGCCAATGTCTCTCCCAAGTGTTCCAGTGGCTCGTCGGCAGCAAAGCCCGGCCCGTCGGTGGCAATTTCAAATAGAATTCCGCCGGGCTCGCGGAAATACAGCGAGGTGAAATAATAGCGCTCAACCTCCCCGCTTGAACGCAAGCCGGCATCGGCGACACGGCGAATCCATTGGCGCAGGCTGTCCTGGTTTTCGGTGCGAAAGGCGACGTGGTGGACGCCACCGGCGCCAGGCTGCGTGGGGACGAGGTCAGGCTGCACAGCCACGTGTAGCTCTGCGGCGGGTCCTCCAGGACCCATGGCGAAGACGTGGGTTTCTCCACCCGCATCCTTGGCCGGGTAGGTGCGAACCTTGGTCATGTTCATCACCTTGGTCAGCACAGCTTCGGTGCCCGCAAGGCTCTGCACACTCATGGTGATCGGGCCGAGGCCAATGATTTGCCGATTGGGCGGAACCGGGCTTTTGGCCCAGGGTATGGCGACATTGGCGGGATCGACAACCAGCCGAAAGCGCTGGCCCTCGAAGTCCTCGAAGTCGAGTGAGAGATGACCCGCCCGCGCCTTTATGGCGCTCGTGCCAACGCCATTGGCGTCCAAGTGCTGTTTCCACCAGCCGAGCGTGTCCTCACTGTCCACTCGCAGCCCCGTACGTGTGATCGATCTTGTGCCGCGGCGTTCGCGACCGGTGTCAAAATCAAAAAATGTCAGGTCGGCTCCGGGAGAGGCTACGCCATCACCATAGAACAGGTGATAGGCGGTGGTCTGGTCCTGATTGACGGTCTTTTTGATCAGGCGCATACCCAAAGTCTGGGTGTAAAACCGCAGGTTTTTTGCAGCTTCGGCGGTCACTGCTGTGAGGTGGTGGATGCCTTGGAGTTCGAGTGTCATTGCATGGGTCCTGTTGACGCTGGCTGCGTACGCTTCTGGGCTACAATTAATTGCTGCTGTTGACTTGGGTGAGACCCGATTTTGCGACAAGCTGTTGCGGATTTTCGAACAAGCACTTCGGCTCGTTCGAAATGCAATGAAACTTCGCGCCTTGTGCCAGCACGACCATCTCGGCGCTTCAGCAGTCGGCGTCGTCACTAGGCTTGACAGGGCGCAGGGGCAAAACTAAGAAGTCGGCGTGTTCTGCGAACACATGTCGCGTCGGCTTCGGCAGGCGGTGGCCCTTTGGGGCGGAGTAGCTCAGTTGGTTAGAGCAGCGGAATCATAATCCGTTTGTCGGCAGTTCGAATCTGCCCTTCGCTACCAGTTTTTACCCTGTTGAATAGAGTGCTGGTGCACCGGCGGCGTCATAGCAGCGCTGGCCCGGCGGGGAAAATCCCTGACATCACTATAAACCCTGGTATCCGGCGCACGCGATCGGTCCAACGGCGGATGGCCGGGTAATCCTGGCGCGAAATGCCGCCTTCTTCACTCAACATGATATAAGGGAAGCAGGCTATGTCTGCCGTCGTCGGATGGGCGGGGCTGCAGAGCCAATCGCGGCCGTCACGCTCGCTAAACCACAAATGCTCATCGATGAGCCGAAAAATGCGGTGAGCGCCAGCCTGCGCTTTGGCCAAGTCGAAATCATAAAACATACCCTGCTGCAAGCGAGCGGCCGACGCTGTCGCGGTAATGTCGTCGGCAATCGCGTGCCACCGCAGCACCTCGGCCATGATCGCAGGTTGTTTTGGGAACCACAGGCCGGATGGATCATATGTGCTGGCCAAATAGGCCAAAATTGCGCCGCTATCGGCCAAGGTCAGGTCCCCATCGACTAGAACCGGCAATTGCCCGAACGGATTGAGCTTTAAGAACCAGTCCGATTTGTGGGCGCGGCCGGGATAGAAATCCACTGGCACCACACCATAGCGCAGCTTGAGAATGCTCATCAGCAGGCGCAGCTTGTAGCAATTGCCCGACAGTTCAAAGTCGTAAAGGGTAATGGCCATGGTCAGATATCCAGCACCAGACGCGCTGACTTGGCGCGGGAAACACAGGTCATCATGCAGGAATTGCCGGCCCGTTCGGTCTCATTCAAATAGACGTCCTGGTGGTCCGGCACGCCCTCGATGACACTGGTCAGACAGGTTCCGCAGGCCCCCTGTTCGCATGAGCTTGGCACCTGCACGCCATTGTCGCGCATGGTTTGCAGGATCGTTTTTCCGGCAGGCACCTGCAGGGTCAACGCAGAGCGCGACAACACGATTTCAAAGCTTGAGCTATCGTCAATGACACGATCGTTTTTGAAATATTCAAAATGGACGGCTTCCTCAGGCCAACCAAAACCCGCCGCGATGGAGCGGACCAGTTCGAGCAGGCCGGCGGGCCCACACACATAGACGTGCTGGGAAAACTCATAGCCATCCAGGGTCGTGGCAATGGTTCTGGCAATGGCATCGCGGCTAAGACCGAGATGGGGCATAAAGCTGACGCCGAACTTGGCCAATTGATCAGCGAAGGCCAGGTGCTTTTCTGACCGGGAGAAATAATGCAATTGGAACGGCAGGTCAGATTTGGCCAGCGCCGTGGCCATCGACAGCAGAGGGGTGATGCCAATGCCAGCGGCGATCAGGATGGTTTTGGTACTGTCGCGGCGTAACGGGAAATTATTGCGCGGCTCGGACATTGCCAGCAGATCGCCTTCGCGCACAATGTCCAACAGGCAGAGCGAGCCACCGCGCGAGGCCGGTTCGCGTTTGACGCCAATGATGTAGCTCAACAATTCGCCCGGCCCATTGGTCACTGAGTATTGCCGGACCATGCCGTTGGGCAAATGCAGATCGATATGGGCGCCGGGCTGAAACGTTGGCAAATGTCCAGACAATGGGGCGAGCTCAACGCCGGTAACATCCTCGGCGACCAACCATTTTCGGGCAATTCGGACATTGATGGTGACGCCCCGGCCTATGGCAATCTCGGGCATGGTCGAAAGTTCGGCTGAAACCTTTTCGAACCCGGGCTCCAGCGCCGGTGGCGCCGGTCGCCGAGCGGCGGCGCGTTCTAGCTGATCCCTTTCGGCGCTAAAGCGGCTATTGAACTGGGACAACAGGGCCGCAGCTTCGGCTTTGGGCGCGTCAACCAGGCCGCGAATCACCGAACGAGCGGCGTCGACGGGCTGCACGAACACATGCACGGGTCGTGCGGGGTCGGTCGTCACGGTTAGGCCATATTGGGAGACTGCCCCGGCGTTGGGCCAAGCTAGAAGGGCGGCCATCACCGCATCAGGTTCTGCATTGACCGGCATCGGCCGCAAAGCCAACCATGAGTGCGTGGGTGCAGCCAAAATGTCGACAAATGGCGCGGTTTGATTGTTGCTGGCCCAAATGAGCCCGTGCGCTTCGCGGCACGGATAGGTGCGGTTGGTAATGCGCCGCGCCGGCGCATCGGCGGGGTGGGCCGGAATATAGGTGCAGCCAGCGCTGCGATTGGCATAGCGCCAGCCGTGATACTGGCATTTGAGTTCGGCGCCCTCATTGATGCCGATGGACAGCCGGACTCCCCGATGCAGGCAGCGGTTTTCCCAGACGTTGACATTGCCGTCGTCGGCCCGCCACACGGCAAATTCACGCCCGAGCAATTGGCCATGAAACACATGACGAAACGGCAAATCGGTGCTTGAGGCGATGGGATACCAGTCGGGATCGTCAATATTGAGGGTCATTTGGGCAAGATCACGGGTAAGGGTCTGGTGATTAGATGGCCAGCGGGATCACGCCGTAGGTCAGGCCCTTCTGGCTCAACCAGCGACGATAGGCGATGGCCGATTTGTCGGCGCGGATCGGGGTTTCGGCGCGCGGATCGAGCGGCAAACGTTTAGGAAACTGATTCTCCAGGATCGGCTTGTCCTGACCAAAAATTGTCTGCTGGAAGCGGCGCAGTTCGACAATGGTCGAGCTCGAGTCGATCATGGATTGCAGCAGATGAGCGCGGCAACGGTCCTGGGTCATCGGTTGCAAAAAGATGGCGATAACATCGCGGCGTGTCTCATCCTCCGGGCAGGATTTGTAGAGCACAGAGCAATAGGGATGCGGCACGCGATAGACATATTCGACATCAGCCCCGCCTTCGGCACTCAGGGCCGCGCGTGGCTGATAGAACCGACACCTTGTGGCCAGGATTTCGTCGCGCTCCACCGAAATCTCGACGTCGTATTCCTTGACTTCGGTGTGGGGCTCCACCCCCAAAATGTCGGTATGAACATAAGGAAAATGGCCCATATCGAGGAAGTTTTCGACGGCGCGCGGGGCCGACGTGTTCAACCCGATACTGCCGCAGCTCATGTTTTTGCGGTCCAACTCGCCATATTCGGGAATGGCAAAGAGCGGTCCGCTCGGTGTGCCCAGGCAAATCCAAATATAGCCATAGCCCGTGATGGCCGGCAGGCGGTCGGTAAGGGTGGTCAGATCAATTGGATTGCCGGGAACCTCGGCACCTCGCAGCCAGGCAACCGGCGCACCGGTGGCATCGCGCGAAAAGGCGATTTGGTGGTCCAGCAGCGTGGTGGTCTGAACAATGCCGGTGGGCGTTTCATCCAGGGCAGCGATCACCTGCCAGAGATTGCGCGCCACCGGATCAAGCTGTTCCAGACTGGTCATCAGGTGTCCTCGCGGCAGGGCTGCCCAGATCCCAGAATAGCGCTGCTGGACCAGACTACCAGAACAAAGTGACAAGGTTTGGCCAATGGGCGGCGGATTGGCCGATCAATCAGGGGTCGCGGTGAATATCAAATGGGCCAAAGGCCTGATTTGTCGCCATCATCTGCAACCGGTTGACGTTGAAATGGCGGGGCAGGACCGTCACCCAAAAAATCGACTCGGCGATATCCTCGGCGGTCATGGCCTTGACGTTCTGATAGGGCTTTTCGGCCTTGGCGTTATCGCCTTTGAAGCGGACCAGCGAGAATTCGGTCTCGGTCAGCCCCGGTTCAATGTTGGTGACCCGCACATTCTTGCCCTGAATATCGGCGCGTAAGTTCAGGGCGAACTGCTTGACGAAGGCCTTGGAGGCCCCATAAACGCTGCCGCCGGGATAGGGATAGTCGCCAGCAACCGAGCCGACGGTGACGACATGGCCGCCGCCGCGCGCAATGAGCCCGGGTAACAGCGCCCGCACGGTGTAGATTAAGCCGTTGATATTGGTCGCCACCATGGTTTCCCAATCGGTGATATCGGTTTCGGCCGCTGGCTGCAGACCCAGCGCCAATCCGGCATTGGCCAACACGACATTGATGGCGTCAAACGGAGCCGGAATGGCCGCGATCGCTGCATCAAGGGCATGGCGGTCACGCACATCCAAGGTGATGATGTGGCACTTGTCGGCCCCAAGCTCCCCCTGCAGCGCCTGCAATCGTTCGGTGCGTCGACCAGTGGCGATGACCCTGGCCCCGGCCCCGGCATAGCGGCGCGCGGCGGCGGCCCCGAAACCAGAGGTGGCGCCAGTGATGAACACGGTCAGTTCGGCTGGGTCGATCATTTGATACACGGCTGACTCCAGGATGTTTTTCTTGGCGCTATCGCCGCAGGCTGCGCCAGTGTGGGCGCCGCTCAGCGCCGAAGCTGGCCCGAGCGGCGGGTTGGATTACGGATTGCCAGCAGTTTTGGCGGCCTTGGCGTCGTCGTACCACCAGGTATCGGGAAACCCGATGGCGAATTCAGGTAGAATATCAGGGTGGCTAAAACGATCCCAACGGGCAATGCGGGCATTGCGCAGCGCGTAGCTGGGCACAATGAACGCATTGGCCAGCAGAACGCGGTCCAAGGCCTTGACTGTCGCCTCGAGCGTGTCGCGGTCATCGGCAAAAATGAGCTTGTCGATCAGCGCATCAACGCCCTTGTCGGCGATACCGGCATAGTTCCTTGTGCCCTCTTCGCTGACCGAATCCGAGCCGAAGAAGACGCGTTGCTCGTTGCCCGGCGAAAAGCTTTGGCTCCAGCCAGTATAGAGGACGTCGTAGTCGAACGAACGGACGCGGTTGATGTATTGGGCACTATCAACGGTGCGCAGGGTGACGTTGACCCCGATCTGGGCCAGATTGGTGACCAAATTGGTGGCGACCGGCTCAATGGTTGGACCGTTGAGCAGAATTTCAAAACTCAACTGATCGCCAGCGGCGTCGACGAGTTTGCTGCCGTCAAGAGTATACCCCGCCTCAGTCAGAAGGCCGAGGGCAGTGCGCAAGTTTTCACGCAATTTGTCGGCGTCGCCGTTGATCGGGTTCTTGTATTCCTCGGTGAAAACGCTGGCAGGAATGAGGTCCTTGACGGAGTTGAGAATGTCGAGCTCCTCGCCCTCTGGCAGTCCACTGGAGCGGAATGGCAGGCCGAAAAAGTAGCTATCGATGCGTTGGTACTGGCCATAGAACAGCGTCTGGCTGAGTTCTTCAAAGTCGAACGCATAGTTTAGCGCCTTGCGCAGCAAAGGGTTTTGGAATTTTTCGCGGCGCAGATTGGGCACAAAGCCAACCATGGTGCCGGAGCCGTTATAGGCTTGGGGGAACAGCTCCTTGATCACCCGACCATCGTTGACGGCCGGGAAGTCGTAGGCGGCGGCCCATCGCTTGGCGCGGTTTTCTGTCCACCAGTCGAATTGGTCCGCCTTGAAACCCTCAAACTGCACGTCGGTATCGCGATAGTACTCGAACGAGTATTCGTCAAAATTATTGAGGCCAATCTGGGTGGGATGATTGATGCCCCAATAGGTTGGGACACGTTTGTAAGTGACGGTGCGGCCAGGTTCGAACGCGGCGAGCTGATAGGGCCCGGAGCCCATTGGCGGCTCCAGCGTTGAGGCGCTGATGTCGCGCTTGTTGCCCTTGGCGTCGGTGCCCTCCCACCAATGCTGGGGCAGCACCGTCAATTGGCCGAGAATTTTTGGCAGTTCGCGATTGCCAGTTTGATCAAAGGTGAACGTCACCTCGCCGGGAGCAGTCTCCTCGGCCTTGACGACGTTGACGTAATATTGCGCCAGATTTGGATTGATCTGTTTTTGGGTGTTGAAAGACCAGATGACGTCTTGCACCGTCACCTTCTGGCCGTCGTGCCACGTGGCTGC
The DNA here is from genome assembly GCA_943372435.1 of Devosia equisanguinis. Classification (GTDB taxonomy): domain Bacteria; phylum Pseudomonadota; class Alphaproteobacteria; order Rhizobiales; family Devosiaceae; genus Devosia; species Devosia equisanguinis_A. The sequence goes on from CALRYQ010000002.1 coordinate 47,656, forward strand.
CGGATTCATGCGAAAGGTCACGGACCCGAAATCGGCCGGGAACTTCATCGCTTCGGCCAAAAGGCCATAGTCGGTCAAAACCTCATCGGCGGCCGGGGTCATCAGCGTTTCGTAGACGAGGCCAATACCTGAGGCTGGCTCGCCCTTTGGCAGGATCGGGTTGAACGTATCAAAACTACCCATGGCGCCGAGGCGGACCCTGCCGCCCTTGGGCGCGTCGACATTGACGTAGTCGAAATGGGAAAAGCCAGGCGGGTATTTGGGTTCGCCGATGGTGGAATCGGCATGTTTCCATTCGCCATCCTGCGCCAGGGTTAGCCCAGCAGAGCCAAAAGTCAGTAAAAAGGCCAGGCCGACTGCGATAAGAGAGGCGGGTTTCATGGCTTTTCTCCTGGAGTTTGCGGTTTTGTGACAGCACCTTAAGGCCAAAACATAGTCTGGCACAGAGGCATCGGATCAAGAATCGCGGCGCAACCCGGGTGCCAGATCGAAGGCCGCAGCGATCAGTGCGCGCGTGTAGTCGGTTTGGGGGTTGGCGAAGACGTCTTCGGTTGGGCCGTGCTCGACCACTTTGCCATTGGCCATGACGATCATGGTATTGGCGAGCGCGCGGATCACCTTGAGGTCATGGGAGATGAACAGATAGGTCAAATTGCGCTGGCGCTGCAAATCGGCCAACAGGTCCACAATCTGAGCCTGGATGGACACATCCAGCGATGATGTTGGCTCGTCCAGCACGACGAATTTTGGCTCCAGAACCATGGCGCGGGCAATGGCAATGCGTTGGCGTTGACCGCCAGAAAACTCGTGGGGGTAGCGAAACCGGCTGTCCGGCTCCAATCCAACGTCTTGCAGCGCCTTGACCACGCGCGCGTCGCGTTCGGCCCGCCCGATCTGGGGGGCGTGCACGGCTAGGCCCTCGCCGATGATGTCAGCGACAGACAGGCGCGGGCTGAGAGAGCCATACGGGTCCTGGAAAACCATCTGCATGTCGGCACGCAGCGGACGCATGGCCTTCCAAGAGCGCTGCTGGATGTCATGCCCGAGAAAGGCGATGCGGCCCTGGGATGACAGCAGGCGCATGACGGCGTAGCCCAGTGTTGACTTGCCCGAGCCGCTCTCACCCACGACCCCCAATGTTTCACCTTGGCGAATGGTAAAATCGACGCCATCAACCGCTTTGAGATGGTCGACGGTTGCTCTGAACAGCCCGCGGCGGATCGGGAACCATATCCGTAAATTGTCGACCTGCATTATGACCGGAGCGGTCGGGTCAGCCGGAGGTGGGGTGCCACGGGGGGCGGCGGCCAGCAGATGTTTGGTATAGACATGTTGGGGGCGCGAAAAAATGCTCGCCGTTGGGCCGGCCTCAACGATTTCGCCCTTGGTCATGACACAAGTGCGGTCGGCAATGGCGCGGACAATGCCCAAATCATGGGTGATGAACAGCATCGCCATGCCCAGGCGTTGTTGCAAATCTTTGAGAAGGGTCAAAATCTGGGCCTGCACAGTGACGTCGAGGGCCGTGGTTGGCTCGTCCGCGATCAACAAATCTGGCTCATTGGCGAGCGCCATGGCGATCATCACCCGCTGCCGTTGGCCGCCCGATAGCTGGTGGGGAAAAGCGCCGAGCCGACTGGCGGGGTTGACGATGCCGACCTGATCAAGCAGGTCAATGGTTCGCGCGCGCGCCGCATTGGCGCGCAACCCCATGTGCAGCGCCAAGGTTTCTCCGATTTGCCGTTCAACGCTGTGCAACGGGTTGAGCGAGCTCATCGGTTCCTGAAAGATCATCGATACGGCCTTGCCACGCACCCGGCGCAGCGCGCTGGGCTTTGCCTCCAGGAGATCTTGGCCCTTGAACAGGATAGTGCCGGAAAGGCTCGCCGTGGGGGGAAGCAGACGCAGGATTGATAGCGCGCTGACGGACTTGCCCGAGCCGCTCTCCCCCACCAAGGCCAGTGTTTCCCCGGCCGCGATGTCAAAACTGACATTTTTGGCGGCTTCAGCGGTGCCGAAGCGAACACCCAGATTTCGAACCGACAGCACCGGTGCCATCATGTCAGGAGCTTTCGTGGATCAAAGGCATCGCGCACCGCTTCGCCGATAAAGACCAGCAGGGTCATGATGATGGCGATGGTTAGGAAGCCGGTGATCCCGAGCCAGGGGGCATTGAGATTGGCTTTGCCCTGAGCCAGCAATTCGCCCAGCGATGGGGACCCCGAGGGAAGGCCAAAGCCGAGAAAATCCAGGGAGGTCAGCGTTGCGACTGACCCTGACAGGATGAAGGGGACAAAGGTCAGCGTTGCCACCATGGCGTTGGGGAGCAGATGGCGCACCATGATGGTCAGGCTGGACACGCCAAGGGCGCGGGCGGCTGTGACATATTCGAAATTGCGGGCGCGCAGGAATTCTGCCCGCACGATTCCAACCAGCGATACCCAGGAAAACAACAGTAAAATGCCCAGCAAGACCCAAAAACTGGGGGCAATGACGCTGGAGATAATGAGCAGCAGATAGAGGGCGGGTATCGAGGTCCAGACCTCAATAAAGCGCTGGAACAACAGGTCCACCCAGCCACCGAAATAGCCCTGAACCGCGCCAGCAGCGACGCCAATAATCGAGGAGATAAGGGTCAGCGTCAGCCCGAACAGGACCGAAATCCGAAAGCCATAGATCAGGCGCGCCAGCACGTCGCGGCCACGATCATCGGTCCCCAGCCAATGGTAGTTGCCGAAATGGCAATTGGGGTCGTCTACGCCAAGTGCATAGCGTTGGCAGATCTGGTCGCGGCTCATCAGCCAACTGGGTTCGACCGGAGCGGCATGGGGCAGGGATTTGTCAACCAGGGTAAAATCGAAGCGGATCGGTGGCCAGATTGCCCAACCATTGGCGTTGATTTCGTTGGCAATGGCGCCAATGCGGTAATTGGTGATTGCCAGAAACCCCCCGAACTTGGTTTCGGGATAGGCAATGACGGCGGGGAACAGGATTTCACCCTTGTAGGACACGATGATCGGCCGATCATTGGCGATGAATTCGGCACCCAGGGTCACAAAAAAACACGCCAAAAATACCCACAATGACCAAAAGCCACGCTTGTTGCGGGTGAAATTGGCCCAGCGGCGGCGATTGATCGGACTGATCCAGCCGGGGCGAATCTGTTGGGCAATGTCTTGTTGAAGGGTGGTCGCTCTCATACTTCCCGGCTTTCGAAGTCGATGCGCGGGTCGATCCACATATAGGTCAAGTCCGAGATCAGCACGATGACGAGGCCAAGCAGCGAGAAGATGTACAAGGTGGCAAACACCACAGGATAGTCGCGGCTGACGACCGAGGTGAACCCCAAATAACCCAAACCATCGAGGCTGAAGATGGTTTCGATCAGCAGTGAGCCGCCGAAAAACGCGCCGATAAACGCGCCCGGAAAACTGGATATGATCAGCAGCATGGCATTGCGGAACACGTGTCGATACAGCACCTGGTTTTCACTCAGGCCTTTGGCTCGAGCGGTGGTCACATATTGCTTGCCGATTTCGTCCATGAACGAGTTTTTGGTCAACAGCGTCGTCGTGGCGAACGCCCCCAGGCTCATGGCAATGATGGGCAGCACCAGATGCCAGAAATAGTCGAGGATCTGGCGGTGCAGTGGAAACTCGGCGAAGCCTGTCGAGGTCAAGCCGCGCAAAGGGAAGATATTCCAAAAACTGCCGCCGGCAAAAACCACGATCAAGGCAATGGCAACGAGGAACCCGGGAATGGCATAGCCAATGATGATGACCGTCGAACTCCAGACGTCAAAGCGCGAGCCATCGGCAACAGCCTTTCTGATCCCGAGCGGGATCGACACGCCATAAGAAATCAGCGTCATCCACAGGCCGAGCGAAATCGACACCGGCATCTTTTCCTTAACCAGATCGATCACCGAGATGTCGCGGAAATAGCTGTCGCCAAAGTCAAAGCGCAAATAGTTCCACAGCATCATGCCAAAGCGCTCAAGCGGCGGCTTGTCGAAGCCAAACTGCTTTTCGATCTTGGCGATCACTTCGGCAGAAAGCCCTTGCGAACCCCGATAGGCGGAGCTTTCGCCGTCGCTTGAGACCTGTTGGCTCGGTTGGCCCGCAAAGTCGCCATCGGCGCTGCCGGTGATCCGCTCGCTGAGGCTGGAATCCAGCCCGCTCATATTGGCAATGGCCTGTTCAACCGGCCCGCCCGGTGCGAACTGGACCACCAGAAAGGACACAGCCATGATCCCAAAGACGGTGGGGATCATGAGCAGCAGGCGACGAATAATGTAGGCGCCCATCATTGCTCCAAAGGCTCACTGAAACATTCAAGCCTGGCCGGGTTGCCACCCGCAAATCACCTTATGGCGAGGTGGTCCGCAGCGAAGTGCATCATTTGCGGAAGGGTCTGGCAAGGGCACCGCTGCGCCAATTCGACCAGTCGGCGGACAAGCGATCCTGATCGGGCAAGCGCGGGGCGATTGGCCGCCCTCAGCCCAGTTCGTTCAACAGCGCCGCGTAAGCGGTATCGTGCGGGACGGCCCAATTGCTCATGCCAGGTTTGGTCAGGCGGCCGCGTCGGGGCGGAATGAAGCTGTAAATGGTTCGGGCTGGGTTCTGGCGCCACTGCAGATTAAAGGCGGCGTAGCGGGGAAAAAATTCCATATCATGATAGGGCAAATGGTCGTGAACCCACCAGGCCAGCGCTTCCCAATCACCGGTTCGTTCATAATAGGGGACGAACCGGTTGACCACTATGCAGGCGGTTGCGCCCATATTGCCCTTGGCGTCGCGGCGGTCCCAAATGTGGCCGGCATAGTTTTTTTCGTTGGTGGCGCAGTTGAGCTTCTTGGCATTGCCAAAGGCGTTGACCTCGGCGGAGCGGAAGGCCGAGCGTATGGAGATGCGGCCAAACTTTTGTTGGAGCGGTTCGAGCAAGGTCTGGCACAGCATGGTGCCGGCGGCGATCGCCAGGTCCGGATCGTCGGGGGCGTTGGTAAAGCCATTGGCTGCGGCGATTTCGGAGAACAAGAAGTCCCGCACGAAAAAACTGTCGGACAGTCGGGCACGCCCGAAATCTTCCAGCGCTTTGACGCTTAACGGCTTTCGCATTCAAAATTGCCAAACCAGGGATGGACGAGCGATGCTGCTCCTGTAACCTGACCTATGCAACCCAGTTTTGACAGGACCTAGCCCATGCTGACCGCGATCTTTTATCTGGCGCTGACGGCGGAGGCGATGACGGCGGCGCTGGCGGCAGGGCGTCGGAAAATGGACTGGTTCGGGGTCTGCCTGTTGGCCTGTGTAACTGCACTCGGGGGCGGGTCAACCCGCGATGTCCTGCTGGGTCACTACCCGCTCTATTGGGTGGATAATCCATTCGTGTTGTTGCTGATCTGCGGGGCGGCGCTGCTGACCATTGCTGCGGCGCGGGTTGTCGATAGGCTTCGATGGCCGTTCCTGCTGCTGGATGCGGTCGGACTGGTGGTGTTCACCATTCTTGGCTGCAATGTGGCATTGGAAATGGGCCAGCATCCGCTGATCATCATTGTGGCCGGGATGATTACAGGAATTGTCGGCGGAATTTTGCGAGACGTTTTGTGCAATGACGTTCCCCTGGTGTTCAGTGGTGAACTCTACGCAACGGTCTCGATTGTGACTGGGGCGATCTACTATTTTGGTCTCAAATCGGGCTTTAACGCCGAATTGGTCATCGTCGCCGCCATGGCGGTTGGGTTTCCGCTGCGCCTCCTGGCCATCGTCTTCAAATGGGAAATGCCCAAATTCGTTTATGACAAGGATTGGCGCTGACCCCGTTCGGGACGGTTTTGTCGCGGTCCCAGGGATATCGCTATCAGGGCTGCCCGCAGTCTTGGGTTGTGCAGTTAGGTCATCGCTCGCGCTTGTTGCATTAGGAGCGCTGTTGCAGACCGACGGACCTGTGCACTGTTTGCAGCAAAAATATTGGGCAAGGGACTTTATCGGCACGATCCAGTGTGACATGGATCTTCCATACAAGATTGGAGTGCCAATTGCGACAGACCTGGCGGTGGTTCGGACCACACGATATTTCCAGCATTGACGACATCACCCAGGCTGGTGCGGCTGGGGTGGTTAGTGCGCTGCACCATATTGGCAATGGCGAGGTTTGGTCCTCGGCTGAAATTGCCAAGCGGCACCAGCAAATCGGGACGCGCAAAGACGGCACCGCCTCGGGCCTGACTTGGGACGTGGTTGAGAGCCTGCCAGTTACTGAAGATATGAAAAAGCAGAAGGGAAACTGGCGCCAGCATATTGAGAATTACAAGGTATCATTGCGGAACTTGGCGGCCAGCGGCATTGAGGTGGTGTGCTATAATTTCATGCCGGTGCTGGACTGGACCCGGACTGATCTACGGTGGAGCCTGCCCAATGGTGGCTCCTGTATGCGCTTCGACATCAATGATTTTGCTGCCTTTGACATCCATTTTCTGGGGCGGCCTGGGGCGCGGGACGACTATTCCGAAGTGATTGCCGATGCGGCAGATCGGCGCGCCGCGCAGTTGGATGCGGCCGCTAAAAAGGCATTGGCGCGCAATATTACCATGGGCCTGCCCGGCTCGACTGAGGCGATGACGCTGGACGATGTTCGCGCTCATCTTGGGGAATATTCGGGCATATCGCCAGAACGGCTTCGAGCCAATTTTGTCGACTTTTTGGAGGCAGTGGTCCCCACGGCAGAGGAGCTTGGCGTTCGGCTGTGCTGCCACCCCGACGACCCCCCGTTTGCGCTGCTCGGCCTGCCTCGGGTGATGTCGACGGAAGCCGATTACACCACCATCCTGCAGGCAGTGGATAGCCCGGCAAATGGCATGACGTTTTGTACCGGCTCGCTTGGCGTGCGCGCGGATAATGACCTGCCCGGCATGGTTGATCGCCTCGGCAGCAGGATCCATTTCCTGCATCTGCGCAACATCAAACGCGATAGCACCGACATCGTCGGCTCGTTTTTTGAAAGCGAGCATCTGGGTGGCGATGTTGACATGGTGGCGGTGATTGCGGCGATCGTACGCGAGGAAAGGCGCCGCAAAGCCGAGGGGCGTCGCGATCACACCATTCCGATGCGCCCCGACCATGGTCAAGATATTTTGGATGATCTTGGCCGTCGCTCGCAACCCGGCTATCCCACAATTGGCCGCATGAAAGGCCTGGCTGAACTGCGCGGTGTCATGACGGCGCTCGAGCACCCCCATTCTGGCAGGGAACTTTAGTCAGCAGGTAGGCAGGGGTGATGGGAGCGCGCGATGTGGACCAAAGCGCCGTGCGGCGGGGGCCACGACCGCAAAAGACATCCCGCACTTACTGACGGTTTGACCATGGCGGCGCGGACATGAATGCCGCTTACAGCTCCGCTGGGTTGTCGAGCACGGCCATCTTGGTCCGTGCGTCCACTACGGCGTCGGCAATCGAGGTGCGGAAATCGGCAAGTGGTGGGCGCACACCGTGAGTGAAAAGCTCATGCCGGACCGTTGGGCTGGCGCCGGTGATGAAGACGGCGACGGCCCGGCGTCCGGCGTTGCGGGTCACGCCTGCAACAGCATTGGCGGCAGTCGAATCCAGAATTTCGACGGCGGACAAGTCAATGATCAAGGCGCGATGGTGGTCGCCAATGCGATCAAGCACCGTGCTGACTGACGCCGCCGCGCCAAAGAACAACGCCCCGGATATCCGGTAGACCAGAATATCGGGATCGCTGGCGAGGGCGGAATCATAGTCGCCGCGATCGCGATCAGTGTCCGCCATATCGTCGATGGTGTTCTTTTGCCCGGTTTGCACCTCGGCGCTTTTGGCCATGCGGTTGATGAACAGCAGTGCTGCGATCGAAAACCCCACCACAATGCCGGTGGTCAAATCACGGAAGGTGGTGAGCAAAAAGGTCGCGAGGAGCACGACGGCGTCGCCCCGATTGCGCAGCAAAGCGGCGAAGGCGGGCTTTTCAGTCATGTTCCAGGCAACGACAGTCAGCACGCCAGCCAAGGCTGCCAGCGGAATATAGCCGGCGAGCGGGGCAGCGATCAGCATGAGCAGCAGCAGGAATACAGAATGCAGGATGCCTGATATCGGGCCTTTCGCGCCGGCCCGCACATTGGTGGCGGTGCGGGCGATGGTGCCGGTGGCACAAATGCCACCAAACATGGCGGAGGCGATATTGGCGATGCCCTGGGCCACGAGTTCACTGTTGGAGCGGTGACGTCGCCCGGTCATGCCATCGGCCACAACCGCTGAAAGCAGTGACTCGATGGCGCCGAGCAGCGCGAACGATAGCGCGAACGGCAGAGCCTGTTGCAGTTTTTCCAGCGAGATGGGTGGGATGGCTGGCATCGGCAATGTGCGCGGGATTCCACCAAATTTGCTGGCGATGGTTGCAACTGGCAGATGCAGCTGTGTCGCCAGCAATGATGCGGCGACCACAGCGATCAACATGCCGGGCCAGCGGGGGAGATACTTCCGCAAGCCCGTGATGGTGCCGATGGAAAAAATTGCAACCGCGATGGCTGCCCAATTGAGTGTGCCCATGGCCCCTGCCAGTGCTTCGAGCTTGGGGAGAAGTTCGGCGGGCTCGTGGGCCAGGGTAAGGCCGAGCAGATCCTTAATCTGGCTGGCAAAAACGATGACGGCAATACCGGCGGTGAAGCCGACGGTCACCGGATAGGGAATGAATTTGATATAGGTGCCAAGGCGCAGCAAGCCAGCGCCAATCAAAATTGCACCAGCTATCATGGTGGCGAGCAGCAGCCCATCAATGCCAATCTGGGTGACCGCGGCGGCGACCAGCACAATGAACGCGCCCGCGGGGCCGCCGATCTGGAAGCGGCTGCCGCCGAGCAGTGAGATGATGAACCCACCAACAATGGCGGTGAACAAACCCCGGTCGGGGGTCGTGCCCGACGCAATGGCGATGGCCATCGACAGCGGCAGCGCAACAATGGCGACCGTCAGGCCGGAAATCGCATCGGCGCGCAGGTCAGTTAAATGGTAGCCCTCGCGCAGCACCGTGACCAGCTTGGGCGTGAAGAGCTCGACAAAACTTGGCTCCTGGGTCGGCGTCGGCCGATCCTTGCCGCTCATGACGGAATACGCAAGCGGGGATTGGACAGGCGCGAAACGCCGACGATTTCGACGTGCGTTTCCTGGTCGACGTCACCGAGCGCGCGCGGGACAGGTAAATGGGGAGCAGGGGTCACGGCTTGGGCTCCTTGTCACTCAAGCGCTGTAGCCAGAGTCGAAGCGTCGACCTGGTCGCTCATCGGGCAAACACTGTTGCACGAATCTGCTTATCATCTGCTTATCATCTGCTTATCATCTGCTAGCGGCCTAGGCCTGTGGGGTGGATTTGCAAAGGGGTTGCTGCGGCGCAAAACCGGGTGATTGCTGGCAGGGGGTCGCCTCGGGGACTCATTGCTTAGCCAGCAGCGGATGCTGAGTTCACCCCCCAGACCTGTTCTTGATCACATTGGCACGTGAGCAGCGGTCCTGTGTCGCGAGGGGCGCCTTAGTCTTCCAGCAAATAGCCGCCATGACGGCTTGGGAGCGTCGACTGACCAACAATTTTAGCAATGGCGCTGCCGCTGGTCACGTATTTTCCGGCCAAAAGCGACAGCACGAAACCATCGGTTCCAGCGCGTATCGGCCGCCGCCCGATAAAGGCATCGGGACCATCCATGGCGATCAGATCAGCGATCGCTTGGCCCTTTGTGACCTGTTCACCAAGTTCAACCCGATAGGCCAGCAGCCCCGGCGATGAGACGCGCAGGATTTCGGTCGCCTCAAAGGGGACGGACGCTGGCGCGCCAATAGGGGTCGATCCGGGCGGCGCGTCGATCAGCCCGCGACTGGCGAAAAATCCAAACAGTCCGGCAGCGTCAGCCGCGCCCATGGCATCGGAAATATCGGCCTGACCGCGGTATTCCAGTGTCGCGGTCTCGCTGGCCATTGGAATTGGGTGGCCGGGATTGGCCCGCTGAGCCTTGCGAAAGAGCTGGGGCAATACCTCATCAAATGAGCCACCGCCGCTGTCTTCGGCGGTCAATGTCGCCAGGCTGCCAAACCAGTCGGCGAGGTCTTGCAGTCCGGGCATCATTTCGGGCGAGGTGAAGATGTGCTTCAGGCTGTCATTGTCGCAATGCAGATCCAGCATGATGTCGGCATCATGGGCCGACTTGAGGATAAGCAGGCGTAGTCGCTGGATGGCAGTCAGGGGTGTTTGCGCATCAATCCAGTTGGCAACGGATTTGCGGATCAGCGCGATATTGGCTTTGGGATCACTGCCAAGTTTGCCCGCCAGTGCTTCGGCGATAGCAGGGTATAGGTCCGGCCAGCGGCGATTGTAGTTGGTGCCGGTTTGGACGTCATAGCGACCAATATGGTGGCGGAGCGAAAAATTGGCCAAACCGAGCGGATTGACCGAGGGGAAGACAATAAAGCGGGCCTGCAGCTGGTTCCCGGCATCCGCTTCACGCAATAACGGCAGGAAATGATGGAGAGCCATGGTGCCAGGCTGCTCGTCGGCATGGAGCGCAGCCTGCAGATGAACTTTGGTTTTGGCACGTGCCGGGCCTGCCGAATAGAAAACCAATTCATTGGACTGACCGGGGGAGTCGCCCGCAATTGCGATCCGGTGCTGTTCAAATGCCATTGAACGGTACTCTCCACCGGGGCGCAAAGCGGATGCGCGGCGCGACATCCATATGGTTGACCATGCGTCGATAGACGAGGCCGAACAGGTAAAACACCAACAGAGACACCACCAGGAAATACAAAGCGGCTGCAGAAAAATGCAAATATACGTTGTAGTCGCGCTCGAACAAATCCTTGGCCGTGGTCATCAGGTCCTTTTGCTCACCAATCACGGGTAGGGCGAAATAGACGATTGCAGTCGCGTGAAACAGGAACACCACCTCATTGGTGTAAGCGGGCCAGGCGATACGAATGAGGTGGGGCCAGACGATGGCGCGGAACTGCTGGAGCCCGCTCATGCCGTAGGCTCGGGCCGCTTCGATCTCGCCACGGGGCACCGCTCGCAAGGCACCATAAAAGATTTCGGCAGTGTAGGCCGCGTTGTTTAGCACGAGGACAAACGGGCCCATGAACAGGGGATGCAGGATGATGCCCGATAGTCCCCATGGCTTCCAGACACTGATGTTGAGCGACAACGCGATCGAATAGAACATGAAGAACTGGATGAACAATGGCGAGCCGCGAAAGGCGTAAATGTAGCCGCGTGACAGTCGGGAAATCATCGGATTGGATGAATGCTTGCCCAGCGCCAAAGCGATGGCGAAAACAAAACCCAGCGGCAGCGCCGCGGCGGTGAAATAGAGGTTGAACAGGACCGGCCCGGCAAACTGTCTTAATTCATTGGCAATGGTGTCAATCAACGCGAACCCTCCGACAGGAGGCCGCGTCCGGCCCATTTGGTGAGTGCGTTAAAGCCGCGTTCTGACACCAAGGTCACCAGGATGTAGAACACAAACAACACCAAATAGTAGCGCCAGCGCCAATCGTCATGGACCAACCCGACCTGCTTCAGAAAGTTCGGTGCCCCCAGCCGATTGGCCCATTGCACGATGTCGGAGATCTGCAGCAGCGACAGCAAAGACGTGGCCTTGAGCACCAGCATCCAGACATTGGACAGGCCGGGCAGGGCGTAGATCCACATCTGGCGAACATGAATGCGCCACAGCACTTGTCGGTTCGACAGGCCAAAGGCCCGCGCCGCCTCGAGTTGACCCCGTGGCACAGATAACAAAGCGCCATGAATAACATTGGTGGCAAACGCGCCGTAGACGATGCCGAGCGAGAAGCAGGCGAGCACCAGATAGTCGGTCGTGCTCAGGAGCCAGTTGGCATTTTGGCATGGCGGCCAGGTGCCGGTCTGGGCGGCGATGTCGGCAATGGAGCAGACGCGCTGGGCGGACAACCATTCCACGCTTTGCTCAAAGGCCAGCGGGAAGAACAAAAAGAACAACACATCGGGTATGCCACGCACCAAGTTGGCATAAAGGCTTCCAATGGCGCGAAAGGCGAGGAAGCGCGAACTCTTGAGCGTTGCCCCAATCAGGCCAAAGCCCAATGCCAGCAAGGCACCAAAAACTCCAGCAAATACCGTAAATTGAACGCTGGCATACCACGCCAAGTGCTTGCCGTTGGTGACATAGCCAAGCCAGAATGCGGCGTCGGGGCCGATTGCATCCAGCAGCCATTGGGGTAGCGCGTCAATCATGGCAAAGGGCACCTTGGGGCAGGCCCGAGCGGCCTGCCCGATTTAGGGTGTGCGGATCAGTTGGGGAACAATGGCGCGCTGCCTTCGAACCACTGCGTGATCAAGGCGTTGATCGTGCCATCAGCCTTGAGTGCATCAATTGCTGCATTGAGCTTGGTGGCCAGTTCGGTGTCGCCCTTTCGCATTCCGATACCGATCCCGTTGCCGATCAGGATCGGTTCGCCGCCATAGGCCAAAGCACCATTTGAGGCCGCAATCATGGGCTCAAGGTAGGCGTTGTCGGCAAGAATGGTATCGAGATTGCCAGCACTCAGGTCGGCCATCGCAGCATCGGCCGTGGCGAAACCAAGGATGGTGTTGCCGGCGGCCAAGTTCGCCTTGGCATAACCCTCCTGAATAGTCGCTGTCTGCACGCCGATCCGGGCGCCTGAGAGGGCGGCAAAGTCGATCGTCGAGCCCGCCGAAACGACATAGCGCGAAGGGTCCGGCAGCATGTAGTTCTGTGAGAAATCTATGCTCTGCAAGCGCTCTTCGGTGATCGACATGCCGGCCATGATGGCGTCGTAGTTGCCTGCCTGCAGATTGGGGATGATGGAATCCCAATCATTGGTGACGATTTCGCATTCCAGCGCAGCCTGCTTGCAAAGTGCCATTGCCAAGTCGATTTCGAAACCAGCGGGTTTGCCAGAGTCGTCAAGGAAGTTGTAGGGCGGGTAGGCGCCCTCGGTGGCGATGCGGACGGGTGCGGCGTGAGCGCTGATCGTCATGGCAGCAAGAGCGGCTGCGACCAGAATGAGCTTGTTCATTGAGTTCTCCCTTGAATTAGACAGTTGGCTGACGAAAAACGACACTTCAAAATCTTTGGATTGGCCCCGAGGTCAACCATGGTCGGCGGCGTTGAGGAATTGCTTTAACCGTGTCGACCGCGTGGCACCAAAAACCTCATCTGGCGTGCCCTCCTCTTCGATCACACCTTGATGCAAAAACACGATGCGGTCAGAAACCGAGCGGGCGAAATCCATATCATGGGTAACCAGGATCATGGTTCGACCTTCGTCGGCCAATAGTTTGATGACCCGCAGCACTTCCACTTCCAACTCCGGATCAAGCGCAGAAGTTGGTTCGTCAAACAACATGACGCGTGGGTTGACGCACAAGGCCCGCGCGATGGCAGCGCGCTGCTGCTGGCCGCCGGAAAGTTGGGCGGGGTAGATATGTGCCTTCTCCAGAATGCCCACTTTTGCCAGCATGTTGAGCGCTTCGATGCGCACCTCGCCGCCGTCGCGCTTCTGGACCACCAACGGCCCTTCCATGACGTTTTCCAGAACCGTCATGTGGCTCCACAAATTGAACGACTGGAAAACCATGCCAAGTTCGGAACGGATGCGGCGAATCTGGTTCTCGTCGCCAATACGCCGGTTCGGGGCTTTGCCGCGCAATAGGATCTGCTCGCCACCGACAGAAACAGAGCCGGAATCTGGCACTTCAAGCATGTTTATGCAGCGGAGAAGCGTCGACTTTCCGGAGCCGGAAGATCCGATCAGGCAAACCACTTCGCCTTCGCGGGCGCTAAGGGAAATCCCCTTGAGCACTTGCAAGGCGCCGAAGGATTTGTGCAAATCTACGATCTCGACGACGGGGGCGTCGGCCGCGTCCGTCGACTGGGTTTTGGTCATCCGCTTCACTGGCCCGCTGTGCAGGCACCCCCGAGTAGTTGCTGCCTTTTGATCCTGCGCAACCTTAGCCTGCAGAAAAGCAGAAGTTGCGCAGATAGCAAGCGCAATTTTTGCGGGAGGTCGGCCGTTTTGCGTTGATCGCTCGGTGTCAATTCGCCGGACCCTCGGCTTGTCAATCGGATTGATACCGCTGTGGCGGCGCACAATCTGCTCGGGGCTCGGCAACTGTGCAGCGCTGCTCACAGGCTTGGCGAGACTGGTGGTTTCTTAGCGTCGGAAACGCTTTAGCCGCTCAATTTTTTGGTGCCCCTCAGGCGTGTGACGCAGGTTGAGAAAATCGGTGAAGGTGAATACGCACAACCCGTCGGCTGGGCTCAGTTCAACCAGGTCAACCGCTCGCGCAAACTCTGCTGCGTCCAAAGTGGGCGCGCGTCCGCGACCCCGATGCATGCCATGCAGATAGAGCGCTTCGACCTGCAGCGTGGCGATGACCTTTGAGGTGGTACGAGCCTTGATGTCGGCAGCGATGGCTGCTGGCCAGGCGGCATCTCGACCAAGAATTTGGTGGTAGGCCATGACCTCAAAAATGTCGACCACCGGGGTGAGCGCGTGGATGTCCTGGCCAAATACCTCCTCGACCGCGTTACCGAAATCGGTGCGAGTGAAGGGCAAGGTATTGATGGCAATCGGCAGGTCTGGCTTAACCTTGGACACTCTGGCGTGCAATGCTGCGATCGCCTCGACTGTGACGCGACACTTCCAGTCTCGCCAGGCCATGCGATGTCGATCCGAGATCAGCATCGCGGATCGTACCGGATCTTGCACAGGTAGATCGATCCCGACCGCAGTACAGAAGCGTGTAAGTGTCTGGCTGCTGTAGCAATAGTCGGGAGCTAGCGCTCTGCTGGTGCCGGGTAGCCAGGTCTCCCAGAATCCTGGCCACCGCATGAAGCCAAGGTGAATGCCATCGGGGTCAAGCGCTGCCGTAGCGGTTTCCAGCAACTTGGCCTTGTGCTCGATGTTTTCATCCCGGTCCGGGGGCAGGCCGATGTACCAGTCCTGTTGGGTTGCCGTTTGGCCGAACTGATCGGTGGAGACCAGTGCGGCATGGGTCCCGGTGAAATGAGGATCAAATCCTACATTGAGGCAAGCGACATAACCGATGCCGCGATCACGCAGCGCTGCGCGAAACTGCCGATCGTCAAGCTGAGCATAGCGCGCGGCGTCTTTTGGGCGAACGCTGCTTTGCACAGCAGTGTCTGCCATCGGCAGATATTGGCTCTGGGTGATGACAAAGGTCACCCCCATATCCGAAAGTACGTCCGCTGCCGCCTGTGGCTCGAGTTCGTGGGTGAGGAACCAGCTATTGTCGTAAATCTTCATTCCAAGGCGCAGGTCGTACATCACTGGGTGTCTCAAAAACTAATGGCCGGACGGTGTTAAGTCGTCCGGCCGGATCAAGCTGGGGTTACCATTCGCCTTTGAAGTCGCCGACATTGGCAGCGGTGATCTTTGGCATCGGGATAATGTTACGGGCGGCGGGCAAGGGCTGACCGGCTGCCAACATTTTGGCGAACTCAAGTGCCTTCAGCGCATCCGTTGTCGGAGACTGATCCATGGTGCCGTACATCAAACCATCACGGATCGCCTGCAGGCCGTTTACAGTCCCGCCCGTGCCAACGACTTTGATATCGCTGCGGCCGGCTTCCTTGAACACTTCAGCGGCGGCGGCCGACATATTGTCATCCTGACCGAACACCCCTTTGAGCTCGTCGCCATAGGCAGTGAGGAAGGCCTGGGCGACATCCTTGGTTTTGACCGGATTCCAATCAGCCGTCTGCGCCCCCAAGATCGTTATCTTGGAGCCCAGTTCCGCGAGCTTGTCAGTCAAACCCTGAGTGCGCAGCAAGGTCGTGCTCTGTCCGGCAGAGCCCTCAATGATCGCTACGCCACCTTCGCCGCCCAACGCCTCATTCAGCAGCTCTGCGGCAATCTGGCCCTGCACGTAATCATCCGGGCCGGAGAACCCCGAGATCAACGCCTTGCCGGCGTCATTGGGCTCATTGGAAACGGCAAGGACAGGGATTCCAGCGTCCCGCGCTTTCTGGATTGCCGGTACAACCGCGGCCCCGTCCAGCGAAGTCACCAGCAGAACATCGACACCCTTGTTGATCAGGGTCTCAATATCGCTGTTCTGCTTGGCGATATCACCATCAGCGCTCAGGGTGATGAGTTCTATCCCCTCGGCCTTGGCCGCGGCCTCGAGGGCAGCGGTTACTTTGGCGATGTAGGGCCAGCCCAGGTTTGGTTGCGAGTGGCCAATGACCAGCCCTTCGGCAAACGCGGGCGTTGCCACCAAGGCCAGTGCCGCCAGCGCGGCGCCGCCGATTAGCTTGACGATATGCATAGAAGTCTCCTCAATTTTGTTGGACCGGAACGCCGGTCTCGGCGGTCTGGTAGTTCGATTTCAGCGCCGCCGCAGGCGCAGAAATATTCCTTCCGACATCACCAGCAGCAGCAGGATGCCGCCGATGGAAATTCGTTGGTAATAGGAAGAAATACCGAGCAAATTCATGACATTAACCAGAACGGCGATGAAGGCGAGTCCAGCAAGGGCACCGGGTATCGATCCTTCACCGCCGCGCAGGCTGGCACCCCCGAGCAAAGCGGCTGCCGCCGCCGTCAGGGGAGCCTGTTCACCAATGATTGGCGAGCCGGTGCCGAGCTGGGCGGCGAGCAGCAGGCCTGACAGGCCCGCCAGCGCGCCGCTAAGCGCGTAGCAGCTGAACTTGATCCACTGCGTGCGCAAACCGGCCATGGTCGCGGATCGCTCGTTTGCGCCAACGGCATAGACATGACGACCCCAAGGGCGATGGGCGAGAAACGCGTGGCTTGCCACTAGAACAATTGCCAAAGCGAGCAAGGGGACAGGCAATAGGGTCCGGGAACTGCCAAGGGCGCCAAAGGTGGCATCCATTGCAACCACGGGGCGGGTGTCCGTCATCGTCAGGACAGCGCCGCGGACCATCATCATCATCGCCAAGGTTGCGATGAATGGGTTGATGCGGAGCCGGGTGACCAAGACTCCCGACACCGCCCCACAGGCGAGGCCGACGCTGATCGCTCCCACAATTGCCACAGGAATCCCGAGGGGCAAGAGCAGTGCTCCCACGACGCCCGCCATGGCGATCACGGCCCCGATCGACAGGTCGAAGCCGCCCACAATCATCACTATGGTCATGCCGACGACGACGATCCCGTCTATCGAGGCTGCGTTGAGCAAGGTGCGCAAATTGCCTTGGCTCCAAAAACCATCAACAAAGCTGGCACCGATCAGCAATGGCAGGATTGGCGGCGTCAGAAACAGCCGTTTAGCGATGGCGCTGGCTGGGGATTTCATGAGTTTCCCCGGCGATGGGCGTAGTAGGCAACCGCGAGGGCAAGCACTAAGCCCTGGGCCAGCAACTGGCTGGAATAGCTGATGTTGAGCAGGGTCATCACATTGACCAGCACCGCGATAACAAGGATGGCCGCGGCGGTATCAGAAACTCGCCCCAGCCCGCCCGACAGACTGGTGCCGCCAAGCACCGCCGCGGTCAGAGCCGGGAACTCGTAGTGAGCAATGCCAGTTGGATCGAGGTGCCCAACCCGGGAGGCAATCAGCACGCCGGCCAGCGCCGCGAGTGTTCCCGACACGCCAAAGGCCGCAACGCCGCGCCATACCACCGGGATGCCGGCCCGGCGCGCTGCATCAGCATCGCCACCGATGGCGTAGAGATGCCGCCCGAAAACTGTGCGGCCCATCAGGATGGTCAAGGCTGCGGTCAGTGCCCCAAACAGCAGGACAGGGGCCGGGATGCCGCCGAGCCGACCATTGGAAAGGAACCAAAACCCGTCGCTGATCGACGCAGCCGTAACGTGCTGGCCCCCGATGGCGACCAGTACGGCGCCGGTAACAATGAATTGTACCGCGATGGTTGCAACAATCGAATTGGCGCCCGCCCGGCACACGATCAGGCCGTTGGTGATGCCGACCGCTGTGCCACTCAGCAGCGGCACCGCCACCGCCAAAATGGTGCCCCAACCCTCTGTCGGCCCCAGTGCCAGCGCCAGCACCGCTGCCATCATGACAACAGCGCCTGCGGACAGGTCGAAATGTCCTCCGATCAAGACGACCGTCATCCCGAGCGCCACCACGCCAGTAACAACGCCTTGGTGCAAGACAGTCATGATGTTGGAGGGCGACAGGAAGCGTCCTGAGATCAAGCTAGCCATGATAACCACGGCAACCAGTACCAGCCAGATCGGCGGAATTGCGCCGATCATCGGCAACCAGCGCCGGGTCGGGCTCTGGTTCATGGCCGCGGTCCCTGAGAAAGCTGGCGCCCGCGCACAATCATGTCGACCAGGGCGTCTTCCGAAATTTCGTCAGCTTTGGCTTCGCCGATCCGCGCCCCATTTTTCAGGACGATAACGCGATCGGCTAATTTCAAAACGTCGCGCATATCGTGACTGATCAGCAGAATGCCGATATTTCTGTCGCGCAATCGTTCAATAAGGGCTCCAACCTGAGCGGTCTCGTGCGGCCCAAGCGCTGCGGTTGGCTCATCCATGACCAGCAGGCGAACGTTGAAATGGATGGCGCGGGCAATGGCGATCGCTTGGCGCTGCCCACCGGACATTTCGCGAACCGGGCGTTCGATGTCTGTGAAGTGCGGATTAAGCGCCGCGAGTGCATTGCGGGCCTCATCGCGCATCCGGGTGGCGTCGAGAAATCCAAAACGCGTCCGTAACTCACGGCCAAGGAAAAAGTTACCGGCGGCGTCGAGGTTGTTGGCGAGCGCTAGGGTCTGGTAAATCGTCTCGATTCCATGGCCCCTTGCCTCACTTGGTGACCCAAAGTGAACGCTCTGGCCCCCCATCAAAATTTCCCCAGAACTTGGGGCAAAGACCCCAGACAGGATTTGCACGAGTACGGATTTTCCAGCGCCGTTGTGGCCAGCCAGGGCGACGACTTCGCCAGCAGCAATGGACAGGTCGACGTCGGTTAGGGCTTCAACCCCGCCGAAATGCTTACTGATCTTCCTGAGCTCAATGAGACCTTCGCCGGACATTCTGGCTCCCCCTTGGCCTGGAACCTAGGGGAGGGTCTTGTGGATTGTCAATAAATAAAGTTTGTTTCTTTAATATAGTTTGTTAAACCCAGGGCATGAGTGATCCGCTTAGCATTGGTGTTGGTTCCTTGAACGCCAACAACGCGACCCACACGAGACGGCAGAACCGGCGAGCAATTCTCCATGCGCTCAGGCTGCAGGGCGGCATGTCGCGAGCCGAACTGTCTCGGGTGACCGGGCTAACCCCGCCGGCGATTGCCAATATCGTGCAGGATCTGTTGGACTCCGGGCTGGTTCGTGACGCAGGACGACGAAAATCGGCACGCGGGCAGCCACCAATAGCCATCGAAATAGCCCGGGATGGCGGCTATGCGGTTGGGCTTCGCGTCGAATCGCGACACTATGATTTTGTGGTTGCCGATCTTGGCGGCGAGTTGATCGAGACCGGAAAGGGTGATGTCCCGCAGGGCTCGGACCAAAATCTCATTAGCTTTTTGGCCGATTTGTATTCCGGCTTTGCCAACCATTACGGACCCGAGCGCAGCTTTGGTCTGGGACTAGTCACGCCGGGTCCCTTTGATGCCATTTGGCCAGGGGTACCGACGCCGGGGGCAATTCCATCTTTACAGACGCGCTCCCTTGTCCGGGCCCTCGCCGGCCAGATTGGCACCGACGTGTTTCTCGAAAATGACGCAACGGCGGCAGCGTTAGGGGAAAAACTTTACGGTGCTGCCAAGAGCCTATCGAACTTCTTCTACGTCTTTGTCGGAGAGGGTATTGGCGGCGGTATTGTCATTAGGGGCGAGCCCTATCGGGGCGACAGCGGCAACGCCGGTGAGTTTGGGCACTTGATCGTCGATCCCAACGGGCCGCTTTGCTATTGCGGCAATCGAGGGTGTCTCGGTGAGTATTTGTCGCTGTCATCGCTGGAGCGCCGACGCCTCGACCATCCGGGGATGGACGGTGCCATAGTTGAGGCAGAGTGGCTGCAAGGCGCCGCCAAAGCGCTTTCGACCGCCTTGGTTGGTGTGGAAAACCTGTTCGATCCGCAGGCCGTTATTTTGGGCGGCACGGCCCCAAATTCGCTGATCGTTCGGCTCATCGACGCAATGGGGGAAATGCGCCCGTCGGTGCGGCTTGGCCTGGGGGTGGAACGGCTCCGGCTCAGTGAGATTGGAGAACAAAGTGCCGCTCTGGGAGCTTCGGCCCTGCCAATCCTTGCCGCAACGAGCACAGGGTAGTGGCCCCACAGAAGCCAGTCCACAAGCGACAGTTTGAGTCTATTCCACCTGCACCACATCAACGGATTGGCGCGTTTTGTGCTTGCCGCTAGTCTTGAAGACGCCGACGATTGGGGAAATATCGGCATAGTCCCGGCCGCTGCCAATCGAGATATGGTCGGGGCCGGCGATCATAGCGTTGGTGGGGTCAAACTCCAGCCATCCGACATGTTGGCCGCACCACACTTTGACCCAGGCGTGCATCGCATCGGAGCCTTCCAGGCGCTGTTTGCCGGGTGGGGGATTGGTCCGCAGGAAACCCGAGACATAGCCAGCAGGGATGCCGACGCCGCGCAACCCGGCAATCATGATGTGGGCGAAGTCCTGGCAGACGCCCTTTCTTATGGCAAAGGCCTCAGATGGGGAGGTGTGCACGTCGGTGGCCTTGGCGTCATAAGCGAAGTCAGCATGGATGGCCCGGCACAACGCCGTCGCTGCTGAAACTACGGAACTGGTATTCGCTATCACGCCGCGCACATAGGTGGTGATTTCAGGATTGACGCGGATGCGCTGGGAGGGCCCAAGGAAATGATGCGGACTATCAGGTGCAACAGACCAAAGGCGGGCGATGTCACCCTTGAGCCCGACCAAGGTCGGCGATAAATCCGCTGGTGGCTGTAAATCCTCGACCATGACGCGCGCACCAAGGCGGATATCGAGGTGTTCGTGCGGACCATCATAGGAAATCGTCGTCACTGAATTGCCGAAAAAATCCTGGAATGTTGTCTCCCGATCAGGCGGCGGATCGCAGGTTAGAACTGTGGCCACCACGCGCTGCACGCGCGCAATGCTGACCGGTCTCACCCGGATCAGGTGCCGCCCACTCTGAACGGGGGCGGCGTAGGCGTAGTGCAAATGCAAGCGGACATCGTACAGCATCGGCGTTAAACGAAGTAAGCGGCGGCGACGAGCCCCGCTAGCTGGCCGATATCGTCAGCCAAGGTCTGCAGGCGCTCCGGCGACATGTCTTGCGGCTCCGCCACGACCAGATCGGTGTGCAATTGCAACGCGGCCTTGGCCGGGGCCGACAATTGGCCATTCTCTATCCCACCAGGCAACATTTCGATCTGTAGGCGCAATTCGGCCAATTGAAACAGCACCGAGCGCGGGTTCAACGGGTCCAGTACCAGCAGGTCAATGGCGCTCTGGGTACCGGCGCTGACCGAATAGCGGCGACGGTGCGACATGACGCTATCCCCAATTTCCAGCAGCATTTCGATCGACCCGTCCGGCGCGTCCTTGTCAGTCAACCATGCTGTAATCCGCGCCAACTGAATGGCGCGCTCAAGCCGGCGACCCAGCTCAAGAAACCGCCAACCGGCAAACCGGTACATGTTTTCGTGCACGAGCCCGGAAAAGCCGGCAAGCTTGCGTAGGATCACCGTCATGGCGCGCGTAGCATCGTCACCGGCGCTCACTCTATCAGCGAACCGGCGAGCCGACTTTTGCAAATCGTTGAGCGCCAGCCAACCATCTGGCGAGAAGCGGTCGCGGATCTGGCTGGCGCTATACACCGCACTGTCGATGGCGCTGAGCAGGCCCTTTGGCATCGGTTCTTCGGCGTCAACGTCAATGGTGCCCAAATACTCCCTGGCGTGCTGCAAGATGGGCAGGTCGGCCTTGGAAAGCTCGGCCAGTCGCGCATTGTAGGCCCGCAGGATGCGAACAGACGCCTCGCAGCGCTCGGCGTAGCGCCCCAGCCAGATCAAATTGTCGGCGGCCCGGCTGGGAAGACTTCCAGGTGCATTGCGCACCAGCTTCTCGCCCTCGCGCGGCAGGAGCGACACGCGCTCGACCGGTTTGGCGGCAACCACCCAGACGTCGGCCGCCTGGCCACCGCGTTGCATGGCAATGGCGGAGGTATCCTGGCTCGATCCGACCCGCGCAAACCCCCCAGGCATAATTGTCCAACCGGCGTCGGTGCGCGCGGCATAGACCCGCAGGGTGATGGGGCGTGGCTGCAAGGCGCCATCGATATAGACCGGTGCCGTTGACAATTGCACCGGCTCCTGGCCGACGAAGTCGGCACCATTGGCCAGCATGGCCTCAATCGTCGCCGATTTTTGATCGCGGGCAATGGTGGAGCCAAGGGCGGTCCCGCGGTGATCATCAAACGGTAGGCTGGTGGCGAAAGCCGGGCCAATCAGCATATCATCGAAGTTCTTGATGACATGATTGCGCTCGGCATCCTGCCCGCACCACCAGGTGGCAATCTCTGGTAGATCAAGTGGTTTGCCCAGTAGCGCGCGCGCGAGCCGGGGCATGAAGGCGGCCAGGGCCCGCGTTTCAAGAATGCCGGTGCCCAACGCATTGATCATCGAAATTGAGCCGTGACGCAACGCTTCGACCATGCCGGGCGTGCCGATCCGGCTGTCGTAGCGCAGCTCTAATGGATCGACAAACGCCGCATCCAGCCGCCGCCACAACACACTGATTGGCTTGGGGCCGGCGACAGTGCGGACCATGACCTGGCCGTCATGGACCATCAGATCTTCGCCCTCCAGCAGCATGAAGCCAAGATAGCGGGCGATGTAGGCATGTTCAAAATAGGTCTCATTATGCTGACCCGGCGACAGAATGCCGACCCGCCCGCCATCCTTGCGCGCCTGGGCAAACAAGGTGTCGCGGAAATTTCGGAAAAAACCGGCGAGCCGGTGCACATTCATGCTGCCATAAATGTCGGACAGTGCGCGGGTGGTCGCGACGCGATTTTCCAATGCAAAGCCTGCTCCCGAAGGCGCCTGGGTGCGGTCACCCAGCACCCACCATCCGCCGTCTGGACCGCGGCCGAGCTCGAACGCACAAAAATGCAGGAAGTGACCGCTGACCGGCTTTATGCCGACCATCGGTCGCAAAAACTCGCTGTTGCGGGCAACCAGTTCGGGCGGCAACAGGCCACGCGCCACCAAGGTGTTGTCGCCATAAATGTCGGCCACCACGGTTTCCAGCAACTCGGCCCGCTGGGTCAACCCGCTCGCGATGACAGACCATTCGCGTTCATCAATCAGCAAAGGAACGTGGGCCAGGGGCCAAGCGCGCTCCTTGCCTTCGGCGCCGTCATATTTGCGATAAAACACGCCGGCATCGCGCAAATACTGGTTGGCGCGTTCAAAACGCGCGGCAAGCTCGGTCGGGCCGAGTGCGTCGAATGCCGACATCAGAATTTGCCAGCCCGGGCGCAAGTTCCCAGACGCATCGATCATCTCGTCGGGCACGCCCGGCTTGAGCACATAGTCGGCAATCAGGCTTTTGCCGATAGGGGTTTCGCGGCCGGTCCGCTCCTGGCGCAGGTCCATGGCTAGGCCCCAGACGCAAAGCTTGACTGGTGCCGAGCCGGTAAAAGCAAACTCACGAAAAGCACGAAGCGGTTCTCAATGTTGACCATGGCATCCTAGGTGAAGCTTGCAGGTCGACGAAGGTCAAGTGTCAGCGGGAACTCATCGGCCGGTTTTTCCTCGACGAGGCGGAACCGTCCGCCGGTGTAATTCTGCGGTTGGAACCGGGCAAGTCGGCGGGCTTCGGCCTCGTTGCCATTGACAGGAAAGGTATCATAGCTGCGCCCACCTGGATGGGCGACATGGTAGACACAGCCGCCAACCGGGCGTTTGGACCACAGATCGTAGATGTCAAACACCAGCGGCGTGTTGACCGGAAGGCGTGGATGCAGGCCGGAGGCCGGTTGCCAGGCCTTGAAGCGAACGCCGGCCACAGCCGTCCCGGCGCTATCGGTGCCCCTGAGCGGCACTGGCCGGCGGTTGCAGGTCACGGCATAACGCCCGGTATTAATGCCTTCGAGTTTAACCTGCAGGCGCTCCACCGAGGAATCCACGAACCGTACAGTGCCGCCAATAGCGCCTTGTTCGCCCATGACATGCCAGGGCTCCAGGGCTTGGCGCAGTTCTAATTTGACGCCCTCATATTCGACCTCGCCACAAAACGGGAAGCGGAATTCGAGCTGGGCCTTGAACCAGGCCGGATCGACGCCAAAGCCGTCCCGCCGGAGCTGGGCCACCACATCAAGGAAATCCTGCCAGACATAATGAGGCAGCATGAACCGATCATGCAGGGTGGTGCCCCAACGGGTGAATTTACCGTCAAGGGGTTTGGCCCAATAGTGGGCAATCAGTGCTCGTATCAACACCTGCTGAGCCAGCGACATGCGCGCATTGGGAGGCATTTCAAAGCCGCGGAATTCCACCAGGCCCAGGCGACCTGTCGGGCCGTCGGGTGAATAGAGTTTATCAATGCAAATTTCGGAGCGATGCGTGTTGCCGGTAACATCGGTCAACAGATTGCGGAACAAGCGGTCGGTCAGCCATGGTTCTGGCATGTCGCCCGCGCCAGGTTTGGGGATTTGCGACATGGCAATTTCGAGTTCGTACAGGCTGTCATGGCGCGCCTCGTCAAACCGGGGTGCCTGGCTGGTCGGGCCAATGAACAGGCCCGAGAACAGGTAGGACATGGCCGGGTGGCGTTGCCAATGCAGAACCAGGGATTTCAGCAAGTCTGGGCGGCGCAAGAACGGGCTGTCATTGGGGGTCGCCCCGCCGACAACCACATGGTTGCCGCCGCCGGTGCCGGTATGGCGGCCATCGATCATGAATTTATCGGCACCAAGCCGCGAAAAGCGGGCCTCGTCATAGATGGCAGTGGTGGTGGCGACACAGTCCTGCCAGTTTGCGGCTGGGTGGATATTGACCTCGATGACGCCCGGATCGGGCGCAACCCGGATGACGTTCAACCGCGGGTCATTGGGTGGGGCATAGCCTTCCAGATGCACCGGTTGGCCAATTTCTCGGGCGGCAGCCTCGGTCGCTGCCACCAATTCGAGATAATCTTCCAGCTTTTCAACCGGCGGCAGAAATACGCAGAGCCGGTGGTCACGGATTTCGACGGTCACGGCGGTCCGGACCTGCCCCTCAATCTCGCTGATGATTTGTTCGGTTCGATCCTGCTGTTGGCTGGCAGGGGTGAAGTCGGTTGTGGCCTGGGCCCGCGGATCCGCCTGCAACCCGCTGTTTTGGCGGGCGAGCAGGTCTTCGGGGTCCGGCAGCGCCCCACGCGCCTCGCCCGGATCCTGCGGCACCACATGGGGGTAATCGGTGGCTTTGAGATGTTTGAGTGAGGCGAGCGGCAGGCGGTAGCCCGCGGGGCTATCGCCGGGCGCCAGAAACAATTTGCCGCGTCGGGTCTTCCATTTTTCGGTCAGCCAGGGGCTTGATGCCTGTGCGTTCCAGCGTTGAACGGGAAGGACATAGCCGGTGGGGTTGGTAAGGCCACGTTCGAATACCTTGGCAATGCGGGCGCGGGCTTCGGGATCGGAGAGCTCGGAGTTGGCTGGATCGACATTGGCGGGCAGATTTGCTTCCTTGAGCAGCCATTCGCCGGGATCTTCAAAAGCCTGCTCGATCGTGTCGCCGGTGAGGCCCAATCTGCGGGCAAATGTCGTCAGGAAAGCGCGGGCGTCGTCTTGGGTGGCAGTGGTCTTGACACCCTCACGCGCGACCAGCTTTTCATCGCTCCACACCGGTTTGCCATCGACTCGCCAGTAGAGCGAAAAGGTCCAGCGCGGCAGGGATTCGCCGGGGTACCATTTGCCTTGGCCATAATGCAGCAGTCCGGCGGGGGCGAAACGAGAGCGTAGGCGCCGGATCAAATCATCGGCGAGCGTGCGTTTGGTCGGTCCGACGGCCTCGGTGTTCCATTCGCCCGCCTCAAAGTTATCAGTCGAGACAAAGGTTGGCTCGCCACCCATCGTGAGGCGGACGTCGTTGGCGTTCAGGACGGCATCGACCTGCGCACCAAGTGCGTCCAACTGCTCCCAGGATTCGTCGGAAAACGGCTTGGTGATCCGTGGGTGCTCAGAAACGCGGTCGACGCGCATATCAAAGCCAAACTCGACATTGGCAAAACTGGCAAAACCCGAAATGGGGGCTGCATTGCGGAAGTGAGGCGTTGCTGCCAGGGGCACATGGCTCTCGCCTGTCAACAGACCCGATGTCGGGTCTAGGCCGATCCAGCCGGCGCCGGGCAGATAGACCTCGCACCAGGCGTGCAGATCGGTAAAATCATGGTCAGTGCCGGCCGGGCCATCCAGAGACACTAAATCGGGTTTGAGCTGAATGAGGTAGCCGGAGACGAAGCGTGCGGCCAGGCCGAGATTGCGCAAGGTCTGGACCAATAGCCAACTCGAATCTCGGCAGCTGCCCTTGGCGTTATCCAGCGTCTGCTCGGGCGTCCACACCCCGGTTTCCATGCGCACGATATAGGCGATGTGCTGTTGGATCGAGGCATTGATGGCCGTAACGAAATTGACGGTATTGCCCGGCGTACGGTCAATGCTCGCCAAAAATTTGGCCAATAGCGGCCCGACCGGCTCGGGTTTCAGGTAGATCGACAGATCGTCCTGGATATCTTCGGGGTAGCGGAACGGCCAGATCTCGGCGCTCTCTTCAACAAAGAAGTCGAAGGGATTGTAGACCGTCATGTCGGCAATCAGGTCGACCTCGATCTTGAGCTCGGTCACCGGTTCTGGAAAAACAAAACGGGCAAGATAATTGCCGTAGGGGTCCTGCTGGATGTTGACGAAATGGTTGGTGGGCGACACCCGGAGCGAGTGGCTCAAGACCTTGGTCTTGCTGTGTGGGGCTGGCTGCAATCGGATGATCTGTGGCTGCAGCACGACCGGCCTGTCATATTTGTAGTGCGTCAGGTGATAGACGGCGGCTTTGATTGACATATCTTAGCGTCGCTCGCTGTAACGGCCACAAATTGACTTCCCGAAATTGAGCTTAGCCGGACTTGTCCGGCAGCGATAGGCATTGCCGCGTGAACCAGCGCTGGCGGTTTGGTTCGCCGCCATTGCAAAGCTACTGCGGTACGTACATCAAATTCTTCTTGCGGTACGTACCTAAATCCCGTATCAGCAATGTCGGGCAGGGGAGAGCCCTTACGGTGCGAATAGCTTTCGGGATGCCTCGGCCCTGTGCATAGGCAATATCCGACGAGTTGTTTCGTTGTCTTGCTTCAAGCGGGGACCGTCAATCGACAGGCTGCGATCAGGGCTGCCCAACAGCAACTGGTTCGACCTAGCACCTCCCCAAAAGCAGAGAGTTGAAGTTCTTCAAACGAAAACGTCCCGGGAGGATGACGCATGAACATTACAAAGACACTCACCACAATGCTGGCTGTTGGCGCGCTCGCGCTCACTGCATCGACGGCGGTATTTGCGCAGGACAAGGGCCTGATCGGCATTTCGATGCCAGAAAAGACCACGCTGCGCTGGATCAATGACGGCAATGCGCTGAAGGCCGAACTGGAAGCCAAGGGCTACACCGTCGATCTGCAGTATGCAGACGACGATATTCCGAACCAGCTCGCCCAGATCGAGAACATGGTCACCAAGGGCCCCAAGGCTGTGGTGATTGCCGCTGTTGATGGCACCACGCTGTCTGACGTGCTGCAGAAGGCCGCCGATGCCGGCGTCAAGGTGTTCGCCTATGACCGTCTGCTGAACCAGACCCCCAATGTTGACTACTATACCACCTTCGACAATTTTAGCGTCGGCGTGCTGCAGGCCAATTCGTTGCTGAAGGGTCTTGGCTATCCGGAAAAGGCTGGTCCGTTCAACATCGAATTGTTTGGCGGCTCGCCAGACGATAACAACGCCTTCTTCTTTTATGACGGCGCCATGTCGGTTCTGCAGCCGCTGATCGACAAGGGCGACTTCGTCGTCAAGTCCGGCCAGATGGGAATGGATAAGGTTGGTACACTGCGTTGGGATGGTGCAACCGCCCAGGCCCGCATGGATAACATCCTGTCGGCAAACTACTCCGACGGCAGCCGTGTCGATGTTGTGCTCGCACCAAACGACAACGTCGCGCTCGGCATCGTCTCGTCGCTGCGTGGCGTTGGTTACGGTTCGGCCGATCAGCCTTGGCCGATCATTTCGGGCCAGGACGCTCAGGTCCCCTCGATCAAGTCGATCATTGCCGGCGAACAATACTCGACCATCTTCAAGGACACCCGCGAACTGGCCAAGACCACGGCCAAGTTGGTGGACACCGTTGTCTCGGGTGGCACGCCAGAGGGCCTGGACACCACCACCTACAACAACAAGGTCAAGATTGTTCCGTCGATCTTGCTGACCCCCTATGCCATTGACGTTTCGAACTACGAAGAGCTCGTCATTGGTTCGGGTTACATCAAGGCCGAAGACCTGAAGTAAACCTTCATCATAGTGGGGGCCTCGCGCCGTTGCGCGGGGCTTTTCTTGCCGCAGAAATCCAGGTTTTCAGACGGATTTTGGCTTGGTCTTGGGGTTGCTGGACAAAGTATTTAGCGCGGTGCGCAGGTCGAGTTCGGTATCCTTGAGATGATGCCGCATCGCTTCAGCCGCCGCACGGCCATTGCCGTCCTTGATTCCATCGAGAACGCGTTGATGCGCATCGATCGTGGCTTGGAGTGTTTGCCCGCGCTGCGCATTCCCGCGCCGACTAATGGCGAAACCATTGCGCAGTGGCAACGCCATCGCCTCAAATAGATACCCCAGCACTCTATTGCCGCTGGCTAGCGCGATCGCTTCGTGGAACTTGACGTCAAATGCCTGAAAGCGTTTTTCTGCCTCATCGGAATGATTGTCACCGCTGGCGGCGACGTCACGCATACCCTCAAGCGCATGTTCAATTCCGACAATGCCGGCACGGCTGGCGTGTTTTGCGGCGAGCGTTGCCGACTGCACTTCCAGCGACATGCGCACCTGCAGCAGGTCAAACAAACCGCGGGGATCATAGCGGATCACTGATGTCAGAAAATCTGCAAACGCGGCCCCGTTGGGTTCGCGAACAACAGCCTTGCGGCCACGGGCGATTTCCAGAAGCCCGCGTCCCTCAAGCATCTTGATTGCTTCGCGGATGGTCAATCGACTGACAGCGTAGCGCGTCGCCAACACCGCCTCACTCGCAAGGCTGGATCCTGGCGACAACTCGTCCAGAATATGTTGAGCAAGATTGTCAGCTACCACGCTCGCAGCGCTTAGGTTTTCCGGCCGAACGTCAAGATCTGGCGGAGTCATAGTCTGTCAACATATCTGATATGTTTGTCTGTATTGTATGTAATGAACGCATCATTTTTTCGATCTACCCCACCTCTTGAGGGGACGATAGACCGGGCGCGTGGCGTATGCAACCGCACAAATCTGGTGAGTACCGGCTGTTTCTTATATTTTTCACGTTTCGAAAAAAATAGCAAGAGACAAAAATCGCACTTTACAAAGGTATCTGATTATCCTAGCGTGGCAACGTTGGGCTTGGGAGGGCTCAAACGGCGCAACTCGCCGCGCGGGTGGAATCAATTCAGCAGGGTAGGGTGGTGTTTCTAGGAGCGCTGACCCTCGGTCAGTTTCCGGGAAGGCGGTGCCTTCTGGCGGGTCATGCTGCGCCGGAACTGCTGATTTTGATGATCCTCTGGCACCCTCCCAATGATTTTTGCCTTACGGTTCTATTTCGAAAAGACACAAGGGAGTCTCGACGTGAAGGTTCTAAAGACACTTGCTACCGTGCTTGCCGTTGGCGCGCTCGCGCTCACTGCATCGACAGCGGTATTTGCCCAGGACAAGGGCCTCATCGGCATTTCGATGCCAACTAAGTCGTCGCTGCGCTGGATTTCGGACGGTGACGCACTTGTCGCTGCCCTGACCGCCAAGGGCTACACCGTCGATCTGCAATTCGCAGAAGACGATATCCCGAACCAGCTCGCTCAGATCGAGAACATGGTCACCAAGGGTCCAAAGGCAATTATCATTGCCGCGGTTGATGGTACGACCTTGAGCGATGTGCTGCAGAAGGCCGCTGATGCTGGCGCCAAGGTGTTCGCATATGACCGTTTGATCAATCAGACGCCAAATGTCGACTACTACACCACCTTCGACAATTTCGGTGTTGGCGTTCTGCAGGCAAACTCGCTGTTGGCAGGCCTTGGCTATCCAGGCAATGCCGGCCCGTTCAATGTTGAATTGTTCGGCGGTTCGCCAGACGATAACAACGCCTTCTTCTTTTATGATGGCGCTATGTCGGTTTTGCAGCCGCTGATCGACTCCGGCGCGCTGGTCGTCAAATCCGGCCAGATGGGCATGGACAAGGTTGGTACTCTGCGTTGGGACGGTGCTGTTGCACAGGCCCGCATGGACAACATCCTGTCGGCAAACTACTCCGACGGCAGCCGTGTTGACGCTGTGCTCGCGCCATATGATGGCTTGAGCCGCGGCATCATCTCGTCGCTGCGTGGTGTCGGCTATGGTACGGCTGAGCAGGCTTGGCCAATCATCTCCGGCCAGGACGCTGAAGTTCCATCGGTAAAGGCGATCATTGCCGGCGAGCAATACTCGACCGTGTTCAAGGACACCCGTGAACTGGCCAAGACCACAGCCGATCTGGTCGACACTGTTGTTTCGGGCGGCACACCAGAGGGTCTGGACGTCACCACCTACAACAACAAGGTCAAGATTGTTCCATCGATCTTGCTGACCCCATATGCGGTTGACCTTTCGAACTACGAAGAACTCGTCGTTGGTTCGGGCTACATCAAGGCCGAAGACCTGAAGTAAATCTTCGTCATGAATGGAGGGCTCCGCGCACCAGCGCGGGGCCCTTTTAGTTGGTAGGACCTTCTAGTAGTGTGCTGGATAGGCGGCGCTTACTGCGCGAAAGAGCGAGGCAATGATGGATCAGACAATTCTGGAGATGCGCAGTATCACCAAGACTTTTCCTGGCGTCAAAGCGCTGCAGGATGTGAACCTTGATGTGCGCGCTGGTGAAATCCACGCCATCGTCGGCGAGAATGGTGCGGGCAAATCCACACTGATGAAGGTGCTGAGCGGGGTCTATCCTTCTGGCAGCTATGACGGTCAAATCATCTATCAGGGGCAGGAATGCCACTTCAAATCGATCCGTGACAGTGAACACCGCGGTATCGTTATCATCCATCAGGAATTGGCCTTGGTGCCGTTGCTGTCCATCGCCGAGAACATTTTCCTCGGTAATGAGATCGCCAAATACGGCGTTGTCGATTGGGACGAAGTGCGATCAGGCGCAGCCAAGCTGCTGGCAATGGTCGGACTTAAGGAAAACCCGGACACGCTGATCACGCATATTGGGGTGGGCAAGCAGCAATTGGTGGAGATCGCCAAGGCACTCTCCAAAGAGGTCAAGCTGCTGATCCTTGACGAGCCCACAGCCAGCCTTTCGGAAAAAGACAGTGATGCGCTCTTGGCGCTGCTGCTCGAATTCAAGAAGCAGGGCATTTCCTCGATCCTTATTTCGCACAAGCTCAACGAAGTGAGCAAGGTTGCTGACCGGATCACAATTCTGCGCGATGGGCGGACGATCGAGACGCTCAACAAAGACCAGATCACCGAAGATCGCATCATCACATCGATGGTGGGTCGCTCGCTGGAAGACCGCTACCCGAGCCGGACCCCAAAAATCGGCGAGACGATCTTTGAGGTCAAGGACTGGGCAGTGTTTCACCCGATCCATGAGGGTCGTCAGGTTATCAATGGCGTCAAC
This sequence comes from Devosia equisanguinis, assembly GCA_943372435.1. Taxonomy (GTDB): domain Bacteria; phylum Pseudomonadota; class Alphaproteobacteria; order Rhizobiales; family Devosiaceae; genus Devosia; species Devosia equisanguinis_A. The sequence goes on from CALRYQ010000002.1 coordinate 79,557, forward strand.
ATTCACGTCAACAAAGGTGAAGTTGTTGGCATTGCCGGACTGATGGGCGCGGGTCGAACCGAATTTGCCATGAGTGTGTTTGGCAAATCTTATGGTCGCCATATCAAGGGCGAGGTCTACGTTCACGGCAAAAAGGCGGACACGTCCACGGTCGTAAAGGCGGTTAAGGCTGGGTTGGCTTATGCCACTGAAGATCGCAAGCAATACGGCTTGAACCTGATCGACCACATCAAGCACAACATCACCATCGCTAATCTGCCGGGCGTATCACAGCTTTCGGTGATCGATGACATGGCCGAAATGACCGTCGCCAACGATTACCGGGCCAAGACCAATATTCGGTCGTCCAGCGTTCACCAGACTACCGGCAATCTGTCAGGCGGAAACCAGCAAAAGGTGGTGCTCAGCAAATGGCTATTCGCCAACCCAGAGGTACTGATCCTGGACGAGCCGACGCGCGGTATCGATGTTGGTGCGAAGTACGAAATCTACACGATCATCAACAAGCTGGCGGATGAGGGCAAAGGCATCCTTGTTATTTCCTCGGAAATGCCTGAACTGTTGGGGATCTGCGACCGGATCTACGTGATGAACGAGGGCCGCATTGTTGGCGAACTTGCCGGCAAAGAGGCAAGTCAGGAAAAAATCATGCGCGCCATCGTTCGTGCAGAAGGAAAAGCATCATGACCACAGAAACCGTTACCTCAGCACAAAGCGGCAAGCTTTCTGTGCGTTCGCTCGTGCAATCGAATTTGCGTGATTTCGGGCTCGTCATTGCCTTGTTGGTGATCATGGTTTTTTTCCAGATCACCACCAATGGCGTGTTGTTCAAGCCGGTTAATCTGACCAATGTGATCCTGCAGAATAGTTATATCATCATCATGGCGCTGGGCATGTTGCTGGTGATTGTGGCCGGCCACATTGATCTGTCAGTGGGCTCGGTGTCTGGCTTTGTCGGCGCCTTGGCGGCCATTTTGATGGTCACCTACAAAATGCCGGCCATTCCTGCCGGGTTGATTTGCCTGGTGGTTGGCGCGTTTGTTGGTGCCGCGCAAGGCTATTGGATTGCCTATCTGAAGATACCGTCCTTTATTGTCACGTTAGCTGGCATGTTGGTGTTCAAGGGCCTTAGCCTCGCCATTCTCGGGGGTGCTTCGGTCGGTCCGTTCCCAACGGAATTTCAGTTGCTGAGCGCCGGCTTTATTCCAGATCTCGTGGGGCCATTGGTGCTCGGTGCCGGGGAAACTGCGCTGACGCTGCATTCAACCACGCTGATCATCGGCCTATTGATCGTCGCTGCGATGATTTTTTCCAGTGTCCGCACGCGCAGTCGGCGGCAAAGCCGCAGCTACGACGTTGAGCCAACGGCCCTCTTTATCGCCAAGAGCATCATCATCGCCGCGCTGATCTTGTTTTTCACCTACCAGTTGGCCTCCTATAAGGGTCTTCCAAATGTGCTGATCGTGATGTCGATCCTCATAACCTTGTTCGTGTTCATCACCAAGCGGACCACGTTGGGGCGGCGGATTTATGCGCTGGGTGGCAATGCCAAGGCAGCACAGCTTTCCGGCATCAAGACCGAGCGGCTCACGTTTATTGTCTTTATCATCATGGGTGTGCTGGCAGCGATCGCCGGTCTCATCTTTGCGGCTCGCCTCAACACTGCGACACCCAAGGCCGGACAGGGCTTCGAGCTGGACGTGATCGCTGCCGTGTTCATCGGTGGCGCTTCTGCCATGGGTGGCGTCGGCCAGGTGGCCGGTGCGGTGATCGGCGCGTTCATCATGGGCGTGATGAATAATGGGATGTCGATCATGGGCGTCAATATTGACTGGCAGCAGGTCATCAAGGGCCTGGTGTTGCTCGGCGCTGTTGTGTTCGACGTTTACAACAAGAACAAAGCTTGATCGGTTCAAACCGACAATGAAAGGCCGCGCTCCCAACGGTGCGCGGCCTTCTGCTTGGCTGCGTGGTTCGCCGAACGCGCTATTGTCGTGTCAACGTTAAAGCGCGTCGCGATCATTCAGATGCGCTCCCTGCGCTTTAAGCCCTTGTTTTTGCGCATGTCTTTGACCCGAAACCGGAGACCACTTTCGGGAGACATGCTTTAGGCCGAGAGGACCAGCAGGTCCTTGCTGGCCAGGCTGATCTTGACCTCATCGCCGCGCGATGGCGGGGCCGTGCGCTGGTCATTGAAAGTATCGATGTTGAGGGTGTTTTGACCCAGGGCGACGGTGAGCCGGATCACCGAGCCTAGGAAGTGGGCCTCGCTTACCCTGCCGGTCAGCTCGATGTCGGCGTCTGGCCGTGCCCCAAGCGTTATCATCTCCGGCCGCAGGGTCAGCGCAATGGGATGTCCAGTGCTGGCTCCTGGCGGCAGGGCGGACAGCTGCACGACTTGCCCGTCGATGGCGACGGTCTGCTCCGCCGCATTGGCCACAATGGCTTCAATGGTGTTGAGAGTGCCGACGAAGGTGGCGACAAATCGCGTCGTCGGTCGGTTGTAGATTTCGAACGGCGCCCCGACCTGCTCGACATGGCCCGCGTTCATGACGACGACACGATCCGAAATGGAGAGAGCCTCCTCCTGGTCGTGGGTCACGAACAGCGTGGTAATGCCGAGTTCGCGCTGGATTGCGCGAATTTCCTCGCGCAATGACACACGGATTTTGGCGTCCAGTGCCGACAGCGGTTCGTCAAGCAACAGCATACGCGGGCTTGGGGCAATAGCGCGGGCGAGCGCCACGCGTTGTTGCTGTCCGCCGGACATTTCATAAGGATAGCGCTTCTCATAGCCAGGCAGGCCGATCAGCTTGAGCATTTCCTCGACCCGTGCACGGGTCTCATCGCGGCCTTTTCCAGCGATCTTGAGGCCAAACCCGATATTGTCGCCAACATTCATGTTGGGGAATAGAGCATAGGCCTGGAACACCATGCCGATTTGGCGTTGGTTGGGTGCCAGCGTGGTGATGTCGGTCCCTTCGACGCTGATGGAGCCCGAGGTTGGGCGTTCGAACCCGGCGACCATGCGCAAAATGGTGGTCTTACCGCAGCCCGAGGGTCCAAGCAGGGTAACGAATTCCCCTTTGCTAAAACTGAGATTGACGCCTTTGACCACGGTGGTGGTACCAAAACTTTTGACCAGATTGTTGATCCGCAGAAATTCTTCGGCCATGGGCTAGTCCGTCCGGGCAGCGGTTTTGGGGGCAAAGCGCGACAAGAGCTGAATCATGCCCATGGCCCCCCAGGTGAAGATGAAGGAAATGACCGCCAACGCCGCCGGCTCGAAGGCGCGATTGGCACCGACATTTTGTAGGTAGGGGCCGAAGGCAGGTCGATTGAGCAGGCTGGCAATGGTGAATTCACCAATGACAATCGCCAGCGTCAAGAACGCGCCGGAAAGGACCGCCACGATAATGTTGGGAAAAATGACACGGGCGATGATGACTGCCTGATTGGCTCCCAAAATGGTGGCCGCCTCGGTGAGCGTTTGCACGTCAATGGTGCGCAGGCCGGTGTCGACGGCCCGATACATATAGGGCAAGGCCAGCGCGACATAAGCCAGCGTGATCAACAGATCAGTGCCAATCGCCGAGTTGGTCAACGGCAGGATCGACGATGAATTGTAGAGGCGAATGTAGCCGAACACCAAAATGATCGGTGGAATAATCAATGGCAGCAAGGTGACGAATTCAATGACCGGGCGCAATTGGGGTGCGCGCAAGCGGACGAAATAGGCGGCTGGCACGACAATGAATATTCCCACGAGAATGGCAACCAGCCCCACCAGTAGCGAGTAGCCGAAAGTCGCCTGGAAGCGTGGGTCGGCAAAGACCGAAGCATAAGCGTCCAGCGTATAGCCGCTCCGGCGAATGCGCAGCGAGAACTCAAAAGTTGCCAGAAGGGGCACTAGGAAATAGGCCGCACCAACTCCGAACACCACCCATGGCCACGGGATCCGAGCCATAATTGGGGCCAAAGCCCGTCGAAGGGGCGCCAATGCGGTCCACAACCAGACCAGGGCCGGTGAAACCAGCCAGACAAGTGCGGCGGTCGCCGTGACAATGCCGACGTCGCGAAGTGCCGGCTCCGGGATGGAGGCGATCGCCTCCAGGCTCGAGGTCAGCAAGCGGAATATGATATCGATGGCGCTAAAAGCGATCGCCGCAAAGGCCAGGCCGGGGAAGGCAGCTCGCCAGATTTGGCCAATGCCGGGGTTCATTTGAGCCACCGTTCGGCGCGGGCGCGGATCACCAGATAAATGACATTGGCCAACGCGGTGATGACAATCATGCCCAGTGCCAGCGCAGCGCCGAGACCGGGATTGTGCAACACGTCGCCGCGGATCTGCGCGTATAACAGGATCGGGACGATGTTGAGCGATGAACCAGTCAGCGCATAGGCGGTGGCGATGGCGCCAAAGGCATTGGCAAACAGCAGCGACAGCGTGCCGAGCAGGTTAGGCCACAACACCGGCAGGCCGACATAGCGCCAGAACTGCCAGTTTGTGGCGCCAAGCGTTGCCGCCGCCTCGTTCCATTCCTTCTTCAACCCATCTATGGCGGGGGCGATGATCAAGATCATCAGCGGGATCTGGAAATACAAATAGGTCAGGGTTAGGCCGGTGAAGCTGAGCAGGTTGAAGCCTGCCTTGTACAGATCAAAGCCAAAGACGGTCTTGAGGATCACTGTTACCAGCCCAAGCCGACCTAGGGTCGACAGAAACGCAAAGGCGAGCGGAATACCGGCAAAATTGGATGCAACGCCTGAAAACGTCAGCACAGTGGCGCGGATCCCGGCGGGGAGGCGTCCGCGGATGACGGCCAGCGCAATCGCCAGGCCAATAACCGCGCCTAACAGAGCTGATGCGGCCGAAACGCGAATTGAGATCCAAAACGAATTGAGGATCTGTGGCGTGCCGAGATCGGCAATGTTTTGTAATGTGAAGTGACCCGCCTTATCCAAAAAAGCAGCAGCCACAAGTGACAGCGTCGGCACGATCAGAAACAGAATGGCAAAGATCAAGAACGGCGCTACGCCCAGATAGTCACCTGGCCGCATACCGATAAAGTACCGCAACGGGTTACGGGGGCGATTGTCTGCCGGCCCGGTAAAAACCGGGCCGGCAGCACGTGTCACCAGCGAACTGGTGTCAGTCATTATTGAACGTTCGCGCCGACAACAGCATCCCACTGGCCAGTGATCTCGGCCTTGGCCGCACCTTGTTCTTCCAGCGTTGGGAATACAGCCTTGGCGTAGGCGTCAGCCGGTGGCAGCTTGGCCAGCAGATCCGCTGGTACGACGCCACGTGCAGCCATGTCGTTGAAGCGGATTGGGTGGCAATAACCAGCCAACCAACCGGTCTGACCTTCGTCTGAATAGAGGTATTCCATCCACAACTTGGCGGCGTTCACATGCGGAGCGTAAGCGCTAATGGCCTGGATATAAACACCGGCGACAACGCTGTCCGAGGGGACAATGACTTCAGCATTTGGGTTGCCGGCAAAGCCATCGCGCCATGCCAGGGCATTGTAGTCCCATGCGGCCACGATTGGGGTGGTGCCCTGAGCGACGGGTGCCGACTTGCCGATCACTGGCACGAAATTGCCAGCCGCATTGAGGTCTGCAAAAAACTTCAGGCCAGCGGTCGCAATTTCCTTGGCATCAGTAGCGCCAGAAAGACGGCCGGCAGCATAAACGGCCTGGATTGCCTGATTGGAGGCGCGCGGATCACCGGCCAGTGCGAACTGGTTGGCATATTCCGGCTTCATCAGGTCGGCCCAGCTTGTTGGCGTATTGGCGACCAGGTCCTTGTTCACGATGAACGAGACCACGCCATAATAATCGCCATACCAGAAGCCATCGGCATCTTTGGCGCTATCTGGGATCGAATCCCAGGTCGACACTTTGTAGGCTTGAATCAGGCCATCGGCTTTAGCCGTTGGGCCAAAGGACAGGCCAACGTCGATTACGTCAGGTGCCTGTGGGCCAGTGTTGCCGATATTGGCCTTGATCGCCTCGATCTCGTCGGCCGAACCGGCATCTGGGTTCAATTCATTGACGGTGATGCCAGGATACTTGGCTTTGAAGCCCTCGATCACGGCACCATAGCCGCACCAGTCATGGGGCAGAGCGATGACGGTCAGTTGACCTTCGGCCTTGGCGGCCTCGTACAGAGCGGTCATGTCAGCCTGCGCGAAAGACGGCGCGGCAGCGGCCAGAACCGTGATGACTGAGACGGATGCTGCGAGCGCTTTTTTCATATTCATCGGTGGTCTCCCTTAGATATCTTTGTTCATTGCTGCCGGCGATCTCCGCAGGCTTGGCGAACTTCGGGTGGCTTAGTCAGCCCAGTTGACACCCACATGACAGATTTATGTCCGGTTGATGACAGCGCGGATTGGGCGCTGTGCCGCAATTGTGACCATCGATCATGTCGGGCGTTGGCGTGCTGTGTCCCCCGGTTGCAATTGTGACAGTGCCCGTTTGTGACAGTTTAGTCCAGATGGTCAAATTTTCACCTTCAGTGGCACTTGCCTACCCAATTGGTGCAACAGGCTGACGGGAAAAGGTTTTTGGTCACCGCGCGTCGATCTTGGACCTTGCACAGTTTAGACCTATTCTAAACTATTGATTTTATTGTTGATTCTCGAAAACGATGTTGATAGTCGAGCGTCGTCATTGACCCGCAATGTTGCGGGAGTAATTGAAAAACTGATTGCGGAGTGACCATTGATGGCTGCGGTTTTCAAAGGCGTGTTGGTGGGCTTGACCTTGGTTCTCCTGCAAGCGGCCGGGCCCCAGGCGGCCCTTGCACAAGGCCCAACCGACTCCGACGTGCTCGATACTTATGGCAATTTGGCCCAAGCCGGTTACGAGGACGCCCTGATTGGCGGCCGGAACTTGCAGTCTGCGGTTGATGCCCTGATTGCGGCGCCGAGTGAGCAGACTCTTAACGCCGCGCGGGATGCGTGGCGAGCAGCACGGCCCGCCTATATGCAGACCGAGGCGTTTCGGTTTGGCAATCCGACCGTTGACGAGTGGGAGGGTCGGGTCAACGCCTGGCCCCTTGACGAAGGCCTGATCGACTATGTTGATGCAAGCTATGGCAGTGAGAGTGATGCCAATTCACTCTATGCCGCCAATGTGATTGCCAACACCAAGATCAATGTGGACGGCGTCGAAGTTGATGCGAGTGCCATCACGCCGGATTTTCTGCAAAGCCAGTTGCAGGAGGCCGGCGGCATTGAGTCCAATGTGGCGACCGGCTACCACGCCATTGAATTCCTGCTGTGGGGACAGGATTTGCACGGCACCGGTCCGGGCGCTGGCGAGCGCGCATTTACCGACTACTCCATTGCCGACCATGCCGATCGCCGCGCGGCCTATTTGAAGGCTGTGACCGACCTGCTGGTCAGCGACCTTGAGGAAATGGTGGGCAATTGGCAGGCTGACGGTGCTGCTCGCCTGGCTTTGCCCGATCTCGGCATCGGTGCGATTTTGACCGGCATGGGCTCGCTATCGTTCGGCGAACTGGCCGGTCAGCGCATGAAGCTGGGCTTGCTGCTGCACGATCCTGAAGAAGAACACGATTGTTTTTCGGACAACACCCACATTTCCCACCTCAATGATGGGATTGGTCTGCGCAATGTCTATCTCGGTCGCTATGTCCGCATTGACGGGACCGTGGTTGAAGGACCGTCGATCTCTGATCGGGTCGCAGCAATCGATCCTGCAGTGGATGCTGAACTGCGAGCCATGCTCGACGATAGCGTCGCCAAATTGCAGCTGATCAGTGATCGCGCCACTGCCGGGGAGGCCTATGACCAGCAAATTGGCGAAGGCAATCTTGAAGGCAATGCCATTGTTCAGGCGGCTATCGATGCGTTGGTGGCCCAAACCCGTGGCATTGAGCGGGCGGTGGCGCTGCTCAAGCTCGCCAATGTCACCATTGAAGGCAGTGACAGCCTGACCGACCCCAATGCGGTGTTTCAGTAACACCAAAACAACCGCCCGCCGGGGCAACCCCCTATCCGGCACCGAAGGGACGAAATATCATAAATGCAAATTCGCCTGACCGTTTTGCTGGCTGCAGTTCTGGGGTCAGGCCTGGCCCTCGCCCAGGATCACACCTCCGTTCGGTCCGATCTCAATGCAATGGATTTGGCACGGGTATTGGCGGTAACGACGCCGACCGATGAGTTTTTGGTCCCAGAGCAGTTTGAGGCCATGCCGGGTGGAGCTGGGACCACCAAAGCTGCCGTCAATGGTAATGTGTTTTCACACTTTCAGGCCAATCTCAGTTTTGAGCAGCAGGCAGATTTCAGCCTCGGTGACTCCCTGTTTCGGAAGCTTTGGGTTTCAGCACCATCCTCGACTTTGGCTTCGGACGGGCTGGGTCCGCTGTTTAACTCGCGTGCTTGCCAGAGCTGTCACCTTAAGGATGGGCGCGGCCATGTTCCGGGCCCAGATGAAGCCGGAGAGTCGATGTTCTTGCGCCTGTCGATCTCGCCGGGCTTGGATGATCAGCGCCAGGGGATCGACGGCGTGTTTGGCGGTGAAGTTGGGGATCCGGTCTATGGCGGCCAGTTGCAGAATTTTGCCGTCGCAGGCCTGGCGTCCGAGGGCCGGATGGTCATCGACTATACCGATTTGCCGGTTACCTTGGGCGATGGCACGGTAATAACCCTGCGGCAGCCTCATTACTCTGTGGCCGACCTTGGATTTGGTCCGCTGTCGCCCGAGGTGATGATGTCGCCGCGCCTGGCGCCACCAATGATTGGCCTGGGGCTGGTCGAACAAATTCCGGCGGCCGACATTTTGACCCATGCGGACCCTGAAGATGCCGATGGTGATGGAATTTCGGGGCGGCCCAATTTTACCATTGAGCCGGTTAGCCAGAGCGTCATGTTGGGACGCTTTGGCTGGAAGGCTGGAAAGGCAAGCATTCGCTCACAATCTGCCGGTGCTTTTGCTGGCGATATCGGCATTGCCACGCCGCTGGTCAATCACCCTTATGGCGATTGCACTGCGGCGCAGGCAGCGTGCCTGGCGCTGCCAAATGGTGAGCAACAGCGGCTGGGCGTCGGGGAGGCGCCCGACCCAATTCTTGATTTGGTGACGTTTTATTCGCAGACGCTGGGTGTGCCAGAGCGGCGGAATATTGCCGATCCAGTCGTTTTGCGGGGTAAAAAGCTCTTCTACGATAGTGGTTGCACAGCCTGCCACGCGCCCAAATATGTCACCAGCCGCGACGCGCCCAATCCGGCACAGCAGTTTCAGCTGATCTGGCCCTATGCCGACTTCCTGCTGCATGACATGGGCGAGGGCTTGGCCGATCACCGTCCCGAAGGGTTGGCAGATGGCTATGAATGGCGCACTGCGCCACTATGGGGTCTTGGCTTGACTGAAACTGTGTCTGGCCGCACCGAGTTCTTGCATGATGGGCGGGCCAGAAACCTCACCGAGGCGGTGCTTTGGCATGGGGGCGAGGCGCTGGGGGCGCGCGATGCCTTTGCAAATCTGTCCCGCACCGAGCGCGATGAGCTGATTGCGTTTTTGGAGTCTCTCTGATGCGGATGCTGCTGACACTGCTGCTGGCTTTGGCCGCAACACAAACCATTGCCCAGGAAGGGGTTCAACCCGAACCCAGCGCCGCCGCTGCGCAGTACCCGCTGCTGGCCTCGGCCGAGACCATGGCACTGGCGGTGAACCGAGCAATCCGCCCCGCGTTTGCCCGGTTTGACCGAGCCGCGACGGCATTGGCGGGCACAGTGGAAACGCTCTGCCTGGAACCGTCGGCGGCCGCTGCTAAGGCGAGCGATTTGGCATTTGCCGAGACGGTCGCGGCGTTTTCGCGCATTGAACTGCTCAAGTTCGGACCGTTGGCCGAGCAGAACCGCTCTGAACGGCTATACTTTTGGGCCGACCGCCAAGGGAATGCCTTGCGGCAGGTTCAACAGATCCTGCTGGCGCACGACCCGGAGGCGATTACCGCTGCTGGCTTGGCCGCCAAAAGTGTTGCCGTTCAGGGGTTGGGAGCGCTCGAGTATGTCTTGTTTGGCACCGGCGCCGAAACGCTACAAACCGGCGAAGGGGCTTTCCGCTGTCAATACGGGAAGGCAATTGCCCAGGCGGTGGCGACCATAGCGGCTGAGTTGTCAGTGGCTTGGTTGGCCGAGGATGGAATAGCGCTGCATCTGATGCAACCCTCCCCACAATTGACGGATTATCGGTCGACCGGGGAAGCGCTCGAGGAAATTGTTGGCCAAATGGTGCATGGACTTGAGGCGGTTCGCAATAGCCGCCTGCTGGCACTGGTGGGCAATGCCGGGGCCAAGCCACAACCCAAACTGGCCAGTTTCTGGCGTTCCGGTAACACCATGACGGCCCTTCGCGGAAACATCGATGGGTTGCGGGCGCTATTTGAACTCTCAAGAATTGGTCAAGCTGTCGGTCCGCAACAGATGGGGCTCGAAAACACCATCCTGTTTGAGTTTGGCAACGCTGCCCGGGCCATCGATCTGGTCAATTCGCCAATTGCCGAAGCGGTGCTCGATCCCAAACAATTGGCAGCGCTTAAATATCTGGTCATCGTGACGCAGTCCCTGCAAGAGTTGATTGCCGATCAACTGGGCACAGCGCTGGGTCTGTCAGTTGGGTTTTCTGCGCTGGATGGCGATTGAGATGTGGCAAAGGCGGGCGTTTCTGCGGGCCGCCGGGGCCGGGTTTGTGGCCTCGCTGCTGCCGACGCGCAGCCAGGCACTGGACCGGGCAGAACTGGTGTTTGCGTCCTCGATCCAAACCAAAGCCGGTGGCTTTGGCGCGGTTCTGTTGACCGAGCGCGGTGACGTCATTGCACATGTTGACTTGCCAGACCGAGGCCACGACATCGCGTTTTCGCCGTCGGTTGGGCGCGCGGTGGTCTTTGCACGGCAGCCGGGCACGTTTGCCGTGGTGTTTGACCCATCGGGCGTTGCGGCTCCACAGACGGTGACCAGTCCCGAGGGGCGGCATTTTTATGGACACGGCGTGTTCTCCCCCGATGGGAAGTTGCTTTATGCGACGGAAAGTGACTTTGAAGCCGCCCGCGGCGCTATCGGGGTTTACGATGCAAGTGCGAACTTCCGGCGTATTGCGGAATTTTCGACCTTTGGCACCGGGCCGCATGAACTATTGATGATGCCAGATGGCCAGACCTTGGTGATTGCCAATGGCGGCATCGAAACGCACCCGGATTTCGGTCGCGCCGAGCTTAATCTGGCGACGATGGATCCCTCCGTGGTGTTTGTGAATACCAAGGACGGGGCGTTGATTGGACAATTGCGGCTGGCGGCGGGCTTGCACCAATTGTCGATCCGCCATTTGGCCATCGATGCGCGCCAGCGGGTTTGGTTCGGCTGTCAGTATCGGGGTGCGGCCAGTGATAGCCCACAATTGATTGGCTATGCGACCCTTGATGGCGAGATCAAATTGATCGAATTGCCCGCTCACACCTTGGCAGACCTGCGCAATTATGTGGGCTCGGTCGCGATGTCGGGGGATGGAGGGCTGTTGGGCGTTTCTTCACCGGAAGGCGATGTGATCCTGGCGATCGACACCACGAGCGCGACTCCCTCGATCGTCCAGAAATTTGCCAATGGCTGCGGGTTGGCGCCGCATGGGGTGGGGTTGGTAGCGTCGAGCGGGACTGGCGAGTTGTTGGGTTTGGCTGGTGCAAAAATCACCAAGCGCAAGCTGGATTTTTCCTTCGACAATCACCTTGCCGTGCTGGCCTAATCCGCCGGTGGCGGGCCGGAGGATTGGCGCAGCACCAGGTCAACCGGCCACAATTCGTGAATCGTTGCCGCAGGCTTTCCTGCCTGCAATTGCAGCAGCAATTCGGCGATGCGCACGCCCGCGGAACGGATCGATGAGCGGGTGGTCGACATCGAGGGCACCATGTTGTCGGCGTTCAGATAAGGGAACACGTCATCATGAGCGATCATCGAGACATCTTTGCCCAGGGTCAGTCCAGCCAACCGAATGGCGCGAAAAATTCCCAGGGCCGTCATCATCGAACCGGCGAGGAACGCGGTGGGGCGTGGGCGTAGCTCCAGCATGGTCTGGGCCAAGCGGAATGCTGCTTCGTCGGTAAAGACTGAATTGCCCATCAAGGTCGGTTCAACGGCGATGTTGCGGCCTGCAAGGGCCGCGCGGTACCCAGCCTCCCGGTGCTCGGCAAAGGTGCGCCCCTTCAGACCATTGACCAGGGCGATGCGCTTGTGTCCGAGGTCGAGCAGGTGTGACGTGGCGCGTTCCATGGCCCCTTCATTATCAATGTCGAGCCAGGCATGGGGCGCATCGATCGTGGTGCGGCCGTGCAACACGAACGGCAAGCGCAGCTCTGTCAGCAATTTGGCTCGGCTGTCATGCATAATGGGCGAGTGCAAGATAATGGCGTCCACCTTCTGACTCGCCGCCAACCGCCGGTAAGTGGCGATTTCCTCGTCCAGCGTTTCCACCGTCGATACCAGGATATCGACCTCTTCGTGCGCGAGCCGCGATCCGACGCCAGCCAGAAACTCGGTCATGTGGGGTCCATACTCGATGGTGCCACGGAGCACCAATCCGATGGCGCCGGCCCGTCCTGTCGCCAGACGGAGCGCGCTGGCATTGGGCCGATATCCGAGGCGGACCGCGGCTTCGCTGACCCGCACGCGTGTGGCCTCATTAACCTCCGGATAGCCGTTCAGTGCCCGGCTCACAGTAGTCTGGGATAGACCTAATTGCTCGGCAAGGTCTTTGAGTCTCATATCTGTATCGGCCCATCACGCTGGCTGTTGCGACCATTCCCCAGTCGGAAATGTCCGTGCACAGTGCCTTAGGGCAAGCAGGGCGCCTTGAACAGGCCTCCCTGCACTTCTCCTTCAACGCTATTCAAAGCGATTTCAAATTTTTGTGCAAGTGGGTAAAACTCAATCGCAATTGTTCTTTGAAAGGTCCACCGGTAAGTTCATTTCCGACAGCCATGCTGACACGAATATTTTGTAAGTTATTGAAAAGAAGTGCTAAAATTCTGAAGGCACGAGAATTCTGCGGAAATTCGAAATCATCCCACTTGACAGTTTTTCGCCACTCTGGTTCTTTTCGGTTCAAAGCGCTTTGGAAACTTTGGTTCGATCTTTGCTCTGACCATGCCCCGGGTGCTTTTTGGGAGTGCGATCAAGACGGAACGCGCAATTCACGCGGCCTTTTATCTTGTCTTGGTCATTCAATTTTGTCGTTCGGGAGGATTACTATGACGATCAACAAGCTACTGGCAGGTCTGCTGGTTTCCGCTTCATTTGCAGCGACCGGCGCACAAGCGCAGGACCTGATGTTCCCCAAGGGTGAAGGCGGGTTTACCTGGGCTTCTCTGGATGAGTACAAGACGACCCACACTGGCCTTGAAGGCCAGGAAGTCACGATCTGGAACGCCTGGGCCGAGCCCGGCGACAAGGCGCAGTTTGAAGCCGTTTTGGCCTATTTCACCGATGCCACCGGCATTGTGGTCAAGAACGGTTCGTCCAAGAACTACGAAGAACAAGCCCGCATCGATATCGCTGCAGGCAGTCCTGCCAATATAACGATCCTGCCGCAACCCGGCCTGCTCGCCGATTTTGCCGCACAGGGCGCCTTGGTTGATTTGGGTGCGGACACGACCGCATGGTTGACCGAAAACTACAGCGCTGGTGCGTCTTGGGCAGCCCTCGGCCAGTATGCCGGCAAGGATGGCGTCGTTGCCCAATACGCCTTCCCCTACAAGCAGGAAGTGAAGTCACTGGTCTGGTACTCGCCTGATAACTTCGCCGAAAAAGGCTATGCAATTCCCCAGTCGATGGAAGAACTGCTGGCGCTTCAGGATAAGATTATCGCCGATGGTGGGGTGCCGTGGTGCATTGGCCTGGAATCAGGTGGTGCAACCGGCTGGGCCGCCACTGACTGGATCGAAGACATCCTGCTGCGCACCGAAACGCCCGACGTTTATGATGGTTGGGTCAACAACACGATCAAGTTCAACGATCCACGCATCGTGGCTGCCATCGAGATGTTTGGTTCCATTGCCAAGGATGGTACCAAAGTTGCCGGTGGTGTTGCAGCTGTGGCGACGACGTCCTTTGGTGATAGTCCCAAGGGTCTGTTCTCGGTGCCGCCTCAGTGCTTTATGCACCGTCAGGCATCTTTCATCCCGTCCTTCTTTCCTGAAGGCTCGGTTGCGGGCGAAGACTACAACTTCTTTTACTTCCCCGCTTATGCCGGCAAGGATTTGGGCAAGCCCGTGCTTGGCTCGGGCAACCTTGCTGCCATCACCAAGGACTCGCCGACGGCTCGCGCCTTCATCGATTTCCTGAAGACTCCGCTGGCTCATGAAATCTGGATGGCACAGGAAAACGGCTCGTTCCTCTCCGCCCACAAAGGCATCAACACCGAAGTCTACAACAGCCAGGCCAACAAAGATCTCGGCCAGGTTCTCCTCAATGCCACGACCTTCCGCTTCGACGGTTCGGATCTGATGCCCGGCGCAATCGGTGCCGGCGCGTTCTGGACCGGGATGGTGGACTATGTGAACGGCAAGTCGGCTCAAGAAGTGGCCGACCAGATCCAGGCTGCTTGGGACGCTCTATAGGCCACTGCTTGCTTAACGCACTCGGGCTCCGCGCGCTGCGCGGGGCCTGAACCGATACGGCGAGATTGAGCCGGTTCGTTGCCAGCATAAAGACTGGGGCGGCAGAGTTTGGGGGAAACACAAATGATCCAGCAGATATTTGGCGCACTGGTTGCCGTGGTTGTCGCGCTTATTGCCTGTGCTGCCTACTTCTGGGGCACCAATTGGCTGCTCGACAAATTTTTGGCGTCCAACCCATCCATGGGAAGCGAAGCCGTCACCCGCCGAGACAAGAATCGTTCACAGGTCCGGCCGTGGTTGTTCGTGTTTCCGGCGCTGCTGTTCCTGACAGTTTACCTCGTCTATCCAGTGTTTGAGACACTGCGCCTGTCATTTTTTGATAAGTTCGGCCAAAACTTCATCGGCTTTGACAACTATGTCTGGGCATTTAACGATGGTGTGTTCTGGCAATCGGCTCTGAACAATCTGGCCTGGCTGCTGATCGTGCCGTTTTTTGCCACCTCGTTCGGGCTGGTCATCGCGGTGCTCGCCGACCGGCTGTGGTGGGGCAATATCGCCAAGTCGCTCATCTTCATGCCAATGGCGATCTCGTTTGTCGGCGCCTCGGTGATCTTCAAATTCATCTACACCTATCGTGGCCCAGGCATTGAACAGATCGGCGTGCTCAACGCCATGATCACCGGTTGGGGTCTGCCGCCACAGGCGTGGATCACGATTCCTTTGCTCAATTCCTTGCTGTTGATGGTTATTCTGGTCTGGATCCAAACCGGCTTTGCCATGGTGATCCTGTCCGCCGCACTGCGCGGGATTCCCGAGGAGACTTTGGAAGCGGCCCGAATTGATGGTGCCAATGACATTCAGATCTTTTTTGGGATCATGATCCCACAGATTTGGGGCACGCTGATCGTGGTTTGGACCACCATCACGATCACGGTGTTGAAGGTGTTCGATATTGTCTACGCCATGACCAATGGTGAGTTCCAAACTCAGGTTCTGGCCAATCTCATGTATCGCTGGATGTTCATATCCGGTGACTACGGCCGTGGCTCCACCATCGCCGTCATCCTGATGCTGGCCGTGGTGCCAATCATGGTGTGGAACATTCGCCGCGCCAACGCAGAAGTGGGGACACGCTGATGTCGACGATTGCTTCCAATAGTGTTGCCGTTGCTGCCAAGTCGGCGCCACGCAATCTCATGTCTGGGATCAAGCTGGGTCGGCTTGCTGCCCACCTGGCGCTGCTGTTTTTTGTGGCGATGTGGACCTTTCCGACCATCGGCTTGCTGGTCTCTTCCGTTCGCGACAAGGACCAATTGGCGGTGTCGGGTTGGTGGACGGCGCTGACTGAAGCAACCTCCCAAAGCGCTGTGCGCCTCGGGCGTGCCAGTGATCAGGCGCAGGAGGCCGGCACCTGGGTCATCAAAGGCAATGTTCTGGGTGATGAAAACCTCGGCAAACAGGTCAAGGCCTATGGCACCACCAATGCCGATGTTGGGGCCTATATCGCCGGTAGTGCTGCGCCAATGCGCGATGGTGGTGAAATAATTGTGCAGGCCAATGGGGACTACAGCTGGACCTCGCCCACCCAATTTTCCCATGCCAGCGGGCCGCGCATTTACCTCATCGTTGTCAGTCCCCCGCGCTTCTCGCTGGAAAACTACGTTGCGGTTCTGAGTACCGCCGGGGTGTCGCAGTCCTTCATCAATTCGATAACGGTCGCGATCCCAGCCACGGTGATCCCGATTTTGATCGCCGCGTTCGCTGCCTATGCCTTGGCCTGGATGACGTTTCCGTTCCGTGGCTTGATTGTTGCGCTTGTGGTTGGCTTGCTGGTGGTACCGCTGCAGATGTCGCTGATCCCGTTGCTGCGGATGTACAACGGGATCGCCGATGTTTTTGGCACCGAGAGCAAGGGTTACTTCGGCGTTTGGCTCGCCCATACCGCGTTCGGTCTGCCCTTGGCGATCTATCTGCTGCGCAATTACATGGCCGGCCTGCCGCGCGAAATCATGGAATCGGCGCGCATCGACGGCGCGTCCCATTTCCAGATTTTTACCGGGATGGTTCTGCCGCTGAGTTTTCCGGCGCTGGCCTCGTTCGCCATCTTCCAGTTCTTATGGATATGGAACGATTTGCTGGTGGCGCTGGTGTTTTTGGGCGCTCAGGACGACAAAGTCGTGCTCACCGGACGGTTGGTCAACCTGCTGGGGACGCGCGGCGACAATTGGGAATTGCTGACCGCAGGTGCCTTTGTCTCCATCATTGTTCCGCTGATCGTGTTCTTTGCACTGCAGCGCTACTTCGTACGGGGACTTCTGGCCGGCTCGGTCAAGTAAGGGAGGATTTTAGGCTTGTCACAACTTCAGATTTCCAACCTCTATAAACGCTACGGTGCTGTCGAAATCCTCAAGGACATCAGCCTCGATATCCGCTCGGGCGAGTTCATGGTGTTCGTAGGTCCATCCGGATGTGGAAAATCCACGCTGCTGCGCTGCATTGCAGGGCTCGAGAACATCTCGGCCGGCACGCTGAGCATCGATGGCGAGGTGGTCAATGAACGCGCCCCATCGCGGCGTGGCATTGCCATGGTGTTTCAGTCCTATGCGCTTTATCCGCATATGAGCGTTTACGACAACATGGCCTATGCGCTGACCCTGCAGAAGACCTCCAAGGACGAGATCAAAAGGAAGGTCGGAGCCGCCGCCGAAAAACTGCAGCTGACCAAATATCTGGATCGCCTGCCCAAGCAATTGTCGGGCGGCCAGCGCCAGCGCGTCGCCATTGGTCGCGCCATTGTGCGGGACCCCAAGGTGTTCCTGTTTGACGAACCGCTTTCCAACCTTGATGCGGCGTTGCGGGGTGCCACCCGCATTGAAATCGCCAAGCTGCATGAGAACATGCACAACGTCACCATGGTCTATGTGACCCATGATCAGGTCGAGGCGATGACCTTGGCGGATCGGATATGCGTGCTGCGCGACGGGGTGATAGAGCAGGTTGGTACCCCGATGGAGCTTTATGAAACGCCGAACTCACTGTTTGTTGCCGGCTTTATTGGCTCACCCAAAATGAACTTTCTAACCGGCAAGCTGACCGAGGGCTTTAATGCCCATACCGTCGGTATCCGTGGCGAGCATCTGGTGATCAAGCCGAGCGGCGGCACCTGGACCGGTACGGTTATTCACACCGAGAACTTGGGTGCCGATAGCTATGTCTATCTGGAAATGGGGACCGAGGAGCCGGTGGTTGTTCGCCTTGATGGCAACAATTCCTATCATTCTGGCGATGTGGTTCACATCGCACCGCTCGACGGCAAAGTTCATCGGTTCGATGCGGCGGGCAAACCCATTCGCTAGCCACACTGATAGGCTGGATCGGCACCTGCGGGGCAGCGATCCAGCCGGCACATCGCGAGCGCCGGCCCAGAGCCAATGCGGCTTGGTTGCGCTTTAGACAATTTTATAGGAGACGATGATGGCGATACGCACTCTGGTCTGGGGTGAAAATGTCCACGAACACAAAAATAAGGTCGTGGCTGAGAATTACCCGCTTGGTATGCATGGTCAGATCGCCAAGCAGTTGTCGCAAGACCCCAATATCGAGGCTCGCACTGCGACGCTGCAAGAGCCCGAGCATGGCTGCACAATTGAGGCGCTGAACAATACCGACGTGCTGGTCTGGTGGGGTCATGCGGCCCATGGCGAGGTCAAAGACGAGATCGTTGCCCGCATCATGGAGCGGGTTTGGCAGGGCATGGGATTGATTGTGCTGCATTCGGGCCACCACTCCAAGGTGTTCAAGGGCCTGATGGGTGCGCCGGCCAATTTGCACTGGCGTGAGGCGGGTGAGCGCGAGCGCCTTTGGGTCATCAACCCTGGGCACCCCATCGCCAAGGGGTTACCCCCCTATTTCGAGCTCGAATACGAAGAGATGTATGGCGAGCCATTCAGCGTGCCCGAGCCGCTGGAAACGGTGTTTGTCTCCTGGTTCCAGGGCGGTGAAGTGTTCCGTTCCGGCCTGACCTATCGGCGCGGAGCGGGCAATATTTTCTATTTCCGTCCAGGTCATGAGACATACCCCACCTATCACGATGCCAATGTCGGCCAGGTGCTGCGCAACGCGGTGACCTGGGCCTACAATAGCGAGCGGCACGGTGAATTGATGAAAGCTCCAAACACGCCGGTGGCGGATTCGATCGAGCCGCTCGTTGAACGGGGGGCCAAACTCTCGAACGCCGATCATGCCGGTGAGATTGCTGCGGGTAAGGCAAAATAGGGCCATCGCAGCGGCATCTTCGATCGAAAACATAGGAAATTTGATATGCGCCTTCTCATTTTAGGCACCGGCGGCATGGCCAACCAACATGCCAAACACTTTGCTGCCATTGATGGTGTCACCCTCGTCGGCGGCGTTGATGTTGATCCCGCTCGCGTCGAAGCCTTCGGAAAGGCTCACGATATACCGCGTGGCTTTGCCTCGCTGGAGGCGGCTCTAGCGTGGGGTGAGTTTGACGCGGTCGCTAACGTCACGCCTGATAGCGTGCATTATGCGACGTCGATGGCGGCGATCGCGGCGGGCAAACATGTGTTTTGCGAAAAGCCGTTGGCGACCGATCATACCAAAGCCCTGGAAATGACTGAGGCGGCCGAACGGGCCGGCATTGTTGCGATGGTCAATTTGTCCTACCGCAATGTGGCACAACTGCAAAAAGCCCGCTCAATTGTGCTGTCGGGCGAGATCGGCGCAGTCAAGCATGTCGAGGCCAGCTATTTGCAGAGCTGGCTGGTGTCCAAGGCCTGGGGCGATTGGCGCACCGAGAGCCAGTGGTTGTGGCGGTTGAGCAAGAAACACGGCTCCAACGGTGTGCTTGGCGATATCGGCGTGCATATTCTGGATTTTGCTGTCTACGGCGCTGGCAGTGACATTGACCGGGTGTTCTGCCGCCTGCAGACCTATGACAAGGCCAAGGGCAACAAAATCGGCGAATATGATCTGGATGCCAACGACAGTTTTGTCATGTCAATTCAGCTGGAAAATGGTGCACTTGGCGTGGTTCATGCGACGCGTTGGGCGACCGGGCACATGAATGAGTTGCGCTTGCGGGTCTATGGCGACAAGGGCTCGGTGGAGGTGCAGCACCGCCATGACGGCTCAAAATTGCTGACCTGCCTTGGTGCCGACGCTGAAGCGGGGACTTGGACCGAGGTGGAGTGCGACCCAGTGCCAACCAATTACCAAATGTTTTATGAGGCCGTGCAATTGGGAAAAACCATCGAGCCTTCGTTCCGGCACGCCACCAATATCCAAAAAGTGCTCGATCTGGCCACCGTTACTGAGACGGATCGACGCGAACATATCGTTGATCCGACCTGACATGATCCCGATGGGGGTTGAGTGTGCCCGCTGGTTCGAGGCCGGTCAGATATTTATTGCCAAAAGCTGAAGAGCCTTGAATGGCGCCCCCTGACATACAATCTAGGCACCAACACAATTGGGGTTCTGGGCATGAGCGTTATCTGGGCAATTATCGTTGGTTTTCTCGCGGGTGTTATCGCCAAAATGGTGACGCCAGCGAGCAATAAGCCATCCGGCTTCATTCTGACCACGGTGTTGGGCATCGTCGGCGCGGTGGTGGCAAATTGGCTCGGCCAACGGATTGGCTGGTACAATACGGGGGAAGAGACTGGCTTTATCGGCGCCGTGCTCGGCGCGGTCATTGTGCTGTTGATCTGGGACGCTGTGGTACGCCGCCGTTGAATTTAGCGTTTTTCAACCATGCGCAATACATTTGCCAGGTGAGCCGGCCGCGGTAAGGGCGTCAGCAAGGTCTTTGCGTTATGCCAAACACTTAGTTTGGTAGATCGCGCAAAGGACCCTTGCCGATGAGTGCAGCCCTTGAAAGCCTGATGCCCGACGTGAGTACGCGCGGTGATGACCGCTCCTTGCTGGGAGCGCTCGTCCTGTTTGTTTGCATTGGCGGCGGTGGGGCCATGGGCTTTTTGGGCCTGTCCAATCTGGTGTTGGCGCTGCCGACCGGACTGGCGGACTGGGTGGCCAGCGCTTTGTGCTATGGGGCATTCATCGGTCCAGTTTATCTGTTGCAGCGGCGGTTCTCGTTCCAGTCCGACGCGCCACACCGACACGCCCTGCCACGCTATGTTGCGGTTCAGGGGGCGGCGTTGACGCTGGCGACACTATTCTCCTATGTGGCCTACGAGGTCCTGATGGTACCCACCTTGACTGCGTCGATGCTGGTGATCGCTTTGACATCGGGGGTCAATTTCGTCGTTCTGCGCGCTTGGGCCTTTGCTCGGGCCTAGAGGCTCCTATGTTCGCCAACACCGCCAAATCACTGCTCAACTCGGTCCATGATAAGGCCATATTCGGGCGCCGCGTTGCCGTGCTGTCGCAAAGGCTGGCTGAAGCGATCCCTGGCGCTGGCAGTGTTCTGGATCTTGGCTGCGGTGATGGCCAGATTGCGGCGTCGATCATGGCCATGCGAGGCGATTTGAGCTTTGAAGGCGTCGATGTGCTGGTGCGGCCGAAAACCCACATCGCGGTGACCGAATATGACGGCACCACGTTACCATTTGCGGACAAGAGCTTTGACTACGTCACCATTGTTGATGTGTTGCACCACACTGATGATCCGGTCGTGATCCTGCGCGAAGCTGCTCGGGTGGCCCGAAGCGGCGTGATTATCAAAGACCATTTGCGGGAAGGCGTTTTTGCCGGGCCGATTTTGCGGCTGATGGATTGGGTCGGCAATCGCGGCCACGGTGTTCGGCTGCCCTACAATTATTTGAGCCTGGCAGAATGGGCCACGGCGTTTGAACGATCGGGCCTGGTCGGGGCCAGCATGGATGATCGATTGGGGTTATATCCAGCGCCACTGTCCTGGGTGTTCGAGCGGGATCTGCATTTCATCGCCCGGCTGACGCCCGCTGTTGGTTGATCAAGCCACTCGCGTCGGTTTGTCGCTTTCAATACCAATTTATTGCGCTAAGTTCGCCGCGTTGGTTTGCGGAGTTTGAACATGCGTACAGCGTTGATCGTTTATGGTGGCTGGTCCGGCCACGACCCACAGGAATGCGCGACGATTTATCGGCGCTGGCTGCATGAGGATGGATTTTCCGTGCGCATGGCCACTGAGACGTCGGCATTTGCCGACCCTGGAATTCGCGATCTGTCGCTGATCGTTCCAATATTCACCATGTCCCAGATCGCTGACGAAGAGGTGATGAACCTGACGGCAGCGGTTGCGGGTGGTGTGGGCCTTGCCGGCCACCATGGTGGCATGAGCGACGCGTTTCGCAATTCTGTCGATTACCAGTTTATGGTGGGCGGGCAGTGGGTGGCCCATCCGGGCAATATCATCGACTATCGCGTCGATATCACCAAACCCGATGATCCGATCATGTCGGGGATCAAATCGTTCCCCTATACATCCGAGCAATATTACATGCATGTCGACCCCTCCAACGAGGTGCTGGCAACGACCACGTTCACCGGTGAATATGCGCCATGGATCGATGGTGTGGTCATGCCGGTGGTGTGGAAACGGCGGCATGGTTTGGGGCGGGTATTTCACTCAACGCTTGGCCACCAAGCCAAGGAGTTTGAAGTGCCAGAGATGGCCACCATCATCCGCCGCGGCATCAATTGGGCGGCGCGGTCCGAATAAGGATCACTACCAGCGCAGTGCAAACCGACCAATGATTGCACCCAATGTCGCCACCGCCAGAATGCCAAGCGAATACCAGATCAACAGGAATGCCAGGCCGTTCTCGCCGCAGTGGAACGAATAGACCCAGGCCCCGGCGCCACCGGCCATCAGCCCGACGGCGAATCCGGCCAACGTGGGGTTGGCGGGCGCAAATTTGCGCATCACCAGCATCAGCCCCAAGAGAATGGGTGATGACAGGCCAATAATGTACCAGGGGCACACCAGCATGGTCGTACCGATGAGCAGGGTTGATGCCACTTCAGGGGTAGCGCCCATCCATTGGACCAACGCTGCCACCGCCAGAATGAGTGCCAGGCCAATTGCCGCTAGCCAAGGCCAGGCGATTCGCCCTTCGGGGCGCGCCAGGGTGCGCACTGCCGCGGCCCCCAGCATCGCCAGCGCCGCGGTATAGCCGAACTTGGTCCAAAAGATCGGGTCCGCCAGGGCGCCCGGCAAGTCGGGACGCATCCCGAGGCGCCAAACCATGACCAAAGCCGCAACAATTGCGCCGCATACCGAAGCGGCCGCGAGCAGGCGAGGAATCGCATTGGCCCGAACGGGGCGCAGATCAGCGCTGAGCCGCGCAATCAAGTCATCGCTCATTGCTGCCTCCCGCAAAACGGGCCGCCAGCGCCTTCAATCCTCGGTGGATCGAGACCTTGGCGGCGGTTTCAGTCATCCCGGCGGCATGGGCTGCCTCGGCAATGCTGGCCCCTTCGATGCGAACCTTGCGGATCAGGGCCTCGGTGCGCGGCGGCACAGTGTGGAGCACCGTGTTTAGGTCCATCTGGGTGGCGGCGTCTTCGGCGTCATCCCGGGCAAAAATGGGTGCGTCGTCGTCCAAGGGTACGGTGATGCGCAGCGCATGGCGCCGGACGTGATCGACAAATTTGTGGTGGGCGACCGCGTGCAACCAGGCCGTGAATGGCCGGTCCCGCTCATACGACATGCGTCTGGTATGAATGGCCAGCAGGGTCTCTTGCACTAGGTCCTCCGCATAGGCGGCGTGGGCGGCATTCAGCCGCCGGGTAAAATATGGGCGTAGGTGGCGGCCAAGGTCAGCGAGCAATGTGCGATAGGCTGCCGCATCGCCGTCAAGGGATGCCAACATCAAATTTCGCAAGCGCGCCTCGGTGGTGTCAGTCCCGCTCATTGACCCTCATTCGTTTGCAATCGCTTCACCGTTACATGGTTGGCACCGAAAAAGGCAAAGTCAATTTTGATCACGAGGGCGTGAAGCGGTAACCGATTGAGAACAACCGGCGAATGAGAGGACATGACCCACGCTAACCGAGCCTGGGCACCTTTTGGAGAACCCCGATGACCAATATGTCCCGCCAATTGTCGCTTCCCATTCTTGCTCTGCTGCTTGCCCTGTCCAGTGGTGTGTCCACCGGTTTTGCGCAGGACGCGATGGCAACTGATGCGATGGCCAGCGATCCGATGGCGATGATGAGCGACGATGATTTGGCGCAATGCCTCGTACAGGCTGGCGCCATCACTTTCCCCGAGGTCATGAAGATTGCGACCGATGCCTGCCACGGCCTGCATGACGGCCATATGGGTGGCGATGCAATGGCGGGCGATGCGATGGCTCCCGCTAAGTAACATTTCTGTGATGTCGACCATTGGTCCCGCGTTGTTGCGTTACTGATATTGCAACGTGGGACCGAGGGTTCCGTTCAAGGGCAGGGGGCCTGAATATGTCGGCAATTTCTGATGATACTGCCGTGCCTGAAGGGCCGACCAAGGGACCGTTGATTTATCGACAGTCCATCGTGACCCGCGTGACCCATTGGATCTGGGCGATCAGTCTGTTCTTCTTGCTGCTGACCGGGCTGCAAATTTTTAACGCACATCCCTCGCTGTATATCGGGCAGGAATCTGGATTCGAGTACGATAACGCCATCCTGGAAATGTATGCGGTCAATACCGATGCGGGGCCACGCGGCAAGACCAAGATCTTTGGGCAGGAGTTCGACACCACCGGGGTCTTCGGCGTCAGTGGGCCGGCAGAGCGGCCGGTGTTTCAAGGGTTCCCCGGCATCGTGACGATCCCGTCAGGCCGCGATCTGGCAACCGGTCGCGTTGTGCATTTTTTCTTCGGTTGGCTGTTTGTGCTGACGATGTTCGTGTGGTTTTTAGCCAGTTTCATCAATGGCCATATTAAGCGTGACATTTTGGTCCGTGCCTCCGATATCAAAGGCGTGCCGCGCGACATCGTTGATCACGCCACCCTGAAATTTCATCATGGCCGAACCTATGGTCCCCTACAACGGTTGGCCTATTTTGGGGTATTCTTCGTGCTGTTCCCGCTGATCGTTCTGACCGGGATTACCATGTCTCCCGGCATGGATGCCGCATGGCCCTGGTTGCTCGACGTGTTTGGCGGGCGCCAGACAGCCCGCACCATTCATTTTGTGGTGATGGCACTGCTAGTGGGGTTCTTTGTCATTCACATGATCATGGTTCTGGCGGCCGGGCCGATCAACGAAATCCGCTCGATGATTACTGGATGGTATCGCGCGAGCCCAGGCACTACGCCTATGAAAGGGGATCGGTCATGAGCGGTTTTCAAGTTAGTCGCCGCCGGTTTCTTGGCGCTTCAGTGGCGTCGGCCTCGACCCTGGTGCTGGCGGGTTGCAGTCAGTTCGATTTCCTCGGTGCGCGCGACAACGAAGTGCGCAACGTTTTGGAAATGGCCAATACCCTGACCTACCGTGTCCAGCGAACCCTGATTGGGGCGCAGACCCTGGCGCGCGAATATTCCAGTAGTGAAATCCGGCAGGGGCAACGGCCAAATGGGTCTACCGACCCCAAAACCGCTGAGTATTTGGCCCTGCGTGCCACCGGCTTTGCCGATTATCGTTTGCGCGTGATTGGCATGGTGGAACAACCGCTCAGCTTTTCGCTCGACCAATTGCGCAATATGCCAGCTCGTTCCCAGATCACCCGCCACGATTGTGTTGAAGGGTGGAGTTGCATTGCCAAATGGACCGGCACGCCCCTCGGCGGTGTGCTGGAACAGGCGCGCGTCAAGCCGGAGGCCCGGTTCTGCGTCTACCATTGCTATGATTTGTATGGCGGTGGCCTATCGGCGGGTGCGCCCTATTATGAAAGTTCGGACCTGGTCGACGCTTACCATCCCCAGTCGATCCTGTCATACGGGCTCAATGATCAGGTTCTTCCCGTCGCCAACGGTGCGCCGATCCGTCTGCGGATCGAGCGGGCGCTCGGCTACAAGCAACCCAAATATTTGCACACCATCGAGTTGGTCGACGACCTTGCCCCCTTTGGCAAGGGCAAGGGTGGCTATTGGGAGGACAATGGCTACGATTGGTATGGTGGCATCTAGGTCGACCAAAGGGTTTGGCCCGGTTAGCCGCCAACGCTAGGCGACAAGCAGCGGTCAGTCCTCTTTGACTTCGGCCTCTGGAGGCGGGGCGCCGGCTTCGTCCTTGCTCTCTTGTAGTTTTGCTTCGGCGCGCGCCGCGGTCTTTAGCTGCTTGAGGCGTTCGCGCTCGCGGCGTTCGAAATCATAGTTGGGTTTGCGCGCCATGGTCGTGACCTTTCGTTGAAAAACTGTTCTGGTCGCCTGCTCGCCGGAAAGCAAGCGTTGCAATTGCGTCGGAGCAAATCTTGCCGCCGCAATCCAGCCATGCGCGGTCCAAACTGTAAATGCCTTGCTATTTCAAGCGACTTCCCCCATATCACCAGCATCGACACTGGCATGATGACCCCTTCTGGGGCCGTGTAGCCTTAAATATGTGACGAACTTCTCTTCTTATCGACCAATGCGGTGAGCGGCGAAGTACCCCGGAAGACGATCATCCGGGCAAAGCCAGCACCCGCGCGATGTCTCCTATATCGCCGTTTGCACTATTGTGAACCCGCCTGACCCTTTGGGCAGGCGCTGTGTGCGCTGCTTGGACGGCGCGCCATTTGAAAGACTATGATTTGACCACCAATTTTAAAGAACTCGGACTCCCGGAAATGCTGGTTGGCTCGCTTGAGCGCGCCGGCTTTACCGTTCCGACCAAGATCCAGGCAGAAGCCATTCCACCCTTGCTCACCGGCAGGGATTTGATGGGTATTGCCCAAACCGGCTCCGGCAAGACCGCAGCCTTTGCCATGCCGATCCTGGCAGGCCTGTTGACCCTGACCGGTCGGCCCAAGCCAATGACCGCCCGGGCGCTGATCCTGGCCCCGACGCGCGAACTGGCCGTGCAGATCGACGAAGCCATCCGCAAATTCGCGTCGTCGGAAATGCGCCTGCAGACCGTGCTCGTGCTCGGTGGCGTATCGCGCTACCATCAGGTGCAGCGCATCGCCAAGGGCGTTGACGTTATCGTCGCCACCCCAGGCCGCCTGAAGGACCTGATGGACGACGGCAAGGTCAAGCTCAACGAAACCCGTTGGCTGGTGCTGGATGAAGCCGACCGGATGCTCGATATGGGCTTTATCGCCCCGGTGAAGTTTATCGCCAAGGCCATTGGCCCGCGGCGCCAGACCATGATGTTCTCGGCCACCATGGCCCCCAATGTTGCCGAACTCGCCAAGGGTCTGCTCAATGAGCCGATCCGGGTGGATGCCGATCGCCAGGGCCAGACTGTGGTCAAGATCGACCAGAGCGTGATCCTGTCCGGCTCCAAGGCCAAGCGCGGC
This sequence comes from Devosia equisanguinis, assembly GCA_943372435.1. Classification (GTDB taxonomy): domain Bacteria; phylum Pseudomonadota; class Alphaproteobacteria; order Rhizobiales; family Devosiaceae; genus Devosia; species Devosia equisanguinis_A. Next base: position 106,595 of record CALRYQ010000002.1, read on the forward strand.
GTCTTGAACGGCCTGCTGGCCGATCCAGCGCTCGAACGCGTTATCATCTTTTCGCGCACCAAGCATGGTGCCGATCGTGTCGCCAAGAACCTCGAAATCGACGGGCACAAAGCGGCGGCCATCCACGGTAACAAGAGCCAAAACGCCCGCCAGGCTGCCCTTAAGGGCTTTGCCTCGGGCCAGGTGCGACTGCTGGTCGCCACCGATATTGCGGCGCGCGGCATTGACGTTCCCGGCATTACCCACGTGATCAATTATGAACTGCCAGATGATCCGGAGAATTATGTTCACCGCATCGGCCGGACGGGTCGTAATGGGGCATCGGGCATTGCCATTACCCTTTGCGATGGTACTGAGCGCGACAAACTGCGCGATGTCGAACGGCTGATCCGCTTGACCTTGCCAGTCTCGGGCGATCTGCATTTGGCCAATGACACCGGCGTCGTGGATGCTCCACGTTCGGCTTACAAGACCGGTAATAATCGACCCAGCCAACCGCGCACAGCCCGCAATCCAAAGCCGCAGGGCGACCACCGGTCGCCTGCTGAACGCCGCCCATTTGCGGCGTTTGGTGATGGCGCCAAGCCAAAGCGTCTGGCGGCAGAAGCGCCCCGCGCCGATGCGCAGGTCAATCGCGTGCGTCGTGACAGCGAGACTGGCAAGCCATTGGCTGCCAAGCCTGTCGGGGCCAAGCAACGCTGGGGCAAGACGCAAAAGGATGCCGCCAAGACCTCGCGTCGTCCTGAGGGCAACAACCGTCCACGTGGCGAGCGCGTCGCCTGACATCGTTGAGATGAATGTGATCGGGCGGCAGCAATGCCGCCCTTTGCTTTTTTTGGTCCGCCCGGCCGGAACCAGCCGAGGCGTTGGCGCTTTGAAGCGCTGGGGGCGAAAATGAACGTGAGATAAATGCTGCAGTCAATTCAGGTTCAAATGCGGGGGGTTACACCGGGGCAACTCAACCGGACCCTGTACAAAATGACCCAGCTCCTCCTCACCGCCCTGTTTGCCCTGGCTCTCAGCTTCCTTACGTTTGCCGCATCTTTTGCTGAAGCGCCGCGCAGCCAATTTGTCAGCATCAGCGGTTCGCACGAATAGGCTCAGGCCAGAGGAATGCCACTTTTGCCCTTGTCGGCCTGATAGATGGCGGACAGATCGGCATAAAGGGCGGTAATGTCGTCGAAGCGACCGAGCAATAGCTCGCGATTGCCGCGATCAAGACTGGCAATCATCTGCGCGATATTGTGGCTATGCCAATATTGATTGGTGCGGTTGTAGAGGGGTCGATCCGGCGACACAATTCCGGTTTCAGGCTCGGGCACGGCATAGACTGCTTTTAGGATGGCGATGTCGTAAGGGATGGCAAAGCTGTCGCGGGTGTCCTCATAGCTGAACAGATAGTAGAAATTGTCGAACCCCGACCAGGTGATCCCTGACAGACACAGCGAACATGGTTCGTGCGTTGCCAGAAAGATGCAGTCTTTTGCATTTGGGCGCTGTGCCGGGTCAAGTTCGAAGAAGCGTTTGATGGCGTGCATCTCGCCATGCCAGAGCGGGTTTTCAATCTCGTTATTGGTCTCGGCCACGACCACCGACAAATCTGATTTTCGCAGAATCGCGGAGCCAAACAGCTTGTTGCCGATTGCCACTCCGGCGCGCGTTTTTGGCGCGATATCGGCTTCGATGACATCAAGAAGACGGTCGATCAGCGCGGCGGTGTCCATAGCGGTCCCCTGTTCAGGCCCAAGCTAACGCGGTTTCGGCCAAAATCAACGCGAGAGCGTCGGCAAAGTGGACTGGTCTGCCGGTATCAGTGTCACCAAAGCGTCCCCTTCACTGTCCAGCAACAGCAGATTCTTGCTGGTCCGGCGATAGCTCGCCGTGCTGGCCAGAGCCGCAAACAAGGCGGCTTCCTGTCCCATGACATTGGGCGCACAGGCCATCTTAGTGGCCACTGGAGCACCAAAACTGAGCTGGTCGCCGTCGAAGACGGCCTCAGTAAAATAGTGGTTGCAGCCGCCATTGCCACCAGCGCGACGATCCATGGCGATCGAAAGGGTGACCTGGGTTTCCGGCGCTATCGCTTGCCCGGCAATCGCTTGCACCGCCCACAGAGTATCAAACAGCCCGAGGTCCACTTCCATGTTTGGCGCCATGGGATCGATGATCGCGATTTCTGCTTCGGGGGCAACTCTGTCAACGAGCAAGATCAGGCCATCGGTGCTTGCGATATCGACCGCGACTGGTTCGGGGCTGGCAAACCAGACGCGGTCGCTGGTGCCGATCTCGGCGACGAGACCATATTGCCCACCCGGCACAATCACATCGGATTGCACGGAAAGCTCAAACAACAGTGGGACGTTGCCGACACTGGCGATCGGGGCAGTTGCCGCAACTATGTTAGCACCAACTGGGCCAGACAAATCGACCAAGGTTACCCGCAACGCGGCGTCCGGAGGCAACGCCATGCGATCGAGGTAAGTGACCTCGCCCGAAAATCGCAATGCCGAAGCGGCCAGGCTGGTCGGTATCCCAAAAGCTGACAATACCAACAACAAGACGCCGACAAAACCGGGTAGAGTTTTGGCCATCGCAATTTCTCCAAGGGCTGCTCAAGTCTAGGCCAAATCAGCAATGGGAAAAAGGCCGATTACCGCACTATTTTTGACGCTGGCAACGCTCAGTTTCCCCGCGTTACCAAATAGGGGGTCGCAAAGCTGTGTTCTTCTAGATTGGTGCCTTGGCCGCCGCGGTCGATAACGATGAAGTCACAGACCTGTTGCAATGGGGTCAAAACCCCGTGCCAAGTGTTCATGGCCAGGTTCACCCCCTGGCCGGGCGCGGTCAGGAACGCCCTTGGCGTTGCTGGAATTCCGGCATCGTCTGGCGCGACGATGACCAGGAAGGGCAGGGCGGTCAGTGGGTAAAACGCCTGGCTGCCCAGAGGATGCCGTTCCACGAGCTTAAGCATGAGCGGCAGCTCATAGGGGCGGCCACGAAAGATCGAGATCAATGGGCGGGCCTGCTCTCCGGCCAGCTCGATCCGCGCCAGATCGTGAAAGCGCTCGGTCATGCCGCCATTGATTGGGTAGTGCTGCGCGCCGGCCAGTTCGATGACCTGGCCAAACGGGGCAAACGCCGGTGCGGTCAGTGGCTCGATGACAATGGTTGCGGCTATGCTCATGCCCGCAAGCTCAGTTTCATGTGCCGGTTGACATCCTTGTACAGCAGATAGCGGAACCGGCCGGGGCCGCCGGCGTAGCAGGCCTGCGGGCAAAAGGCGCGCAACCACATATAGTCACCCGCCTCCACTTCGACCCAGTCATTGTTAAGGCGATACACCGCCTTGCCTTCGAGGACGTACAGACCGTGTTCCATCACATGAGTTTCAGCAAACGGGATCAGCCCGCCGGGCTCGAACGTGACAATATTGACATGCATGTCGTGGCGCAGATCATGCGGATCAACAAAGCGCGTGGTCGCCCAGGCGCCGCCGGTGTCTGGCATGGCGATTGGATCGATCAGGGTTTCGTTGGTAACGAAGGCTTCCGGGGCGTCCAGCCCATCCACTGCCTCATAGGCCTTGCGGATCCAGTGGAATTTGGCCAGGCCAGCGCCCCGGTTGTGCAACGTCCAGACCGAGCCAGCCGGTAAATAGGCGTACCCGCCCGCACGCAAGATGTGGGTGGCTTGGGCAATCGACAGCGTGATTTCGCCTTCCACCACAAAGATCACGCCTTCGGCGCTGCGGTCCGGTTCCGGGGTGTTGCTGCCACCGCCGGGGGCGACTTCCATGATATATTGGGAAAATGTCTCGGCAAAACCCGAAAGGGGCCGTGCAATCACCCATAGTCGCGTTTTTTCCCAGAGCGGCAGGAAGCTGGTGACAATGTCGCGCATGACGCCCTTGGGGATCACCGCATAGGCCTCGGTGAACACCGCACGATCGGTCAGAAGCATGGTTTGTGGCGGCAAGCCGCCGGGCGGGGTCGCATAGATTGGGTTGGTCATCGTGCTCCTTGCCCCGAACTGTCCCGGTGGGTGCATCTCTTTGATAGCGCAGTTGTGGGGCGCCCAAAAGTGGGCTGCTGATCCAGTAGCCGCCAAAGCGTTCACCGGGCGTTGATGCGCGCATTTAACGTGTGGTTAAGGTTACCCAATGTTTACCAATTGGGTGAATACTGAGGTCATGAGCAATCTCGACACCAATGCAAATCTGACAATTGGCCATTTTGTGCAGCACAAATTGCCATGGTTGACCCTGTTGGCCATGGTGCTGTCTTTGCTTGGCGATGGCACCAGCGGCCAACTCCGCTGGTTGGCCGATGACGGGCTGAACGGCTAGGTTCCCTCAGTCAACAAGGCGTCCAAGCGCAGCCGGGCGATGCGTTCGACCTGGGCGCAGGCTGTGCCGAACTCCATCTCCTCCGAATTCTCCAACCGCTGTTCAAACGCCGCCAGTATAGTCGCCTTGGTGTTGTCCTTGACTGCGATGATGAACGGAAAGCCGAATTTTTCGACATAGGCGGCGTTCAGCGCAGAAAACTTCTGGTGCTCGTCCGCCGTTAGCGCATCAAGACCGGCCGAGGCTTGCTCCTCTGTTGAGGCGGCGGTCAATCGCTTGGCGGCGGCCAGTTTGCCAGCAAGGTCGGGGTGGGCCTGCAAGACCAGCAGTCGCTCTGCCCGGCTGGCCATGCGGAACTGGGTGCGCAGCGCGAACTGCAGGCCCGCCGCCGTATCGTTGGCTGGGGCAAGTTCTGCCTCCCAGGTCCGCTCTGCGATCCAGGGCGAATGCTCAAAAATCGAGCCGAATTTTTCAACAAACGCCGCCTTGCCGAGTTGGGACGGGATAAGGGCCGGGGCGCGATAGGGGTGCTCTTTGGCCCAATGGTGAGCGATGTCGAGGCGGGTGGGCACCCAGACCTTGTCGTGGGCCTGGATATAGTCGAGGAATTTTTGCAAACCGATCAGGCGGCCCGGCTGACCCACCAGCCGACAATGCAGGCCGACCGACATCATTTTCGGCGCACCGGCCCGCCCTTCGGCATAAAGGCAATCAAAGCTGTCCTTGAGGAACAAGAAATAGGCCTCGCCATTGTCAAAGCCGGAGGCGGTGACGAAGCGCATGTCGTTGGCGCTCAAACTATAGGGGATGATCAACTGCGGGCGTCCCTGATGGACGCGCCAATACGGCAAATCATCGTCGTAAGTGTCCGACACATAGGCAAAGCCACCGTCCTCCGACACCAGATCGACGGTGTTGAGCGAACAGCGGCCAGTGTACCAGCCGGTCGGGCGGGCACCGGTGGCCAGAGTATGTAAGCGAACTGCCTCATTGATCTGTTGCCGCTCGATTTCGGCGGGCATGTCTTTGTGCTCGACCCATTTGAGGCCATGGCTGGCGATTTCCCAACCGGCTTGCATCATGGCTTCCAGCTGGTTGGGTGCGCGCATCAATGCGGTGGCGACACCAAAGATGGTGACTGGCAGGTTTCGGCTGGTGAACAATCGGTGCAACCGCCAGAATCCGGCGCGGGCGCCATATTCATACATCGACTCGATGTTCCAGTGACGCTGGCCGGGCCAGGGCATCGCCCCCACCACATCCGCCAGAAACGCTTCCGAGGCTGCATCGCCATGCAAGATGTTGTTTTCGCCACCTTCCTCGTAGTTCAGCACGAATTGGACGGCAATTTTGGCGCCGCCTGGCCAATTGGCGTGGGGTGGGTTGGCACCATAGCCATACATGTCGCGGGGATAGCGCATTTAAAGTCTCGCGTGGTTCGGGCCGAGTTTAACGCCAATGGTCCTAAGGGCAAGGCCAATGAAAGTGGACCAGTTGGTAAAAAAATAGCTGATTGCCCCCTTGGATCATTGGCAAAAGTGGATAGTCTGGTGCCTTGGGGAAACAAGGGAAAGCCTATGGCGGGTTCTGGACGCCTGACAACGCATGTGCTCGATACCATGGCTGGCAAGCCGGCGCGCGGAATGCGGATCGATTTGCTATTCGTGCATGGCGATCACACTCACCATATTACTGACAGTTACACCAATGCTGACGGTCGGGTGGACCGGCCGTTATTGGAAGCCGATCAGTTCCAGCACGGCGTGTTCGAAATCCATTTTCATGTTGGGCAATATTATGAGCGGTTGGGCATTGCGCTCGAAAATCCGTTCCTGGAAATCGTCCCCGTCCGCTTTTCCATCACCGAAGATGCCCATTATCACGTGCCGCTGCTGGTCAGCCCTTTCGCCTATTCCACCTATCGGGGCAGCTGATCATGGGTGCGGTGCGCAAGGCCCTGCGGTTTATTCTGAATGATCAGGACATTGTCCTCACCGATTTGTCGCCGACACAGACCTTGCTGGACTTCTTGCGTCTGGAACAACGCCTGCGCGGGTCCAAGGAAGGTTGCGCCGAAGGCGATTGCGGCGCCTGTACGGTTTTGGTTGGCCGCCGCGTTGGCGATGAGCTCATTTATGAATCAGTGACGGCCTGCATCCGCTTTGTCGGCAGTTTAGATGGGTGTCACGTGGTGACCATTGAACATCTTGCCGCCAAGGATGGTCGTCTGCATCCCGTGCAGCAGGCCATGGTTGACCATCATGGCAGCCAATGCGGCTTCTGCACGCCTGGCTTTGTCATGTCACTTTACGGGTTGTGGATGCGTGATCCGAGCCCAGGTACAGAAGCGATTGAAAGGGCATTGCAGGGCAATCTGTGCCGCTGCACCGGCTATGCGCCGATCATTCGGGCTGCCAAGGCGATTTCATCCTACGGGGCGCCCGACGCGGACCAGTTGCACAGCGAACGCGCGACGATTATGGCGCGCTTGGCGAGCCTCAATGACGGGTTGCGGGTCGAGATCGGCAATGGGGATAATCGGCTGATCGTTCCGGCAAATCTGGATGATTTCGCCTCCCTTTATGCCGAAAACCCTGAGGCGCGGATTGTCGCGGGGTCGACTGATGTTGGCTTGTGGGTCACCAAATTCATGCGTGACCTGGGCCCGGTGATGTTTATCGGCAATATTGCCGGCCTGCGGCGCATCGCCGAGAACGACAGCGAAGTGCGGCTTTATGCGGGTGTGTCTTACACCGACGCGCAAGCAGTTTTGGGTGCGGTATTTCCGCAGTTGAGCCAATTGTGGAACCGCATCGCCGGTGAGCAGATCCGCAACATGGGCACCATCGGCGGCAACATCGCCAATGGCTCGCCAATTGGCGACACCCCACCCCCCTTTATTGCGCTGGGGGCCAAGCTGCATCTGAGGCGGGGCGAGCAGCGGCGCGAAATCAAGCTGGAAGACTATTTTCTCGCCTATGGCAAACAGGACCGCAGGCCTGGGGAATTCGTTGAGAGCGTGACATTGCCGCGGCTGCCTGAGGGCGAGCACTTCGCGGTTTACAAAATTTCCAAGCGACGGGACGAGGACATCTCGACCCTGTGCGGCGCGTTTCGGGTTTTTGTCAGCGATAGCGGCACCGTGGGCATGGTGCGAATTGCCTTTGGCGGCATGGCGGCCACGCCGAAACGTGCCAAGAGCGTCGAGGCGGCCTTGCTGGGCAGGCCGTGGACCGAAGAAACCATCGAGGCGGCGGTTGCGGCCTTTGCCGTTGATTTCCAACCGATCAGCGACATGCGGGCATCGGCGGATTATCGGCTGCTGGTGGCGCAAAACCTGTTGCGGCGCTTTCACGCCGAAACCACCGGGAATGACCAACGACTGCTGCGGGAGTTGGCATGACAACGCCCAAGCGCGCGCCGTCCAGCCCAATGCATGAATCGGTCCGCCACGACAGCGGCTCCAAGCACGTGTCGGGCCGGGCCGAATACATCGACGATATCGTCGAGCCCCATGGCACCATGCACGCCTATCTGGGGTTGTCGACCTTGCCCCACGCGGAAATTGTCTCGATCGACCTTGATGCGGTGCGTCAGGCGCCAGGGGTCATCGGGGTCCTGACAGCGGCCGATATTCCGGGTGAGAACGACGTCAGTCCAAGCCATAAGCACGATGAACCCATTTTTGCGATCGGCAAGGTTCACTTCTGGGGTCAGCCGCTCTTTGCGGTTATCGGGGAAACCCGCGAAGCGGCACGGCGCGCGGCTCGACTGGCCAAGATCGACTACAAGGCCCTGCCTTTTGTCGCCGATATCCGCGCTGCCCAAGCAGCCGGTGGGAAATTGGTCACTGATCCGTTGACCCTTGAGCGCGGCGATATTGCGGCGGGTCTGGCGATGGCACCCAGGCGCGTCAAAGGCACCATCGTCATCGGCGGGCAGGATCATTTTTACCTGGAAAGCCAGATTGCACTGGCCGTTCCGGGCGAGGATGAGGACGTCACCCTGTTCTGCTCGACCCAGCATCCGAGCGAAGTGCAATTGATGGTCGCCCAGGTGTTGGGCATTCACCAACACGCCGTGACCGTCAATATTCGACGCATGGGCGGTGGGTTTGGCGGCAAGGAAACCCAGGGCAATCTCTTCGCCGCAGTCGCGGCGCTGGCGGCGAAAAAATGGGGTCGCGCCTGCAAGACCCGTCCGGATCGTGATGATGATATGGTCGCAACCGGCAAGCGGCACGACTTTGTCGTCGATTATGTTGTTGGCTACGATACAACGGGAAAAATCCATGCGGTCGACGCTGTCTATGCCGCACGCGCCGGCTTTTCGTCGGACCTTTCCGGCCCGGTGACCGACCGGGCACTGTTCCATGCCGATAACGCCTATTGGTATCCGGCGGTGCGGTTGCGCTCCGAGCCGCTTTATACAAATACCGTCTCGAACACGGCGTTTCGGGGCTTTGGTGGGCCGCAGGGCATGTTGGCGGCAGAACGCTGGATTGAGGATATTGCCTACGATCTGGGTCGGGACCCGCTGGAGATCCGCAAAGCCAATTTCTATGGGGCCGACACCAATAACGTCACCCCCTATCACCAGACCATTAGCGACAACATCATTCATCGTGTGGTTGATGAGTTGGAGCAGTCGTCGAACTATGCGCAGCGGCGCAGCGCGGTGTTGGCGTTTAACGCCAAAACCGGCACGCTCAAGAAGGGCATAGCGCTGACGCCGGTTAAATTCGGCATTTCATTCACCGCCACCTGGTACAATCAAGCAGGGGCGCTGGTGCATGTCTACAAGGACGGGTCGATCCACCTTAGCCATGGCGGCACCGAGATGGGCCAGGGGCTCTATATCAAGGTGGCGCAGGTGCTGGCCGATGCCTTCGGCGTTGGGCTCGACACAATCAAGATCATGGCGACCTCGACCGGGAAAGTGCCCAACACTTCGGCGACGGCTGCGTCTTCCGGCTCTGATCTGAATGGCATGGCCGCCTATGATGCGGCGCGCCAGATCAAAGCTCGGCTGGCGGCTCATGCCGCCAAAACCTACAAATGTGCCGAGGACGCGGTACTTTGGGTCGAAGGCGGCGTGACCGTTTCCGGAAAATTTGTGTCGTTTAACGACCTGGTTGCCTCGGCCTATCTCGGCCGGGTTCAGCTTTCGGCCGCAGGCTTTTACACCACTCCAACCATCCATTGGGATCGGGCAACGGGGCGGGGTCACCCATTCTACTATTTCGCCTATGGGGCATCGGTGAGTGAGGTGACCATCGACACGTTGACCGGTGAATATGTCGTCGATCGCGTCGATATTTTGCATGACGTTGGCAAGTCACTGAACCCCGCAATTGATGTCGGCCAGGTCGAAGGGGGCTTTGTGCAAGGCATGGGCTGGCTGACGACCGAGGAATTGGTGTGGGATGCCAAGGGACAATTGCGCACCCATGCGCCATCGACCTACAAGATCCCACTGGCGTCGGATGTTCCACCAATCTTTAACGTCAAGCTGGCCGAATGGTCGACCAATGCCGAGCCGACCATCGGTCGGTCCAAGGCCGTGGGCGAGCCGCCATTGATGCTGGCGATCAGCGTGGTGGAAGCCTTGTCCATGGCAGTCGCGTCGGTGGCCGATTACAAAATTGCCCCGCGCCTCGATACCCCGGTGACGCCGGAACGGGTGTTGATGGCCTGTCAACGACTGCAGCGTCAGGTGGGCAAATGACGGTGTTGCTGACCACAGCATCACGTCAACTTGGGGGTGGTCGATGACCACAGGCACCAACGCCATTGTCGATTTTTTTGCCCGCGAACCTGTGGCGATTTTGGCTGAGCTCACCTCGGTGCGGGGTTCCAGCCCACGCGAACAGGGCACTTTTATGCTGGTGGGGCTGACCTCGGAGTTTGGCACCATTGGTGGTGGGGCGCTGGAATATCTGGTGATCGAGCACGCCCGCCGCTTAATTCGGGACGGGCGCCTGCACGAGGGGATGGATGTGCCGCTCGGCCCCGAGATCGGTCAATGCTGCGGCGGCAGGGTCGGCGTCAGTCTGGACAGTGTTACTGAGGAAAAACGCCATCAATTGCTGGCGCTTGTGGCCGATGAACAGAGCAGGCGAACCGCTGTGTTCCTGTTTGGCGCCGGCCATGTCGGGCGTGCCCTGGCCGCCAATCTGGCTCTGCTGCCGGTCAAGCTTGAGGTTATCGACACGCGGGTGGAGGAGCTGGCGCTGTTACCGCCGGGGATTGCGGCCCGCTTGGTGGCGATGCCTGAAGCCGTGGTGCGGGCCGCCCCGATCGGCAGCGCCTTTGTGATTTTGACCCATGACCATGCGCTGGACTTTCTGATTGCCCAGGAGGCGCTCAAACGCCGCGACAGCCCCTATATCGGCATGGTGGGCAGCGCCACCAAACGCGCCCGCTTTTCCAGCTGGTATGTGGGTGAGGGGGGTGAAGCCGCCGACCTAACGAGACTGATTTTACCCATTGGCAATCAAGGGCTTGTGGACAAGCGACCCGAGATTATTGCGGCACTGGCGGCAGCCGAAATTATCGGCCATATTTGCCGACGGGAAGCTGAAATGATGGGCGCGCTGGGCACCGAGGATTTGGGGGCCGTGGATGGACGCTAGTGGGCCGTTTCGGCTGGAGCTAACCGGGATAACCAAGCGGTTTCCGGGCGTTCTGGCCAATGACAATGTCAGTTTTGCTGTCAAAGTGGGCAATATCCACGCGCTGCTCGGCGAAAATGGCGCCGGCAAATCCACCCTGGTCAAAATGATCTACGGCATTATGCAGCCGGACGCTGGCGAGATCCGCTGGGACGGTCAAAGGGTTTCCATTGCCAATCCCAAAGCGGCGCGGGCCTTGGGCATCGGCATGGTGTTTCAGCATTTTTCCTTGTTCGAAGCGCTGACGGTTTTGGAGAACATCGCGCTGGGCATGGACGCAAAAATTCCGGCCCGTGAGTTGGAAGCCAGGATCCGACTGGTGATGAGCCGATATGGCTTGCTGCTTGATCCGCATCGGACAGTCGCGACCTTGTCGGTTGGTGAACGCCAGCGCATTGAAATCGTGCGGGCCCTGCTGCTGGACCCAAAACTGCTGATCATGGATGAGCCGACCTCGGTTCTGACCCCCCAGGAAGTCGAGCAATTATTCGAGGTTCTGCGCAAGCTGGCGGCGGATGGCTGCTCGATCCTGTATATTTCCCACAAGCTGCATGAAATCAAAGCCTTGTGCGACACGGCAACAATTTTGCGTGGCGGAAAATTGGTTGATACCTGCGATCCCAAGCTGGAAACATCACGCTCCATGGCCGAGAAAATGATCGGGGCAGGGCTCAAGGACATTGTCCGCTCACCCGGGCGCAGCATGGGCGAAGCCAAATTGGTGGTGTCGGATCTGGCGACGCGCAAACTTGGCTATTTCGACGTGCCGGTGGCCGGCGTCAGTTTTTCGGTGCGGGCCGGGGAAATTTTCGGGGTCGCTGGTGTTGCCGGCAATGGGCAGAACGCGCTCCTGGATGCGCTGTCGGGGGAGCGGCTTGGGAATGCGCCCGAGGCGGTCACTGTTGATGGTCACTCCATTGCCCATTTGGGCACCACGGCCCGACGCAAGCATGGTCTTTGCGCGGTGCCAGAGGAGCGAAACGGACACGCTGCGGTGGGTGATTTCTCCCTGACCGATAATGCGGTGCTGACGGCGCGTGATCGGCTCGGCATGATGTTGCTGGGGTTGATAAGGTCGGGCGCCGCCAAGACCTATGCTGGTCAGGTGATTGCCGACTTCGCGGTCAAGGCGCTTGGGCCAGGCGCGACCGCAGGCTCGCTCTCGGGCGGAAACCTGCAAAAGTTCATCATGGGCCGGGAAATCCTGCAGCGGCCGACGGTGCTGGTGGTCAGCCAGCCAACTTGGGGTGTGGACGCCGGCGCGGCCGCAGCGATCCACCAGGCACTGGTCGATCTGGCCGCTTCGGGATCGGCCATCGTCGTTATCAGTCAGGATCTGGATGAGTTGCTGGCGCTGTGCGACACGCTGGCGGTGATCAATGCCGGCAGGCTGTCCCCAGCGCGAGCGGTGAGCGGGTTCTCGGTTGAAGAAATTGGCTTGCTGATGGGTGGCATCCACGCAACGACGGAGGCGCAGGATGCAATTCCGGCTTGAAAAGCGGCAGGAACCCAGCCGGTTGATGCAATATTTGACGCCGGTCGCCGCGGTGGTCCTCACCATGGTGTCCGGGGCCATCATCTTTTCGTTGATCGGCTATGACGGGCTGGGCGCGGTCAGGGACATCTTTTTAACGCCGCTGACCAATTCGTTCAAATGGCAGGATCTTGGCGTCAAGGCCGCGCCGCTGATCATCATCGGGGTGGGGCTGTCGATTTCCTATCGTGCCAATGTCTGGAACATCGGCGCGGAGGGCCAGTATGTGATGGGTGGGCTCGCCGCGACATGGGTCGCATTGGCAACCCATGGCATGACCGGCGCCTGGATTTTACCGCTGATGCTGCTGGCGGGATTTGTTGGGGGCGCCGCCTATGCCGCGATCCCCGCTTTTTTCCGCACACGGCTCAACGTCAACGAAATACTGACCAGCCTGATGCTCACCTATGTTTCGGTGCAATTGATCTATTATCTGGTTCGCGCACCCTGGAAGGACCCGATGGGCATGGGTTTCCCCCAGACCCGGGTGTTTTCGGAAGCGGCACGGCTGCCCACGATATTTCCTGGCACCATCGTGCATCTGGGCGTGCCGATTGCCATTGTGGTGGCGCTGGTCGCCTGGTTCATCATGTCGCGCTCGGTGTTTGGCTATCGAATGCGGGTGGTTGGCGCTGCGCCAAACGCGGCGCGCTATGGCGGGTTCTCCGAAAACAAAACCATTTGGCTGGCCTTGCTTGTCAGTGGGGCACTGGCCGGGCTGGCCGGAATGCTGGAAGTGGCAGGTCCATTCCAGCGCATGGTGCCCGGGTTTCCAACCAATTATGGCTTCACCGCCATCATCGTTGCGTTTCTGGGCCGGTTGAGTCCGCTGGGCGTGATCTTTGCCGGCATTGTGATGGCGATCACCTTTGTCGGCGGTGAGGTGGCGCAGACCACGATCGGATTATCGAGCGCAGCGACCGGGGTGTTTCAGGCGATGATGCTGTTCTATCTGCTGGCCGGTGACATCTTGATCCGCTACCGCGTCAAGCGAGTTGTGCCGCAGGCGGCGGGGGTGGCACCATGACAATTGAACTGATCATTGCCATCATCGTGACGGTGGTTGGCGCTTCGACCCCGATCCTTTTGGCCGCCCTTGGCGAGTTGGTGGTCGAACGCGCAGGCGTGCTCAATCTTGGGGTTGAGGGCATGATGCTGGTGGGCGCGATCACCGCGTTTCTGGTGGTCTTCCTCACCGGAAGCCACTATCTCGCCATTGTGCTTGCCGGCCTCGCCGGGGTGGCAGTGTCGCTGATCTTTGCGTTCTTAACGCTCAACCTGTCGGCCAATCAGACCGCGACAGGTTTGGCGCTCACCATTTTCGGCACTGGCGTTTCAGCATTGGCGGGGCAGGGGTATAGCGCCAAGCCGGTCACGCTTTTAGGGCCAATGTTCCCGGCCGACCTTGCCGAACATCCACTGTGGCGGGTGGTGTTTGGGTACAGCATTCTGGTCTATTTTGCGCTGATCATGGTGGTCGGCGTCTGGTGGTTCCTCAAGAAAACCAGGACCGGGCTGATTCTTCGGGCAGTCGGGGAAAATGACCATTCCGCCCATTCAATCGGCTATTCCGTCATCGGCGTGCGTTATGCCGCGATTATGTTCGGTGGCGCCATGGCGGGGATTGCCGGGGCGTGTTTCCCCTTGCTGTTGACCCCGCAATGGGCGGAGCGGATGACCTCGGGTCGCGGCTGGATTGCGGTTGCGCTGGTGGTGTTCGCGTCCTGGCGGCCGTTGCGTTTGCTGGCGGGCGCCTATCTGTTCGGTCTGGTGATGACCATGGAGCTTTACGCCAAGGCCAGCGGTGGTCCGCTCAGCATTATTCCGTCCGAAGTTTGGGCGGCTCTACCCTATCTCGCCACGGTGGTGGTGCTTGTATTGATCTCGATCCGGCGCGATGCTTCCACCAATGCCCCTGCCTGCCTCGGCAAACCCTTTTTACCCAGCAATTGAGGGGCACGCGGTGCCCTTTAATCACCGACGACTGTCACACAGGAGAGACAAATGACCATTACCAGGCGCAATGTTCTGAAAATTGGCGGCGCGGCCGTCGCCCTGCCGTTGCTCGGCACCAAGGTCTTCGCGCAGGCCGAGCCGCTCAAGGTCGGCTTCATGCTGATCGGGACGCCCAATGACAATGGCTGGAATCACGGCCACGCGGTCGGCGCCAAGTTCATGAAGGATACTTTGGGTGATCTGGTCGCCGAGCCGACCATTGTTGAAAGCGTTCCAGAAGGCCCCGACTGCGAACGTGTGCTTCGCGAATTGGCGCAGTCGGGTCATAAGTTGATTTTTGCGACCAGCTTTGGCTATGGCGATTACGTCATCAAAGTCGCCCAGCAGTTCCCCGACGTTCGGTTCGAACATGCGACCGGCTACCAGCGCTCGGACAATGTGGCGACTTACAATGCCCGCTTTTACGAAGGGCGTGCGGTTTGTGGCACCATTGCTGGCCACATGTCCAAGACCGGCAAGGCCGGCTATATCGGCTCGTTCCCAATCCCAGAAGTGGTCATGGGCATCAATGCCTTCACCCTGGCCGCGCGCAAGGTGAACCCGGCCTTCACGATGACCCCGGTCTATATCTCGACCTGGAATGACCCGGCCAAGGAAGCTGACGCTGCCCGCGCCATGATCGACCAGGGCATCGATGTGATTGCCCAGCATACGGACGGCCCTGCAGCACTGCAGGTTGCCGAAGAGCGCGGCATTGTTGGTGGTTTTGGCCAGGGTTCAGACATGGGCACATTTGCCCCCAATGCCCAATTGACCTCGATCATCGACAATTGGGGCCCAACCTATGTGCAATCGGCCCAGGCTGTTATCGACGGCACTTGGGCCAGCGCCGATCGTTGGCCCGGGATCAAGGAAGGCGAGGTCCAGATTGGGCCGTATAACGCCAAGATCCCTGCCGACGTTGTCGCCGATGCCGACAAGATCAAGATGGGCCAGGCCGATGGCTCATTCCACATTTTCACCGGCCCAATTAACGACAATACTGGCGCCGAACGGGTGGCGGCTGGCGTCGTGATGACCGATGGCGAACTGCTCAGCATGGACTGGTATGTCGAAGGCGTCGAACAACCAGCCTAGTTTTTGCTGGCACTGATTACTGACAGGGGGCGGGTTTGAGCCCGCCCCCTGTTCATGACCACAAGGCGACGACGAGGGCGCGGCGATGGGCGATTTTGCGATTTTTTACGAATGGCTGAGCTTTGCCGTCCGCTGGCTCCATGTCATTACCGCTATCGCCTGGATCGGGTCCTCATTCTATTTCATTGCGCTCGATCTTGGTTTGCGCAAAACCCCGAGCCTGCCGCCGCTCGCCCATGGCGAGGAATGGCAGGTGCATGGCGGCGGCTTCTATCACATCCAGAAATACCTGGTGGCGCCGGAATTTTTGCCCGAGCATTTGACGTGGTTCAAATGGGAAAGCTATGCAACCTGGTTGTCGGGGTTCGCTCTGCTGGCACTGATCTACTATGTCGGCGCCGATCTTTATCTGATCGATCGGCATGTGCTCGATGTACCGCAATGGGTGGGGATCGCCATTTCGGTCGGCTCGATTGTCCTGGGCTGGCTGGTCTATAATCAGCTCTGCAATTCGCCGGTCGGCAATAGCCAGAACGGGCTGATGCTGGTGCTATTTGCCATTCTGACAGCGATGGCATGGGCCTATACACAGGCGTTCACCGGCCGTGCCGCCATGCTGCATATGGGGGTGTTTACCGCCACCATCATGACCGCCAATGTGGCAATGATCATCATCCCTAATCAGAAGATTGTTGTCGCCGACCTCAAGGCGGGTCGGATACCCGACGCCAAATACGGCAAGATCGCCAAGCAACGGTCACTGCACAACAATTACCTGACGCTGCCAGTGATCTTTTTCATGCTGTCGAGCCATTATCCGCTGGCCTTTGCCACGCAGTGGAATTGGCTGATTGCCAGTTTGATTTTTCTGGTCGGGGTGGTGATCCGTCATTATTTCAACACCCGCCACGCTCGCAAGGGCAATCCCCATTGGACCTGGCTGGTGGCCGTGCTGTTGTTTTTGTTGATCGCCTGGCTTTCCACCGGCCCCAAACTGCCCAATTCGGGCGGAGAGGCGGTGGCGTCTCGGGCGGCCGAACCCTTTCTGGCCAGCAGCGATTTTGCCGCTGTCAGTCTAGTGGTGCAAACGCGGTGCGCCATGTGCCACAGCGCCGTGCCCGGATATGAAGGCATGGGTGAGCCGCCCAAAAACGTCATTCTTGAAAATGATATCGCGGTTGCCAACCATGCCCGCGATATCGCCCTGCAAGCCGGATACAGTAATGCCATGCCGCCGGGGAACATCACCGACATGACCACGGCAGAGCGGGCCTTGATTGTTGCCTGGTATCGGCAGGGCTCGGGGCAATGAGCGTCACCATTCTACGCGGCCGCGTTCTAAGCTTTGTCAGCGAACCGCAGGGCGTCGACGACCACCATTCCTATGTTTACATCGAGGATGGGGCGATCAGCATTGCCGATGGCAAAATTGTCGCGGTCGGCGATTACCAAGCCAACATGGCCGCAGGGGCTGAAATTGTCGATCATCGGCCGCATCTGATCCTGCCGGGCTTTATCGATCTGCACCTGCATTACGTGCAGAGCCAGATGATCGCCTCCTATGCCGGCTCCCTGTTGGAGTGGCTCAATACCTACACCTTTGTGGAAGAGCAAAAGTTTGGCCAACAGGGCCATGCTGGCGCGGTTTCCGCCGCTTTTTACGACGAGCTGATCCGCAACGGCACCACCACTGCTGTGGCCTATTGCTCGGTCCACCCACAGTCGGTGGATGCCTATTTTGCCGAGGCCGAAAAGCGCAATATGCTGATGGTTGGCGGCAAGGTGATGATGGACCGCAATGCCCCGGAGGCGCTGCGCGATACGCCCCAATCTGGCTATGACGAGACCAAAGCGCTGATTGGGCGCTGGCATGGGCGCGGGCGAGCCCTTTATGCGATTTCTCCGCGCTTTGCCATTACCTCGACCCCAGAGCAATTGGCCGCCAGCCAGGCTTTGGTGGCGGAATTCCCCGATTGTTACGTTCAAACCCATCTCAGTGAAAACCACGCCGAAATCGCGCTGTCCTTGCAGCTTTATCCAAATGCCAAGGATTACACTGGCATTTATGAGGATTATGGCCTGTTGGGGCCAAAGAGCCTTTTGGGTCACTCAATTCATCTTAACCCCCGCGAAATCGACGTGTTGGCGGCGACGCAATCAGTCGCGGTGTTCTGCCCGACGTCAAATTTGTTTCTGGGGAGCGGCCTGTTTGATCGGGATCGGCTGATGGCTGCCGGGGTGCGAATTGGGGTGGCGACCGATATTGGCGGCGGCACCAATTTTGGCATGTTGGCGACCATGGATGAGGCCTATAAGATTTTGCAATTGCGCGGCCAGCGGCTGACCCCGCTCAACTCGTTTTACATGATGACGCTGGGCAATGCCCTTGCGCTGTCGCTGGACGGAACCATAGGCGCGATTGTGCCCGGCAATGCCGCTGACCTGGTTGTTCTTGACGCCCGAGCCACCCCGGCAATGGCGCTGCGGATGGCGA
This sequence comes from Devosia equisanguinis, assembly GCA_943372435.1. Classification (GTDB taxonomy): domain Bacteria; phylum Pseudomonadota; class Alphaproteobacteria; order Rhizobiales; family Devosiaceae; genus Devosia; species Devosia equisanguinis_A. The sequence continues at coordinate 124,734 of CALRYQ010000002.1, forward strand.
CGGTGGCAACGCTCAGTCAGGAGCTGTTCCTGCTCCAGACTCTGGGGGACGATCGCTCGATTGCCGAGGTCTATGTCGCTGGCGCAAGGGCGAAGTCTGTTTTACGCGGGTTGGCATAGCGCCTTGGGTGGCCTAATATTTTGGCGAAATCGACAAGGAATAGCAGATGAGCCAGAGCCAGCAAAAATCCGGGTTGACGATTGCCTCAGTGCTGGTGGATTTCATCGAGCAGGACGCTTTGCCGGGCCTGGCGGTCAGCCCGTCCCAATTCTGGGATGGCTTCGCGCGCCTGGTGGCCGAACATGGTCCGACCAATGCCGCGCTGCTGCAAAAGCGCGATGATCTGCAATACAAGATTGACGATTGGCACCGCCGCTATGGCCCGGTTGCCAATAACCCGCTCGGCTATGAGCTGTTCCTCAAGGACATCGGCTATCTGGTCGAAGAGCCGGCCGATTTTGTCATAGAAACCGCCGGTCTTGACCCTGAAATCACCACGCTGTGCGGACCGCAATTGGTGGTTCCGGTTTCCAATGCGCGCTATGCACTCAACGCTGCCAATGCGCGTTGGGGCAGTCTTTATGATGCGCTTTATGGCACCGATGTGATTGAGCGCGAGGGGCTTCTAGCGCCCTCCAAAGGCTTTAACCCGGCTCGCGGTGCGGCCGTGGTGGCGCGGGCAGCAGCGTTTCTGGATCAGGCCTTGCCGCTGGCCCAGGGCAGTCATGCAAACGCTTCTGCCTACACCATTGCGGTGAATTCGGGGGTCGCCACGCTGGCTATCGAGACGGACCTTGGGCCAACGACCCTTCTGCATGGCGCAGCCTTTGTTGGCTATGCCAACCGCGCTGCAATTACCGAAATTGTGTTGAGACACAATGGTTTACATGTGGTCCTGGTGCTCGATCGTGCCAACGCCATCGGCGCTCAACATGCGGCGGGCCTGGCCGATGTGGTGATCGAGGCGGCGCTGACCACCATCCAGGACTGCGAAGATTCCGTTGCCGCCGTCGATGCCGAAGACAAGGTCGGGGTGTATAAAAACTGGCTGGGCCTGATGAAGGGCACTTTGGTCGACACCTTTGAAAAGGCCGGCAAGCCGGTGGTACGGCGGCTGAATGCTGACCGCACCTATGTTGGCGCCGATGGCCAGCCGCTGGTGCTGAAGGGGCGTTCGCTGCTGCTGGTGCGCAATGTCGGGCATCTGATGACCACCGACGCGGTCAAGGACAGCGCTGGCAAGCCCATTGGCGAAGGGCTGATGGATGCCATGGTCACCGTGCTGTGTGCCATGCATGACCGGCAAAACAGTCGCACTGGCGCCACCTATATCGTCAAGCCCAAGATGCATGGCCCCGCCGAAGTGGCCTTTGCCTGTGCAATTTTTAGCTCGGTTGAACAGGTGCTGGGTCTGCCCCCATTGACCGTCAAGATCGGCATTATGGATGAAGAACGGCGCACCTCGGCCAATCTCAAGGCGGCAATCTACGCGGCGCGGCAGCGGGTGTTTTTTATCAATACCGGCTTTCTGGACCGGACCGGGGATGAAATTCATACCTCGATGGAAGCCGGACCGGTTCTGCGCAAGGATGAAATCAAGTCCGAGCGGTGGCTTGGTGCCTATGAGGATCGCAATGTCCTGATCGGGCTGGCGTGCGGTCTTTCTGGGCGGGCCCAGATCGGTAAGGGCATGTGGGCGCGACCTGATGATATGGCGGCGATGATGCAGGCCAAGATTGCCCACCCCAATGCCGGCGCCAATACCGCGTGGGTGCCATCGCCGACTGCGGCGACGCTGCATGCCCTGCACTATCACGAGGTCGATGTTTTTGAGGCGCAGAGGCGCCGCCATAACCAGACGACGCCGGGACTGGGTGAGCTGTTCTCGATGCCGGCCCAAGCCCCGTTTTCCCTCGGCCGCGAGGAAATCACCCGGGAGCTGGAAAACAATGCTCAAGGAATTTTGGGCTATGTGGTGCGATGGGTGCAGCAGGGCGTCGGTTGCTCCAAGGTTCCCGACATCAACAATGTTGGGCTGATGGAAGATCGCGCCACGTGCCGGATCTCGTCCCAGGGGGTGGCCAATTGGTTGCGCCATGGCCTGGTGAGTAAGGACGAGGTGATCGCCACGTTTGAGCGCATGGCGGGCGTGGTGGACGAACAAAACGCCAGCGACCCATTGTACCGGCCGATGGTCGATAATTTCCAGTCGATTGCCTTTCAAGCGGCGCTTGATTTGGCGCTGCACGGCGCCGATCAGCCTTCGGGCTACACCGAGCCAATCCTTCACGCCCGCCGGGCTCTGGTAAAGGCGCGCGAAGCCGCTCACCCCACGAGCTGATCGGCATAGGCCGGCAAATCGATGAACGTCGGCTGGTCGGGGCTGTGGAAAATTTCGATATCATTGTCCACCAGCGTCGTGGCGGTGCCGATGGGCTCATCGGTGCCGAGGTTGCGGGCAAATCGTGGGTGCGCGCCTGAGGAAATTTGCAGCCGCAAGCGGTGACCGGCCAAAAAGCAATGGGCGGTGGCGTGCAGCGGCAATTCCAGGCGCCAGATCCCATCGCGACCGACGGGCGTTGCTGGCGTCAGGCGGATTAACCCATCGCAGATGTTGGTGGAGATGGCGTCAGGCGACACATCGCACAATCGCACAAAGAAATCGGCATGTTTGATCCGCGCCCGCGCGCGCAGGCTGACCCGCACGTGTCCAATGATTGTCAGCGGCGCGCCGAGTGGGGCGGACGTGTAGCAGAGAACGTCTTGCCGGGCCTCGCGTCCGGCATTGTCCACCCGTCCGGCCCCGGTGAAGGCAAACATCGCGCCACCCAGATTGGGCGTGGGGTCGGCTGGATCATAATGGTAGCAATCGGGAGGGCTTGCGGGAGCGGGCGCCTGGCGCAGCGCGCCCCTTGGGTGAACGTGCCAGATCAGGGACGATATCGGCTGCGGCGGAAAACAATTGAAATCGCGCCATTGCTCGCGGCCCGAAATGAAAATCCGCACCGGTTGTTGGCGCAGGCCCGAGGGGTCTCCCAGCAATTTTGCCCGCATCCAGCTCAGGGTCTCGATCAGAGACTGGCCCTGTAACTCATTGGCGACGTGGGTCCAGTTGCCAATGGTCAAATAGGGTTGATGCCCGAGGCGAACGAGGGATTGATAGTCGGCCAGCAGCTGGTCGATCATGAAATCATACCAGCCGGACATGAAATGGTTCGGTGGGGTTGTCGCCGAGAGGCGATGCCGATGGTCGATATCAGCCCAAAAACTGTCGCTGCCGATTGCGTGAGAGAACCAGTGGCGCCAGAACGGAATTCGGTGACCGACGGCGGCAATATCGGCATCGATCAGTGGCAGGGTCATTGCCGCCTTGGCCGTACGCTTCTCGACACCACCCGAAAACATGGTGCCGGTCATTTTGAGCGGATTGCCCCGCAGTCCCTCGATAACTTGCAACCATGATAGCCACAGGCCGAGATGGAAGGCTCCGGAGGGAAACACCACCGAGCGGAATTCAGCGCTGGTGACCTTGGTCGCCATCGCCGATATCGGTGGAAGTGCGTCGCAAATCGCCCATTGTGCGTAACCAAGATAAGACGGCCCTGAAAGCCCAAGCCGGCCGTCGAACCATGGCTGAGCCTTGATCCAGTCCAGTGTTGCCAAGCCGTCGGCCCGTTCATTGACCAGCGGGTCGAAGGTGCCACCAGACTTCTCGGTGCCGCGGCACGCCTGCAAAACCACATTGAAGCCGCGCTCAGCATAGATTTCGGCGACGGATGAAAACCCCCGTCGCCCATAGGGCAGGCGCATCAGAATGGTGGGGTGCTTGCCTTTGGCGTTTGGCGCGTAATGATCGGTCATCAGGGACACGCCATCGGCCATGGGCAGGGCAATATGGCGAGTTCGGTGCGTCGGGTTAAGCCGCGGCGGCAAGGCGTAAATTTTGGCGAGAAAGCGGCTGCCGATGCTCATGGCTAGTCGAGGAAATCGAATTTATCGACATCGAACAGCCCGCGGTCAGTCATCTTGAGGTGCGGAATGACTGGCAAGGCCAGGAACGCCACCTGTAAAAACGGTTCGGGTAGCACGCAGCCGAGGGCTTGGGCGGCGTTGCGCAACACATGGAGCTGATGGGAAACGGCTTCGAACGGCTCCAGGCTCATCAATCCGGCCAGGGGCAGTGCCAGTTCGGCGGTAATTGCACCGTTTTGGGCGACCGCAAAGCCCCCACCCAGGGCGATCAACCGATTGACAGCCACCGCCATGTCACTGTCGTTGGCACCGATCACCGTAATGTTGTGGCTGTCGTGACCGACCGAGGAGGCGATGGCGCCGGTCTTCAGCCCAAAGCCTCTGACAAAACTGCGCCCGATATTGCCATTGCGGCCATGGCGTTCGACCACCGCAACCTTGATCACGTCGGCATTCAGGTCCGGCTGCAACCCGGTTTCGGTCTGGGCCAGAGTGGCGCTTTCACGAAAGGTCAGGATCAGCCCGGGCCGAACCCCGATCACCGGGGTTTCGTTGCGACCGGGCTTGGCCGGTGTGTGGAAGGCGGCCGCCGTCAGCGGCTTGGCTTTCATTGAGTTCAAACCGATGGGCGCCACTGCCTTGCGGTGCGCAAACAGGTCCGGGCCGACCAGCCGTCCCGCTGAAATGACGTCGGACACACGGCATTGCTCCAGACTGTCCAGCAGCACGATATCAGCCCGCCAACCCGGAGCAATCAGCCCCCGATCCTTTAGGCCCATGATCCTGGCAGCGGAATGGGATGCGGCCCGATAGACGTGGTGCAAGGGTCGCCCCATGGTGATCAGACGGCGAATCGAGCTATCCAGATGCCCTTCCTCGGCAATGTCGAGCGGGTTGCGGTCATCGGTACACAGCGCGACGAAGCTGGAGGTGTTCTCGTCCAGGATTTCGCCGAGTGCGTTCAAATCCTTGGACACCGAGCCCTCGCGGATCAGGATCGCCATGCCCTTGGCCAGCTTTTCACGCGCCTCGGCAGCGCTGGTCGCCTCATGGTCGGTGCGAATGCCCGCCGCCAGATAACCGTTGAGCGTCTGGCCTGAGAGCAGCGGTGCGTGGCCATCAATGTGGCCGTCCTGGAACGCCAAAAGCTTGGCCATGATTCCCGGATCGGCGTTAAGCACCCCCGGAAAATTCATCATCTCGGCCAGACCAATGACCTTGGGATGGCTGCGGAATGGCAGCAGGTCTGCGATCTCGAGTGCGGCGCCGGAGGTTTCAAACGCTGTTGCCGGCACGCAGGAGGAGAGGTTGATGCGGACGTCCATCACCGTCTGTTCAGCGCAAGCGAGGAAATAGCTGATGCCCTCTGCGCCCAGCACGTTGGCGATTTCGTGGGGGTCGCACACGATTGTCGTCACCCCGTGCGGCAACACACAGCGATCGAATTCAAACGGAGTGACCAGGGACGATTCGATGTGCAGATGGGTATCAATGAACCCCGGAACTGCAAAACGCCCGGAGCCGTCGATGACCCTATTGCCCTGATAATGGGCATGGGTGCCCACGATGCGATCCCCGACGATGGCGATGTCGGTCACGCTGACGGCGCCCGTGATGACATCGAGCACGCTCACATTGGTGATGACCAGATCCGCAGGAATGCGGCCCTGGCCGGCCTGGATCATCTGGGTCAGGTCGTGGATGGAGGTCATCGCTATTCCAGTCGGTTCGGGTGCCAAAGGGTCGGCCTGACTCAGCGCTGCGTCAAGAGCGCAAACACGCCGCCGTTGCCCTTAATCCAGAACTTGCATGTCTTGGCTTAGGCGACTTTGCTCGGCGCGGCGATAACGCCGGCGGGTTCGGCAAATATCGCCTTGATCCGCTCCCGTGACACCGCCGCCGAAAACAGGAAGCCCTGAAAGGTGTTGCACCCCAGGCGCCCGAGAATTCTGGCCTGTTCGGCAGTTTCGACGCCTTCGGCCGTCACCGCAATTCCCATGGCGTGTGCCAGTGTCATCATGGCCTGTACGATCGCGACAGAGACGTGACCGTCGGTCAACTGGTTGACGAAGGACCGATCGATCTTGATCCGGTCGACCGCATAGCGTTGCAGATAGCCCAGCGATGAATAGCCGGTGCCGAAATCGTCCAATGCGACCTGAATTCCTGCTGCGCGGAAGGTGCGCAGATTTTGCGATGAGATGTGTTCCTCCTCGAGCAGAATGCTCTCGGTGATTTCCAGCTCCAGATCTCGGGGTTCCATGCCGGTGTGCTGCAAAATCTCGAAGACCCGCGCGGCGAACTTTGGGTTCCGCAATTGGGTTGGCGAGATATTGACGGCTATGGTGAAGCCAGGTGCCTTTGCGCCCAGTTGGCAGGCCCGACGCAAGACGAAATCGCCCAGGCTCTCAATGAGGCCGCTGCTTTCAGCCACCGGGATGAACCGTCCGGGTGAAACCTGACCGAACTTGGGATGGCTCCAACGAGACAGTGCTTCAGCGCCGATAACTTTGCGTGAAGCCTGATCAATCAGAGGTTGGAACACCACCGACAATTGATCGTCACGACGCAGCGCCTCGCGCAGTTCGCCTTCAATAGTGTGCTGCAGTTGCAGCATGTCATTCATATGTTCCTCGTACACAACCGCGCGGTTGCGCCCGCCAGTTTTGGCCTGATACAGCGCAATATCAGCCTTGCGCATCAATTCACGGGGTTCATTGCCGCCGGTCGCCGTGGTGACGATGCCAATACTGACGCCGACATGGGCCTTGCCGCGATCAATATCAAATGGCTGTTCGACGGCGTAAATGATTTTTGCAGCCAGTGCCAAAAGGTCTGTGGCGTCTTTGCGGGCTGTCATCATGATCGCGAACTCGTCGCCACCAAGGCGGGCAATAATTGCGCCCGTGTCGGCTTGGGCCCGCAAGCGTTGGCCAACGGTGAACAAAAGCTGATCCCCGGCTTGGTGCCCCATGGTGTCGTTAACATGTTTGAACCGATCCAGGTCCAGCATCAACAGGGCGATCTGCCCCCCTCCTGACGGGGCAACACGCAATGTGCGGGCAAGTTCTCGGTCGAACCCCATGCGGCTGGTGAGACCCGTTAGACGATCGTGCGATGCCTCGTGCTCTGCGTGGGCGCGGTCGGCTTCGAGCGCTTCGGTCGATCGATGCAATTGCCGTAACAACAAAAACACCAGTCCACAGGCGACGCTAAACGCAACGGCTAGCACTGGTCCGGTCTGCTCGAGCATCATCAGGCCGGGCCGGTCTCGACGCCATTCAAAAAACCCCACAATGCGTCCGCCATCGTTGACGAGAGGGAAAGCGGATTTCTCGGTATCGGTGGTTTGGGACAGCGTGAATGCCGCATCCTCAAACAGATAGTCCTCGGCGACTCCGTCGGCAAATTCCTGATCGAGCGATAAAATGTCCACCACCAGCGCCTCGGTGCCCGCCGCTTGCTGAATCGTTCTCGAACCAGACACGATTGGTAACACGCTGACCACGGCGGGAAGGCCATCGATGACCGCAAAGTCAGAGACCGACGCTGGAAGTGCGCTTGTGCCCGAATTGAACGGCTCCATGCCTCCGGTGCTGATTTTCAACCGCAACCGGTCGATGAGGGGCTGAATCGCCGGGGCTAAACCTGCATAGTTTTCCAGCGACATCACTTGGCCGTTGGTCATCATGTAGATCGGTGTGTTGACCGCGTCGAGAACGACGATCTGGTTGCTGCCCTCGGATTGGTACATCCATTGGCCAAGATTGGCGTCGACCCAATCGAAGTTGAAATCCTGTTTGGTGTTGTGGACTGCGTCGTCCCAAATCGTCACGCTTTCGCGATCATTGGTGAGGCCGCTCAGTTGAGCAGCCATGACCTTGGAGACGATTGTTGACTGCTGGGTCAATGCCCGACTGTCGACGTCGGCCGTCGACCAGAGAACAAATCCCACCACACCCGCTGCAAGAACCAGCAGGGCCAGAACGACCGGCAACAAGATGTTGGTCGAAAATTGCCAACTCTGGGTCTGTGGGGGGCTGGACGACATTGGGCAACCACTTGCAATTGTCATTTCAGCATAGTGGGTTTGAGTTTCCGACAGGTTACCGGCCAAGCCAAAACGATTTTATCGGAGAGTTCCTGGCTCCTGTGGAAGTCCGATCGCTGCCCGTAGCCAGACCCGAGGGGTTTTTTCGCGTTTCGGGCGCATTCGGGGCGGCCCGTCGGCGGGGCGTTAGCGTGGCGAGCCCTGTCCTTCGGCCCGAAGGCGATGTCAGGGCAATGTCCTCCCGTGGCGCCCCACTTTCCCCGCGCCGGTTTTGTTCGCTGCAAGGTCGAGGGGAGAAATTGCTGCGCTGCCCGCATCGCCGGGACCGCAACATTCTCTCCCCTCGCGCGGGTACGGTCCGGGGGGAGCCGCACCGCTCCAGGGCGGCTTCCTTACCGGAAACCGCAGCCTACTGGTCGGGAGGGATCGGCCAGCAGGTGTCTGTATAGCGGGGAGAATACTTGGGAATGCATGGCGCCGCATAAGCGTTACCTCGCAGTATCTCTCCCCGCCGTGGCATGTAATCTGTGGACGCAGAAATCACATGCCAACTGCGACCGGGCGCTGCAGACGCACCCAGAAACTGACAATTTCACTCGCCTGCCGAGCATAATCATCTCGATCAGCATGGCGCACAAACACGGCGGATGCCCCGGCGGCGTGGAGCGCTACAGAGGTCTGTTGATCGTCGGAAAGCGCCATGGCGAGAATGGGCAAATTCGCGTGTTCAGCGGCCCCGGCAATCTCGGCAATGAAATCGCGCGTTGCGTCGCTGTGCCCTTTGAGATCAACGATGATCGCGCTACCCAAATTGGAGCTCTGGCCCTGGAACAAAACCGAAAGCTTGGCCGAGCAATCTACGGGGCCACCAAGCCACTCGACGTTAGTTGCTCCTGCCAGAAACAATGCGCGGGTCAGCAATCGAGCCGAATATGGGTCATCGTCAATAATGGCCAAAACTGAGTCTGAAGTCGAATTTTTCATGAAATTCCCTGTTCCGCGCCGCGCGGATAAAGCAAATCAAGCCAATGAGTCTGTCGCGCATCCGACTGGATACGCGATATGATAGGATCTATGTGGATGTTGTTGAATTTCGGATTGATTTGGCCATCCGAATATTAATCGCGAATATTCCCTGCGATAGCGGTCGTATGCAGCAGTTGCGGAACGCGCGACAGGCAAAATGGCGTAAACACAAGGTAACGTGACTTGCCCGTTTACATGTAAATCGATACAGTAAGCGTTGGAGGATCGAGCCGTGCTTCAGTACGTGCGCGACAGACAGCAGGTATACCAAGCCTTGGGCGAAGTCTTGGCATGGCCAGAGATGGCGCGTTCTCCGCAATTGGCAAAATTTCTCAATTATATCGTCAGACGGACGCTGGAAGGCGAGCAGGATAGCATTAAGGCCTATTCAATTGCTGTCGACGTTTTCGGTCGGAGCCAAGACTTCGACCCTCAAAGCGACCCGATAGTTCGCGTGCAAGCCCGCCGCCTGCGCTCACTACTTGAGACCTATTACAACACAGTTGGTCAAAGCGCAGCGGTCCGTATTCATCTCCCGGTTGGTCGCTACCGGCCCGAGTTTGAAGCCGTTGGGCCATTGCCGGTCGCACTCACTGTCGAGCCGGAGGTGGTGGTCGCGTCTGAAGGATCGAGCGCAGAGGTCTCAGGGTTTGAGGGCACCAACAGGTCCGCATGGATCGCCCTGGCGGTAATGGGCACCATCTTCTTGGGGCTAGCGTTCTTTTTCGTGTCCAAAATGGCGTCGACATTGGCCCCAAACGAGGCGTCCCAAGCGGGCCTGCAGTCGCCGTCGTTGACAATATTCGAGTTCCAGGACCTGACGGGCGATAAGAATGAACTACCACTGCTGGCGGGTTTGGCGGTTGAGTTGGTCACCGATTTGGAGCAGTTCGGGGACATAGAGATAGCATATGCAGCGGGCGGCATATCGGCGACTTCGGGGCTCGAGGGGCTGGAGACCGACTATGCCCTGACTGGGATTGCCACCATCAGCCGGGACAAAGTGCAATATAGTGTGGTGCTTACCAATACCGCCTCGAAATTGGTGATTTGGAGCGAGTTCATCGCTGTTGAGCGTGCCGAATCGCTGAAATTCGACAAGATTGACAGTATTTCACGTTCTCTGAGCCTGGTTTTAGGCAGTTCGCGGGGGCCGCTGCATGCTGCCGGCCGGGATCGCGCAAGTCGGTACTCATTACGACAGACTGATGCCAGCCCCTATGTCTGCCTGATGCTCTTTCACAGGTATCGTGACACTGCCGCTGCCGAAGATCGCTCAAAGGCGGCGCAGTGTTATGCTGGCCTGCCGGAGGCGGATCAGAAAAGCGCTACGGCCATGGCAGTCGGGGCAATTCTTTTGGCAGCAGAACCGGAGGCAAATGACGACATGGCCCTGTCTCAACTCGCCAAGGCCACGGAGCAAATGCAGAGCGCGGTCCAGTTGGCGCCAGTGAGTGGTTTAGTGTGGGGCCTGCAGGGGGAGTTGTTCGAACGGCAGGGTGCGCGCCAGCAAGCCCGGAACTCCTATGCCTCCGCGCTTCAACTCAACCCAGCGGACGCAGACGTGATCGCGCGATTTGCCCGTTTGGTGGCCCTGGATGGCAATTTGGATTCAGCCCTGGAAATGTCAGATGAAGCAATCAAACAAGCGCCCCGTCCAACGGCCTGGTATTTCTGCGTTCCAACGCTGGCCGCGTTACGGGCCGCAAATTTCGAGCTGGCCCTGTCCAACGCCAAACAATATGCCGAAGCTGACAAGGAACTCGGCCCGGTATTGGCGGTATTGGCGGCTTTGGGCGCTGGCAATGCGTCGGCCGTTAATCGCTATCTGCTCCAGGTTCTCGAAACACCCCGCTTTCGCGCTGGCGGCATTATCCCAGTTCTTGGTCACCAAATTGCTGACCAGGCCCTTCTGGTCGCCATTGCCGACGGCCTAAAGCGCGCTGGTGTGTCCCCGAGCGCTTTGGCTGGGGCATTCTAGACGGCCGCGCCGCATCGGACAGAGGTGGTTCAGAGAGGTGCTCCCCGCCCAAACAGGGTCTGAGCCAGGCTGACAAACTGCTCGCCGCGCTGTTCGAAGTTCTTGAACTGATTGTAGGACGGCGCCCCCGGCGACAAAATGACGGTATCAAAGTCCTTTTGCAACGCCTGCAGCGTCGCCATTGCCGTTGCAAGGTCTGGCTGATCGATCACTGCAATGGCAGGAGCGCTCTGTCGCGCTGCACGCGCCAGGCGATCCCCTGTCACTGGCAGGCAAACCAAGGTCGTGACGCCAAACCCTTCAAGGCGTGTTGCCAGTTCGGCATAGTCCTGTTCGCGTTCATGTCCCCCAGCGATCAGCGCAATGCGGCGCCCGTAATAGGCGGCCAAAGCGGCTTTTGTGGCTTCCGGCGTCGTCGAGATCGAGTCGTTGACAAAGGTCAGGCCGCCGATCTTGTGCTCCTCCAGCCGATGTGGCAGCGGCACGAAGGCGGCGATCCCTTCGATGACACCAGCCAAAGTGGCCCCGGCCGCCAGGGCGATCTGGGCAGCCAGGATGGCATTGTCCAAATTGTGGGCGCCCTTCAGCCGCGAAACCTTGGTGGCGTCGGTAATTGCCGCCACTTGTGCCGCGCTCAAGGCTGGCAACAGTCGGCTCGGATCGCCGATCGCCGCAGTCACCAAATCATTGGCCGCGGCTGCTGCGCCCAAGGCGATCCGCATCGGGCCATCTCGCTCGATCAAGTGCAGCTTATCTTTGAAATAGCGCACAACCGTGCCGTGCCAATCGACGTGTTCAGGGTAGAGATTGGTGATTGCGGCGATGTCGGGCAAAAAGTTCATGTCGGCGGTCTGATAGCTCGAAAGCTCCAAAACCACCGTCTGGTGATGGTCAGCAATATCGAGTGGTGGCACACCGACATTGCCTGCGAGCCCCGCGTCTATGCCTGAGGCGGTCAACATCAAATGAACCAAGGTGGCCGTGGTTGATTTCCCTTTGGTGCCGCTGATGGCAATCACTTGCCGCCCGTGCCGATAGGCCGCGCCCCACAAATTCAGGTTCGAGGTCACGGCGATGCCGGCGGCGTGGGCGACTTCAAAGATGGGCCTGTAGCGCGACACGCCTGGACTTTTTACAATCACACCGAAACGACGGGCCTGGATTGCTGCCTCGAGCATCTCGGGGGCGATGAATTCGGCATCCTCTATGTCGGCCGCGCCGCTATCGACGGTCACGTAGACTTTTAAGCCCGGCTGTTGGGCGGCCAGAAAGGCGCGCGTCGAGTGCGCTTCGCGTCCCGCCCCATACAGCAGAACGGGCGCGTTAAACTGCATAGGCCGCCACTTTTGCCGCCAGCTCGGATGGAATGTGGTGGCTGTGGCTGTCGGTCAGGCATTCTGCCAGCGCGGCCTGCAATGCTGGCTCGCCATATTGGGCAAAAAGATCTGCTTTGACCGCCCTGACGACGGCGTCCTGGTGCCAGTCGGCGTGCCGGGTCAGCGAATACAGGCACGCTGCCGCTTCCAGGATTTCCCCCACGCATTCCCAAGGCTTTTGCCCGCTTAACCCGGCGAGTTCACGGAACGACAGCACATTATCGGGCTTATCCAGCAGATTTTGGCCGAAAATCTTCACCAGCCGATCCTTGGCCATGAACGGGGCAAAAATCAGAAACACGAAGTGACACTTTGGGCATTGTCCACACCACAGCGGCCCGTCATTACCGGTCAGGCGGAAGTTGGAATTGCAGCTGGAAAAGACGTGATCGAATTTGGTCTGTCGCGCGAAGAAGGAGGCGATACGGGCCTCCGAATAGGGGCGCAAAAGCGAGAAATACTGCAATGCGCCACCCGTTGCGGTCGACAGGACGTCGGCGATCAGCACCTCAAAACCCAGCGACTTGGAATATTGGTGGTTGGCCTCGCGCCCATCAAACGCAACATTGCCCTCGCTGGCCGACCGTTCGTTGGATAGCACAATCCTGTTGAACCCGAACAGGACGGCGCAGACCGCGGCAATCATTGAATTGATTGCTGTCGATGGCACGTGCCCGTTGTAATAACCGGGCTCCTTGGACAATCTGATCATCTCTTTGTCGAGACTGCGCGTCACATAGATCGGGGTGGCGCCGATGGTGTCGACCGAGGTGAGGATCGGACCCTTTGGGTTGACGGCGAAGGGGACAAAATCCACCCCTGCGGCTTGCAACAATTCCACGCTAACCAAGGAATCCTTGCCGCCGCCTATGGGCAACAGCGCCCGGTCGGGCAGCGTCATTGCTGTTATTGCGGGCCTGGTATCGAGCGGGGCTTCGATTGAAAGGCGCCCGAACCGCATCAAATTGTTGCGGGCATAGAATTCACCAAGGCCATTTTCATAAATGTCGATGACGAAAGCGCGTTCGGCCTCGGTGAGCGCGATAGCGGGTGCGCACAGGATCAACGGGGCTTTGAGTTTGAAGTAACTCACCCCCAGCACCATAGCGGTCAGATTCAACAGTTTCTGGAAATTTGCACCTGGCCCCGCCGCCAAATGGCCATGGCGCGGGAATTCGAGCAATTCGATGAAGCGCTTGTTATCCAGGCCGTATTCAAAACGGGCAATGCCGGTGGCCGGGTCAAAGTGCGGGCGCTCGATCAGAAAATGGGTGTTCAAAGTATTGGCCACTCCGTGCGATAGCGCGCTCAAGGCTGTCTATATAGTGCGTCTGGTGGGATTCGTCAGTAGATGCGCATTTGCATTCGCATGACGATTTCGGAGCCTAGCCGCTGGAAGCCAAACTCGCGCATGGTACAGGACCAGGTGCTGCCAGTCTTTTCAATGCGGAAGAGATTGTAGCGGGCCGGATCGTCGAGACTGCCCCCTTGTGCCGCACCAGCCGCCGCGACCCCGACGACGGGCACTTCATGGTTGCGCCCAGCAATCGAATGGATTGACGAGCGGTGGGTATGGCCATGCAGGATCAGTTCTGCCCCATGCTCGGCAATCACTTTGCGGAACAGTCTGTGGCCCTTAAGCCCGAACGAGGGGTGTTGCAGCTCTGGATTGGGCGGGTGGTGGATCAGCACAGTGCGGAAATAGCCCGCCTCTCCAGTGGCCGTCAGGATATTCGCCAGTCGTGCCGCCTGCGCCGCTTCGAACCGCCCAATGGCCAAAAACGGGCGGGTTGGCACGGCGCTGGAACAGGAAATGACCGCGACCTCGCCAACGCGACGAACAAAGGGAAAACTCTCCTGGCCAAGCGTTTCCCCTCGCAGATAGGGTCCCCAATTGTCCTGCGCCAGTTCCAGTGCCCCAGGGACGTAGGCGTCATGATTGCCGGGACAAACGCAGACCGTTTCGGCCGGGCCAATGGTCTGCAACCATTGGCCAGCGCGAACCACCTCGGCCTCCAATGCCAGATTGGTCAAATCGCCAGTTACAGCGGTGAAATCGGCGTTTTGCTCGCGCAAATGGCGGACCAGGCGATTGAGGCCTTCCCCGCTCAGCGTGTCGCGACGGCTGAGCTTCCAGTTCAAATAACCGGTTAGGCGTTTGCCCACCAGGTCTTTGAAAGCGACCGGTGGCAATGGGCCAAGGTGAATATCGGAGATATGGGCAAGCGTTGTCATTCTTGGGGTAATGCCATGTTGGGGCGCTCAATAAAATGGACAAATGCCGTGCCGGACAATTTTGTCGCGGCGCCGTTCCTGTTACCCATAGGCAAACACCGGAGCAAACGATGCAGATGAATAGCTTTCAACGCCTGCGCGCCAAAGCGTATCTGACCATAATCGGGCTGTGGCGCCGAATGACGCTGGGGACCCGCATCATGCTGGTCGATGGCGATAAGGTGTTCCTGATCCGCCACACTTACGTCCCGGGTTGGCAGTTTCCTGGCGGCGGAGTGGAGCCGGGGGAAACGACAGCGAGTGCCGGCGCCCGCGAGGTCTTGGAAGAAAGCGGCTATCGCGTTGTCGGCGAAATGGAATTGTTCGGGGTCTACCACAACTTCAGCGTCGTCACCGACCGCGATCATGTGGTGTTCTATGTCTCCCGGCAATTCGAAAAGGCCTTCGAATTCAAGCCCAATCGGGAGATTGCCGAGTTCGGTTGGTTTGATCGCCGACATTTGCCGGATAAGGTGACCCCCGCGACCTCGCAGCGCATCGACGAGTATTTTGACAAGGCACCACGGCGGGACATCTGGGGCTATTAGTCCAACTTTTGGGGCTGGCCGTAAAATTCCACCTTTGGCTCGATTTGGCAAAAAGCAGAATACCATTTCTCAAATCAATGGCCTTGAGCACAGGCCTTGAAAATACCCGACAGTGATACGAGCTTTTTGTTTACGCAGGGGCGTCATGGTGCTAATGCGGAATGAGGCGTGGAGGCGCCTAAGATGGTAAAGGTTGCTCAAGTGACACGACGACCCTGATGGGTCTTTAGGGCTCGCAGTTTTGCGGCCGCGTTCGTTCTCATTTGCATTCTGGACCTGTTCAATGACCTCTTTGACCGCCATTCCGGCTGCGGCCGATCTTGCTCCATCTTCCCCTGTTGTTCGGCCCGCGACCGTCGCGGATGATGTCTATATCGAAGATCTGCAGGCCCTGGCCTTTGGTCCAGGCCGGTTCGCTCGCACAGCCTTTCGTGTGCGCGAACGGTTCCCGATTGATCCCAGCCTATCGCTGATTGCCGAAGTTGACGGCGTGCCCTGTGGCTCAGTCTGGATGACCCCGATCAGCGTTGGTGGTATCAATGGCTATCTTCTTGGCCCGCTGGCGACACACCCGAATTTCCGCAAGCGCGGGGCGGGCAAGCTGTTGGCCCGCGAGGTCAGTCGATTGGCCCTGGCGCGAGGCGAAGGCAGTTTCGTGCTGTTGGTCGGCGACCAGGACTATTATTGCCCGCTCGGCTGGGCCATCACCACGCCCGGCGCCGTCCAATTCCCTGGCCCGGTCGATCCCACACGTGTCCTGCTCATGTCGGAAGACCGGAGCCTGGCCAAGTCCCTCGCCGGGCCAATTGCTGCGTTCCAGGCAAAACAACGCGGCTAAGAACGTCCTGTCGACATTAACGATTTCTTAAGAATTCTTGCCACTGACCCGCGATCGGGACTAAATTCCAATCGCGGCGTTAGTAACAGGAGTACAATATGAGCAAATATCTAGCTGCGGTGTCAGTGTTGGCACTCATCGCTGCGCCCAATGCAGCGTTCGCGGGCGAGTCCTGCTACCGTTGCGTGTCAACCGTTGTTGGTTCGACCGCAACGACATATGGCAGTGGCTACGACGATCCAAACATTCCAAACTGCCTGGTTTCACCAACTGCTTCTTATGCTGGTGGGGTTTGCGAACAGGTCCAGATCTGGGTCAATTTCGGCCACGACATCTACGAATGCAAGCCCGTCAAGCACGACGACTGATCCCTGGTCGGTCAAAATTTGGATTAACCGCACTCGCGCCATGCCATTCGGCTTTGGGCGCGTGCGGTTAATCCAACGCCCTTGCGACGCAAAATTGCCCGGTGTGCTTCGATAGGCCCCAATTTTGCGCCGCAATTGGCAAGTGGGACTACTTGCAGTTGTTGGCAAGGCAATATTTTGACTGACTCCCGTGCTGGACCAACAACTGGGTTCGGGGTCAGGCAGGCCGCAAAACCTGACGCTTGGTGATTAATGATTTGTTAACAAGTCTTGCTACGGAACGCGTCGAGGATTAAGCTCGGGTTGCGGCCTTAATAGCGGGAGTTCAAAATGAAGACCCTTCTAGCAGCAGCATCGGTGCTCGTGTTGATCATGGCGCCAATTTCAGCCTTCGCATGTTCATGCACACCAACTGTCGTTGGCTCAACCGCGACCACCACTGGCAGTGGCTACGACGATCCCAATATTCCAAATTGTGTTGCTGACCCAAATGCGAGTTACCCGGGCGGGACGTGCGAACGCGTTCAGATCTGGGTGAATTTCGGTCATGACATCTACGATTGCGTCAAGATGGAATATTAGGCCAGCTATCACCGGATTTACCAACTACAAATTGGTCTTGTCATTAGTACAAGATTGCTATCTGATCGGCGGAGAAATACTGGTGTTCTCAGCCGGTGATGTTCAACTTGCCGGTTGATATTGATGAGTGCGGGAAGGCGGCGCGATACAGTTCGGTTGTTGCATGAGTGAATTGAGTACTGCGCCGCCGCTTAGAATCCGACCTCTTCACCTCGCGACCGCAAAACGCTGCTAGGCTGGTGGCTGGCTTGATCGTCACCCCATTTTCCGTATCGCAAAGCCCAAGCCGATCTTCGTCGGCGCACCCCCACATTAAAATCCTTGTGTCGCACCGAACGGGGTGCAGGGCTCGCAGTCCTGGATTAAGGTGATTTTGAGTTCGCGTTTTTCCAGAGAGACCGGTTGTGGTGACGGATGAGACGATTATTGGGCGCATCGCTGAGCGGCTACTGCCACTGCCGCCCGGTGTCGATGCGCATGGTGACCTTATTCCGGACTGGACGCCAGCGGTCCCGTTTGATCGTCCGCCCGTTTTGGCTGCGGTTCTGATCGCGCTGGTCGAACGATCTGAGGGTCTGACTGTCCTGTATACTGAAAGGTCTGCGGATTTGCGGGCCCATTCCGGGCAGGTGGCGTTTCCGGGCGGTAAGGTCGACCCGGACGATGCCCATGCCGGGGCTTCCGCGCTGCGTGAGGCGGCCGAAGAGGTGGCGCTGGTCGCGGAGGACGCGCGCATCCTTGGCTATATGCCGACCTATTTCACCGGCACCAATTATTTGATTACTCCCGTCGTGGCGGTTGTTCGGCCTTCGGCGCCGTTTGTGGCCAATTTGGACGAGGTCCAGTCGCTGTTTGAAGTGCCACTGGCCCATATTCTGGATTTAGCCAGCTATGGAACATTCCGGGTCAAGCGCAATGGTATCGAGCATCGGACCCTGCAGATCGACCATCAAGGGCACCGGATCTGGGGCATTACCGCCCATTTGACCCGGCGCTTCCGCGATCTGGTGGTGCTCGAGGCTGGCCGATGACGCTTGAGGCAGTGAAACGCCTGCGTGCGGCCGCGTGGTTGGCATCGCCCGGCCTGCAAAGGGTTTTCCAAATGCTGGATGGGGACAGAATGCGGACGCGGGCTGTCGGTGGCAGCGTGCGCGATACCATTCTGAACCGCCTGGCCTCCGTTGCCGACATCGACCTTGCAACCGAGTTGCTGCCTGACGAGGTGATGGCGCGGGCCCGCTCTGCCGGAATTGCGGCTTATCCAACTGGCATCGAGCATGGCACGGTGACGCTGCGTCACGGCGCGCTGACCGTTGAGGTGACCACTCTGCGGCAGGACATCAAGACTGATGGCCGTCGCGCCGTGGTGCAGTTTGGCCGCGACTGGGCGGCCGATGCCAGTCGGCGCGATTTCACCATGAATGCGCTTTACGCCAATATGGACGGCACGCTGTTTGACCCAATCACGGGAATTGAAGACTGTCTTGCTGGACGCGTCAAATTCATTGGCGATGCCGCTCTGCGCATTGCTGAGGATGGGTTGCGGGTGTTCCGGTTCTTCCGGTTTTCGGCCAGCCATGGTGGGCAGATTTGGGATGAGGCCGGCCTCGCTGCCTGTTCTGTAGCAATTGGTCAACTCGATCAGGTCTCGGCTGAGCGGATTGGGGCGGAAATGGTTCGGATGCTGGGCCTGCCCAACGTCGCTAAAACCTTGGCGAAATTGTCGGATCTAGGGCTGGTGTCGATAACCGGCGCTGCCTTGAAAGGGCTGGCTCAATACGAACTGCAGCAAAACGCCGCCAATGTCTGGGTGCGCCTCGCGCTGCTTCTGGATGGCAACGCCGTCGGTGAGCTGCAGCACCGTTGGCGACTGGCCAATGTCGACATTGAACGCGCCGGCGCTGCGCAAGCAGCGGCGCGACTGTTGGGCGACGGCAAGACTTACGAGGCGGTCCATCGCTGGCCAGCTGCCGTGGATGACGGGTTGGCCCTGGCGAGCGTCCTCTGCAAATGGGATCCAGACCAGCAATTGGCGATGGCAGCGCGTCTGGCCTCAGTGAAGGCCCAGCCGTTTCCCGTGTCAGGAGCGGACCTGCTGGCCATGGGGTTATCCCCAGGGCCGGAGCTTGGCCAAAATCTGCGACTCTTGGAGCAGCAATGGATTGATAGCGGCTTCCAGCTCAACCGTGAGCAATTGTTGGCGGGGATAGTGCCTTAGAATTGGTGGGTCCTGACTCAGGGCCAGCGCACCTCGGGCGGCATCGACGATAGGATGGCGTCAATATTGCCACCCGTCTTGAGGCCAAAAGTGGTGCCGCGGTCATAGAGCAGATTGAACTCGACATAGCGCCCGCGCCGCACCAGCTGTTCGTGCCGATCCGCCTCGGTCCAAGCCAGCTCAAAATTGCGCCGTACCAGCTTCGGATAAATGGCCAGAAAGGCTTCTCCAACCGCCTGGGTAAAGGCGAAATCCGCATTCCAGTCGCCCGAATTGTGCTGGTCATAAAAGATGCCACCCGTGCCGCGCGGTTCCTGCCGGTGCGCAAGATAGAAGTACTCGTCACACCAGGCCTTGTAGCGCTGGTAGTCGACGCCGGGTCGACCGTCACAGGCAGTGCGCATGGCGGCATGGAAATCCACGGTGTCTGCATCGGTCTGGCTGCGACGTCGGTCCAGAACCGGCGTCAGGTCGGCACCGCCGCCAAACCACTGCTTGCCGGTGACGATCATGCGCGTGTTCATGTGGACCGCTGGCACATGAGGGTTGTGTGGATGCACGATCAGGGAAATGCCGGCGCTCCAGAATTTTCCACCGGCTTCGGTTCCCGGCATTTGCTTGGCAAACTCGGGGGAGAATTCGCCGTGGACCGCCGAGATATGCACACCGGCCTTTTCGAACACACGCCCATGCAGCATGGACATTTCGCCACCGCCGCCAGCGGCGCGATCCCAGGGGGTTCTGACGAATTTGCCAGGCGCCAGATGGGCATTTGGCCCCTCAACCTCGGCTTCGATCACTTCAAACTCAGCGCAGATACGGTCTCGCAGCTGACGGAACCAGGTGGCGGCGGTGTTTTGTTTGGCGTCAATGTCTGGGGGTAGGGTCATGACAGGGCGGAAAATCCATCGGTTTGGCGTTTTGCTTCGCCAATAATAAGGGTTGCGGACAGCGCCACATTGATCGAGCGCAAACCCGGACGCATTGGAATGCGAACGCGCAAATCGGCCGTTTCGGCAATGTGCTCCGGCACGCCGACGCTTTCGCGCCCGAGCAACAAAATGTCACGGGCCGTGTAATCTACACCATAGGCCGACTGGCTGGCTTTGGTCGTGAGCAATACCAGGCGACGGGTGGCACCGAGCCGCCAGGCGTTGAACTGGTCAAAACTGCTGTGCTCTTCGAACCGGGCATGGTCGAGGTAATCAAGTCCGCTTCGCTTCATGGCGGCGCGCGAAAAATGAAACCCGGTGGGGTGGATGATATGCACAAGCACATCCAGGCAGGCGCCGAGGCGGAGCAGGGTCCCGGTGTTGAGGGCAATATCGGGTTGATAGAGCGCGATTTCGACAGACAATGGTGTGGGTCCAAAAAAATCGGGGGCAGACAAGGCGCGGTTTACCCCGAACCTGGGGCGCCTAACATGGGTATAGTGTCGCAGATGGCGCGTGTCACTGCGGCGCACTCTGGACAAGTGTCTGGGACAGTGCAAAAAGAACCCCAAATGACGTGCCGCTGAGGGCGGACGGCGACCGATTCCGTGTATCATGGATATAGGGTGCCAATGCCGGCGCGTCTCATGTGTCTAGGACGGGGATCGTAACCTTGGCTACGCAAGCAGAACATCAAACGACAGCGACGCGACGGGATTTCCTGTTCGTTGCATCAGGGGCAGTTGGCGTCGTCGGCGTCGGCGCCGCGGTCTGGCCGCTCATCAACCAGATGAACCCGGATGCCTCGACCCTGGCTTTGGCCAGTATCGAATTTAGCCTGGACGGTATCGAAGAAGGCCAGTCGGTCACGATCTTGTGGCGCGGTCTGCCGGTGTTTGTGCGCTATCGCACCGCCAAGGAAATCGAAGCTGCCAAGGCCGTGCCGCTGTCCGAGCTCAAGGATCCTGAACCCGATGAGGCGCGCGTCAAGGAAGGCCACGCACAATGGCTGATCATGATCGCCAATTGCACCCATTTGGGCTGCATTCCGGTCGGTGAATCGGGCGAATATGATGGCTGGTTCTGCCCTTGCCATGGCTCGGTCTACGACACTGCGGGCCGGATTCGTAAGGGACCGGCACCGAAAAACCTGGTGTTGCCGCCATACAATTTCATCAGCGATACGCTGGTCCAGATCGGTTAATGGGGGCGTTTCCGATGTCAGAACACTCAAGCTACACACCAGGCTCCGGCGTCGAGAAATGGCTCGACGACCGCCTGCCCATCATCAGGTTCTCCAAAGAACATTTGATGGATTTTCCGACCCCAAAGAACCTCAATTATTGGTGGACCTTTGGTGCGATCCTGGCGATCATGCTGGTGGTACAAATTGTCACCGGCGTCGTCTTGGCCATGCACTATACCCCCAACGCTGCAATGGCGTTTGACTCGGTCGAGCACATTCGCCGCGACGTCAATGGTGGTCGCATCATCCAGGCCGTCCACTCGGTGGGCGCGTCAATGTTTTTTGCCGCCGTCTACATCCACATTTTCCGCGGCATGTTCTTTGGCTCCTACAAGGCGCCCCGCGAAATCCTGTGGCTGTTGGGCGTGTTGATCTTCGTGTTGATGATGGCGACGGCGTTCATGGGCTATGTGCTGCCATGGGGCCAGATGAGCTTTTGGGCCGCCACCGTGATCACCAATATTTTTGCCGCCATCCCGGTCGTTGGCGAACCGATCTTGCAATTGCTGCGTGGTGGCTTTGCCGTCGATAATCCGACGCTCAATCGCTTTTTCTCGCTGCACTATTTGCTGCCATTCGTGATCGCCGCGGTCGTCGTGTTGCATATCTGGGCGCTGCATGTGCCCGGCAATAGCAATCCGGTCGGCGTCGAAGTGAAATCCAGCCGCGATACGGTACCGTTTCATCCGTACTACACGATGAAGGATCTGTTCGCGATTGTGGTGTTCGCCATCCCATTTGCCTGGTTTGTGTTCTTTGCTCCCGACATTCTGGGGCATCCGGACAATTACATCATGGCCAATAACCAGGTGACGCCGCCACATATCGTTCCGGAATGGTACTTCCTGCCATTCTACGCCATCCTGCGCGCCATCGACTTCAATATCCTGTTCATCGATAGCAAACTGGGCGGCGTGATTTTCTTCGCAGGCTCCATCGTCATCCTGTTCTTCCTGCCCTGGCTTGATACATCCAAGACCCGTTCGGGTACGTTCCGCCCAATGTTCAAATGGTTCTATTGGTTGTTCGTGGTGAATTTCGTCGCCCTGACGTATCTTGGCGCCGCGCCCGCCACAGGCATCTATGTGGTGTTGGCCAAAATCTGCACCGCCTATTATTTCATCCACTTCCTAGTTGTTTTGCCGGTCCTCTCGCGCATTGAAACGCCTCGGCCCTTGCCGACCAGCATTTCCGAGAGTGTTCTTGGCAAAGCCCATTCGTGACGGCGGGGCCAGGTAACATGTTCAAAATCAAGACCATCCTCGCAATTGCAATTTTTGCAGCGTTGAGTGCTGCCCCGGTTCTGGCGGCAGAGGAACACGCGGCTCCGCAAGTCGAAAAGCAGCACTGGAGCTTTGCTGGCATCTTTGGAACCTACGATACCAATCAGCTGCAACGCGGCTTTCAGGTATTTCGCGAAGTCTGTTCCAACTGCCACAGCGCAAGGTTGATCGCGTTTCGCACGTTAGCCGAGGAGGGCGGTCCATCGTTCTCCGAAGAGCAGGTGAAAGCCCTGGCGGCTGAATACGACATCGTCGACGCCGCTGTCGAAGGTGGTACCCGCAAGGGTGTTGCGGCTGACAAATTTCCGTCGCCATTCGCCAGCAACCAGGATGCGATTGACGCCTTTGGTGTAGTTCCACCGGACTTTTCGGTGCTGGCCAAGGCCCGCGGCGTCAAGGAGCCATTCCCCTTCTGGGTCTTCAATTACTTCACCGCCTATTCGGAAGGCGGACCTGATTATGTTCATGCCCTGTTGACCGGCTACGAAGAGCAGGCTCCAGAAGGCTTTGCACTGCCGGACGGCAAATATTACAATCACTATTTCCCCGGCCATGCCATCGGCATGGCGCCGCCGCTGCAGGACGATGTCGTGGCTTATGCTGCTGCCGAAGGGCAGGAAGCGGTGCCGTTGACTGTGGAGCAATATGCCAAGGATGTGTCGGCATTCATGATGTGGATGGCCGAGCCTGGCCTGGTGTCGCGTAAGGAAACCGGCTTTAAGGTTCTGCTGTTTCTCGTGCTGTTTGCCGGTTTGATGTATGCCACCAAGCGCAAGCTGTGGCAGGGCATCGAACACTGATCTGACATCGGATAAAGTGATTAGGGGCCCCAGTGGGCCCTTTTTCTTGTCAGAGTCTGCAGCCCCTTGCCAAGCGCAGCGGCGCTTGCCAACTATGGTTTCCAGCATCGAAACAAGGGGCCACCAATGTCAGTCGTTCAAGTTGTCGTGGCGGTTCTCGGTTCGGCCGCAAAACTCGCCCGAAACCCGGTCGTCCGGGCTGGTGCCCGTACGGTTTTCGCCAACCCGAAGGCCCGTGATGCCGCCGTGACGGCGACGCGCAATGCGGCCTATGGGGCTGGCGTTCTGGCCCGCCATCTGGTTGGTCGTCGCCCCCAATAAAATTCCGTTACAGGTTTTACCGATGACGCTTGATCTCAAATCCATGGTGCGCACCATTCCGGACTATCCCAAGCGGGGGATCTTGTTTCGGGACATTACCACCCTGATCGAGCACCCTCAGGGGTTCAAGGAAAGTGTGGAGCGGATGGCGGCCGCCCACCGGGGGCTTGGCATTACCCATGTTGCCGGCATTGAAGCGCGTGGTTTTATTTTTGGGGCCGGGGTGGCCATTGCGCTGGGCGTTGGCTTCATTCCCATCCGCAAAAAGGGCAAATTGCCCGGTGAAACCATCGGCCAGAATTACGCGCTGGAATATGGGGTCGACACGATCGAGATCCATGCTGATGTTCTGGAGGCAGGGGACAAGGTGCTGCTGGTTGATGATTTGATCGCAACCGGGGGCACGGCAATTGCCGCGGTTGGGTTGTTGCGGCGCACCGGCGCCACCGTCGATCATGCTGCCTTTGTCATTGATCTGCCAGATCTGGGTGGGGCTGATAAATTACGCGCCGAGACAGTCCAGATCTACAATGTCATGACGTTCGACGGGCACTGAGTTGTCTGCCGGCCCGGTGGCCAGGCACCCGAACCGCCGGTTCGGTTCAACGCGGCGTGCACAGCATGACAATGGCTGTGGCGCTCTCCAATTGCACCGCGACGCCAGCCGCAACGTCGGCCACAATGCGACCCGCGACGATGCCGCCGGCAGTCATCAGCGGCCCGTCGACAAAGCCGACGCCGTCGGTATACGGGGTCAGTGCGCCGGTTCCCGAACTTGGATCACCGAAAACCGTTGAGGCAAAGCCATAGCCTTCGCCGTAAATTGTCAGGATTCCGGCTTTGACGCCGTTAATCTTGCAACCCCAATTGCCAACATAGCCTTGGGCCATGGCCGGGGTAGCACACAGGCAAAGCGCAGCGATTGTGGCGATGATTCGGTTCATGAGGGCAGATTGGCCGCGTCGGGTCGCGCTTTCAAGTGCTGCGCCGCAGCAGCGGGCCAATCAGTGGCAGTTTGGTCACCGCCAGCAGCAATTTCAGCCGCAGGGGCATGACATAATCGCGGAGTTTGGAAAAAGCGACCAGTTCGGCATGATAAACCAGCTCGCCGCGCTGGTTGACCGCGTTGAGGCGGTTAAACAACAGGCCCCAGCCTGGAATTGAGTTTGACGCCCGCTTACTGGTCACCACCAGCGAATAGGTCACGGTATCGCCGGGGCGCACTGGCGCCTTGAATTCCATGGAATTGACCCCCGGAGACGGGCCGGAAACGCCGGGTTCGCTGCCAAGCGCCCGCAGCCTGTCTTCTTCAGCGAACAAGGCATCAACCATTTTGCGATGTCCAACGCTGACCGTATGCCAGCCGCTGGCTACCAGTCCGCCGAAATGGCTGTGCTTGGCCGCCTCGGCATCGACGTGGAAGTATTGGGGGTCGTAGAGGCTGGCAAACCCAATAATTTCCTCGGCGGTGAAGCTGTGGCTTCCCAACGGAAACACTTCGTGGATGACAATGTCCTCAAACCAGCGGGTCATGGCGTTCGAACCTCGACCAAATTGGCCAGCCGCATGGTCAAGACCGTCGCCCGCTTCTGGTTGCGAACATCGAAATCCAAAGTAACAATGCCCCATTGTTTGTGGCTGGCCGAGCGGCGCAATTCGGTAATGGTGACGGTACCGCCAATGGTGTCGTTGACCATAACCGGGTTCTTCCACTTCAAATCGGTGAAACCCAACCCGCCTGCGGCAGCCACTTTTGACAAGAACTGATCCACCAATAGGCGCAAGGTCAGAGCCCCGGTTTGCCAGCCGCTCGATGCTAGCCCCCCGAGCAGGGATGCCTTCGCCGCCGCCTCGTCCAGGTGAAATGGGAACGGATCAAATTCCCGGGCAAAGCTGATGATCATGTCCTTGCTGACGGTGATGGCACCTAGGTCAATGACCTCGCCGATGGCGAGGTCCTCGAAGTGGCGACGATCAGCGGTCAGTGGATTGGCCATGACGTTTGCTTCAAATCCAGCCGAGCAGCACGCCGAGGCCGCCAAGCGCTAGGGTGGCGCTGATCATTTGGATGGCCCTGGTGCTGTGATGTCCCAGTAAGCGCTTCAGCATGGTTGCGCCCACCATGCCCGACAGGTGCAAAAGGGCTGTCGCCGCGACCAATCCAATCGCATAATTCGACACCATCGTCACATCGCTCATTTCGGTACCATGGGCATGGCCGTGGAACACCGCAAACACCCCCACCAGCGCCATGGCGCCAGCGGTTGGAATGGGCTTGCCCAAGGCGGCAGCGCCGCCGATGGCAATGCTCGAGACGGCGATGCCGAATTCAACGAATGGGATGGCGACCCCATAGGCGCCGAGCACGAAGCCAGCCGCCATCATGGCTAAAAAACTCAAGGGCACCAAAACCAGCGCCCGCCCGCCCAGCACAAAGCCAAGGACGCCAACGGCGATCATCGCCAGCACATGGTCGACCCCGCCAATGGGGTGGGCAAAGCCTTGAACGAGATCAAAACCCCCCGCATGACCGGTATGGGCAAAACCGATGGTCGGGAAGGATAAGGCAAAGGCCAGAACGAGAAGTGCGCGCATCATGCTCCTTAAAGGGACCCACCGTCCCGGGCTGTTGGCAAATGGGCGGTCTCCTGGCTCCAGGCTGTCTTCGTCCACCTTCCCGGTTTGTGGCCAGTGGCGGGGCGTTAAACCCAGGGCGAAGCGTCGTCTGTTACAGTCGCGGGGGCGGCACCGGCTTCACACCGGCTTCCCGTTTCCATTCACCCTCTAGCTGTCGCAGAATTTGCGGGGATAGGGAAGCGGTGCTGACAGTGTTGTCGTCAGGATTTGAATTGGGGCCGCCAAGGTGCGACCCCATCTTGCTGGCATGTGCCAACCGATAGGTGGGGCTGCGTTCAATGGTGATTGAGGGCGGCTGGGCTGGCCTAGGTGTTGAACTTGAACAGCATAACGTCGCCGTCCTTGACCACATACTCCTTGCCTTCATCGCGAGCCTTGCCGGCTTCCTTGGCGGGAACTTCGCCGCCAAGCGCGACATAGTCGTCAAAGGCGATGGTTTGAGCGCGAATAAAGCCGCGTTCAAAGTCGGAGTGGATGACGCCGGCAGCGGCCGGAGCTTTGTCGCCCTTGTGGATAGTCCAGGCGCGCGCTTCCTTGGGGCCGACGGTAAAATAGGTCTGTAGGCCCAGCAAGCCGTAGGCCTCGCGGATCAAGCGGTTGAGGCCGGGTTCGTGCAGCCCCAGGCTTTCCAAATATTCTGCCTGTTCCGCATCAGGCAGCTGGGCCAACTGGCTTTCAATTTCGGCCGAAATCACCACTGTGGCTGCGTTGTGCTGCTTGGCATAGTCGGCCACCAATTTGGTCATGGCGTTGCCATCGGAAGCCGAGGCTTCGTCGACATTGCAGACATAGAGCGCTGGCTTGGACGTCAGCAATTGCAGTTCCCAGAATACCTTCTCTTCGTCGGCGTCGCGCTTGACGTGGCGGGCTGACTTGCCCTCACGCAACAGCACCAGCGATCGATCGATCAGATCCAGCACCAGCTTGGCGTCTTTGTCCCCGCCCTTGGCTTTCTTTTCAACGCCGTTGCGGCGTTTCTCCAGGCTCTCAAGGTCAGCCAGCATCAGTTCGGTTTCGACAACTTCGGCGTCGGCCAGCGGGTCGACCTTGTTGGCGACGTGGATGATGTTGCCATCTTCAAAACAGCGCAGCACATAGGCAATTGCGTCGCACTCGCGAATGTTGGCGAGGAACTGGTTGCCCAGGCCTTCCCCTTTGGAGGCGCCTTTGACCAAGCCGGCGATATCAACAAAACTCATGCGCGCCGGCAGTTTGGTCGCGGATTTGCCGATTTTGGCCAACTGGTCGAGGCGGGCGTCGGGGACCGATACTTCACCCACGTTCGGCTCGATGGTGCAAAACGGGAAATTGGCGGCTTGGGCCGCTGCAGTCCGGGTCAGTGCGTTAAAAAGGGTCGACTTGCCGACATTTGGCAGGCCAACGATGCCCATCTTGAAACCCATGGGAAACTCCAGAAAATGTTGCCCCCCACATGTGGCGGATGGGCGGATAAGTCAATGCGTGGTCGGAGGCGGGCGGGCGATGCGGGTTTTGATCCCTTACTCGCCCTTGAACAGTTTTTTCAACATCGCCGCCATCGGCCCGCTGTCGGGAACAGCGACTTGCGGCTTGGCCGGGCGGGCAGCGCGGATGTGGCTCTGACCCGTTGGCTCCGGCTTGGCGGCAGGCTCGTCTACCGCTTTGGTTGCCAACGCCAGTTTGTTCATGAAGCCATTGTCGTCACCGGCCAAAACCAGCTCCAGGTTTTTGGCGATGGCGTCAAGCAACGGGTCGAGCCAGAGGTGGTCGAGCTTGGAAAAATCGCCCAGCACATGATGGGTCACACCATCCTTGTGACCCGGGTGCCCGATGCCCAGACGAACCCGTTTGTAAGTCAGGCCCAATTGGGGATCGATGGAGCGCAGCCCATTATGCCCACCATTGCCACCCCCAATCTTAACCCGGACCTTTCCAGGCACCAGATCCAACTCATCGTAAAACACCACGACATCTTCGGGCGCGATCTTGAAGAAACCGGCAGCGGCAGTGACGCTGTCACCCGAGCGGTTCATGAAGGTTTGCGGCTTGAGCAGCAAAACGCGCTCGCCGCCAACATTGCCCTCTGCAAGAAGTCCAGCATGCTTGTTTTTGAACGGGGAAAAGCCATGGTGGCGCGCGATCGCGTCAGCAGCCATGAAGCCAATATTGTGGCGGTTGTGGCGATACTGGTCGCCCGGGTTGCCAAGACCGACAATCAGCTTCAAGCGAACCTCCCAAAAGACGCGAGGCGACCCTAAGGCCGCCTCGCGCAATCGACAATCGTCGCGCCGTCAGCCTTATGCGGCTGGCGTTGCTTCAGGCTCGCCGCCTTCAGACGACTTCAGCGCCGATGGTGCAACGATCGTTGCAATCGTCACGTCCTGCTCGTGGCTGTGGTCGACGACGCCTGCTGGCAATTTGATCGAGGAAATGTGGATGGTATCGCCGATATCGAGGCCGGTCAGGTCGACCGTGATCTCTTCGGGGATATTGTCCGCACTGACCGTCAGATCGAGCGTATGGTGGACGACGTTCAGCGTACCACCACGCTTGAGCCCTGGGCTTGCCTCTTCGTTGATGAAGTTCACATGCACCTGGACATTGAGCTTGGTGCTCTTGCCGACGCGCAAAAAGTCAACATGCAACGCA
Organism: Devosia equisanguinis; assembly: GCA_943372435.1. Lineage (GTDB taxonomy): Bacteria > Pseudomonadota > Alphaproteobacteria > Rhizobiales > Devosiaceae > Devosia > Devosia equisanguinis_A. Next base: position 153,815 of record CALRYQ010000002.1, read on the forward strand.
AAATCCTTAACTGGATCAAGCTGATAGTCACGTGGGATTACCCGGTGCTTTTCGCCATCAACATCAAGGGTGATGACGTGAGAAAGAAAGCCGCCAGCATAGATTGCCCGTTGGGCATCCTTGAAGGCGAGGGCGATCGTAACGGGGGGCTTCTTGTCGCCATAAATAACAGCAGGGATCAAACCCTGACGACGCAATTCACGAGCGGCCCCCTTGCCGACAAGCGAACGCGCCTGAGCATTGAGCTCTTTGGTCGCAGCCATGGAATTTCCATTCATGGGTTGGTGTATGGGTCACTACAACGCCATACGCGCCCGTCCTCCAGGGGTGACGAGCGCTTCATGGGGCGGGTAATAGCGGAAGACCGGGGGATATTCAACCCGCATGGCTGCAAATGGCAGTTTGCTCATTCGTCAGCAAATAGCATCAGCAGATACTCATCGCAGGTCTCCTTACGGCGCCATCATAGGCTCTCAGGAGAATGTCGCGCGAGGGGGCGCCATTTCGACAGGCGTGGGAGACTTTGCGGACCCGCAGTTTTAGCACACCAATTTTTCAAAGCGCACGGTGTCATTCCGGCGCAGGCCGGAATCCAGGCGGAGTGGAGCGGACCATTTCCGCAACTTTGGTCCGAACATCATCAAACGGCATCCACCTGCCAAAGTCGGTGTTTTGCACGGCAAATCGGGATGGATGTGGGATGCGGCAAATGCATCGCCGTCTGGATTCCGGCCTGCGCCGGAATGACATCGCGTGTTTGGAAAGATCTAACCTTAGTCCAAAAGGCTCGACACACTTTGTTCGCTGGCGGTGCGGGCAATGGCTTCCCCGATCAACGGCGCGATGCTGATACGGCGGATATTGGGTGCCGAATTGGTGTCGAGAACTTCGATGGAATCGGTGATCACCAATTCTTTCAGCTTGGACGCGGCCACCCGCTTGGCGGCTTCGTTGGAAAGCACACCATGGGTGATATAGGCGGAAACGCCGGTGGCGCCAGAATTCAGCAAGGCTTCGGCGGCATTGATCAGGGTCCCGCCGCTGTCGACAATGTCGTCGATCAGGATGCAATGCTTGCCGGTCACATCGCCAATGATGTTCATGACTTCCGATACGCCGGCTCGCGGGCGTCGCTTGTCAACGATGGCGAGGTCAGCGCCAATACGTTGGGCCGTAGCGCGGGCGCGGGCAACGCCGCCGACGTCGGGCGAGACGATGATAAGCTGGGAGATGTCGTAATTGTCCTGGATGTCGCGCACCATGACGGGGGCCGAGTAAAGATTATCGGCGGGAATATCGAAGAAACCCTGGATTTGTGCGGCATGTAGGTCCAGCGTGATCACGCGATTGACCCCGGCCTGAGTGATCAGATTGGCGACCAGCTTGGCCGAGATCGGGGTGCGCGAGGCTGATTTACGATCCTGGCGAGCATAACCGAAATAGGGTAGCACAGCGGTGATACGCCGAGCCGATGAGCGACGCAGGGCATCGGTGATGATCAACAATTCCATCAGATTGTCGTTGGCCGGGAAGCTGGTCGACTGCAGGATGAATACGTCCTCGCCGCGCACATTCTCGTGCACTTCGACATAGACTTCCTTGTCGGCAAAACGCTTGACGGTGCAGTCGGTCAGGGGAAGTTCAAGATAGCTTGCGACGGCTTGCGCGAGGGCACGATTGGAGTTGCCGGTCACCAGCTTCATTGCGCGATCCTGTGCTCATTATGGGTCGAGGAGCGACCCATCCAGTTTCGATCGCACCTGTATAGGCTGATTGGCGGTATCGCAATGCACCAAATGGCCTATCGCGCTGGTTTAGTGCATGCCAATCAGCGCGATCTGTCGGCCGGTGGTTCGCCCAGCATGGGTGGCAAAGCGGTGGGAGAAATAACGCTCCGGGTCACCATAGGTGCAAATGCCCAGATCGGTGATCGTGCCAACCCCCAGGCGTTGCAGTTCGGCGGTGATAAAACCAGGCAAATCGAAGTGCTCGCGGCCACCCGCCGGCGTGACAAAATGGTCGCGTCCATTCGGGTGCAGCGTCAGAAATTCAGCCATGAATTGGGGGCCGACTTCATAGTTCTGCTGGCTGATGGTCGGACCAAGCGTTGCGATGATGCGGGAGGGTAGGGCACCGAGGGCAAGCATTGCATCAACAGTGTTGGTGATAACCCCATTGACCGCTCCTTGCCATCCCGCGTGAGCCGCACCAACAATTCCGGCAATTGGATCGGCAAACAAGATGGGTGCGCAATCGGCGGTGAGAACACCAAGGACAATGCCGACACAATTGGTGACCAATCCATCAGCTTCGGGGCGGTCGTCCAGATTGGAGGCGGCTGTCACTGTCACAATGCGGTTAGAGTGGACCTGTTTGAGTGTCGCGAGCTGGGTGGGTTTGAAACCCAGCGCCGAAGCGGCAGATCGGCGGTTCTCGGCCACCAGGTTAAAATCATCGCCGCCGGTCTCCGAGACATTTAGGCCGGCATAACTTCCTGACGAAACGCCGCCCTGCCGCCCGAAAAAGCCGTGCGCAATCCCTGAAAGGCTCTCACTTTGTTGAAATGGCACGGTCATGACGTGAACCCGATCGGCCGCAGACCGGGGCTTGCGGCGCAAAATACTTTGAATAGCGTGCCCATTTGTTCGGGGTCGGTCAGGCGGGCATGAGCGGCAGCGATTGAGGTTTCAGCGCCGGGATTGGCATTTGCGAGCGCTTTGGCGCGCGCGTCGATGCCGAGCTGGGTCAGCCATTGCCCCTGCGCGACCAAGGGTTGCACTGCCAGGCCCGCTTTAGCAGCGACGGTGGCGAGCGCTTCAAAGTCCACATGGGCGGAAAGGTCGACCTGACCCGGGCTGGCTAATATTGGTGCGAAAGCATGATTGCGCACGCCCTGCAGTGTCTCCCCGGTTTGGCTCGTCGCATAGCCATAGTCGATGGCAAGGATTGCTCCTCCAAGCGTGGATATGCTCTTGGCGAGGCGCGACATCACTTCGCCACCAGCCAAGGCGACCTCAAACACCGCATTGACCGGCGCGTCTTGGACTGCACTCGGCAATGCCGCATTGGGTATGGGAGCCGGTGACAGGCCGAAGCGCAAATTCTCACCGTCAAGGCCGATGACCCGCTCATTCCAGCTCTGCGCCCCGCGTACGAATTGGCGGATCGGTAGGGCGTCAAAAAATTCATTGGCCACAACCAGCAATGGGCCGTCGCCGACCTTGTCCAGGGCGTTGATCCATTGTGGCCCATAGGGTTCGAGGCGGCCATGCTGCTCGGCGATCAAGGCTGGGTTGGTCTCAAACAGCCGAAGATCCAGGCCGTCACGAAACCCTTCAGCACGGCAGGCGACACGAAGCATGTCAGCCATCAGCGTGCCACGGCCCGGGCCCAGTTCAAGCAGCGTGAAGGCCTTGGGTGAACCCATCTGCTGCCAGAGGTTGACGACGAAAAAGCCGATGATTTCCCCAAACATCTGGGTGATTTCGGGTGCGGTAACAAAGTCGCCCTTGGCGCCCAAAGGGTCGGCGGACTTGTAGTAGCCCTTGGTCGGATGGGTCAGGCACAAACCCATGAAATTGGCGACCGATATCGGGCCATTGGCGCGAATCTGCATCGCAATCAGCTCGGATAGGGAAGGACTATCGGCCACGCTTTTGCCTCAAGGCATAGCCCGCGAGCATGATGCCGCCGAGCAATATCGGCGTGGTGAGGACCATGCCCATGGTGAGCCAGCCGCCATAGAGATAGCCAAGCTGCTGGTCGGGGAGCCGCACAAATTCGACAGCAATGCGCGAAACCGCGTAACCGATCGCAAATATGCCGGCGACCAGACCGGGGCGGCGCAGGCCAAAGCTGATATGGGTTACAAAGCGGATGACGACGAACAACAGCAGGCCCTCAAGCGCTGCCTCGTAAAGCTGGCTGGGGTGGCGAGCAAGCTGCAGCGGGTCGCTGGGAAATACGACGCCCCAAGGCATGTTGGTCGGAGCGCCATAGAGCTCGCCATTGACGAAATTGGCCAGGCGTCCGAGGAAGATGCCGATTGTTGCCACGGCGCCCAACAGGTCGAGCGCGGACAGCAAATTGCCGGCTTTGGCGCGGGTAAACAGCAGCACGGCCGCCATGATGCCCAGCATTCCGCCATGGTAGGACATGCCGCCATCCCACAAGGCGAGTGCTTCAAACGGGTGCGACATATAGTGCGGGAAATTATAGAACAGCACGTAGCCAAGGCGACCACCCAGCACGATCCCCAGCACCGCCCAAAAGGCAAAATCATAGATTTCGGCGGGCTTGAACGGGGGCGCGTTATTGGCCCAAAGCGACCGATTTGCCAAGATGAGCTGACCATAGACGGCGCCAATGAACACACCACCCAGATAGGCCAGGGCGTACCAGCGCACAACGAACGGGCCAATAGCGAAGGCGATTGGATCAATATTGGGGAAGGGCAAAATGGGCTCCGGACGGTTTGAGCGGACCATTGCCGCTTCGCCCGCTCTGGTCAAGTCAGGTCCGCTCGCCTACATATCTGGCAAAGGCGCCGTTGGGCGCACAATTTGGTCAAAGGTGGGTCATGAGCCAGAACAGCAAACTCCTAGACGGGTTGGGCCGGGTGATGAATGAAGCGGCCGGTGTCGCCGACGGTGTTCGTCGCGAAGTCGAAACGGCGGTCAAGTCCCAGGCACATCGCCTCGTCGCTGACATGGATTTGGTCAAACGGGCCGATTTTGATGCGTTGCGTGAGCTGGTCCAGGTGCAAAGTGACGAAATCGAGCAACTGCGCAAGGATCTAGCAGCGTTGCAGCCCAAGAAGAAGACCAGCTGAACTTGCGCTTCGCCGTCCTATCAGATGTCCATGGCAATCGTCTCGCTCTCGAGGCGGTGCTTGAGGACGTTGATCTGCACAGCGTTGATGCCGTCCTCTGTCTTGGCGATCACGTCAGCGGTCCGCTTGATCCGGCCGGTGCCGCTGACCGGTTGATGCAGATTAGTGGTCCCATTATTGCCGGTAATCATGATCGTTGGGTGCTCGCAAACGATGAAAACGAGCGTGATCGAATTGACCGCTTTGCGCGCTCGCGGCTAACGGGCGCGCATCTCGACTGGCTGACGGCGATGCCTGCGACCGCGCTGTTTAATGGTGAGGTGTTTATGTGTCACGGCACGCCCGCCAGTGACACAGAGGTCTGGCTCGACAATTTCTGGCATGATCGAAAAACGACCTTGCCCTCCGAAGCCAGCATTGTCGGCCATGCTGAGGGTATTCAATGTCCGATTATTTTGTGTGGCCATACCCATATCGCCCGTTCGGTGCGGTTGCGGGACGGACGCTTGATCATCAACCCGGGCAGTGTCGGGTTGCAGCTGGTTCATGGGTCGCCCGACGCCCGTTATGCCATTGTTGAGCGGCGCAATGGCAAGTGGTCCACCAGTATCAGAGTGGTGGAATATGACCATCACGGGGCCGCGCGCCAGGCGCAGGACAATGGTTTTGACCAATGGGGCCCGGCTCTGTCCACCGGCTGGGCCAACCCGGAAGGCCTGTTCTAGCGGCGATGGCGGGGTCGTCTGCCGTACGCGTTAACCCTCTGTTAACGCGTTTTGTCCGATCATCCACAAGAGAATTCCGTCCTTTGCTGCCTCTGCGTCCCCCAAATCACATGGGCGGTGTAGGGTCCGAGCATAAGGACGATTCGTAGGCTCCATGCGTGCGGCAAGTTCATTTGTACCCCTTGCGTTAAGTCGACCGGCACTGCTGGTCGCTTCCACCCACGAGTTGTCAGGACGGGACCCGTCAATGTCACTTCTGCAGATCGAGCCGGACCGTGTTGTGCACCCGGTCGACATTATCGAGCACATCGCTGCGATCAACGACTGGACGTTTGAGCGGCAGGATGCCGATGAGATTTCGATTTCGGTTCGGGGTGGCTGGTGCGACTACCACGTTACCTTCAACTGGATGGAAGATCTGGAATCGTTGCACATTGCCTGTGCTTTTGACCTGAAGGTCCCCGATGGACGCCGGTCGGAAATCAAGCAGTTGATTTCCTTGATCAATGAGCAGTTGTGGATTGGGCACTTCGACATCTGGAACAAAGAGGGCGTGGTGCTATTCCGCAATTCCCATCTGTTGACTGGCGGCGCCGAGGTTACGCCACAGCAATGTGAGGCGCTGTTGCGGTCGGCCAGTGACAGTTGCGATCTGTACTATCAGGCATTCCAGTTTGTCGTTTGGGCCGGCAAAAGTGCTGCCGATGCCCTGAGCCACGTTATGTTCGAGACCGTAGGCGAAGCGTGACCTCCAATTCCCTCAAAGACATTGGTCCTCTGGTTCTGATTGGGGCCGGCAAGATGGGTCTTGCATTGGCGCGGGGTTGGCTGGCGTCTGGCCTGAAGCCAGGCAATTTGATTTTGGTCGATCCGAAGGCGGGGCCGGAGGCCGTCGATTTCGCGAGGTCCAACGACGTGACGCTACAAGGGTCGGCGGCCGGTGTTCGGCCGCTTGTGCTGGTCTTGGCGGTGAAACCGCAGATCATGGGCTCAGTGCTTGCAGACCTCGGTGGTGTCATCGGCCCAGATACATTGGTGATCTCGATCGCTGCAGGGATTTCGCTGGCGACTTTGACCCAACGCCTTGGAACGCAGCGGGTCATTCGGACCATGCCAAATACGCCAGCCCAGCTTGGCAAAGGCGTGACCGGCGCGGTGCCGGCCCATATCGATGCCACAGACAGAGCCATTGCTGAGGCGCTGTTGGCGGCAGCCGGCGCTGTCGTCTGGTTTGATGAAGAATCCAAAATCGATGTGGTAACGGCTGTTTCAGGTTCCGGCCCGGCCTATGTCTTTCACTTGGTTGAAGCTCTGGCAGAAGCTGGAATTCGACAAGGGTTGACCGAAGAGCAAGCCTTTATGCTGGCGCGCCACACCATCGTTGGCGCCGCGGCTCTGCTCGATGCTGACGAAACGCCCGTCGCGACCTTGCGCGCCAACGTCACTTCGCCCTATGGGACCACTGCGGCGGCGCTGGCGATCCTCATGGCAGAGGACGGAATGGTGGCGCTGGTTGATCGGGCGGTGAATGCGGCGCGCCTGCGCAGCGAAGAGCTTGGTCGCAGCTGATCTTGACCCTAGAGGCCGTAGGTCAAATTCAACCGATCCAGGAGTGAGCGGTCGGCTGGATCGACCATGCCCACAAAAAAGCCGCGAACCAATTTGCCTGCATCGGGAGGTAGGCTGGCGATAGCCGCTTCGATGCGGCTCGCTTGTCCGACCGAGAGCGTCGCAAAGAACTGGCGACCCTTCTCGGTGGCGTGCAGGAGCCGCTGCCGTCGGTCGGTTGGTCCAGTTTTTTGTTCGACGTAGCCGTGATCAATCAATTGCCGCAAAACGCGGGCTAGGCTTTGTTTGGTGATCTTGAGGATGTCGAGCAAATCGGCGACTGGCATGCCTGGTTTTAGATTGACGAAATACAGCACTCGATGATGTGCCCGGCCAAATCCTTGCCGTTCCAACAGGGCATCGGCATCGCCGACAAAATCCCGATAGGCAAAAAAGAACAGCCCCATCACGTCAAGCGGCATGTCGCTTGGCGAACCGGACGCGAAATTTATGTCAGCCTTGTTGACATTTATTTTGTTGGCTGCCATGATCTTCCTATCGAAGTGCCGGTGTTTGTTATCCCAAAGCTGTTGAAGTTTGCCAAGGGCTTGGGGCATGATCGACACAATTCGGGTTTCAGCGCCATGCTGGCCCTGGCAGTGATGGATATGGGAGAGGAAAATGGCAGGCGTGCCAATGGACCAGCGCGAGGGCTGGATCTGGTTTGATGGCGAATTTACTCCGTGGAAGGACGCCAAGATTCACGTCCTAACGCATGGATTGCATTACGCCAGCAGTGTGTTTGAGGGCGAGCGCGCCTATGGTGGCGAGATCTTCAAGTCACGGGAACACACCGAACGGCTTATTCGCTCGGGCAAGACGCTTGATTTTACCATTCCGTTTTCCGTGGATGAAATCGAGGCTGCAAAGCGCGAAGTTTTAGCCAGGAACAATCTTGTCGATGCCTATGTGCGTCCGGTTGCCTGGCGCGGCTCGGAGGAATTGAGCGTTCCAGCGCGGAACAACAAAGTCCATCTGGCCATCGCGTCATGGGTGTGGCCGAGCTATTTTTCGGTCGAGGAAAAACTCAAGGGCATTCGCCTTGAGTGGTCGAAATGGAAGCGGCCGTCGCCCGAAACAATTCCATGCACAGCCAAAGCGGCTGGTCTTTATATGATTTGCACGCTGTCCAAAGATGCAGCGATGGCCAATGGCTTTGCCGACGCTTTGATGCTGGACTATCGCGGCTATGTCGCGGAAGCGACTGGGGCAAATGTGTTCTTCATCAAGGGCATGGATATCGTCACGCCGCTGCCCGATTGCTTCTTGAACGGCATCACCCGCCAGACCCTGATTGATCTGGCCCGTCGCAATGGCTACACCGTGACCGAGCGCCATATGAAGCCGGAAGAGCTCAGCAATTTCGACGAATGCTTCCTCACCGGAACGGCCGCAGAAGTTACGCCGGTGTCCCAAGTTGGTGAATTTAGTTTCAAGCCAGGCCAAGGCTGTCGGACACTGATCGATGCATATAGCGCTGAGGTCCAACCCAAGCGCGTCGCCGCCGAGTAGGCAGAATCAAATTGTGAGAAAGCCGGGCTCAATGCCCGGCTTTTTTTCTTGTGGCGAGGTATTGGTCAGGTAGTCCTACCTAGAATCTGATTGGACCCCGTGCATCCACCTATAGCCAGCGAGCCTTGGCCGCATCGTCGTCGCTCTTGGCCTCGACCCAATGTGTGCCATGCGGCCCCGTTTCCTGTTTCCAGAATGGGGCGTCCGTCTTGAGGTAGTCCATCAAGAATTCGGCGGCCTTAAAAGCGGCCTCGCGGTGCGGCGATAGGGTCATCACCTGCACAATCGGCTCGCCCGGGTGCATGGTGCCATAGCGGTGGATGATGGTTGCAGCAACCAGACCAAAACGACGAAGCCCTTCGGCACGGATCGCTTCGAGCTGGGCGATGGCCAACTCGGGATAGCACTCCAAGGTCAGCGAAACGATCGGGTTGTCTGGTGATGAGCGCACCATCCCAGTGAATGTCACCGCGGCGCCAGCGCCGTTACCGGCCGCCAGAAAGCTGTTGGTTTCGGCGCCCGGATCAAATGGGGCAGATAAAACTCGCACGCTCATCTCAACCACCGGTCATCGGTGGGAAGAGTGCCACGGTTTTGGCGCCAATAATGGACGCTTGATGGTCGACGATCCTGGTATCGACTGCGGCGCGGATAAGGCTACGATTGGCAAATGCCAAAGCTGCGGCGTCGTCACCTTGTCCCAACCAGCCAATCAAATCACCGACGGTCGTCACCTCTTGGGGCGGCGAAACGTCTTGCTCACCACGGTTGAGGCGTTCACGCAGCCAGGCGAAATAGAGAATCTTCATTGGTCGCTCGATAGGTGCGGCCAGGCAGCGCGGAGATACTCGAGCCCGGTCCAAACGGTCAATGCACCTGCGATCCAAAGGACCAGGTAGCTGAGCCAACCAAGCCCTGGGACCATCGGCTCCAAAAGAACAGTGGCGAGTGCAACCAATTGAAGCGTGGTTTTCCACTTGGCCAGCAGCGTCACCTTCAGCACGATTTTGGTGTTGCCAAGGAACTCGCGTAGTCCGGCAACAAAGATCTCGCGAAACAGAATGGCGCAGGCGGGGACCAGGTCGAGCGCCGTTAGGCTGTGGTCCCACGCCAACACAATCAGCATGACCCCGACCAGCAGTTTATCGGCAATCGGGTCCAGCATACGGCCGAGTGGGGAGGATTGATTCCACTTTCGCGCAAGGTAGCCATCCAACCAATCGCTGGCTGCAGCCAGCACAAACAGCGCTAGAGCTGCCATGCGCAGGGTCTGGTTTTCGGTCGCCACCAAGCCAGCGATCACTGGAATTGCAGCGATGCGAGCAAGGGTAATCAGATTGGGGATCGAGGTCAGTTGTGAGCGTTTGGCCATGGGCGGACACAACAGGATTGATGTCCACCGGTCAAGTGGCTGACCCATGTGAGCCAGCGGTATGGTGGGACAGGTATGCAGGACTATTGGTCGATCTTGCTATGGCGGCGGCCCATTCCCATCGGCCAACGTCAAAATCTCTGTGCAGATGCGCTGCCGCCAGCCAGCCTAACAGGGTTAGCGCTGGACCTCTGTTGGCTCGCGGCTTCCCAAGAACCCACTATGCGGTCTCTCCAACAAGCACACCCTCAAACAGCCGATTCATTGCCGAGCTTGCGTCCACGGCCCTTCCGTCGGCAATGGATCGGGCAACACTTTCATAAGGTTCCGCCCCAACCTTGGCCAGGACCCCGGAAAGGAATGCCGGGTCCTCGCGCAAGAGGTTCCCAACGCAGCTCGCGGTGAGCGAGACTACAAACTGATTGCCCGCTGCCCTGGCGACCGCGAGGTGAAACTGCGCCACCGCAGCAGGTATTTCATTTGTCTGGCTGGCCCGGTTGCTCAGCACAGCAAGTGGCCCGGTAAGCACTGTTGTGGTTTTTCGCCCCGCCATGATGGCAGCGAGGCCGGGCTGGGTGAGGCCGACCGTCTGCCAGAGTTGCGCCGAGATGTCGCCTGTACCGGGAATTGTACGCGACCACGAGATAAGGTCAGCATCCAACATGTTCCAGCGGTTTCTTTCAAGAACCAGCGTTCCCCGCCGCCGACGGGTTTCAAGCAGCCCTTTGGAAACGAGACCCTTAATGGCCTCGCGCAAGGCTGTTCGGCTGACCCCGAGCTGATTGCATAGTAGATTTTCAGCTGGCAAGATCGTGCCCTGCGGAAACGGACCCGAGACAATCGCGGCAAAAATCTGCCGCGCCACCAGTAGATGTAGGTCAAGTTCGGACCTTACCGTTTGCAGCGATTGCGGAAGCGGTTCGGCCAATTGGCGGTGAATGGGAATCGGGTCCGGGCGTCGATAAACGGTCATGCTCGATTTCCTAATTTCGTTCGAATCGAGTGGCGCAAACGCCGTTCCTGCACAGTCGGTGCCGCTCGATCACGCTCACAAGCAGCTTCAGGTATCCCGACAGCGCTTGTCTTAGATAATATGTACGATCTATAACGTCTTAGCGCTGCCCTGGCAACTCCGACCACTCCTGGTGTGGGTTTGAGTCAGCAAGCCGCAGGGTAGCAAGGGGATAGAGCATGGTAACCATATTATGTTTTGGCGATTCCAACACCTGGGGCTGCCCACCATTTAACAACATTGCCCAACCTCCCGAGCGCATAGCCAATGGACGGCGGTGGCCAAACGTCATGGGTGCAAACCTTGATCGACCGGCCTGGATCGTCGAGGAGGGGCTTGGCGGGCGCACGACGGTTTTCGACGACCCAATTGAAGGCATTTATAAGAATGGTGCGCGCACCTTGATCGCCATTATCGAGAGCCATGCGCCGATGGATTTGATTATCATCATGCTGGGAACAAACGACTTCAAGGATCAATACTCCAACTCGGCTTTCAATTCAGCCCGCGGAATGCTGACCCTTATCCAGATGATCAAGGGGCATTATGCGTTAGGCGAAAAAGGCCCAGAAATCCTGATTGTGACGCCTGCTGCCATCTCATCCGATGCAGAGCCTGCCATGTGGGGCGATGGCCACCTTAAGTCCATCGATCACGCTAACTATCTTGAGCAGGTCGCAAGCCGAACCGGCTGTTTTCACTTTGATGCCAACAAAGTCGTCAAGGTTGGATCCGATGGCATTCACCTTGATGAGGCATCGCATGCTGTCCTTGGGGCGGCCATTGCCAAGGAGGTTAATGCCATCCTGGGTATGGCGAGGTGACGGGAAAACCAGCTCAGAAACATCTGTTTACATAATACATAATACCTATTAAATGTGTGACGGTCCAAGATCGCCGAGGGTAGACGACCTGGTCACGGCCTAAAATGGCCCAATCAATGCGCAATGCGCAGTAGGGGAGTGTAGAAATGAGAATTAAGCATTTTGGCGCCGCGGCTCTGGTGGCTACAATTCTGAGCGGGGCTTTGCCAGCCACCGTGACCTACGCTGCAGATGACACCATTATTTTTCTTGCCGGACCAAGCTCTGACCCGTTCTGGAGCGCTGTTGAACAAGGGTTTGACACCGCCACGAAAGAGCTGGGGATCAAAACGCAATGGGTCGCCCCTGCCGATTTCAACGACATTGTCCCCATCTACACTAAGTTTTTTGAAGCTGCGATCGCCCGTCACCCGGCGGCCATCGTCGTCGGCAATTTCTTTCCCGAGCCCACCGAGCCGCTGATCCGGCAAGCCGTCGCCGAAGGCATCCCGGTTGTCGTCTATAATTCCGGACGCACCACTTGGCGCGATCTAGGCGCGATCGGTTTCATCGGCGAAGACCCCTATCTAATGGGCCAGGCCGGTGGAAAAAAGGCCGTTGCCAATGGGGTCAAGAATGGCCTCTGCATCAACCAGATTGCAGCCAACCCAGTGCTCGAAATGCGTTGCAAAGGCTATATTGATGCCATTGTTGAGGGTGGTGGCGCCGCAAAAATGGTAACACTCGCTTCGGAAGACATCGGCAATAGCCAAAAAGTGCAAACCGCAATCGGGGCTATGCTCATGGTTGATCAGACGATCGATGGCGTGATTACTCTGGGTGCGGCCGTTGCGGTTGATGCGCTGGAGTCGATCAAGGTCGTTCGTGCGAGTGGTCGAAGCGTCGATTTGGGCACAATTGATCTGGGCAAGACCGTGCTTGAAGCCGTAGCCGCTGGGGAGATGAGCTACGCTGTCGATCAACAGCCGTTTTTGCAGGGCTATTTGGGTGTGTTGATGGCCCACCAGTTTGTTAGCTACCGGCTCGTTCCCGGTACCGAGGTTAATACTGGTCCGTTCTTGATTGACGACAACAATGCCAATGACGTGCTTGCCGTTGGTGACAAGTTCCCCGGTTCTCGCGGCGCGAACTAATGATAGCCTAACACCGGGAGCGCCTTTGCCCGGTGTTAGGCACAGTTCCTGTTTGAGCGTTGGCCCGAGACAGCCAGCGACAATGATCCAAATAGCTTCAAACACTAGGCGATGATGCCATGAACGCTTCCCCACCGCACAGTGCTCCCCGCCAGCCCCGGTCGACACAACAGTCTCTGGTTGCGCCCACCTGGATACATCGGCTGATCCGCATCATGTGGCTTGGTCCAGCCATTGCGGTTGTCCTCATCTACGGTTTTTTTGCTTTGGTCGGTGGCGCTAACGGCTTTTCTTCACTGGCCGGGACCGCCGGCTGGCTGAACGTTTCGGCCGAATTGGGGATCATCGCCATCCCGGTCGGCCTCTTGATGATTGCCGGTGAGTTTGATCTCTCGACCGGTTCGGTGGTCGGCGCCGCCTCGATCATCGTTGCCCTTGGAACCGGCTTCTATGGAATTTCGCCGTACATCACAGTCAGCATGGCTCTGGGTTTGGGGGTCTTAGTCGGCGTCTTCAATGCATTTCTCGTCAATGCAACGCGCCTGCCGTCGTTCATTGTTACCCTTGCCTCCAATTTTATCCTAGCTGGTAGCGCACTTGGCTTTTCTCGCCTGCTCTCGGGTTCGAGCAATGTATCGATCAAGGATGCTGGAATTTTTGAAGGCCTGCTGTCGGCAAAGTGGAACTATTTCAATGTTTCAATCCTCTGGTGGTGTCTCGCCGCGGCACTCGCAGCCTGGGTGCTGAGGCAGACCCGCCTGGGAAACTGGATTCTTGCTACCGGCGGCAATCTGGGGGCTGCTGGTCGCGCCGGTGTGCCAGTCAGCCGCGTTAAACTCATCCTGTTCGTCTGGACAGCGGTCAGTAGCGCCGTCGTTGGGGTTCTTTCTGCTGTGAGTTACAATCAAGGCAATGCCGTTTCTGGTCAGGGCTATGTCTTTCAGTCGGCCATCGCCGCAGTTATCGGCGGCGTTTTGCTTTCGGGCGGCTTCGGCTCGGTGGTCGGAATTGTGCTTGGCACCATGATTTACGGCATCGTCAGCTTGGGATTGTTTTACACCGGCTGGCCCACCGATTGGTTGGCGACCTTCATGGGCGCTCTCCTCGTTGTGGCGGTGCTGACCAACAATCTTATCCGCGAGTTGGCTCTAAGGGGCGGGAAGACGCAATCATGAGAAACCCCCCTTTTCCGATCATGGCGCTGCACAATGTCTCGCGCAGCTTTGGCAATAATTTGGCCCTCAATGATGTCAGCCTTGATGTGCATGCTGGCGAGGTCCATTGCCTGCTCGGCGACAATGGCGCGGGAAAGTCCACCTTAATCAACGTCATGTCAGGGGTGGTCCAACCGACACATGGGACGATCCATTTTGCCGGTCAGCCAGTCAGTTTTCGATCACCGCGCGACGCCCAAGCTCTCGGAATTGGCACGGTTCATCAAGACGTCGGCTCCATCCCATTGATCAGCGTTGCGCGTAATTTCTTTCTCGGTAATGAGCCAACAATAGGTTGGGGGCCATTGCGCCGCCTTGATCACGCCAAAGCTCGGGACATTGCCCTTGAGCAGATTAGGGAAATGGGTATTCGCCGCATCACGGACGCCGAGCAATTGGTCGGCACCATGTCAGGCGGGGAACGTCAGGCGCTCGCAATTGCGCGAGCCCTCTATTTCGGTGCCAAACTGCTGATCCTTGATGAACCGACGGCAGCTCTCGGAGTCAAAGAATCCAGCATTGTCATCGAGCAGATCAAGCGGGCCCGATCGCACGGCATCGCGCTCGTCTTCATCACCCACAATGCCACGCACGCGATGGCAGTGGGGGATCGCTTCACGGTCTTGATCCAGGGCAAGGTTGCCGCACAATTCCTCAAGGGCGAAAAAACCCGCGACGAAGTGCTTAACCTTATGGCTGGTGGCGAACAATACAGTGCTGTTGGCGATAAAGACTGATTTCAGTCGTTTGCAGAAAACCAAGCTTAAGCCCGCATTCGCCGGATGACCCAATAGTTTGATGCGCTGGACATGCGATTCATGTCCGCCATCAGCGCCCATGGAACAGTTTAGCATGATTGCGTAGCGGAGGGTTTGCGGCTCATCTTTACCCTAGATGGAGTTGAAGATGATGAAGAAACCCGTGACAACGAAGGCGCCAGCCGAGCAGGTTGTTAAGGACATCCGGCGCGCGACACGCGAGCTGCATTCGCCGGAGCGGATCAACGGCTGGTCGATGACGACGCTGCGGGAGAAGCTGATCAAGATCGGCGCGAAGGTTGTCGGCCAGGCGCGCTATGTCGCGTTCCAGATGGCGGAAGTCGCCATACCCCGGAATCTCTTCGCCGATATCCTGCACATGATCGCGGAATTGCGGCAGCCACCGATCAAATCGACTGGTTCGTGCATTCCGATGTCGCGTGTCCAATCGAAAACGACGGGAAAGGTGCGTCTCGGTGACAGCGAATTCGGTAATATTCCAGCTCACCAACCCTAGCCAGCCTCCAGACAAGGGCCTCAGGCTGGCGACGTCGGCACGGCCTTGTGAAAAATCACAAAACCGGGCAGAAGTCGCCTTAATCCGGCGTTCATATGGGGAATGTTGGTTGAAGGTAAGCAAGAATGGAAAAACTACTGTCCTGGGTCGGATCGCTGCTCTACGGCATGAGATTCACCATGCTGTTCTTCTACGTGGGTCTGGTGACGATCATTCTCGGCATCCTGGGAAAGTTCCTCACGGAAGCGTACAAGCTGATGACCAACTTGCTGTTTGGTGAACTCAGCAAGATCGACCTGATTATCAAGGTGCTTGAGCTGGTCGACATGACGATGGTGGCACAGCTTGTATGGGTTGTTGCGCTGGCGGGTGTATCGCTCTTCGTGACCACCGGACACTTTGACAACAAGGACGTGAAAAAGCCGGACTGGTTGGACCACGTCAATACCTACAACCTCAAGCTGAAGCTCGCATTCGCCATCATCTCCATTTCAGGCGTTCATGCGTTGAAGACTTACTTGGGCGGCGAGCTGAGTTTGGAAAACATACAGATCGTGGCGATGGTGGCAGTGATCCACTTCACGTTCGTGCTTTCCGCCATCGGAATATCCTTCGCAGAGCGGTTAGCGCGGCAAAAAGCGTAAAGCGCCGTCGGAGCTAACCGCAATTGCCGTTCACTCGGATGTCTCGGCCGCTTGCCGGGTTCGATCCAAACTGGCGAGCGCGGTGATTGCGGGTAAAGAGCGTTCGGGGAGCGTGTTGGCCAATTGGGCCAGCTTTCTCCCCGAGCCTGTTTGATTGATGGGGCTTGACCCTATGCGACTGCCTGGTTGGCCAGCGTCCGGCGGGCTACAACGGCGTCGGCTAGCCTGGTCAGAGCCACCACCGTGGTATCCCAATCAATGCAGCCGTCGGTAACCGACTGCCCATAGGTCAGTTTTCCCCCCGGCACCAGGTCCTGGCGACCAGCGACAAGATTGGATTCGACCATCACGCCAATGATGCGTCGGTCACCGGCGGCGAGTTGGGTGCCGATGTCTGCCAGAACGATCGGTTGGTTTTCCGGGTTCTTGGCGGAATTGGCGTGGCTGGCGTCAATCATGACGATCTGGGGAAGGCCGGCGGACTTGGCTTCACCACACACGGCATCAATGCTGGCGGCGTCGAAGTTAGGGGCCTTGCCGCCCCGCAGGATGATGTGACAGTCCTCGTTGCCGGTGGTTGAGGCAATCGCCGAGCGGCCATTTTTGGTCACGGCAAGGAAATGGTGCGGCTGGCTGGCCGAGCGGACAGCGTCCAGGGCGATGCGGACATTACCATCCGTGCCGTTTTTGAAGCCAATCGGACAAGACAGCCCGGAGGCCAATTCCCGATGGATCTGGCTTTCAGTGGTGCGGGCGCCAATGGCGGCCCAGGCGATCAGATCGGCGATGTATTGCGGCGTCGTCATGTCCAAAAATTCGACGGCAGCGGGCAGCCCAAGGTTGTTGATTTCCAGAAGCAGGCTACGGGCGATGCGCAGACCCTCATCAATCTTGAAGCTTCCATCAAGATCGGGGTCGTTGATCAGGCCCTTCCAGCCCACAGTGGTGCGCGGCTTTTCGAAATAGACCCGCATGATGAGCTCGAGCCGATCACCCAAATGGGCCCGCAGTCCAACCAGCCGCTTGGCGTAGTCGATGGCGGCGACTGGGTCGTGGATGGAGCACGGGCCAACAATCACCGCCAGCCGATCGTCGTGACCGTTCTGGATGTTGTGAAAGGCATGGCGGGCACTGAGCACCGTGCGCGTGGCGGCATCGGTGCGGGGGAATTCGCGCATCACCTCCAGGGGTGTGCTCAATTCTTTGATGTCGAGAATGCGCAGATCGTCAGTGGACTTCAACACGGCAATGGCTCCTGGTTGGGGACCAAATGGCGACAAAAAAGCCGCCAGTTTGGCTGGCGGCGGCTTTAGGGATTTTTGTCTTGGCTTGTTGTCTAGTTCAAGCGCGTCCCTGCCTCCGCCAGCATCGGATAGCTAAAATACCAAAACGAATACGTGGCGGCGGAACGGGTCATGGCGAATGTGTAACCCAAGCCTATTGGCTTGTCACCTGCTTTGCCCACCAAATGCCGAGCGGGCAGCAAGGATCAAAATTTCGGCCGCCCGTCCTGCTTGTTCAAGGTAACTGGGGTCCTTGTGCAGGAGCACCGCACAAAAGGCCCCGTCCATGAGTAAGGCAATTTGAGCGGCAAGTGCGGTAGCGTCGCCAATGCCAGCGGCAGATATTTTGGCAGCGAGGAAGGCTTCAAATTTCTTCTTGTGGGCAGCCCCGATGCGGAGCGCCGGGTGGCCGGGTAAATTGGCCAGCTCCGCACTCGTGCGCAGAAAGCCGCAACCTCTACATTTTGGATGGCGAGCATTGCGGGCTAGCTTCGTAAACATGCCGACAATTTTGGCTTCAACCGGCCCGTCTGTCTGGTCAAACCAGCGCGCGAACAGCGCCAGATTGGGCTGGTCACGCTCATACAAATAGGCCGCGACAAGGTCATCCTTGCTGGCGAAATGGTAGTACAGCGTGCGCTTGGTAATTCCGGCTCTTTCGGCGATGGCATCGACGCCGACAGCGCGAATACCCGTCTCATAAAACAGCGCACTGGCGGCGTCCACGATGCGGGCTTTGGTCAATTCGGCACTCTTGAGCATGATGTCAGTATACTAACCAGTGAGTGTACTGACTAGGCCGTTTCATGAAACCTCAACAGCAGCACTGAGCGGCAAGAGAGGGATGAAATGTCGGACTTTATAATCTGCGAAATATCCAATGCCATCGCGACCATTACCCTCAACCGACCCACCAAACTCAACGCCCTCAGTTACGCGCTGATCGACAAGTTTTTGGCGCGCCTTGATGTCCTGGAGGCGGACGATGCCGTCCGGGCGATCATCGTGACCGGGGCAGGCAACAGGGCATTTTCGGCAGGCGGGGATATTCACGAGTTCGCAGGGAGCATCGCGCGAGGGACTCTGGCGGCAACGACCGCCTTTGTTCGCCGCGGGCAGGTTCTAACCGCTCGCCTTGAAGCCTTCCCCAAGCCAATTATTGCTGCCGTCAACGGGCTGGCTTATGGCGGGGGGTGCGAAATCGTCGAGGCGGTGCATCTGGCGGTTGCCAGCGATCAGGCGATGTTTGCCAAGCCCGAAATCAAGCTGGGGATGCCGCCAACTTTTGGCGGGACACAGAGGCTGCCGCGGCTGGCGGGACGCAAGCGGGCACTCGAACTGTTGCTGAGCGGCGACCCATTTACCCCCGCACGAGCCCAAGAACTGGGCCTGGTCAATTTGGTCGTGCCCCATCAGGACCTAATGAATGCGGCAATGCAAATGGCAGGCAAGATCATCGAGAACTCGCCGGCGGCGATATCAGCCATTTTGTCGGCCGTAACACGGGGGCTCAACATGACTATTGGCGAGGGGCTGATTGTGGAGTGCGAGCAGTTTGCGCGGTTAGTGCCGACACACGAGCTTGCAGAAGGCCTTAACGCCTGGATCGCTCGACGGCGAGCGGTCTATGGAGGCACGTGACGCTCAGCCGCTTTTGTTGAAATGATCGTAAATCAGTTGCGCCATCTGTCCTGAAATGCCCGGCACGGCAACAAGATCCTGCAATGAAGCGCGACTGGTGGCTTTGGCGGAGCCAAAGTGGCTGAGCAAGGCGCGTTTGCGGGTTGGGCCGATCCCGTCAATCTCGTCGAGTGGATTGGCGATCGCCTCCTTCTTGCGTTTGGCGCGGTGGGTGCCGATGGCAAAGCGGTGGGCTTCATCGCGCAAGCGCTGGACGTAATACAGAACTGGGTCGCGGTGCGGCAGCATGAATGCCTCACGGCCCTCCATGAAAAATTTCTCGCGGCCGGCGTCGCGTTCTTCGCCCTTGGCAATGCCGATAAAGGTCACGGTTTTGGTGAGGTTAAACTCAGCAATGACGCTCCGCACCGCGCTCATCTGGCCCGCACCGCCATCGATAAATACCAGATCGGGCCAGTCGGGCATACCGGTGCTGTCGTCTTCGGCATCGTCGTCGCTATCATTGGTCAGCCGCGTAAATCGCCGGGTTAGCACTTCGCGCATCATGGCGAAGTCGTCACCAGGGGCGATGTCGGTCGATTTGATGTTGTAGGTGCGATAGTGTTTTTTCGAGAAGCCCTGCTCCCCAGCAACCACCATGGCGCCGACGGCATTGGTGCCTGAAATGTGGGAATTGTCATAAATTTCAATGCGACGGGGCACGTCTGCGAGCGTGAACAGTTCGGCCACACCCTGCAGCAGCGAGCGGTGTGTTGCGCCCTCTGCCAACTGACGCCCGAGGGCTTCGCGGGCGTTGTTGAGGGCATGATTGACCAGGTCGCGCTTTTCACCGCGCCTGGGCACTTCAAGATGGACGCGGCGCTCGGCCCGTGTGGTCAGCGCTTCTTCCAGCAAATCGGATTCGGCCAGCTCATGGCTGAGCAACACCAGCCGAGGTGGCGTGCGACTTTCATAGAACTGGGCGACGAACGCCTCCAGCACCTCGGCGTCGGTGAGTGTGGGGTCGGCGCGGGGGCGAAAGGCGTGGTTGCCCCAATTTTGATAGGCGCGGAAAAAGAACACCTGAACGCAGAATTGGCCGCCCTCATGGTGGATTGCAAACACATCGGCTTCTTCGACGGCCTTGGCCGTTGCGTCGCCCTGGCTTTGGATCAGCGCCAACGCGCCCAGGCGGTCGCGCAACAAAGCGGCGCGCTCGAAGTCCAAGGCCGCTGCCGCATTGTTCATATCGGCCTGCATATGGTCGCGGACACCCTGTGAGCGGCCGCTCAGAAATGCCTTGGCCTCTTCGACGAGCTTGGCATAGTCCGCAATCGAGATTTCGCCGGTGCACGGGGCAGCGCAGCGTTTGATCTGGTGCTGCAGGCAGGGTCTGGTCCGCCCTGCATAAAAACTGTCAGAGCAATTGCGTAACAAGAATGCCTTTTGCAGCGACGCGATAGTACGGTTAACGGCGGTGACCGATGCGAAGGGGCCAAAATAGTGCCCTTGGCGGCGCCTTGTGCCCCGATGTTTGATCAGCTCAGGCGCTTCGTGTTCGGTCGCGATCAGGATATAGGGAAAGCTCTTGTCGTCCCGCAACAACACATTATAGCGCGGCTTGAGGCGCTTGATGAGATTGGCTTCCAGCAGCAGCGCTTCTGATTCAGTCTCAGTGCGCACAAACTCCATATTTGCCGTGGCTGCCACCATGCGCTGGATGCGGACAGGCAGGGCCTCGGGGCGCGTGTAATTGGTGACGCGGGCCTTGAGACTGCGCGCCTTGCCAACGTAGATCACCTCGTTGTCCGCATCGATCATACGATAGACGCCCGGGGCGGCCGGGAGCGTGCGTGCGAAGGCCTTGATGACTTCGGCGCCGACCGGCGCTGATTGTTCGGTCATGATCGCGGCGTCGGCGCGTTACGGCCAGCAAATTCCAAGTGCTCGCCACCATCGAGAGCCAGCATTTGCCCGGTCATCGACTTTGTGTTGAGCAGCATCAGCACGCCCTCGGCAATTTCGGTCGGACCGGCATGGCGCTGCAACGGCAGGGCGGACACGGAGCGCGAAAACTCGGCTTGGCTCTGGCGCGAATGGGGCAGCACCGGCCCGGGAGCGATGGCGTTGACCCGAATATTTGGCGCCAGTGATTGGGCAAGTGTGCGGGTTGCGGTCCACAAGACCGACTTGGACAGGGTGTAGCTGAAATAGGCCGGTGATAGGTGAAGCACGCGCTCGTCAACGATGTTGATGATATTGCCGTGGGCGCCGGGAGGCAGCTGAGCGGCAAAATCACGGGCCAGAAACACTGGCGCCTCGGCATGGACGGCGAAATGCTGATCCCACAAAGCCTCGTCCAGGTCGCCCGTGCTGTCGGGTACGAACACCGAGGCATTGTTGACCAGCACAGAGAGGGCGCCAAACGGTTTGGCGGCCTTGGCGATCAGGCTCGCCCGCTGACTGCGTTTTGCAAGATCGGCACGAACGATTGCAGCGCTGCCGCCATCAGCCAGTATATCCGCCTGGACAGATTTTGCCCTTTGTGGATCGGACCGGTAGTGAATGATGACGCAATAGCCGTTGGACGCCAAATGTCTGGCGATCGCGGCGCCGATGCGGTCGCTGGCGCCAGTGACCAAAGCAACTGGTGTTTGTGGGATTGTTGGCATCGTGTTGATTCGTCTACTCAAGAGCTGGGACGCTGCGAGAGACCATAGGCCGGTTCACCCATTTTCAGCAATCGTGGTGCGAGACGGTGCCGGGTCGGAAAAATCTATCAGACAATAGCGCTGACCTATTACTGAGAAAGGTTCAGCGCTAGCATTGCTGCCGAGGACACCGCAAATCAATTGTGGGCCTGATAGGGGGACGTCGAATGGAAGCAATTCTACCACTCATCGTACAACTCGTTGCTGGCGGCGCCGGCGGCAATGTCGTGGGGCAAATTATCAAGAAACTTGATCTTGGCCCGATCGGCAATACCGTTGCTGGCGCTGTTGGTGGCTATGGCGGCACGTGGCTTGCGGGCATGATTCCCGGTCTGAGCGGGATGGTCACCGGCATGGCCGCAGCTGGCGCCACACCCGGCGCTATCGATATCGGCGCGCTTGCGGGTCAAGGCGTCACCGGTCTTGTTGGTGGCGGAATTCTGACGGCGATCGCAGGTTTCATCAAATCAAGCATGGCCAAGTAGGCCAGCTTTAAACTGTTCAGGCTTCGGGTGACATGCAGCCCGGAGCTTGGACTTGTCCGCCCTGCCTGCTGTGTTTTTGGCTGCGTATTTTACACGCATACCCAAGCTAAACGCTTAGCTAAATAGCTTGCTGATCCAAACGCCAGCCGCTGCGCTGACTGCAGTCAGCGCCGTACCCCAAACGATGTCGATTGCAGCGATCGTTGCGGTGAAACCCTTGAGCGTCGACAGGTTTGTCAAATCATAGGTTGCGTAGGCGACAAACCCCAGGACAGCGCCGGTCACCAGTGCTTTAACGACGTCGCCCTCGGCGGGGGCAGCAACCAGCACGACGACCCCCACGAGATAGGCAAGATAGAATGCGCCCGCGACGATAAGGTTGGGATTGGGCAGGAGTAGGCTGCCAATTTCGCGCTGGTACACAGACTTTCCCATCGTCGATAGCCAGACGAAATCCATGGGAAAAAACACAAGGGCGCAGGACGCGTATAGAATCAGATATTTTGTCATGACGGTGTGTCCCAGAGCTGCTTTGGTGCATTTACGTGCAAAGCGACGTTCAGGATCATTTCTGCAAGAAACTATCTGGGATGCTCAGAGTCTGAAGGGCCGAGGGCACAGGCTTGCTCCTGCAGCCCCTCAATTCGATCGCTCATCGTGCGACTTGCCGATGCTAGTCGCCAACACAGAAGTAACCGTTGGGACCGCTGAAGCAGACCCGACTGTGTGGATCACTTGGGTAAATTGGGTAGGGGCGGTTTGGGAGATACCAATCCGGATAGTCCCAGTCATTGCCCCAGTCGGGGTCGGGCAGCCGCGGACGTTGTACCCGTGGTCGTCCGCGTTCCAGATAATTGGATGAAACCCAGCCGTCGGGGCCATTTTTTTCAACAAAGCACCAGGTCCCACGGCAGTACTGGACGTCAACTGCTTCGCCCCGATGCAGCGTATCAACCGCGTGGTAGCCTGTGCCAGGGCCGGTGCGGACATTGACTGGACTGGTTGCATAGGCAGTGGCGGCAAGGGCGGCAGCCGAGGTTGCAATCAAAGTCAACATGGCCAAGCCGCCAATAGCGGATTTGCGCTTCAAAGACATGATCTAAACTCCCGTTCTGGTCGGGCGGACTATGGCCCGAACATGTAGAAGGGCATTTCGTCGATGAACCGAAGCTGAATGCCTGGCGGCCGGCGCTATTGGCGCAACAGGACCGCAAACTGTTTCAGTGTGGTCGCAAACTGCTTTTGCTGTTTCTTGTTGAGAGATCCAACCAGAGCGTCCTCAATCACCGCCCAGTTTTCAGCGAGCCCGGCGCAGATCCGGCTGCCGCGCGGTGTAAGGGCCAGGTCAGCGAATTGTTGTTGATCAACCGTTTGGCGTTCGACCAAGTCTCGCTCAATCAGACGGCTGATACGCTCGTCCAGTGCTGTGCCGCCCAGACCCAATGCGGTGGACAACTGTTCGGTCGTCGCACTTTGCTGGTCGAGCACAAACAGCACGGCGTCGTCGCCCGCCTCCAGGCCACGTTCAACAAGGGGGGCGAGCAATGCCTTCTGGGCAAGCTGGGCGGCTTCGATAAGTCGATAGAGGCTGGAGCGGGAAGATGGACTGGACATGGCTTGAAAATAGTCTGAACGCCAACGTCAGTCGATCCCTGCCCAGCCCTATCGTTAATCATGACCCGGGCGGGTCAATTGTTGTTCCCCGGGCGCTGATGGGGTAAGCGTTTGTAATTGATGTGGGATGGAGCGGCACGTGCCCATATACTTCGCCGAGGAGCTGACCGCCCCCGAGTTTGGCGAGCTTGTTGCCGAAAACACCATTGGTGTTCTGCCCGTCGCGGCGATTGAACCCCATGGCCCTCATCTGCCGCTATCCACCGACTGCGACATCGCCCGTGGGCATTTGGCCGAACTGGCCGAAATGACGCATGATGACATTGATGCACTCGTGCTGCCGTTGCAGACCATCGGCCACAGTTTGGAGCATAAGGGGTTTGCTGGCGCCTTTACCCAGAGCGCCGAAACCCTGCTATCGACTTGGGGTTCAGTCGCTGAAACTTTCTATGCCTCCGGCGGTCGCAAGCTGATTTTCATATCCAGCCACGGTGGAAACTCGGAAATCGTGAACCTCCTGGCCACGCGGCTTCGAGTGGAGTTAGGAATGTTGGCCGTTTCCGCTTCGTGGTTGCGGTTCGGCCAACCTGATGGCCTCTTTTCCGATCATGAACTTGCCTATGGGATCCATGGTGGTGACATCGAAACCTCGCTGATGCTGCATTACCTGCCGAATACAGTTCGGATGGAGGAACGGCGCAACTTCGCCAGCCAGGCGGCCGCGTGGGACGCCGATGCAAAAATCCTGACGGTGCATGGCAAAACACGCATGGGGTGGATGTTGCAGGATATCAATGTGCGCGGGAGTGTTGGTAACGCGCTGGCCGCCACTGCCGAAAAGGGCGCCGCCAGCGCTGCTCACGCATTGGCCGGATTTTCGGCCCTTCTCAGGGACGTGGCACAATTTGATCTGCGCCGTCTGGACCGTCAATGAGCCAGGATATTGCCCGCATCCGCGCTTTTGTTCAGGTCTTTGACAGTGGCGGGTTTTCGGCTGCCGCCCGCCAACATGGTCGTTCCAAGGCGCTGTTGTCAAAATATGTAACGGACCTCGAGGATTACCTCGGGGTTCGATTGATGAACCGAACCACGCGCAAGCTGGCGTTGACCGAAGCTGGTGAGGCCTATTATCGCGAAGCAAGTGCCTTGCTGCAGCAGTTGGACGATTTGGATGCGTCGATCACAGATCAGACCAAGGAGCCGCGCGGCTTGTTGCGGGTGTCGGCACCTCGCAATTTCGGGGAAGGCACGTTAGCGCCAGTGATCTTCGCGTTTCTGGCCAAATACCCCAAAGTCAGTCTCGATCTACGGTTGGAGGATCGCTACGTCGACCTGGTCGACGAGGGGATCGATGTGGCGCTGCGGATCAGCACCATGGCCGACAGTTCGTTGATTGCCCGCAAGATCGCCGATATGCGCGTGCTGGTCGTCGCGTCGCCGGACTTGTTGCGGCGCGTCGGAATTCCGATGAACCCGGACGCGTTGCGCACTCTGCCGTGCATCATCGATACCAATTTGCAGGGGCAATCCAATTGGCGTTTTGTCGAGGCGGGCAAAACCCTGTCGGTCCCGGTGACGGGGCCGGTACGGGTCAATTCGCCGCTGGCCGCAATGCAGGCGGCAGCATCGGGCCTTGGATTGGCCTTGTTGCCGTCCTACCTCGCCGACCCGGTGATTAGAGCTGGGACGCTGGTGCCGGTGTTGAGTGAGTTCATGGCGACGGGGCAGACCTTGCAGGCAGTCTATCCACATCGCCGCCATCTCGCCGGCAAGGTTCGCGCGCTGATCGACTATTTGGTCGACTGGTTTGCCGTGCATCCGCTCGATTAGTGGGAATGGAGCTTAGGTTGAGGTACATGCGCAAGTTTTTCGCGTCGGCGGCCGTTGTGTCTGCGGCTTGCTTGGGCGCCGTGGTGCCCGCCAGCGCGCATCCCCACATTTTCATCGATGCTCAACTGACAGTGGTGTTCGATCAGAGCGGCGCCGTGACGGCCCTCCGCCACGCGTGGACATTTGACGAGGCATTTTCGGCTTGGGCGGTTCAGGGCCTTGATACCAACAATGACGGAACCACTACCCCACAAGAGCTTCAGGACCTCGCCGACGACAATATCAAGGGCTTGGCCGAGTATGGATTCTACACTTTTGCCGGACAAAATGGCACCGAGGTGGCCTTCACGCCCGTCGGCGACCAGACTATTGCCTATGAAAATGGCCGCACCACCCTGCGCTATTCAATCGCCGCCAAAGCACCCTATGTCGCAGACGGGCGGCTAGAGTTCGGCATCAGTGACCCCGAATATTACGTCGCGATCAGTTTTGCCGCAGCATCGGCCGTGACCCTGGAAAACGCGCCTCCAGGTTGCACCGTTGAGTTGGTCCCTCCAACAGAGATGGACGCGGCACTGGCCGATCGCCTGGCCGCACTGGGGCCGGAAGTGCTGGTTTTGCCGCCCGATATCGCCGCTGCAATGCGCGGTACGCAGGGGTTGGTTGCGATCAATTGCGCCACAAGAGGTGCAGCAGCGGCAACCGTGGTTCCCACGGACAATGGCGCCCCAACGTTTAAAGCGGCGCCTTTTGGGGGGCCGCCCTCGGAACCTGGATTGCCATTGCCAAAGAGCGGGATTTTCAAAGACCTGCAGGATTTGCAGCGGGATTTCTATGCGGCGCTAACCAGTGCTTTGGGGCAGTTACGGACCGACTACACAGCTTTTTGGCTGCTTGGTGGGTTGAGTTTTCTCTATGGGGTCATTCATGCCGCAGGGCCGGGACACGGCAAAGTGGTGATTTCGTCCTATATGCTGGCCAATGAAACCCAGGTTCGGCGCGGGATTTCCCTGAGCGTTATCTCGGCGATGATGCAATCGGTTGTTGCGGTCGTATTTGTGCTGATTGCGGCGGGCGTTTTGCGCATGACCAGCATGGCGATGAGCGACGCGGCGAACTGGATCAGTATCATCTCCTACGCCATGGTCGCTGCACTGGGAGTCTGGCTGATCCTGCGAAAACTGTTGGGCTGGGGTCACCGGCATTCCCATGATGCTCGGCCCAGCGACGACATGCGCAAGCTGGCGAAGAGCCATATGCATGATCATGATCATGATCACGATCACGATCATGGACACGACCATCAGGAGCATCTGCACATTGTGCCGGCGCAGGTGGCAAGCGGGTCGCTGCGCGAGCAGCTGGGGGTGGTGTTTGCTGTTGGGATGAGGCCATGCTCGGGGGCGTTGGTGGTGCTGGTGTTTGCCTTGTCGCAAGGGGTGTTGGCGGCGGGGATTGCGGCGGTGTTTTTGATGGGCGTGGGGACAGCGATCACGGTGGCGGCGCTGGCGACGCTGGCGGTGACGGCAAAGGGGCTGGCGCGGCGGATCGGTGGGGTCGACAATCCCACCAGCGCGGCGGTGATGTGGTGGCTGGAACTGCTTGGCGCGGTGGCGGTGTTGGGCTTTGGTGTCGTATTGTTGATCGCCAGTTTTTAAGGCGCGACCCATCGCCGCCTTGTGTGGGGGAGTGGGTCTTGTATGGTCGGCTTAGAAACCTTCCAGACTGCAGCAGGCCATGTCCGAACATTTACCGCCGAACCACGTCCCCGTTCGCCAACCAAAAATCGGGGTGCTGCTGCTTAATCTGGGTACGCCCGAGGCCACCGATTATTGGAGCGTGCGGCGCTATCTCAAGGAATTCCTCAGCGATCGGCGGGTGATTGAAACCCCGCGCTGGCTGTGGTGGCCCTTGCTTAATCTGGTGATCCTGACGGTCCGCCCGCAAAAGAGCGGGCACGCTTATGCCCAGATCTGGGACAAGGACCACAATGAAAGCCCCTTGCGGGTGATCACGCGCAAACAGAGTGAGAGCCTAGCACAGCGCCTGGCGGGCGCGGATAATGTGGTGGTGGACTTTGCCATGCGCTACGGCAATCCCTCAACGAAATCCAAGCTCACGGCGATGCAGGAAGCCGGTTGCACCAAGATATTGTTGGTGCCGCTCTACCCGCAAAATTCGGCAACCACCACGGCAACGGCCAATGACAAGGCCTTTGACGTGCTCAAAACCATGCGCTGGCAACCGGCGATCCGCACCGCCCCGGCCTATTTCGAAGACCCCAAATATATCGAGACCTTGGGCAATTCGATCCGCGATGGCGTGGCAAAACTGGACTTTGTGCCCGATGTGGTGATCACCAGCTATCACGGAATGCCGGTGAGTTATCTCGAACGCGGCGATGTCTATCATTGCCAGTGTTACAAGACGACGCGGCTGGTGCGCGAATATCTGGGCTGGGACAAGGAGCGGATCATGCTGACCTTCCAATCCCGCTTCGGGCCGACCAAATGGCTGGAACCCTATACCGATGTGACGCTGGCGGCGCTGCCCGGCAAGGGCATCAAAAAGGTGGCCATCCTGGCGCCGGCCTTTGCCGCCGATTGCATCGAAACGCTGGAAGAAATCGCCATGCAGGGCAAGGAAACGTTCCTGCACGCGGGCGGCGAAAACTTTGCCTATATCCCGTGCCTCAATGACAGCACCGAGGGCATGGACATGATCGAAGCCATGGTGCGGCGCGAATTGTCGGGCTGGCTATAGCCGGGCGCCAACGAAAATGTCCGCACGGCCAAAGGCCTGCGGCGATGCGCATTGCGGGCAGGAGGCGAGCCAAACCGAAGCTTCAAAGAGGGCACACCCCCCGCCCGAAATGATGAGGATTTTGGGCCCGACCGGTAAGCGATGGCCCAAGCCACCCGTCACCGGCATCAGCGGCCGAAAGCAGGCGACCCCGCTTTCCCCCATTCCCAGAACCCGGCGGATGCAGGGACGGTGTCGCGCACACCGCCTCTCCAACCGCCGGCCGCCGGACACTTCGTTGGTGCCTCGCATGGCGAAGGGATAAGCAGAGCCTAACCCCGCGAGGCAGGCGCGGGGATAAGTTTTGACAAATACTGGCGCCAATCAGGGTTCGGTTGGCTCTGCCAATGCTTGGCCGAGCGGCAGGCCGCAACCGGGACAGTGGCGCGGCGACACCATGGTCCATGACAGCTGGCCATTTTCAACAATGCTATAGCGGGAAGCCCAGCAATCCAGCGCCACTTCGGCCTTGAGCAAGGCGATCAACAATGCGCCCGGCAGCACCGGGCCGGAATTGTCCAGCAGCTCGACATTGCCGAGCCCCGGCTCGCGGCTCAACACCATGCGGGCGCGGCGTAACAGGGCATTGATGCTGGCAATGCTTGGCGGCGGCACCGGCGCGTGTCGATCCTGCCGCTCCAGCCACTCCCGGCTCAACGCGACGATCTGGGGCATCAGCGTTTCGACGCTGTCGATCAGGCTTGCGGATGGATAGGGCATTTTGGCGCTCCAATGGCGAAGCAAGGATTGTGGCGCGTGCGGGCAGGGCGGGGATAAGCGGGGGTCGAGGGAGGGGATCGATCAAAATGCACGGATTGTGTCAGGCATTGATTTACCTTGTTGGATCAAGGGCTTGGGATGGACCGGGCATTCAGTTCCGGTTCAGCGGCGGGCAAGCTTACTGGCTGGCACAGACCGGCCCAATGGCGCCGGAACCCAGGGAGATCAAAATGGCCCACACCAGAATTGCCGTGCTTGCCGGCCTTGCCTTTGTCGCGCTATCGACCGGAGGCGCGCTGGCTGAAACCCGCGATATCGCCTGCCCGCGCGAGGCGCGCGGCGTCGTCAGCCATAATGGCGATGCCGACTGGACCGCGACCAATCAGAGCAGCCCCATTCTGTC
This sequence comes from Devosia equisanguinis, assembly GCA_943372435.1. Taxonomy (GTDB): domain Bacteria; phylum Pseudomonadota; class Alphaproteobacteria; order Rhizobiales; family Devosiaceae; genus Devosia; species Devosia equisanguinis_A. Next base: position 183,433 of record CALRYQ010000002.1, read on the forward strand.
GATTTCGATGGAACGCATCGGCGGCCAGCCGGCGCTGGTCTGCCATTATCGCATGTTTGGCGGCGATTACTGGATTTGGCGGCGGCCGCCGATTGCCGTCCAGATCTGCGCACCCTTGCCCGGTTCCAATTGGATTTTCAGCTGCAATAATGGCCGCTCGGACTGATTATTGGCCGAATTCCTGCGGGTCCAGCTCATTGCCATACCAATCGGTCGCCGGGGCTGGCAGCAGAGCCGGCGGCGGCGCGACCAGGAAATCGGGCAGGGTGACATCAACCTTGGCCCGCGCGCCGACCAGAAACCCGGCATCCACCCAACCGGCCCCGCGCACCAGGCACCAATCGCCTTCCTGGGGGCGCTGCATACCGGGATAGGGCGCTTCGCCGGTGCAATGCTCCAGCGTGACCGTGGCGCCATCGGGCAGGCGACCAATCGAGGGATAATCGCGCCCCGGCCCCGACCGCAGCAGCGGCGTGCCACTGACCACGGCCGTCGGCGCGGCGATAGCCGGGGCGACGAGCAGCAGCGCCAGGGCGGCGATCAGGATTTTGCGCATAGGCGGCTCCGGGCAAGGCCTTACTCATAGCGGGCGGGCGCGGTGGCGCAAGGGGGTGTTGTTCCTGAGGGGGCGAAGGGGAGGGGATGGGGCGAAGCCGGGAAACCCCTATTGCCGCACCGTCAGCGTATTGGTCTGGGCGATCAGCACCAGTTCGAACGGGCGGCTGAGGCGGAAGCGGTTTTCCTCGGGGTTGAATTCGGCAAAGCGAAACCCGGCCTGCGCCATCTGGCTGGCCTCGGCCAGGGTGAACGGCAATTCCTTGCTGGTGCGGCCGGCCAGTTCGGTGGTGAAGGTGAGCATGACAGACTCCGCGATATTTGTTCCTGTTTTGTTCTAGCGGAAATTTGGGGTGGGAGTCTAGGGGCGGGTGAGGGGTGTTTCTTCTCCCCATCGGGGATTTCGACGCGACGCCGCAGGCGGCAGATCGCTCCAGTGGAGCGATTTGAGCGAGAAGGTGGCGCGCAGCGCCGGATGAGGGGGAGGTCGCCACGGTGCAGTTCCCTCCCCCTTGTGGGGAGGGCTAGGGTGGGGGTCCTCCAGGTTTGGGGGTAGCACCCCCACCCTTAATCCCTCCCCACAAGGGGGAGGGAGACAGATCGGGGCTCGCCTAATACGGTACTGGGCGGCGGCGCTGGATTTCGGCGATGCGGTCGGTGTCGCCAGCGCTGAGGTAGCGGCCGCGTTCGAGGATTTCCAATGTGTATTCCTCATAGGTCAGCCCCAGCGCTTGGGCGCGCCTGATCCGCATCATGACGATGGCATAGGGCGCATCGAACGCCTCTTTCTTGGCCGCCGCCCATTCGAAATAATTGCCAATGCCATTGCGGCCCCAGGGCGGGCCATCATCATCCAGCGGCGGTCCGCCGTTGGAGAGAGTGGAGGTGTGTTTGGGCACGTCGGACATGGAACGATGATGCGGCGGAGGGGGTGTTGTGTCCAACGAAGGTTTCTTATTGTGGGGATTGGGTGGGGTTATGGGCCTTCCCACAGTTCTCACCCCAGAAGCGGTGTCACCCCGGCGAAGGCCGGGGCCCATCCTGAGATGGTGGTGGGTTTGCCCTGAACAGCCACCTTGCGGCTGCGGCGCGATCTCGAGATGGGTCCCGGCCTGCGCCGGGATGACACCGTGGGTGGGGATGGCTTTGGGGCCGGCCTCTGGACTCCGTGGCGTCGTCCAGCGATGATTTGTCCGGGGGAAACATGCGCAAGCGATATTGGGTGCTGATCGGCATCATGGTGTTAGCCGGAGTTGGCAATCTCATTGGCGGGAGCGACACACCGGTGACGGCTTCGGTCGATCCGGGGGCTCTGCCGGTCTCGGTTCCGGCTGACGTACCGGCGACACCGCGCTTCGATGCCACACTTTTCGTTTCGGCCAACAGCCTCAACCTGCGCGAGGCGCCGAGCACTGGCGCGCGCGTGCTGACCAGTTTGCCGCGTAATACACAAGTTTTTGTAGGTGAACGTCGCGGTAGCTGGATTCTGGTCTCTGCCAAGGGGCATGTCGGCTGGGTGAGCGGCGACTATCTCAGCGGTACGGCAGCGCCTGCTGTATCCGTGCCGGTGCAAAGCCAGCCGGGGTTTGCGGTGGTGCAGAAGCCGAGTGCAGATTCTTGCCCGTCGCGGCGCTACTGCTCGCAGATCGGGTCGTGCGAAGAAGCGCGGTATTATCTGGCCAATTGCAGCTGGGGTGCGCTGCTGGACAGTGACAGTGATGGCATGCCGTGTGAGAGTATATGTAGGTAAAATTGCTGCTGATTCTTCCGTGCCATAGTCACAAAAATTTGTAAATCTACATGGTCGGCGATAGTTAGCTTCGGAAGTGGTTCTAAGTATTATGTCAGAATATCATAGATCTAGAAAGGAGTTTTTGCTCGACAAAGCAATCTACTTTTCAGACAAATCTGACCTGTACCTTGAAATTAAAGACAAGATCGCGATCCATACCAGGCTGCCGCTTTCTATGATTAGAGTTTGTGGATCTGCATATTGGGGGAAAAGTTTCTTAACGGGAGAGGATTTTGTCGCCGGAACCTCAGATCTGGATATCGCCCTAATTAGCGACCAAATGTTTGTGCGTGCCTTAAGCGAAGTTAGGGCAAAAACCCTTAATTTTACCGTCCTAACAGCGTTTCCTGGCATACAAGCTCCGATAATATTTCAAGACTACGCATATAAAAAGGGCATAATAAGAATTGATCAAATGCCGCAAACTGAGATCAAATTTTGGCTAAACACTGTATTCCAGAATATTTCTAAGTCATATCTCGCGCACTTTGATAATATAAATTCTCTTATATATGACTCTGAGCTTTCCTTTACCAACAAGCAGGTTGGGTCGCTGTCGAAATTTGGAGGTAAAAATTGATAAAATACCAAGTTCGCTCTCGAGACCTGATAGATATGGTAAATGATGTAAAGTCAGGGCGACTGGTTCTGTCTCCATATTTTCAAAGAAATCTTGTCTGGCGAGAAATTCACCAAAAGGAATTCATCGAAACTATACTTAAAGGATATCCATTTCCGCAGATATTTGTTGCCCGTGGTGATATAAATGTTGATACGATGACGTCTATTTCTTGTGTTGTTGACGGACAACAGCGCATGAATGCGATTAAGGAATATGTGGGCGACAAATTTTCGGTGGGGGGGGAGTATTTTTCTCAGCTGGGAACAGGGGATAAGGAAGAATTCCTAACGTACCAAATCCCAGTAATTGACCTTGATATAAAGGCAACCGACCAGTCTATTATTGACATATTTAAAAGGCTGAACAGGACATTTTACGCACTTTCCACGATTGAAAAGATGGCAAGTGAGTTTGCAACGGTTGATTTTATGTTGGTGGCCAAGTACCTATGCGACTTGCTGCCGGAGCGAGACGAAAACGATGAATCAGAGGGAGTTGATCTTAAAGTTGACCCCAACATGCCAGAAGGGTTCTTTCGCTGGGCGAAGGTCTACGACATTTCGGGCTATCGCGATTTTGTATTCAACGAAAATTTATTCAGCAGATACGAAACTTCTCGCCTAGTTCATCTAATGTATACACTTAATATTATGTCTACAGTTTGCTTCGGAATTGGTGCAAGAAACGATAAGACGAAAGAAATACTTGATTCTAAGGCAGATGAATTCCCATACAGGGATAAGCTGATCTCTAATATTTCTCCTGTATCTAAGTTTATACTGTCGATGGAATTTCCAGAAACCTCGATATGGTGGAATAAGGCAAGCGCCTTTTCTTTGTTTGTAGTGGTTTTTTGGAATTTGGATATTCTTACTGGAATTGGCCGCGAAGAAGTGCAAGCAAGACTATCTGCTTTTGAGGCTGACTTGCCCGCAGATTATGCGCTGGCGGCCCGTGAGGCGGTGAACAATCGCAAGCAGCGGGTAGAGAGACACGCACATATTTGCCAGGCGATCGGCATTCAGAAAGAAGAAAAGCCTTTCCATCAGTAGGTCAATTGGTCTTGAAGGGTGTGACATCGAAAGCAGACGCAGCTCAGTCCACTTCCCCACTCAACGTATCCAACTCCATCTCCCTTAACCGCTTGACCTCATCCCGCAACCTTGCCGCCATTCGAGCGTAGCTCTCATGGCCTTCACACCTTAAATCGCTCTACCGGAGCGATTTGCCGGCTTGTGGCCGGACGGTTCGAAGTCTCAAAAATTCGAGAAAGTTGCTCAGTCCACCTCGCCTGATAAGGTATCCAGTTCCATCTCCCGCAGCCGCTTGACCTCATCCCTGAGGCGGGCAGCTTTCTCGAATTCCAAATTCGTCGCGGCTTCGCGCATCTGGGTTTCCATGTCCTTGATGACGGCGGCGAGATTGGCGCCGACCTGGACCTGTTCCTTGCCGTCCTTGCCTTTGCCAATGGAGACGGTGACGTGGTCGCGTTCATAGACCGAGTCGACAATATCGTGGATGTTGGAGCGGACGGACTGGGGGGTGATGCCGTGTTCGGTGTTGTAGGCGGTTTGTTTTTCGCGGCGGCGGTTGGTTTCGGCGATGGCGCGTTCCATTGAGCCGGTGATGCGATCGGCATAGAGCACCACCTTGCCATCGACGTTACGGGCGGCGCGGCCGATGGTTTGAATCAGGCTGGTTTCTGAGCGCAGAAAGCCTTCCTTGTCGGCATCGAGAATGGCGACAAGGCCGCATTCGGGAATGTCGAGGCCTTCGCGCAAGAGGTTAATGCCCACCAGCACATCAAAGGCGCCGAGGCGCAGATCGCGAATGATCTCGATGCGCTCGATGGTGTCGACGTCCGAGTGCATATAGCGCACGCGAATGCCCTGTTCGTGCAGATATTCGGTCAGGTCCTCGGCCATTTTCTTGGTGAGGACGGTGAGCAGGGTGCGGTAGCCGGCCTTGGCGGTGAGCCGGATTTCGTCGACCACGTCATCGACCTGGGCCTTGGCGGGGCGGATTTCGACCGGGGGATCGATCAGCCCGGTGGGGCGGATCACCTGTTCGGCAAACACGCCGCCGGTCTGTTCCATTTCCCAGCTGCCCGGGGTGGCCGACACATAGACCGATTGCGGGCGCATGGCGTTCCACTCCTCAAAGCGGAGCGGGCGATTGTCCATGCAGGAGGGCAGGCGGAAGCCATATTCGGCCAGCGTGGCCTTGCGGCGCAGATCGCCGCGATACATGGCCCCGAGCTGGCCGATGGTGACATGGCTTTCATCGACAAACACCAGGGCGTTTTCGGGCAGATATTCGAACAGCGTCGGAGGCGGTTCGCCCGGCTTGCGGCCGGAGAAATAGCGCGAGTAATTCTCAATGCCGGCGCAGGAGCCGGTGGCTTCCATCATTTCCAGGTCAAACAGGCTGCGTTGTTCGAGGCGCTGGGCTTCGAGGAACCGGCCGGCGCCATTGAGCTCCTGCAGGCGGGCGGCGAGCTCGGCGCGGATCAGCTTGATCGCCTGGTTCATGGTGGCGCGCGGCGTCACATGGTGGGAATTGGCATAGATGCGAATAAAGCTCAGATCGGCGGATTTCTTGCCGGTCAGCGGATCGAACTCGGCGATGGATTCGATCTCGTTGCCAAACAGGGTGATGCGCCAGGCGGCGGCTTCATAATGGGCGGGGAAGATTTCGATGGTATCGCCACGCACCCGGAAGGTGCCGCGCACAAAGCCGGTATCGCCGCGCTTGTATTGCAGGGCGACCAGCTTGGCCAAGACTTCGCGCTGATCGATCTTGTGGCCCTTGCCCAGATCGACGGTCATGGCGGTGTAATCTTCCACCGAGCCGATGCCGTAAATGCACGACACCGAGGAGACGATGATGACGTCGTCGCGCTCCAGAATCGAGCGGGTGGCCGAATGGCGCATCCGGTCGATCTGCTCGTTAATGGTGGATTCCTTTTCGATATAGGTATCGGTGCGCGGCACATAGGCTTCGGGCTGGTAGTAGTCGTAATAGGAAACGAAATACTCCACCGCGTTGTCGGGGAAAAAGGATTTGAACTCGCCATACAGCTGGGCGGCCAGGGTCTTGTTGGGCGCGAGGATCAGCGCCGGGCGATTGGTGCGGGCGATGACCTGGGCGGCGGTGAAGGTTTTGCCCGAGCCGGTGACGCCGAGCAGAACCTGATCGGTTTCACCATTGTTGATGCCTTCGACCAGTTCGGCGATGGCGGTGGGCTGGTCGCCGGCCGGGGTGTAGGGGGTGACCATGCGGAAGGGCATGGATTTGTCGCGCAGCGGCCGGGCCGGGCGATGCGGCATCCAGGGCGAGGAGCCTTCGACTTCCTTGCGGCCATGCAGGATGATCTGTTCCAGCGCCATCACCGTGGCCGTGACGCCAACGGTTTCAGCATTTGCGAGGGATTTGCCATTGCCGCCGGAGAGCTTGGATCTTTTGCCGGTCGTGGTGGCGGTCGCCAGGGCGCCGCGCAATTGGGCGATGGCTTCGGGATTTTTGGCGGCCTCCTGACGGATGGCGCCGGAGGACAAATGCCCGAACCCGGCCTGCTCGCTTTCGCCAAAGCCGTCCAGATTGGTCGGGCGTTCGACCGAATTGGCCTTGGATTTGGGCGATTTCGGCGACATGCCGGTGACGGTGTCGTGGCTGGATTTGGTGGTGCGGCGCTTTTCCAGCGCGGTCTTGGGCGGCGCCGCAGCGCGTGCTGCCCGGGCCTTAGCCTCATCCTCGGCAGCCGCGGCGGCCTGATCGGCCCGGTCCAGCGCCCGCTTGTTGCGCATCCGCTCGGCATAAAGCGGCTTGGCGGCAATGGCGTCCTCATGCTTTTCGATCTCGCCGATGAAGTCATCGATCGAAAAACTGCTGGCAGCGGGGGGCTTGGGATCTGGGGGCATGGCTCACACGGCATTGGCATGGCGCGGCGCGCGCCCGGAAGACCTTATAGATAGGGACTGCGCCCGAAACTGTCAGTAGCGGACGACGCAAATAGGGCTAGCACAATTGGAACGGAATGTGAACAAATTCGCAGCGGAGACGTTGCGGCGGGAGGGAGGAGCGGCTAGCGTACGGCCATTGGTTTGAGGATATTGCGTGAGCGTTGAGATTGAAACATTCATTGCCCGCTGGCAGGGCAAGGAAGGCGGGCAGGAACGCGCCAATTATGCACCTGAGATCGGCGCTGCGCTAAATCTGTCAGCGGGGCAATGACTTCCAAAGCGCGCACGGGGTAAACGTGGGGGCGCGGGTTGCCGGGGTGGAAAAGGATAGATAGCTTGCGGCAACTTGGGGATACTGCATGAGCCGCCAACTAGTTCAGGCCTATTTCAACGAAATCGATGTTTTAAAGAAAGTTTCGGGCAGTACGACAGAAGGTGTCGTTAGCGAAGCCTTTAAGGACTTATTGAAAGCCTGGGCACGCCAAAAAAATCTGGTGTTTGTCGCGCAATATGAATTCCTCTCGCCGCAGAAGAACCGCATCCGGCCGGACGGGACGATTCTGCATGATCTGAGGGTGCCGCTTGGCTATTGGGAAGCCAAGGACGAGAGCGACGATCTCGATGTCGAAATCGAGAAGAAGCTCAAAAAAGGCTATCCGCAGAGCAACATCATTTTCGAGGATGGCCGCCAGGCGGTGCTGATCCAGAATCGCGCCGAAATCATGCGCTGTGGCTCGACCGACGAAAAGGAGTTGCTGCGGCTACTGACGCTGTTTTTCGGCTATGAGCGCGCCGAAATTGCCGATTGGCGCAAGGCGGTGCAGCAGTTCAAGGCCGACCTACCAGCGGTGCTGGGCGCGCTGCGCGAAAAGATCGATCTCGCCTATTCAGGCAATAAGTCGTTCCGCGCGGCGGCAGACAAGTTTCTTCAACATGCCAAGGATACCATCAACCCCACGCTCGGCGAAGCCGATGTGCGCGAGATGCTGATCCAGCATATTCTGACCGAAGAGATTTTCGCCAATGTCTTTAATGACAGCGATTTCCATCGCGAGAACAATATCGCCAAGGAGCTTTACGGGCTGGAGGGCGCGTTCTTCACCGGTGCGGTCAAGCGCGACACGCTAGCGGCCTTGCAGCCCTATTACGCGGCGATCCGTTCCAACGCAGCGCTGATCAACAGTCATGCGGAAAAGCAGAGCTTCCTTAAAGTCATCTACGAGAATTTCTATAAGGTCTATGACACGAAAAAAGCCGACCGCCTGGGTGTCGTTTATACGCCGAACGAGATCGTGAAATTCATGATCGATGGCGCCGACTGGCTAACGCAAAAGCATTTCGGCAAGGCGCTAATCGACGAGGGCGTGGAAATTCTGGACCCGGCGACGGGCACTGGCACCTTCATCTGCGAATTGCTGGAGCATTTTCGCGGCCAACCCGAAAAGCTCGCGAAGAAATACAAGAACGAGCTACACGCCAATGAGGTGGCGATCCTTCCCTATTACGTGGCCAATCTCAATATCGAAGCGACCTATGCGGCGATTACCGGCCAATATGCCGAGTTCCCCAATCTCTGCTTTGTGGATACTCTGGACAATATCGGCGGGCTGAAGTCGGGCTCAAAAGAGACCCACTACGGCGATTTGCTTGGAGCGCTTTCTGATGAGAATGTTGAACGCGTAAAACGACAAAATAGCCGCAAGATTTCGGTGATCATTGGCAATCCTCCGTATAACGCCAATCAGCAGAACGAAAATGACAATAATAAGAACCGCACATATCCGCATATCGACGCTGCGATCAAAGCCAGCTTCGTGCGTCTTTCAGATGCACATAAGACCAAGTTGTACGACATGTACGCTCGATTTTTTCGGTGGGCGTCAGATAGAATTCAGGATGAGGGCGTTGTCGCCTTCGTCACCAACCGAAGCTTCATAGAAAGCAGGACATTTGACGGTTTTCGCCGGGCGGTTGGGAGCGAATTCAGCGAAATTTACGTGGTTGACCTCGGAGGTGATGTCCGATCGAATCCGTTGCTTTCAGGCACCAAACACAACGTATTTGGGATCCAAACGGGAATTGCGATCTCGTTTCTTGTTCGCCGCCGCAGTAGCGACGCAACAAGAATTTACCTGACACGAACATCCGAACTGGATACCGCCGAGGAAAAGCTGGCATATTTGGCGAGCGCCAGACTCGCCACTATCTCGTTTCAACGCGTGGAGCCCGATAAGCAAGCCAATTGGCTGCCGTCTGGCACAAATGAGTTTCATAAATTGCTTCCGCTGGTTCTTCCCAAGCTTAGCGGAAGGCAAGCGTCTAGTGATGCCGACGCGATTTTTGTCTTATCAAGCTACGGGGTGCTTTCGCTTCGGGATAGTTGGGTATTTGATCAAAACAAGGAAGCTCTTGAAGCAAAGCTGGGGTTTTACGTCGGCGAATTTAACGAGGCGCAGAGTGTGCTTAAGAGACCGCTTGTTGATGGATGGGATTCCGAGATTGGTTCAACGATAAAGTGGTCGCAAGACGCCAGGACACGTCTGGCTCGTGGTGAGAAATTGGAGCTTCGGCCAAACCGTATAGTGTCCGCCAACTACCGGCCATTCTCAAAGCTCTGGTATTACTATGAGCCATCAATGAATTGGTCGCTCTCTATGACGCCCTCATTTTTTCCAGTTGGGGGCAGCAACCGCGCCATCTCCTTTAGTGACACTGGACGTCGTTCTGAATTTCTTTCGTTGGCTGTTGACGCCCTTACAGACATTCACTTCGGTGCCTCTATTGACGCCTATCAGCAAGTTGGTCGCTATCGCTACACGAAGGGCGGCGAGCGCATCGACAACATCACCGATTGGGGACTGAAGCAGTTTCGGAATGCCTATGGTCTGAATGGGGTGCTCGATCCTTCGCGGCTTGCAGCGCAAGACGAGGGTGGCATCGAGGATGAAACCCCCACCCCGGCGCTGCGCGCCGACCCTCCCCACAAGGGGGAGGGAGCACAGAGTTCTACTGCCAAGGAATCCTCGGTTCCTTCGGTCTCCCTCCCCCTTGTGGGGAGGGATGCTGAGCAGGACTTGGCAACGCTCAAGTCCGTTGCGAAGCCGGGTGGGGGGAAGCGACAACTCACCAAGGACGACATTTTTCATTATGTCTATGCAGTGCTACATGATCCCCTATATCGCGAAAAATATGCGCTGAACCTGAAGCGCGAATTTCCTAGAATTCCGTTCTACCTGGACTTCTGGAAATGGGCTGGGTGGGGCGAAAAGCTGATGGCGCTGCATATCGGCTATGAGAGCGTTGAGCCCTGGCCGCTTACGCGTATCGATGTGCCCGATGAGCGGGCGAAGGCGGCGGGGCTCGCGCCAAAGGCGATGCTCAAAGCCGACAAAGACAATGGCAATATCCGCCTCGACAGCGAGACCCAGTTTGCCGGCGTGCCCCCCGAGGTGTGGGATTACAAGCTCGGCAACCGCTCGGGCGTGGAATGGATTTTGGACCAATACAAGGAAAAGACGCCAAAGGACCCGACGATCCGCGAGAAATTCAACACCTATCGCTTTGCTGATTACAAAGAAAAGGTCATCGACCTGATCGGGCGGGTGACACGCGTTAGCGTTGAGACAGTCGCCATCACCGAGGCGATGAAGGCGGCACGGCGCTAGGGCCTAGCGCCCCGTCAAATGGCCGAGCGGGAGTGGCGTGGGGCCTTTGATGTTGTTGAGGACGACATTGGTGGTGACATCGCGCACGCCGGGGATTTTGAGCAGGGTGCCCATGACGAAGTGATCGAGCGCGTCGATATTGGGCACGACGACGTGGAGCAAAAAATCCTTGTCGCCGGTGAGGGACCAGCAGGCGGTGATGGCGGCCATGTTGCGCACGGTTTCGGTAAAGGTTTCGGGCACGCCACCCGTGTGGGAGGTCAGCGACACCCCGACAAACACTTCGATCTGCAGGCCGATGGCGCGGCGATCGATCTGGGCGGCAAAGGACTTGATCACCCCATCGGCAACCAGGCGGTCAAAGCGGCGCGCCGTCGGCGTGATCGACAGGCCGATATCGTCGGCCAGATCGGAAATCGAGCGCCGACCCTGGAGTTGCAATTGCTTGAGCAGCTTTAACTCATGAGCATCAAACTGAGGCATTTTCACGCATCCACGGCCAATTTTGAGGTGTTTCGTGTATTAGCCTAGCTCAAAGCGAGTGAAACAGGCAAATATTGGCTTTGGGGGCGGGTTAGCATTGCGGCCATAGGGATGGAGACGCCAATGCTTTCGCCGACACAGATTTATGCGCAGGAATGCGCCGCCAAGGGGCTGAGGGGGGATTATTCGGCCTGTCGCAGCGATTTTACCGTTGAGCAGGACTATGCGGCCTATAGCGCCGAGCAGCATGAGGTGTGGACAATTTTGGCGGCGCGCCAATCGCTGCTGGCCCAAAAATTTGCCCACCAATCCTATGTGAGCGGGCTCAAGACGCTGGATCTGGTCGACCGCATTCCGCGTTTTGAGACGGTGAGCCAGACATTGTTTGAGCTGAGTGGCTGGCCGCTGGTGCCGGTGCCGGGACTGATCCCGGCGGAACCGTTTTTCGCGCATCTGGCGCAAAAGCGCTTTCCGGTGACCAATTGGCTGCGCAGCATGGACGAGCTGGACTATGTGGTGGAGCCGGACCTGTTCCATGATTTTTTTGGCCATGTGCCAATTCTGGTGCAGCCTGAATTTGGCGACTTCATGCAGCTTTATGGGCAAAGGGCGCTGGAAGCGATTGCGCTGGGCGGCACAAAACTGATCACGCGGCTGTATTGGTACACGGCCGAATATGGGCTGATCCAGGAAGAGGGGCAGGAGTTGAAGGCCTTCGGGGCCGGGTTGCTTTCGTCTGGGTCGGAACTACCGTTTTCGCTGGGGCCGAGCGCCAATCGTGTGCCAGCATCGATCCAGACCATTATGCGGACCGGCTATGAAATCGACCGGTTTCAGCGGGCCTATTTTGTGCAGCGCTCGTTTGGGGAGCTGTTTGAACAGCTGACGCAGCTGGATTTGGCGGCAATGGTGGCCCAATGGGGCGGGGCGGAACCATTGGACCCGGGTTCGCTCTGAGAGCGCCGCACGCGAGCGCACAAGAAAACGCCGCCCATAACGGGCGGCGTTTGATATTGGGGCGTTGGGGCCAGGCTTAGTAGACCTGGAAGGACGAGATGGTGTCGGTGAACCCGCCCAGGAAGGGCTTGTCCGACCCGAAGGTGGCGCAGCTGCCGCCAAAGAAGGCGTCGGTGCAGACCTTGATATGGGCGCCGCCGGAGAGATCGATCGAGCCGATGGCATTGTCATAGCCCGGACCGGTGAGGGCCATGTTGTTGTCGCTGTCGCCTGGGGTGTAGCAGGCGCTGTAGCTGGTGAAGTTGGCGCCATCAAACAGGCAGGCCTTTGGAGCCGCTGGCGGTGGTGGTGGTGGGGCAGCTGGCGTGTCGCCGATGCCAAAGCTGAGTGTGGGGCCACCAGGGCCGACGGTGACGCCGAAGTTAAATGGCACGTCGGATGGGCCTTCGCCGTCATCGTCCATGGCTGACAGGCGGGATTTGGACACCCAGCCATCAGGGCCGGGATGGCGGATCTTGCACCAGGAGCCGGAGCAGGTGACGACATCGACTTCTTCGCCGGCAAACAGCGCATCGACGATGCCATAGCCGGTGCCCGGGCCGGAGCGCACATTGACGACGGAATTGGCAACGGCATCGGCGGCAAGAGCGGCGCCAGCAGTGGTGAGGACGGCGAGCAGAGCGATGGTGGAGGCAAGAGCAACGCGGTTGGTGGTCATTTGATGGTCCCTCGGTTTGACTGTTCCAGCGAGCGTTTTGTTCGCTGTTCTTGAGGTTCAATACATACCTTTGCGGCTGAACCGCCCCTGAACACGCTGTTTAGGCCCGGCGGGGGGCCCGTTCATAAAGCGGGTATTTTGCCTGTTTCCGGCACCTATTTTCAAAAAACATTGAGTCTTCGCGCAGGCACAGCGACAGCATCTACCTATGAGCCAAGCATGTAAATAACAGCGAGCATGGGCAGGCCCGCACCACGTAGCGCCGCGATGCGCTGGTGGGGATCGGCTAAAATCGGGCCAATGGCCCGGTAGGGGCAGGCCTAATAAACGCGGACGGACGAGACGGCGTTGTTGAGGTAGAGCTGCAGCACCGGCTGGCTTTTTGCAATGCGGGCGCAATAGCTTTGAAAGCCGCGATCACGGCAGAGAGCCGCAGAGACATTGCCGGTGACGCTGACCGACGAATAGCGGTTGTCGACGCCATAAAGCTTGAGGTCGGTGAACACCTGACCGCTTTTGGCGCAGACGGAGGCACCAGTGTAATGGGTGCCTTCGAACAGGCAGATTTCGCCGGGGCCGCCAGCACCGTAATTGAGGCGAGGGCCGGTCAGCGCCGGGCGCGATTCGATGCCGAAGCGGATGTTTTGCAGCAGCGCCCAGCCGGACGCATCACCGGCGCGCACCAGGCACCAGAGGCGTTGGCAGCGAGATACGGAAATGCGGGTATCGGCCGCGATCGTTCCTGCAGCGTCATATGTGGCGCCGGGGCCTTGATAGAGCGCCAATTCGGCGGAACTCCAAGCCCTGGTGTCGATCGCAGCGGCTGGCGCGGCGCTGGCCAATCCAAGCAAAAGGGTGAGCCCTGCCAAAGCAAGCCAATGGGAGCGAGATTTGATGATGTGGCGCAATTTCAACCTATGAGTTCCCGACCGGCGCTGTGTGCTCGGCAAGACTAGCCGTTGGGTCCGCCATATCCAAGCCAAAAATCACCAATGTTCAGACCAGAAAAAGCCGCCGATCCATTGGACCGGCGGCTTGATTGAGCAGCGATTGTAATCAGTAAACTTCGACCGAGGAGACCTTGCGATCCAACTGGCTCGCCAAGCGGGTCTTGCTGCGGGTCAATGTCTGGCAGACGCCGACATAGTCAGCATCGCGGCACACATCAACGGTCGCGCCGTTGAACACTTCAACCGAGCGAATGCGATCATTCCAGTTGCGACCAAGGGAGGGAATGGAGTCACCTTCCTCGACGCAGAAGCTGTTGCCGGTGAAATTGGTGCCGGTATAGAAACAGGCCTGGGCAATATCATCTTCGGGCTCTGGAACCGGAACAGGAACCGGGGTCGGGCGCGGTTGACCGGGCTGGTTGACGCCGAAATTGATGGTTGGCTTGCCATCGGGACCAATCTGGAAACCGAAGGTAACGCCGGGCTGGCCCTGCTGGATCCCAGCCAGATAATTGGACGAAACCCAACCACCGGCACCGCTTGCGGTGACATAGCACCAGCTGGATTCACACTGGGTCACGTCAACCTGGGTGCCACCACGCAGGACGCCGACGACCGCATAATTGGTGCCCGGGCCGTTGCGCAGGTTGACGTTTGAGGTGATCTGGGCGGGCGCCGCAGTGGCAATGACCACGCTGGCAAGCGTGGCAGCGGCGGCTACAAGAGTGGTGAGCGCAAGGCGAAAGAGCGTCATTTGAATCCCCGAAAGGTTTGCCCGCAATGCGGGTCGTGTGCATGTTTCATCACAGTCTAGCTGAACCTATTCTGAACAGGACCAGACGATCAAGTCGCTGGTATGGCACGTTTGAGTCCATCTTCGCCCAAGGCGACGTAAACAAAGCGCCCGTCGGTGACCTTGACCCGTTGATCCAGGCGGTTGCGGCGGGCCCAGGCTTCCATGCCGACGGTGATCGAGGTGGTGCCCACCCGTTCGATGGTGGTGTAAACGCACAGGATGTCGCCGACTTTGACCGGGGCGATAAAGGTCATGGCTTCGACGGCGATGGTCACCACGCGCCCCTGCGCTCGCTCAAAGGCGGCGATGGCGCCGGCGATGTCCATCTGGCTCATCACCCAGCCGCCGAAAATGTCACCCGCCGGATTGGTATCGGCCGGCATGGCCAAAGTTCGGATGGTCAGCGCGCCGGTAGGCTCGGTCGCAGGGATAGTCATGGTCATGGTCCTTTCACCGGCCAGCGGCCGATGGCTTCTTCCCAGTGTTTGCGGCACAGCGACACGTAGGCCGATTTTTCAGCGGACACCTGGTTGCCCTCGGTGAGCACGCGCCCATCCGGGCCTTGTCGTACCACCATGGTGGCCTTGGCGCCACAGGAGCAAATGGTGCGGATTTCACGCAGGATGTCGGCGACGGCCAGCAATTCGGCCGAGCCGGAAAACAGCTTGCCCTGAAAATCCGTGCGCAGACCAAAACACATCACCGGCACATTCAGCCGGTCGCTCACCCGGGCCAATTGCCAGACCTGCTCATGGGTCAGGCATTGGGCTTCATCAACGAAAACGCAGTCGATCTTGGCTTCGTCCAAGTGGTCATGAATAATCTGGTAGAGATCGTCGCCATCGGCGTAGAGGTCGGCGGCCTCGGAAATGCCGATGCGCGAATTGATGCGACCAACGCCGTTCTCCGCGTAGGCGGCGCAGGTGAACAACAAAGCGCGCATACCGCGTTCGCGGTAATTATAGGCGGCCTGCAGCAGCAGGGTCGACTTGCCGGCATTCATGGTCGAGTAGCTGAAATAGAGTTTGGCCATGGGCGCTCACGCGAAGAGTTTTCCTGTTTTGACGCAGTCTTGGCCGATGGGCGAGGGGTTGGGTGGTCGGGTCCACAACAAAGTGACACCGGCTTTGGTCAGGCGAAATCAACTATAGGGCATTGGACCTGGCGTGTGGCCGCTGGTGGACAAAAAAGGCCGCCCACGAGGGGCGGCCAAAGACCGGTGCGGAACCGGCGGACAGCGGCGGGCGGGCAGCCTGTCCAATGGCCGTGCGGGCGCAGGTTGCGCTGGGCAGAGGCCGGTGAGCGCGGCTATTTGGGGGGAGCCGGCTTGCTGTATTGCTAGATGCGCAAAGTGACACTGCGATGACGCCGCAACCATAGAACTGCCTTGATTGTGCGGCGAGATCGATGCGCGGGGCAAGGAGAGTGATCATGACCAGAATTTTTGGATTTATCGCGGCAGCCTGTGTGCTGTTCACCAGTCTGCCAGCCTATGCGCAAATGGCCTCGCCCGAGGGAAAATGGGAAATCGAAATGCGCGATTCCCGCTATGACGTGGTGCTTTGCGGGGAGAGCGGCAATCAATTATGCGGGACACTGGTTTGGCTGGGGAACGGGGCGGACAATGCCGAAAACCTGCCCTATCTCAACACGCTGCTGATTGACCACGCGCCGCTGGTGGGCAATCACAAATGGCGTGGAAAGATGAACCTTTATGGTCATGAGGCGCGCGGCACCATCACCCAGGTCAATGATAACCAGATTTCACTGCAGGGGTGTTTTTTCGGTATTATCTGCAGGACCTATCAGATGTACCGGTTCGAAGAGAACGCAGCCCAATAGTGTTGCACCGACACCCAAACTCAAGGGTGCAGGATCTCGCTGGCCGGGACGCCCTTGCGGTTGAGCCAAGCAGGGACGGCCTCGACCAGGATGATGGCGGCCAGGATCAAGGCGGCGCCGGCATAGCCGATGGGGGGGAGCCGATCGCCAAACACCATGGCTCCGCCGATTGCAGCGAACAGGCTTTCTGACGATAGGATGATGGCGGCATTGGCAGGAGGCACATGTTGTTGTCCCACCGCCTGCAAGGTGAACGCGATGGCGGTCGAAAAAATGCCAGCATAAGCGATTTCGGGCCAACCGGCGACAATGCCGGCAATGGTTGGGGCCTCTGTAATCAGTGCCCCGGCCAAGGCCATGCCGCCCGCTAGCAGGAAGCTGATGCATGACACCAAGATCGGTTGACCGCTGGTGCGCGCGATATGGCCCAGCATCAACACCTGAACCGCCCATACGGCAGCACTGATGATCACCAGCCCGTCACCCGAATTGAGGGTATCGAGTCCGCCGCCGTTGAGAAAATAGATGCCGGTCAGCGCCAGCGGCACGCCCACCCAGACGATGGGATGGGGCCAGGTGCGCAGGGTCAACAGGGCAATGGCAGGCACAAACATGACATAAAGACTGGTCAGAAATCCGCTATTGGTGACGGTCGTGGTCTGCAGGCCGAATTGCTGGAGCGCACTCCCCAGGAACAGAGCCACACTCATCGCCGCCACAAACCGCCATTGGCCGGTGGTCAGGCGCTGCGGGCTGCGGCGGCGCTCGAACAGGGCCACAGGCAGGATAACAAGCGCGCCGAGCAAGTAGCGAACGCCGATGAAGGTCAGTGGCCCCATCGAGTCCATCGCCGATTTCTGGACGACAAAGGCGAA
Source organism: Devosia equisanguinis (assembly GCA_943372435.1). Taxonomy (GTDB): domain Bacteria; phylum Pseudomonadota; class Alphaproteobacteria; order Rhizobiales; family Devosiaceae; genus Devosia; species Devosia equisanguinis_A. Next base: position 200,650 of record CALRYQ010000002.1, read on the forward strand.
GCCCCACAACATGGTGCAGAGGAGCAGCAGCAAAATGGCGATGGGGCGGGTCATGACGCTAATTCAACTCGGCATCGAGGGCGGCGATCAGCTGGTCGATCTCGGCCGGGGTGGTGTAGTGGGTGAACGACAGCCGCAGCACGCCGTGGGCCGGATCGATGCCGACGGCTTGCAGCAGTCGATAGGCATAAAAATGCCCACCGCCAGCCATGACGCCATGTTTTGCCAAGCGTTCCGCAACCTGACGACCCGGCTCGGATAGAGCAAGGGCAATGGTGGGTGCACGCAGGACCGGATCATCGGGCCCGATGATGCGTACTGAGTTTTTTCGGCGCAAATAGTCCAGCAGGGGCTGGGCCAGTGCAATTTCCTGGGCGCGCATGGCGTGGTTGGCGCGGCGGAAGGGGTTCTGCCCAACATCCAATCCAGCGATGGCGGCGACAGCTTCAAGATAGTCCGCAATACCGGCGCTGGCCGCAATCTGGGCATGGTCGGGCCCGGCGGGGGTCAACCGGTAGCGCGGTTTGTCGTCGTTAAAGAAGTGGCCCTGATTGGGCAGAGCGGCGGCCAGGGATGGGCGCACGGCCATGATGCCCTGATGCACCCCATAGACCTTGTAGGCCGAGAAAAAGTAGATATCGACGCCCAGTTCGGCCAGATCGGGCAGGCCGTGGGGGGCATAGGCGACCCCATCGATGGCAGTGACGGCGCCGATGGATTTTGCACGGCTGGCGATCTCGGCAACCGGGTTGATGTCGCCAACGACGTTGGAGCAGTGCGGCGCCGCGATCAACTTGACCTTGGCGTCGAGCAGCCTGTCCAGAGCGGCAAGGCTCAGCTGACCGGTCGTGCGGTCGACGGCCCATTCTCGAACCTCAATGCCCTTTGCCGCCAGCCGTCGCCACGTGCCGCCATTGGCCTCATGGTCCTGATTGGTGACGATGATGGCGTCGCCAGGCTTGAGCCACGCACCAAAGGCATTGCCCAAAGCGTAGGTATTGCCGGAACTGGACGGTCCAAAATGAATCCAGTCGGCCGAGACGTTCAAGGCCGACGCGATCCGCTCATAGGCCAGGTTCATGGCTATGCCCGCCTCGACCGAGGCCGGGTAGACGCCATAAGGCTGTACCTTGGTGCGATGATAGAAGTGGTCCAGCCGATCCAAAACCTGGCGCGAGGTGTAAGAACCGCCGGCGTTTTCGAAGAATGCCTGACCGGAAAGGGACGGCTCGGAAAAGGCGGGAAAGTGCTTACGGATTTGGACTGGATCGAGTGGCAGGAGCGGGGCGGTCATCAACAATTCCAATCAGGGACCGATGATTGGTAGCTGGAGATGTGTCATGACGCAACCTGGACAAAAGTGAACCCCGACCGTTGAGGGTCGGGGTTCATACTGCGCCAAGGGTGGGGGAACCGAACGGCGCAGTCGGGCCGGGATGGGCAGAATTGGGGTCCCGGACCGTTATCATTTAGCCATTGGCTGGTGGCTGTGGGGCATCATCGCCATTTCCATTGCCTGGCTGGTTGTTACGGCCATGGTGATGATTTGGACCATTGCCGTCATGCTTGCCCATTGGGCCACCACGCAGTTCGGCGAGTTGGGCTTTCTGCTCAACGCTCAGGCTGTCCATGAACGCGTCAAGGCTTGGCAATACAGCGCTCAGGGCCTTGGCGTGGGCGGTTTCCATGGTGATGCGCATGGCCACCATTTCACTGAGTTCAGGTTTTGTGGTCGCGTCAGGAGCGGGGCGCGATGCTTCCAACACGCTGGCGAACTCGGCTTGGGCGCTCAGCGCGCTGGTCTTGAGGGCTTCGAGCAGGCCGGTTTGTTCGGCGGTCAAATCAACCGCGTGGGAGACGCGGATGAAGCCGATTTCGATGGCTTCGGCGCCACCTTCAAAGCGAAGCAGGCCGCCAAGGCCGCCGCCGTCCCGACCTGGACCGTTGCGATCGCGGTGAAACGGGCGCTGGCCGTGGTCATTGCCTGCGGTCTGGCCGGCTGGAGGGTTTGGGTTTGATTGCTGAGCCGTTGCGGGTGCAATGGCGGAAAGGCCGAGAGCGGCAGTCATGATTGCCACCAGGGCGACGGAGTGGAGCTTGTTCATGGTCGTTGGTTCCTTTGCATGGGAAGCTGGCTTGTCCAGCGCAAGAACGACCATAGCTAAGCCAACATGCTCGCAGCCTTGCTGGCGCATGAAGGTTTGGACAGAATGGTAAGGTTTGAAAAACCGAGACCGGGGCGCGCCCGGCCGCGGCTTTCAAGCGGATCGTTGCAAAATTCGGGAACACAGAATGTGCAACGACGACGCGTAGTGGATCAGGCAGCGAGCGTTGTGGCTTGCGCCTGGGCATAGACCTTGCCGAAGCGGTTGGCGAGGAAGCGGTCGAGCGGGATATCCTCCTGCAGCAACATGCCCTTTTTAGCCAATGTACCGTCGGCGATCAGATCAAGCACGGCGCAGATGCTGGCCGCGGTTGTGACCTTGATCGCGCTGAGCAGGCGGCCATTGATGACCTGAGCGTAAATCTTGTGCGCATAGGTTTCCTGCATCAACTGCCCGTTCTTGAGGCCAGTCGCGGTGACGAAAACGATGACCATATCCTGATCTGTGGCCGGCAAGGCGTATTCGAGAATGTCCTTGAGCATGTCCCGGCGTTCACGCAGGCGCAAATCATCGAGCAGGGTCTTCATCAGCGCGGCATGGCCGGGAAAGCGGATCGTGCGATAATTGAGGTTTTTGACTTTGCCCTGGAGGGTGGCGCACAGACTGCCCAGGCCCCCCGAAGTGTTGAAAGCCTCATAGCGGACGCCATCGAGCGAGAATTGCTCGACTTCCTCCAAGGCAGGGACGCTGCGGAGCTCGCCATTGACGATGGCTTCGCACGGTTCGCAATATTCGTTGATGACCCCGTCGGTTGACCAGGTGAGGTTGTAGTTTAGCGAATTGGACGGAAACTGCGGCAACGCGCCAACGCGGAGGCGGAGATCCTGAAGGCTTTCAAATCGCCGGGCCAGATCGGTGGCGACAATGGTGATGAAGCCGGGGGCCAGGCCGCATTGGGGCGCAAAGGTGCTGGTCGCCCCTTCGGCCAATTTGGTGACAAGGCGGGTGCTGGCGACATCCTCGGTCAAATCGAGATAATGCAGGCCTGCGGCAGCGGCCTGCGTGGCGACCTGCGTCGTGATCTGGAACGGCCCGGCGTTGAGCACGGCGAACTTACCCGCAAACAGCGCCTGCATGGCAGCAACGTCGTTGACGTCGATCTGGCTGGTGTGCACGCCGGGCAGCTCTAGTGCCGCCAATTGGGCGGCGTCGCGATCAGCGATGGTCACTTGGTAGTCGCCCGTCGATGTCAACAGATGAGCGATGGAAGAGCCAATATTGCCAGCTCCGATAACGACGATTTGTTTCACGATGGGGCTCCTCCAGAGTCCATCTAGGATCGCCTTTCAGGGACTTTGACGCCAGCGGCATTTTGATAGTATTGATGGGCAATCTTATGCATTTTGCCGTGGGGTTTAGACAAAGTGGCTATTTCGGAGGCGGATCGCCGGTTGCTCGCCCTGTTGCGGGAAAATGCCCGCCTGCCAGTGGCCGAACTGGCACGGCTGTTGAAGCTGTCGCGAACCACCGTGCAGACCCGCATCGAACGGCTGGAGCGGAGCGGGGTGATCGAGGGCTATGGGGTGCGATTGGGCGCGGTCTATGCGCAAAGCCAGCTGCGCGCCCAGGTCATGGTCAAGGTGTCGCCAAAGACCTCAAAGCTGGTGGAGCAGGGATTGGCGGGGATTGCGGCGGTGACGCTGGTCTATTCGGTTTCGGGTGCGTTTGACATGATTGTGTTTGTGGCGGCCGACAGCGTCGAACTGCTGGACCGAACGATTGACGAAATCGGCGCCCTGGACGGGGTTGAGCGAACGGAATCGTCGATTTTGCTGTCGACCCGCTTGCAGCGTTAGGTTGGGGCTCGGTCGCCGTACTGCCGGGCCTAGGATTGCGGGGGCAATTCGCTCTTGAGCCAATCGATAAAGGTGCGCACGATGGGTGTATCGGTTTTGCCTTCGGGAATGACGGCATAATAGGAACCGTCGCTCTGATATGGGAAGTCAGCCAGGGCGATGACCGCGCCGGAGGCGAGCTCGGCCTCAACGGTGAAACGCGGCACCAGGGCAATGCCGATATCGGCCTTGACCGCTTCGATCATCATCGTGAACTGGTCAAACCGGTGGCCGCGATAGGGTTCGGCAAGGTCAATGCTATTGGCCGCCGCCCATTGTTCCCAGGCCCGAGGACGGGTGGTCAAATGCAGCAAGGTCATTGCGGCCAGCTTTGCCGCCGACAGATGCCCACCTGACGTGGCCATTGCCGGACTGACAATTGGCACCATCAGTTCACGGCATAACAGCAGGCAGATGGCCTTTGCCCACACAGGCTGGCCGAAATGAATGGCGATGTCGAAGGGCTCTTCAACAAAGTCAAACGGCTCGGTGCGGGACGAGATGGTGAGCGCGGTGCCCGGGGACAAAGCCAGAAAGCGCTTCAGCTTGGGCAGCAGCCACAAATTGCCGAAAGTGGGCAGGGTGGCGATGTTGAGCGAGGACAGCGCTGATGCGGACGCCATGGTTCGCAACATGGCCTCTTCGGTTTGGCGCAGGATGGTGCGGACATCGACCAGAAACCGCTTGCCCCAATGGGACAGGGTCACCCGTTGGCGAGCGCGATCAAACAGGGCGACGCCCAATTGCAGTTCCAGCTCGCGAATTTTGCGGCTGACCGCGCTTTGCGTCAGGCTCAGTTCAGTGGCCGCCAGGGTGAAGCTGCCATGGCGCGCGGCGCATTCGAAGGTTTGCAATGCATCAATGCTGGGCGTGGTTCGGCGCTGTAAGGTCATTCCGTTTCCGCATCAACCTAGGTGATTTCAGCGCTATTATAGCCAAATCTGCTGGGTTATCGTGCAATAATCGCATGACGTAATGATGGTGATGGAAATGACCGCAGCGGCTTTTACCCCCAGCGACGAAATTCGGCATGAATTTTCCAAGGCGATGTCGCGGATGTACCGCACCGAGGTGCCGGCCTATGGCACGCTGATGGAATTGGTCGCCGAGGTGAACGGGCGATTTCTGACCAAGAACCCGACGGAAAAGGCCAATCTCGAGCGCACGGGTTCGCTCGAACGGATTTCCGATGAGCGCCATGGCGCGATCCGGCTCGGCACTGCCGACGAACTGGCGACCATTCGGCGGGTATTTGCCATCATGGGCATGGCGCCGGTTGGGTATTATGATTTGAGCGTTGCCGGAATTCCGGTGCATTCGACGGCATTCCGACCGGTTGGAGCGGGGGCTCTCAGCAAGAACCCGTTCCGGGTGTTCACCTCATTGTTGCGCCTCGACTTGGTGCAGGATCAGGCTTTGGTCGCCAAAGCCAAGGAAGTGTTGGCGACACGACAGATTTTTACGCCAGGCGCATTGGCTCTGATCGACAAGGCGGAACGCCAGGGTGGCCTGGGTGCCGATGACGCTGCCACTTTTGTGACCGAGGTGCTGGAAACCTTCCGCTGGCACGACAAGGCGCTGGTTGACCATGACCTGTATAAGCGGCTGCACGACGCCCACCGGTTGATTGCCGATGTGGTGTCGTTTCGCGGGCCCCATATCAATCATCTGACCCCGCGGACCCTGGATATCGACGAAGTGCAAAGGTTGATGCCGGAGCGGGGCATTGTCGCCAAGGACGTGATTGAGGGCCCGCCGACGCGGACCTGCCCAATCCTGTTGCGACAGACCTCGTTCAAAGCGCTGGAGGAGCCGGTATCGTTCAAATCGCCCGCGGGTGAGTGGGTGCCTGGTTCCCATACTGCCCGGTTCGGGGAGATTGAGCAGCGCGGGATTGCGCTGACCCGCAAGGGGCGAGCGCTATACGACACTTTGCTGGAACAGGTTCGGACCGGCGATAAAGCGCAAAGCTATGAGGCGCGGCTGGCCTCGATTTTCCAAGCTTTTCCCGATGATTGGCACGCGATCCGCGAAGCCGGATTGGGCTATTTTACCTATTCACTGACCGAGGCCGGTGCGCGCGCGGCCCAGCACGGTGGCACCGCAGGCAGCATTGCCGAGCTTTTGGCTGCCGGCTTGGTGCAGGCCGATCCGATTGTTTATGAGGACTTCCTGCCGGTCAGCGCCGCCGGAATTTTCCAATCCAATCTCGGGGATGCGGTGGCCCAACAATTTGGCGCCAGCCCCAGCCAAGCCGCCTTCGAGCGGGATCTGGGCGCCCACGTGCTCAATGAGTTCGACCATTATCAGAATATCGAACAGGCCTCGATCGAACGCTGCCTTGCCACTTTCAAGCTCCAGGCCAAACAGGCCTAAACCGGAAAACCGCCATGTCCTTCGCCAGCGAAACCACTGCTCTGCTTACGCGCCTCGGCGTGCCGTCGTCTGCAATTTGGGCGGGCGACCTCAAGGTTCATACCCCGGTGACCGGGGAAGTTTTGGCCAGCGTTGCCGCGACATCGGTCGAGCAAACCAACGCCGCCATCGCCCGGGCAAAAGCGGCATTCCTGCAGTGGCGGCTGGTGCCGGCCCCGCGTCGCGGGGAATTGATCCGGCTATTGGGCGAGGAATTGCGGGCCGCCAAGGCCGATCTCGGGCAATTGGTCAGCGTGGAAGTGGGCAAGGCCAAGTCCGAGGGATTGGGCGAAGTCCAGGAGATGATCGACATCTGTGACTTTGCCGTTGGGCTGTCACGCCAGCTTTATGGTCTGACCATCGCCACCGAACGGCCCGGGCACCGCATGATGGAAACCTGGCACCCGCTCGGCGTCGTCGGGGTGATTTCGGCCTTCAACTTCCCGGTCGCGGTCTGGGCATGGAACGCAGCGCTGGCGTTTGTGTGTGGCGATAGCGTGGTTTGGAAGCCATCGGAAAAGACCCCGCTGACAGCGCTTGCCGTGCAGGCCCTGTTCGCGCGAGCGCTGGCCCGGTTCGGCGACGCTCCGGCCGGCTTGCTCGAAGTCTTGATCGGGGAACGCGACATTGGCGAGGCGCTGGTGCGGAACCCTGATGTGGCGCTGGTGTCGGCCACGGGTTCGACCCGGATGGGTCGCGCCGTCGGACCAATCCTGGCCGGCCGGTTCGCCCGCTCGATCCTGGAATTGGGCGGCAATAATGCGGGCATCGTCTGCCCGAGTGCCGATCTCGACATGGCCTTGCGGGCGATTGCCTTTGGGGCGATGGGCACCGCAGGTCAACGCTGCACAACCATGCGGCGGCTGTTTGTGCATGAGCAGGTCTATGACACGCTGCTCCCGCGCCTGAAGAAGGCCTATACGAGCGCCTCGGTGGGTAATCCACTGACATCGTCGTCCCTGGTCGGGCCGCTGATTGATGCTCATGCCTTCGACATGATGCAAAAGGCCATCGCAGCGGCCAAGTCGCTGGGCGGCAAGGTGCATGGCGGGGATCGCGCGGATGTCGAAGGGCCAGCGGCCTATTATGTCCATCCGGCCCTGATCGAAATGTCCGCGCAGGTTGGCCCGGTGTTGGAAGAAACCTTCGCGCCGATCCTTTACGTGATGAAATACACGGATTTGGACGCGGTGATCGCCGAACACAATGACGTCAGTGTCGGCCTGTCCTCGTCGATCTTCACCCTTGATTTGCGCGAAGCCGAGCGCTTCGTCAGCGTCGATGGCTCCGATTGCGGCATTGCCAATGTCAATATCGGCACGTCGGGCGCGGAAATCGGCGGGGCATTTGGTGGCGAGAAGGAAACCGGCGGCGGTCGCGAATCGGGATCGGATGCCTGGCGGGCTTACATGCGCCGCGCCACCAATACCGTGAACTACTCGCGGCACTTGCCGCTGGCCCAAGGCGTGACCTTCGACATCGACTAGGAGCGGGCGATGACTATCCATCAAACCGGCCTGCGCCGGGCGACGCGCATTGCAGCGCTTGGGGTTTCGGAAATTCTGGCGATTGGGGCGCGCGCGACGCAACGCCAGCGCGAAGGCCATGATGTCATCATTCTTGGCGCGGGAGAGCCCGATTTTGACACCCCCGAGCACGTCAAGGACGCGGCAGCGCGGGCGATGGCGGCCGGGCAAACCAAATACACTGCCCTTGATGGTTCGCCCAAGCTCAAGCAGGCGATTGTCCGCAAGTTCCAGCGCGACAATGGCCTGACCTACGAAGCCAACCAGATCATTGTTTCTGCGGGGGCCAAACAGGTCTTGGGCAACGCCCTGTTGGCGACGCTTGATGAAGGCGACGAGGTGATTATTCCAACACCCTATTGGACCAGCTATGCCGACATGGTTGCCATTGCGGGTGGTACGCCGGTTTTGGTGCCGTGCAGCCAGGACAATGGTTTCCGTCTCGATGCCGCTCAACTGGAGGCGGCGATCACGCCGAAAACCCGCTGGTTGCTGCTGAATTCGCCGTCCAACCCGACCGGCGCTGCCTATAGCGCCGAACAATATCGCCCCCTGCTGGAGGTGTTGCTGGCTCACCCACAGGTCTGGCTGTTGGTCGACGATATCTATGAGCATATTCTTTATGACGGTTTGACGTTTGCCACGCCGGCTCAGGTCGAACCGCGCCTGGCCGGGCGGATCTTGACGGTGAATGGGCTATCCAAGGCTTATGCCATGACCGGCTGGCGCATTGGCTATGGTGCGGGGCCGCGCGAGTTGATCGAGGCCATGGCTGTGGTGCAGAGCCAGTCGACCTCCTGCGCATCTTCGATCGGGCAGGCGGCAGCGATTGAAGCGCTGGATGGGCCGCAGGAGCATATTGGGCAGCGCCGGGCGATTTTTCAGCGCCGTCGCGATGCGGTCGTTGCCGCGCTCAACGCCATTCCGGGCCTGAGCTGCCGCACGCCCGAAGGGGCTTTTTACGTCTATCCGAGTTGCGCGGGCGTGATCGGACGGACCGCGCCGGATGGATCCAAGATCGCTTCGGACGCTGACTATTGTGCGTACCTACTCAACCACGCCAATGTCGCGGTTGTGCCGGGCAGCGTCTTTGGGTTGGCGCCATTTTTTCGCGTTTCCTATGCCGCCTCCGATGAACAATTGACCAAGGCGTTGCTCCGTATTGCCAAGGCGACGCAAGAACTGGTTTGATCGGATGATGACCACGCTGATCGATCGAACACCGAGCCAGACTACTCCATCGTCGGTGCGCGTTACCGCATTGCGCCATGCCCTGGTGGCGGCAGGTTTTTTGGGTGATGTACTGGACGATGGGGTGTCGCTTGCGGCTATGTCCACCGACAACAGCGTCTATCAGATTGCGCCCAGTGTTATTGTCGCGCCGCGATCGGCGGAGGATGTCGCGGTGCTGCTCGACGTTGCGGGACAGGGGCCGTTTCAGCAATGGGCCCTGACGGCGCGCGGTGGGGGCACTGGCACCAATGGCCAGGCGCTCAACACCGGGATCATTATCGATTTCCGCCGCCATATGAACCGCATTCTGGCGCTGAATCTGGAAGAGGGATGGGTCGAGGTCGAGCCCGGTATAGTGCTCGATGAACTCAATGATGCAATCGGTCATACAGGGTTGTTTTTTGCGCCCAATACCTCGACCGCCAATCGGTGCACCATAGGCGGGATGATTGGCACGGATGCCTCGGGCAAGGGCTCGCGCGTCTTTGGCAAGACCAGCGACAATGTGCTGGGATTGCAAGTTGTTACGGCAGACGCAAGATTGCTGGACAGCGATCAGCCGTCCCCTGATTGGGCCAGCGACCTGCTGGCCGAAGTTCGCGCGGCAATTGTTTCAGGGCGTGATGGCCTGCTGGAAAAGGTGCCAAAACTATCGCGCCGGTTTACCGGCTATGATCTGGAGCGGGCGCTGGCGGATGGAGCGCCCTTGGCGTGGTGGCGGCTGTTTATCGGGGCCGAAGGGACGCTGGGGCCGGTGGTGCGGGCGCGGCTCAAATTGACGCCCAAGCCCAAAAACGCCCGTTTGATTGTGTTGGCCTTTGACGATTTTGGGACGGCTCTGGCGGCGGCGCAGCAGCTTTTGATTGAAGATCCGATTGCGATTGAGACCTTCGACGAGCAGGTCCAGAGCCTGGCTTTGGCAGCCGGGCTGTTGGGTGGTCTGCCTGCCAGTGTTCGTGGCGACGGCGCCGGACTGACCTACAATTTTGTCGAATTGGGCGGCGAGGACGGTGTGCGGGTCGACGCGCAGGCGCGTCGGATCGCGGCCATGGCCGCGAACCTACCCGGCTGCGCTGGCGCCCATATCGCCGTTGACGCGGCCGAATTGAAGCAGCTGTGGTCGGTGCGTGCCGCCAGCGTTGGCCTGCTTGGCCAAGCAAGAGGTGCGCGCCGTCCGGTTGCATTCATCGAAGACTGCGTGGTGCCGCCCGAGCGTCTGAGCGCTTTTGTAGCGGACCTGCGCGGCCTGTTGACAACCCAAGGGCTCAGCGTCGGCATTTATGGTCATGCCGATGTGGGCTGTCTGCATATGCGGCCGGCGCTGGACATGGATAGTGCCACTGATCGGGCGCGGTTCAGCGCCTTGTCGGACGGGGTTTACGCCCTGGTCAACCAGCATGGCGGCATTTTTTGGGGTGAACACGGCAAAGGGGTTCGGGGCGAATACCTGGCCGACTTTGTCGGGCCGGTCGCGTTTGCCGCCTTCGAGAGGATCAAGCGCGCATTTGATCCCGGCAACCGCTTCAACCCCGGAAAGCTGGTGTCGCTGGGTGACCGGGTTCTCAGCATTGCCAATACCCCGATGCGCCATTTCAATGCCGGAGATGCTGATCCGCTGGCTAAGGCTTTTGAGTGCAATGGCAATGCACTGTGTTTGACCTATGCGGCGACAACGCCAATGTGCCCATCATTCAAGATCAGCGGCGATCTGGCGCTGTCGCCCAAAGGGCGGGCCGAGGCCCTGCGCGCCTGGCACAGGCAAGAAGCAGGCGTGCAGCAGCGCGATCCTTCGTTGCCCCAGGATCTCTATGCTTCACTTGATGCCTGTCTGAGCTGCAAATCCTGTGCGGGTGGATGCCCGACCCATGTCGATATTCCCGAGATGAAGTCGCATTTTCTCGAACGCTATCACGTAAGCCATAAGCGACCGCTGGGGGATCATGTGGCGTTGCTAATGGAGCGGGCCACCCCGATCTTGGACGCGTTTCGACACCCAATAAGGGTGGCGCAGCGGCTTGGGGGCAACCGCATGATCGCGGCCCTGACGGGATTGGTTGACCTGCCAAAACTGGCGCCGCGCGGCCATAAGGGGCTTGGGTTTTCGACAAGCTCCTGGGCGGGGGCATCGCGGCGCGCGTGGTCTGACACCACGGTATTTGTGTTTCAGGACAGCTTTAATGCGCTTTTCGATACTGACGCGGTTGGCGCAATCTGCGCCGGGTTGGTGCGCCTGGGTTATCATCCGGTCATTCTGCCCGGCCGATCGAGCGGCAAAGCCGCCCATGTCAAAGGGGCGCGGCAAAGCTTTCTGGCGCAAGCGAAGCGTTTGCAGGCAGCGCTGATCGCGCTGGCGCGGAACGGACGCCCCATCGTAACCACGGATGCTGCGCTGGCGCTGATGCTGCGCAGTGACTACCCAAAGGCGGGGCTGGTGGACCTGCCGCCAGTTTTGCTGGTGGAAGAATTTCTGTCCGCGCGGGCCAAGGCGGGGGACAATTGGCCACACCTTTCTGGCGGACCGCCGCAGCGTCTGTTTTTACACTGCACCGAAGCCAGCATGAAGCCCGAAGCGGGTCGCGAGTGGGTGGCGATATTCAAGCGCCTCGGGCTTGGGGTCGAGATCGCGCCAACCGGATGCTGTGGCATGTCGGGGTTATTTGGCCATGAACGGCGCAATGCCGACACCAGCAAAGCCCTGTTCGATCTGTCGTGGCGGCAAGTGGTTGAGGCAAGCGACATGGTCTATGCCACCGGGTTTTCGTGCCGATGTCAGGTCGAGCGGCTGACCAACAAGGCAGCACAACACCCGATGCAGCTCATCGCGCAGTCCTGAGGGCGCTGCGCGATGTGGTAATTCCCGTGCTAGGACGCGATGTAGTCGCGCAGCGCCGCTGCGTCGCGTTCGGTCTCTTCGATCTTGTGTTTGACCACGTCGCCGATGGAGATAATTCCGACCAGTTTGCCATTGTCGACAACGGGCATGTGGCGGATACGCCGCGCCGTCATGCGCTCCATGACCTCGCTGATTTCGGTTTGACTGGTGCAGGTCACCACGCCGCGGGTCATGCAATCGGCAATCGACATTGAAAGCGTGGCTGCGGCGTTGCTGCCCAGGCGGCGAATAATATCGCGCTCGGACAAGATGCCAACAATGGCGCCGCCATCATCGACGATCACCACGGCCCCGATATTATGGGCGTTCAGCGTTGCCACCGCATCTGACAGTTTGGCGTTGGCGGACAGGGTTTGCACCACCATGCCCTTGGTTCCCAGAATCGTTCCGACATACATCGCGCGTCCTCCTCTGCACCAATAGATTGCACCCGAGACGGCACGCCGACAAGCCAGACGAAAGCAGGGCTGGCAGATTGCCAGCCCTGCTTTGCAGGCGTCAAATATTGGAGGTCAGCCTTCGCCGCGGCCTGCTTGCCAATACTGGCTCGCACTGCGGCGCTCCAGGGTTTGTTCGGGTAGCAAATTGGACCAGGCGAGGCGCGCCACTTCGAACAGAATTGCGAACACCAAGATGGTGAGCGGGACCATGAACACAGCGATTTGAGGGACGAGGCCCAGGACCGGACCGTCGGCGATGGTCAACACAATACCGACCAACACGCCAACGGCGCCGCTCAAAACACTGGCAATGGCTATGAACCTGAAACTTTTCCGCTTCGCAGACGTAGATTTGTGCATGGGATCGTCGTCTTACTCGCGTTCACAATGATGGCATTAAGCCTGAACAATGCGGACGCAGTTTGTGCCGAACGCGGTAATGCGCGTACCATTTGAGGGCAGAACTGTGGCGGAGCCATAGAGCAAGCCGAGCAGACGTCCGGAGCCAAGGAGGCGGGGATGCGGTATCTGGTAGCAATTTCGATGTTGGTCCTGGCGATGATGGGGGTCAGTTTTGCCCAGAGTTCGCCGTCCGAAAGCGCAGTACCTGCCCCCTGGCAGGCCAGCGTGACTGGACAGATCGAAGCCTTCCGTCATGGCGATAGCGCGGCGGCGCTGGAGTTTGCGGCAGTGGCTTTTCGCGGCATTTATGACGATCCCGATCGGTTCTACCAGGATGTGATGCGTTCCGGTTACGGGCCAATCGTCAATTCGCGTTCGCACAGCTTTGGCAAGTTCGCCAAGGTGAGCGAGACGCTGGTGCTGCAGGTGGTCAGACTTGTGGGACCCGACCAGGGTCTTTACGAGGCGATGTATCAAGTGGGCAATGAAGGCGGCGAGTGGCGCATTGTCGGCGTCGCCTTGAAGCGCGAAGCTGGCGTCGGGATCTGATTTTGTAACCGCGGGCGTGGGGTTATCGGCGGATATCGGGCTTGCCCGGCCGGTCCGCGCCATCTATCACACCAGCCGACAGGCTGGAGGCAGTGATGGGTTTTTTGTCGGAAGCATTGGAGCGCGTGGCACCATCGGCAACGGTGGCGATCAGCAGCAAGGCGCGCGACCTGGCGCGGGCTGGGCGCAATATCATTGCCCTGTCGGCCGGTGAGCCAGATTTTGATACGCCGCTCAATGTGCGCGAGGCGGCCATTGCCGCGATGAATGCCGGCAAGACACGTTACACCAATGTCGACGGTATTCCCGAGCTGAAAGAAGCGGTGGCGGCCAAATTCCGCCGTGACAATGGCCTGGACGTCACCGCGGCAGATTGTTTTGTGTCCTCGGGTGGCAAGCAGATCATTTTTAACGCCCTAATGGCCACGCTGAACCCCGGTGACGAGGTGGTGGTGCCGGTCCCCTATTGGGTGAGCTATCCCGAAGTCGTGCGCCTGTGCGGGGCGGAACCGGTGTTTGCCGTGGCGGACGCATCAACCGGATTTAAGCTGGCGCCGGCAGTCTTGGAGGCGGCGATTACGCCCAAGACCAAGTGGCTGATCCTGAACACACCATCCAACCCCACCGGCGCCGCCTATACAGCGGACGAGCTGCGCGGGCTGGCGGAGGTGCTGCTCCGCCACAAGCATGTGCACATTTTGACGGACGATATTTACGAGGTACTGGTTTATGATGGCGGTGAATTCGCCACGATCGCCGGGGTCGAGCCACAGCTTTTGTCCCGCACGCTGACGATGAATGGCGTGTCCAAGTCTCACGCCATGACCGGTTGGCGCATTGGCTATTGCACCGGGCCGCGACCGCTGCTGGCGGCAATGACCAAATTGCAGAGCCAGTCGACCACCAATCCATCGTCGATTTCGCAATGGGCGGCGGTGGAGGCGCTAAACGGGCCGCAGGGTTTTCTCAAAGACTGGCGCCAGGTGTTCCAGGATCGTCGTGATCTGGTGGTTGCGGGCTTGAACGCCTGTGCAGGCGTGACTTGTCTGGTACCGCAGGGAGCCTTTTACGTGTTTCCGTCGTGTCAGGCCCTGTTGGGTAAAGTCAGCGCCGGTGGCGCTAAGCTGCTGACCGACGAGGATTTCGTGATGGCGCTGCTGGACGAGACCGGTGTGGCCCTGGTCCACGGCGCCGCGTTTGGGCTGAAGGGGCATTTCCGCCTGAGCTATGCGGCCAGCACCGCCGAGCTAGAAGACGCGCTCGGGCGCATCCAGCGTTTCTGTGCCGGGATCGCATAGGCAGGTCCAATTTGCGCTGAAACTCCCCGACCCGATTGTGGATCGCTGATCCAAACCGTTGCGCCGCTGCGCAGGCTGTGTAGTTTTGCTTGGAACCACAATAAGGGGACTTGGGATGAGCGGTCGGTTGGCGGGTAAGGTGGCGATTATTTCAGGCGGGGCCACTGGCATGGGCGGGGCGGCATCAAAGCTGTTTGCCGCCGAGGGCGCACAAGTCGCCATTATCGACCGTAACCTGGAAGCGGCGCAAGCCACTGTAGCGGAGATCCGAGCCGCCGGCGGCGTCGCCGAGGCATTTGCTGCTGACGTATCCGAAGAGGCGGCGGTCATTGCCGCCGTCAAGGCGGTCGAGGCACGGTTTGGCGCGGTGACGGTGTTGTTCAATCACGCGGGCACCATCGTGATCAAACCGTTTCTGGAAACCACAGTGACCGAGTGGGATTGGCTCCACGCGGTCAATGTCCGATCGATGTTTTTGATGACGCGGGCGGTGCTGCCGGCCAGGATCGGCGCGGGTGGCGGCTCGATTGTGTGTACGTCCTCGATCTCGGCGGTCGCTGGTACACCAATGGAAGTCCTCTACGACACCACTAAGGGGGCCGTGCATATGTTCGCCCGGGCCATCGCCGTGGAATTTCGCGACCGCAATATCCGTTGCAATGCCGTATGCCCCGGTTTTATCCGCACCCCGCACGGATTGCGGGAAGTCGATGCGCTGCAAAAACTGGGCGTCGATGTTTCCGACGCCGGCCTGGCGGCACAGCAGGGCCGCATTGGCGAGCCGGAGGAGGTTGCGCGCGCGGCACTCTTTCTTGCCAGCGATGACGCCAGCTTCGTCAACGGAACGCACCTGTTCGTCGACAATGGCTTTACCGCTGCTTAGAGAGCGCTCCGAAAAGCTGGCCTGGTGACCACCCTTCCGAAGGTTTTCTGCCAGTGCAGTGCCGAGGCGTTGGAGGTCGGGGCGTTTTTGTGTTGAAAGCCACGCCAACTGCCTCACCACCGGGCGTGTCGAAACAGTCGCCGCTCCGGCGGCGAAGAACTTCTATTTGCCAAACCAGCTGCTAAAACTGTCCTTGCCGCCACCGATATCGGCGAACATGTTCATCAGCTTGGACGTGCTCTCATAGTTTTGGACGGCGTTGTCGTAAAATTGTGGAGACCAGCCGGCCGCCAAACGTTCCTCGGCCGACATCGACGAGTAGAGGCTGATCACATTCTTGCTGAATGCTGTCGGGTCGCTCCTTTGAGCGTTGTTGAGGCCAGCCAGCAGGGCGGCGCCACTGCGTGACTTGATGGCCGATTTGGCAATTCGCACTTCCTCGTCGGAAAACTTGCTGTCGGTATTGAGCGCGATCGTGGCGACGGAGCGACTGTCCAAAGCGCTGATGTCGACGAATTCGCCGCTCTTGCGGGAGCTATCGAGGACGGGGACCAAGCCCTTGGCCTTGATTGCTGCATAGGCCCTATCGAGTGTTGAACGGGCATCGGCGGCGATGTCGGCGACGGGGCGATCCGCGCTGATCTGCTTGGCCTCGACCAGGCGAAGATAGAGGGCCACCGGATCGTCTTCATTGGCGCTGGGCTTGGCATTGGGATCGATCGCCAGCTGTTTTTGGGCATCAGCAACGGCCGCGCGGGCAGCGATCATGTCGGGTTCGGACTTTTCCTCGGCGCCAAGCGTTTCGAAATAGTCAGCGGCCGCTTTGTAGAGGCCGACGACGCTGCCTGTGACCTTGGCAACTGCGGCGGGGCCGGACAGGGCTGCCTCAAAGCGCCGCTGCATTTCCAGCGCCGCCGCATCCTGCTCGTCCTGGGTGAAGGTGTTATCCTTGTTGGTGGCGATCGCAAAGATCTCGCGCTGATCGAGCGCCGACAGATCGACCGCCAGCCTGGCGTCCTTGAGGGGACTGGTGCGATTGGCGGTCTTGAGCAAGCCATCCAGCTTGGTGCGGGCTTCAGCAACGACAATGGCGATGGATTTGACCTGCAACGCCGCCCTGGCGGCCTCAGACAGGGTGATGGTGGTGGCTGCCGGGCTATCGCCTGAGGATTGTGGAGCGCCCCCATTTGTTGACTTGGCATTGGCGATGATTGCGCCGGCAAGGGCATTGTAACCGGCGCTGGCATAATTTGTTGGGGCGATTTGCATGGCGGCAATCCCGTTGAATGCCAGACGCGATGCAAAGCCTGTGCCGCAAATCGCATAGGTATTTCAATGCGCAGGTCAGTTTGAAACGGTTGCCGCAGGCAAAAATTGCCGTCTTCCCGGTAAAACCTGCAATGCCGCAAAAAAAAGGCCCCGCCCGAGGGGATGGGCGAGAGGCGGGATTGAAATAAAAAGGCCTCGCCCGAGGGGATGGGCGAGGCCAGGGGGTCAAGTGCCGAAACACCGACCTTGGAGGGGCAATCACCGGGTTAGGGTGGTCGCGATAACACCCACACTATTTCCTATCGGCACGTCTGGCACAAACGCGCAATCGGAAGAGCTGCCATGCAGGGCCTGCAGAATTGAAAAAAAAGGCTCCACTCGAGGAGTGGAGCCTTATGACCGGCCGAAGCCAAATCCAAAGTTTAGGCAGGGTGCAAGGGAGGAGAATATGCACACTGCCTTGTGAACCCTGATCGAGGGGGGAGGATACGATCATGGTCCGGTGTTGCGATGCATGGCCCGCGGGAGGAGGGTACGGGGCACGTCTCAGCAACATGAACAAGATGCGCTGGTTCGCGCCGTTCAGCAATGGGGGGGCTGACATGTCAGCCATGCGTTGGTTGCAACCAAAGAAAATGGCCTCGCCCGAGGGGGGAGCGAGGCCATAAAAGTTGCGGGCCAAGCCCGCAGGAGGGAACGCAACGAGCCACAAGGGAGGAGGGAACGGCTCGTCGTGCAAGGCGGGATGTAGAGCTGTTCGCCCTGCCTAACAATTAGGCAAATGGTTATGGCAGCCATGCATCTGATGCGTGGCAGGGCCCTTTGTGGCCGCTAGCCGCGCCGACGCTGACGATCTGAGGTCGCCAAGATCACCGGGAGCAGTCGAATTCATCTGGCTCAATAGGTCTCAAACATGGCGACCAATGCCAGAGACAATTTGGACGTGTCGGCATATTCGACGTCGCCAATGCGCCAGACTGGCCCAGCACCATCACTGGTCACTACCGGCTCAAGCAAGAGTGTGTCGACATAGTTGGCATCGGGGTAATCGGAAAACCCGTATTGAATCTGAACCCGTGGCGCCTGAGTGGACCCGTCAACCCGCAGGACTGTGCACGCATCGGCATAGTCGACAACGCTGCGCCAAGGCACGCCATCACCAAGCGGGGGCTTTTCATCGGGCCGCTGTTGCTGAAGGGCGTCGCTCTTGGCCTGTGCCTCGTCGATAGCTTTGGTAAGGTTTGGGGTCAGCAGCGCTGCTGCCGGGGCCATGTCATTGCCAAGGCTGCCGATGCACCAGATCTGCCCCAACTGCTCGGGAGCGATGGTTACCATCTGGGCTGCGGCGGGCAGATTAAAGCCAAGGAGAAGGGCGACAGCGAACAAGGGGCGCATGACAAACCTATTGGAACGTGCGGCAGGACAAACGTGAAACGGCCGAGATCGGCGAAAGACACGGCGGTATTTGGGCCAGTCGCGGGCTAAAAACTCCACTCGCGGGCTTTACCAACCAGGAAATCGCGGAACACGCCGACCCGTTTGGAGCTTTTGAGGGCGGGTGGGTAGACGAAATAGGCTTCGTATTCGGGGATCTGAATTTCGCCAAGCACCTGCACCAGGCCGTCTTCCTTTTCGGTGACGTAATCGGGCAGCATGGCGATACCGATCCCGGCACGGGCGGCCTGCATCATCCCATAAATGGCGTTGACCTTGAGCGCGGCCCGGCGCGGGCTGTTATCGGCACGGCCAAGACGTTCAAGGAAATTGATGTCCCCCAGATAGGATGGCACCGGTTCGCCGAAGCTGATGATGCGATGATTGTCGAGATCCTCGATGCTGGTGGGCAGGCCCTTTTCAGCGACATAGGCGTTGGAGGCATAGAAATGATTGTGCACGGTGAACAGTTTGCGCTGAATCATTTCGGACTGGCTTGGCCGGTGCAGACGGATGGCCACATCGGCTTCGCGCATCGCCAGGTCCAGCTCGGCGTCGTTGAGCCGAATTTCCAACTGGATCAGCGGATAAAGCTTGAGAAATTCGTCAAGCCGCGATGACAGCCAGGTTGACCCAATACCAACGGTGGTGGTGACGATCAGCGGACCTGTCGGGACATCCTGACTTTCGGACATCTGGGTTTCAACCTGCTGCAATTCCCAATGCATCCGGTGCGCGGTGCGAAACAACTGCTCGCCGACCTCGGTCAAAACCAGGCCCCGCGCATGGCGGATGAACAGCTTTAGCCCCAGATCATCTTCAAGCGCAGAAATCTGCCGGGAAACGGCGGACTGGCTCATGCCCAGCTTTTCCGCCGCATGGGTAAAGCTTCCCGATTCAGCGGCGTTGTGAAAGATTCGCAGCTTATCCCAGTCCAGCATCGACTTATTCCCCTCGTAGAACGCTTGTCCTGTCGCACGAAGCAAAAGGCCCGGGGGTTCTGACCCGATTGAGCTTGGTCAAACCGCCTCCCTGCGGCGTAACCAAGGCAGGCGCGTTTTATTCTGCAGCCGCGGCCATCTCATGTTCGGCCAGAAAGCGCTCGGCGTCGAGTGCTGCCATGCAGCCCATGCCGGCCGCCGTGACCGCCTGGCGGTAAATGTCGTCGGTAACGTCGCCGGCCGCGAACACGCCGGGGATATTGGTGGCGCAGGTGCCCGGCTTAACCTTGAGATAGCCACCGGGCTTCATGTCAAGCTTGCCAGCGAAAATCGCGGTGGCGGGCGAGTGGCCGATGGCCACAAACACCCCGTCAACCGGCAACGTCGTGGTTTGCTGGGTGCGGACATCGCGCAAGGTGATGGAATTGACCGAGGGGGGCATCGCCGACCCACCGATTTCAGCGACCTCGGTGTGCCAGCGCACTTCGATTTTGGGGTGTTTGAACAGGCGTTCCTGCAAGATGCGCTCGGCCCGAAACTCGCCTCGGCGGTGCACGACGGTGACTTTGGAGGCAAAATTGGTCAGAAACAGCGCTTCTTCGACGGCAGTGTTGCCTCCGCCAACGACAACGACCTGTTTGTCCCGATAAAAAAAGCCATCGCAGGTGGCGCAGGCGGAGACGCCAAAGCCCTGAAATTTTTGCTCAGAAGGCAGACCCAGCCATTTGGCTTGGGCGCCAGTGGCGACGATGACACTGTCGGCGGTGTAAATGGTGCCGCTATCGCCAACCAACACAAACGGGCGAACATCAAAATCAACCGAGACAATGAGGTCGCTGACGATCTTGGTGCCGACATGGACGGCTTGGGCTTGCATCTGTTCCATCAGCCAGGGGCCTTGAACGACGTCGGCAAACCCAGGATAATTTTCAACGTCGGTGGTGATGGTCAACTGGCCGCCAGGCTGGATGCCCTGGATTATCACTGGCTCCAGCATGGCGCGGGCCGCATAGATCGCGGCGGTGTAGCCAGCCGGGCCAGACCCGACAATGATGACTTTGGCGTGCATCGCAACGCTCTCCGAAAAAATGGTAACGATCCTTGCCTCTAATAAAGAGGGGAAGGTGCAATGTTTCAAGGTCGGGTCGGCGCTTGGCGTCCTTGGAACGGATTAACGCACCAAAATGTCACTTAGGGATCGGACTCCGCCGATTTTTTGAGTTCAAGTGTACTGGATCTTGAGAATTTCATAGCTGCGGGAGCCACCTGGGGCCGAGACCTCAAACGAATCACCGGCTTGCTTGCCGATCATTGCCCGGGCAATCGGGGACGAGATCGAGATCCGCCCTTCGCTGGCGTTGGCCTCTGGATCGCCGACGACCTGATAGGTCTTCTGCTCTTCGGTATCCTCGTCGACATAGGTGACCGTTGCCCCGAACTTCACCGTCTTGCCCGACAGTTTGGACACGTCGATGACGTCCGCGAGAGCCAGCGTTGATTCCAGCTCCTGGATGCGGCCCTCATTGAGGCTCTGCTGTTCCTTTGCCGCCGAGTATTCGGCGTTCTCGGACAGATCGCCATGGGCACGAGCTTCGGAAATTGCTTCCACAATGCGGCGCCGCTCGTTGGACGTGCGGTGCACATATTCTGCAGCCAGGGCTTTGTGCCCAGCTATCGTCATCGGGATTTTTTCCATTCGTCTCGTCTCCATCGGCACGGCATATAGGTTATCTTCCTGCCAAATTCCGTTCGGCATAACCGTGGGGATTATCTTTGGGGGAAGTTTGGCGCAAATTGCCCGGACCATGGCTTGCGGTCAAGCGGGCGTTGCAATTCAAGATAGGGTTTCGTTGCCGACATGCAAGACGCTCACTGTCGTCACCCAAGGCCGCGATGCTTGCAGCGCCACATTGAAACAGACCGGGCACATCGCCGCCAACGATGCGCCCGGTCTAATTTGCTGAATGGCAGATCAGGAAGCGGTCAGATTATCGGCGGTCGATTTGCCGGTGCGCTTGTCCTGAACGATTTCGTAGGTCACCTTCTGGCCCTCGTCTAGTCCGCTCAGGCCAGAGCGCTGAACGGCTGAAATGTGGACGAAAACGTCCGCCCCGCCCCCGTCAGGCTGGATAAAGCCAAAGCCCTTTTGCCCATTGAACCATTTTACTGTGCCGGTAGCCATGATGCGCGTTCCCTCGTGCAGTCTGCTGTTTGGCGGCTGAAACAATAACA
Source organism: Devosia equisanguinis (assembly GCA_943372435.1). Classification (GTDB taxonomy): domain Bacteria; phylum Pseudomonadota; class Alphaproteobacteria; order Rhizobiales; family Devosiaceae; genus Devosia; species Devosia equisanguinis_A. The sequence continues at coordinate 222,165 of CALRYQ010000002.1, forward strand.
TTTTCAACCAGTTGCTCATCGAATTTATTGGAGAGTGACGTCAGCAGGCAGACACCAGTCAGCACGCATTATCGATCGGTCGCAATATTCGATAGCAAATTTCTAGACCGAAACCCGGCGTTCATCAATACGGCACATTGCAATGGACTTGTGAGCGGCAATAAATGCTCGAGCGCGCTCCCCCTCAAGGGCGACGCCCGCGATTTTTTCTTGGTCGAGGGATTAAGCTGGAACCAAATTGTCGGCGGCAGACTTGCCGGTGCGTTTGTCTTGAACGATTTCGTAGGTGATCTTCTGACCTTCGTCCAGGCCATTCAGTCCGGAGCGCTGGACGGCGGAAATGTGAACAAACACGTCTGTTCCGCCTTCGTCAGGCTGGATAAAACCAAAGCCCTTTTGTCCATTGAACCATTTTACTGTGCCGCTCGCCATGATGCGCGTCCCCTCGTGCCGTCTGCTGTGGTGGGCCAAAACCCAAACGAGTTCAGCCATGAATATCGAAATCTTGGATACAGACGTCAGTAGGCGCGAATGATTCCGCAAAAACAGATCGGTCAGCCGCAATATTCGATCGGGTGTTTCTAGCCTGAAACAATCAAGTCGACAATATGGTGCGCCAGTACTGTTTGCGGGTCGGTAAAACCCCGCATTGGGGGCAACGCTTGCTTTCGGCCTGGAAGTGGGCGACACAGCCCCGGGTCGGCAAGGGTCGATTTCAGGTTCTGGATTGGCCGTATTGATCAAGGCGTTTCAAACTTCGGGCAATGCCATCGTCGATCGGCGGGCTGAGTATGCGCGCCAGCTTGATGAGGCTGGCGACCATGTAGCGGCTGCTGATTTGATGGAGCAGGCGCTTGAGCTGGCCCCGGACTGGCCTGCTGGCTGGCACCTATTGGGCGGGTATCAGGAAAAGGCTGGGGCGGTTTCAGCGGCGATCTCGGCCTGGCGCCATTTGGAAGCGCTCGATGATGAAGGCTTGTTTGGGGCAGGGCTGAAGCTTGCCGCCCATGGCGCAACAGGTGCTGGTGAGGGGACCGCCATCAGCTACGTCGAGGCGTTGTTTGACCAATATGCGCCCCAGTTTGAAAGCGCGCTGGTGGATCGCTTGGGCTACAGGGTGCCCGAACTGCTGGATGCTCTGTTGACCGCGCACATGGGGGAACAAGGCATTGCCCGGTTTGCCGATGCGCTGGATTTGGGGTGCGGTACCGGGCTGATGGGCCAGCGCCTGCGGGCGCGGGTGGACCGGCTTGAAGGCATCGACCTCTCGGCAGCCATGATTGCCGAAACCGGACGCAAGGGTATTTACGATCGGCTGGCGAAAGCGGAACTGGTGCAGTTCTTGTTGGCGCGGGAGATGCAGGCCGATTTGCTGACCGCTGCCGATGTGTTCATCTATTGTGGGGCACTGCCGCCGGTGCTGGCAGCCTGCCACAGCGCCATGAAGGTTGGCGGGCTCCTGGTGTTCTCACTGGAAGAGCATGACGGCGACGAGCCGGTGTTTTTGCGCCCATCATTGCGTTATGCCCACGCCGCCGATGCCACCAAGGCGGCGCTTGCCCAAGCGGGATTCTCAGTGCTGGGTTTTGAGCGGGCGACGCTGCGCCAGGATCGTGGCGCTGCGATCGCTGGAATGCTGTTGGTGGCGCAAAAGCTCTGATCGCGCCGTTTTCTGACCGCGCGAGCGGTTAGTTGAACAGCAGCCGCAGCCCGACAATTGTCAGAACCGCGCCAAGCAGAGTGCGCAGCACACCGTCTTTGACGCGCGGAGCGTAATGGCTGGCGATCAAGATGCCAGGGACCGAGCCGACCAAAAGCGACAAAAGCAGGGCCCAGTCGATGGTTCCTATGGCCCAGTGACCGATGCCGGCGACCAAGGTCAGGGGGACGGCATGAGCGATATCGGAACCGACGATCCGGATCGTGGGCATTCTTGGGTAAAGCAGCATGAGCGCGGTGGCGCCCAAGGCACCGGCACCGACCGAGGTAATGGAAACCAGAACGCCAATGGTCGCGCCAACGGCAATGGTCAGGATTGTCTGGTGTTCCGGAGTGAGCTCGGGGCGGCGCGCGGCGAAAGCGGCCAGTCGAGGCCGCAAGACGATCGCCATGGCGGTCAGCAACAATACCGCGCCCAGCACCAGCGAAATCGTCTTGGAGGCGGTGGCGCTGTCGATGCCAGCAAAGGCCAGCAGGCCCACCGTGACGATGGCGGCCGGGACGCTGCCCGAGGCCAGCAGGGCCACTATGCGCCAATCGATCACCTGATTGCGACCATGGGCCAGCGTGCCGGCCGATTTTGTCGCTGCCGCATACAATAAGTCAGTGCCCACTGCAGTGGTTGGATGGATACCAAACAGCAAAATCAGCAGCGGCGTCATCAACGAACCGCCACCCACGCCGGTCAACCCCACAATGCTGCCCACCACCAGACCGGACAGGGCGTAGAGCGGGTCGATCAGGTTTAAAAACTGCATAGGCACCCCTGGTGAGGGCCAGTCAGGTCCAACCCCTTGAACAGGGCGAAGTTAGCACATCGGGTTTTTTTTTGGCCAGCCAAAGTGGAAACAGGATTCTGCAGCCAGCGGCATGTTGCGCAAAGCCGTTGCGCGATTGTGGCGCCGCGTAGGGGACGCCAAAAGTGGGGGTCGTCGCCCCAATACCGTTGGGCGTGCGGTCGGCGGGCAAATTGACAGGAACGATGGGCGCCGACACGACAGAGGCAAATGAACAGGCAGGTCTGGCGTTAGCCCAATGCAACCGTTAATCCTGTCGCCTGCCTTGACCCCGGAGTGCCGCATGACCGTCATCCGCTATGATTTTCGTTCTGACACGGTAACCCGTCCCAGCGCCGGAATGCGCGCAGCCATGGCTGCAGCCGAGGTGGGGGACGACGTGTTTGGCGACGATCCGAGCGTCAATGCCCTGGAAGCCCGGATGGGGGAAATGCTGGGCAAGGGCGCAGCGCTTTATGTGCCCACCGGCACCATGTCGAACCTGCTTGGCCTGATGGCCCATTGCGGGCGGGGCGACGAATATATCGCCGGGCAGAATGCCCATCTGTACAAATTCGAACAGGGCGGTGCTGCAGTACTGGGTTCAATCCAGCCGCAACCGATTGCCCACCAGGTCGATGGCACGATGGCGTTGGTGGATATTGCGGCAGCAATCAAAGCCGACGATCTTCATTTCGCCCGAACGCGGCTGATTGCGCTGGAAAACACCTTTGGCGGCAAGGTGCTGCCGGTCGCCTATATGCAAAAGGTTGGGGAACTGGCAAAGCATAACGGGCTTGGCTTTCACCTCGACGGCGCTCGAGTGTTCAACGCCAGCGTAGCCCTGGCGATCGACATCAAGGCGTTTGTTGCGCCGTTCGACAGCGTCTCGGTGTGCCTCTCCAAGGGGTTGGGTGCGCCGATCGGGTCGGTGCTGGTGGGCAGTTCGGACCTTATCAGCAAGGCGCGGCGGCAGCGGAAAATGCTGGGCGGCGGCATGAGGCAGGCCGGCATTGTGGCGGCGGCGGGGCTCTACGCGGTGGAGCACAATGTGGAGCGGCTGGCAGACGATCACCGCCGGGCGCGGAAACTGGCAGAGGGTCTAGCGCAGCACGATGCGCTCAAGCTTGGCATGCCCGACACCAATATTATCTTCGTTTCTATCGACGAGCGGATAGGGGATCGGTTCACTGACTACCTCAAGGCAAATGGCGTCGGCATTACCGGCCGCTATGGCCAGCAGCGATGGGTGACGCATCTGGATATTGACGACGCGGCAGTGGACGCAGCGCTGTTGCAGGTGGATGCGTTTTTCCGGCAGGTGAACTAGAAGCTGCGCAATGGCGTGCTTTAGTCGCCGTCGGCTGAACCGACGGCGGATCAATCAGGCGACGAAGTAGTCCTGCAAAGGACGGACGACCAAATTGCCGTGCTGGTAGGCGATAATGCCTTCCACTGCGGCGAGGGCTCCCGGGATCGTGGTATAATAGGGGATTTTGGCGAGCAGGGCTGTCCGGCGGATGTCGCGGCTGTCCGAAATCGACTTGGCTCCATCGGTGGTGTTGATGACCAATTGCACGCCACCGTTTTTCATGGCGTCAACGATGTGGGGGCGGCCCTCCAGGACCTTGTTGATTTTGGTGGCAGCGACGCCGTGCTCAACCAGATATTTCTGAGTTCCGCCGGTCGCCACGATACTAAAACCGGCTTCGACCAGATGGCGCATACTGTCAACGATCGCGGCTTTGTCGGCATCGCGCACCGAGACGAAGGCAACGCCCGAAGTGGGTACTTTGGAGCCAGCGCCGATCTGGGATTTGGCAAAAGCCATGGCAAAATCATAGTCCAGCCCGATGACCTCACCGGTTGACTTCATTTCTGGGCCCAAGACCGTATCGACGCCGGGGAAGCGGTTGAATGGAAACACTGCTTCTTTGATGGCGATGTGTTTGAGTTTTTTCTCGACCAGGCCGAAGCTGGCGAGGGATTCTCCAGCCATGATGCGGGCGGCAATCTTGGCAATGGATTCGCCGATCACCTTGGCCACGAAGGGCACGGTGCGGCTAGCGCGCGGATTAACTTCCAGCAGATAAATGACGTCATCCTTGAGCGCGTATTGGACATTCATCAGCCCGCCAACTTTGAGGGCGAAGGCCAGTTGAGTGGTCTGGCGCTTTAATTCGTCGATGATCTGGGGCGACAAATTCTGGGCCGGCAGCGAGCAGGCGCTATCGCCCGAATGGATTCCCGCCTCTTCGATGTGCTCCATAATGCCGCAAATGAACACATCCTTGCCGTCGCACAGGCAATCGACGTCGATCTCGATGGCATCCGAGAGGTAGCCATCAAACAGGAGTGGGTTGTCGGACAGAACCGAGTTGATCTGGCCGGTCTTATCATTGGGGTAGCGATGCAAAATGTCGGGGGGGACAAGCCCGGTCAGGGTATTTTGCACATAACGTTCAAAATCGGCGGCCGAATGGGCAATGGCCATGGCACGACCACCCAAGACGTAAGACGGGCGAATGACCAGCGGGTAGCCGAGGCGTTCCGCCACCAATCGCGCCTGTTCCAGCGAATAGGCGATGCCGTTTTTCGGTTGGGTCAGCTCAAGCTTGGCGACCAGCTTGGAAAACTGGTCACGATCTTCGGCCAGATCGATGGCATCGGGCTGGGTACCCAGGATCGGCACACCCGCCTTGAGCACCGCCTCTGCTAGATTGAGCGGGGTCTGGCCACCGAATTGAACGATGACCCCGTGAAGGGTGCCGTTCTGTTTTTCCGTTTCCAGTATCTCGATGACGTCTTCTTCGGTCAGCGGCTCAAAATATAGCCGGTCCGAAGTGTCGTAATCGGTCGACACGGTTTCGGGATTGCAATTGACCATGATGGTTTCGTAGCCCGCTTCCTGCAGGGCGAACGCGGCATGGCAGCAGCAGTAATCAAACTCGATACCCTGACCGATGCGGTTGGGCCCGCCGCCCAGAATGACCACCTTCTTGCGATCGGACGGGAAAGCTTCATCGGCCACTGCGCCCGCAAATGGGGTCTCATAAGTTGAGTACATATAGGCGGTCGGGGACGCGAACTCGGCTGCCGAGGTGTCGATGCGCTTGAAAACCGGGCGGACGCCGAGTGCGCGGCGACGCTTACGCACATCGCCGGTTTTGAGGCCAACCAGTTCGGCAAGGCGCGCATCAGAAAAGCCCATGGCCTTAAGGCCGCGGAGCGCCTCTGGGGTTTCGGGTAGGCCGAGGCGACGAACCTTGGCCTCGGTGTCGAGGATGCCCTGCATTTGCTCAAGGAACCATGGGTCGATCTTGCAACCCTCGTGGATGTCGTCAAGGCTCATGCCCAACCGCATGGCTTCGGCGACATGCAGCAGCCGGTTTGGGGTCGGCTTGCCGATGGCGGCTTTGATCGCATTGATATCGTCGCCTTCACCGAGGCCGGGAATGCCAATCTCATTGAGGCCGGTCAGTCCGGTTTCCAGCGACCGCAGGGCCTTTTGCAAGGCCTCCTGAAAGGTTCGGCCAATGGCCATGGCTTCGCCAACCGATTTCATCGAGGTGCCTAACCGGTTGTCGGCACCGGGGAATTTTTCAAACGCAAAACGGGGGATCTTGACCACAACATAGTCAATGGTCGGCTCGAACGAGGCGGGCGTGGCGCCGCCGGTGATGTCGTTTTCCAACTCGTCGAGTGTATAGCCAACGGCCAGGCGCGCTGCGACCTTGGCAATTGGAAAGCCTGTCGCCTTGGAGGCCAGTGCCGAGGACCGCGAAACGCGCGGGTTCATCTCGATGACCACCATGCGCCCGTCGGCCGGGTTGACGCCAAACTGCACGTTGGAACCACCGGTTTCGACACCGATTTCGCGCAGCACCGCCAGCGAGGCGTCGCGCATGATCTGATATTCCTTGTCGGTCAGCGTCAGAGCCGGGGCAACGGTGATGGAATCGCCGGTGTGCACGCCCATCGGATCAATGTTTTCGATCGAACAAATGATGATGCAATTGTCGTTCTTGTCGCGGACAACTTCCATCTCGTATTCTTTCCAGCCGAGTACGCTTTCCTCGACCAGAACTTCATTGGTGGGTGACGCATCGACGCCACTTTCGACAATGGCCAAATATTCTTCGCGGTTATAGGCAATGCCGCCGCCGGTGCCGCCAAGAGTGAATGAGGGGCGGATGATACAGGGCAGGCCGATGACTTCGAGCGCTTGCAGCGCTTCGATGGTATTGTGCGCCAGCATCGAACGGGGCGTCTCGAGGCCGATTTTTTTCATCGCGTCACGGAACAGTTCGCGATCTTCCGCCTTGTCGATGGCGTCGGCTGTGGCCCCAATCATTTCCACGTTGAACTTGTCCAAAACCCCCATCTTGCGCAGGGACAGGGCGCAGTTCAGTGCCGTCTGGCCACCCATAGTCGGCAACAGCGCATCGGGGCGCTCTTTTTCGATGATCTTGGCCACAACTTCGGGGGTGATCGGCTCCATATAGGTGGCGTGAGCCAGGTCTGGGTCGGTCATGATCGTGGCTGGGTTGGAGTTCACCAGGATGATCCGGTAACCCTCCTCTTTGAGTGCCTTGCACGCTTGAGTGCCAGAATAATCAAACTCGCACGCCTGCCCGATGATGATCGGTCCGGCACCGATGATAAGGATCGATTTGATGTCGGTGCGTTTTGGCATGGCTCACTCGGCTTCATTTTTGACGGGCGACAACGACACTCGAATCGCTCTCGCGGGGCCCACCTGCGCAGAACCCGCGCGGCAACAGAGCGCTGCGGCGCGTGGGTCAGGATCTTGACTGGTGGTTAAGGGGGCGGTGTAGCCCAAGCGGGCAGTGAATGGAAGGGGTGGATGCCCCTTTCCAGCGCTGGTCAGCCCTGCATGGTGAGGAACGCGGAGCCACGGTTTGGCAAGGTCGTGCTCGGACCAGTCAATGGTGGCGCTGCCAAAAAATATCCAAAGACCCTGGGCCTTGCGGTCGCCTGGTTGGCTTATGTCGACAGCACCAGCAAATGACAGCGGCTGCTAACGTATTTGTGTGGGGTTTTGTGGGCGGAAGGCCAGGAATTGAATAAATTGTATGTAATTACAATGTTTTACCGGAATTGTTCGAAGTTTGTTTCCGTCGTAATGCGGTGGGGCGTTCGGCACTTTCGACCCGGAATTGTTGCAAATCGGTCCGGTGTTTATCGAATATTTACCCTGCTGGTAGCACTTAAAGCCTCGCGCCCTCTGTTCTGAGAGTTTGAATCGCATGCGGCTCATCATCGGCATTGTCGTTATCTTCGCCAGCGTCCTTGGTGGCTATATGGCGCTGGGCGGTCATCTTTACGTGCTGTGGCAGCCGTTTGAGTATGTGATCATTCTTGGCGCGGCCATTGGCGCCTTCATCATCGGCAATACCGGGCCGGTCCTGAAGCAGTGCGTTGGCGTATTTGGGACGCTGTTTCGCGGTCCGCGCTATAACAAGGCGGCCTATGTCGAGCTGCTGGGTTTGCAATTCAGCCTGTTCAAGCTGGTACAAGCCAAGGGCATTCTTGCGCTCGAGCCCCATATCGAAAATCCCAAGGAATCGACGATTTTCGCTCGATTTCCCAAGTTTGCCGCCAACCATCACGCTGTGGAGTTTACCTGCGACTATTTACGCATGGTGACCATGGGCTCCAACAACGTCCATGAAATGGAAGCATTGATGGATGAGGAACTCGAGACTCACCACCAGGAAAAGGAGCGGGTCGTTTCCGCTATCCAGTCGCTGGCGGACGGCACGCCGGCGCTGGGCATTGTGGCCGCCGTGTTGGGCGTGATCCACACCATGGGCTCGATCAGCGAACCGCCAGAAGTGCTTGGCCACATGATCGGCGGCGCATTGGTGGGGACGTTTTTCGGGGTGTTCGTTGCCTATGGGTTCTTTGGCCCGATGGCCCAGTCGCTAAGGTCGATCTACGACTCCGAGGCGAAGTATTTCCTGTCTTTGAAAGTGGGGCTGCTGGCCCATATTTCCGGCCAGGTGCCGGTCATGGCCATCGAGTTTGCGCGCAAGGGGCTGATGTCCGAGGACCGTCCGACCTTTGAGGAAATCGATCTGGCTACAGCGGACTTGCCCGCCTCGACGTGAGCCTGACGTCCTAGGAAAGCAATTGCACCATGGCCAATTACGACCAGCCGATCATCATCAAAAAGGTCAAAAAGGCCAAACATGCCCATCATGGCGGGGCTTGGAAGATTGCCTATGCGGACTTTGTGACCGCGATGATGGCATTTTTTTTGATGCTGTGGCTGATCAGCATGACCACGCCGGAGCAAAAAGAGGGCCTGGCGAACTATTTTGCGCCGCCCAATATCAGTCAAAGCAATAGCGGGGCTGGTGGGATCATGGGCGGCACCGCCCTTGATATCGAAGGCCAGCAAATGGCTGGTTCGTCGCCGCAGCCGACCAAGGATGTGTCGTTGTCGCCCGAGGGCGGCGAGGTCGGCGCGCAGGGCGCCATTCTGGGCAACCGCACAGCAGAAGAGGGAGGGGAAATCAAAGCCTCCGAAACGGCACCGGAAGACCTGAAATCCACCTATGACCAGAATTTTCACGCCGCCGCCGCCAGCATTCGGCAGGCGTGGCAAGCGATGCCCGACGTGGCCCAAATTGCCGACAATTTGCTGATCGAAGAGACCAAGGACGGCTTGAACATCCAAATTGTTGACCAGCAGGGCAGCCGCATGTTTCCCGAAGGCTCCAAATACCCGGTCGAGGCGGCCCGCAAGGCGATCGCTGCGCTGGCGCCGATTCTGGCGCAGCTTTCCAACCGGATCACCATCTCCGGCCACACCGCCGCCGGCGCAAAATATGACAATGCGCGCTATGGCCCCTGGGAGCTTTCGAGCGACCGTGCCAATGCCGTCCGAGCCATTCTCGGGGAATTTGGTCTTAAGGACGACCTTGTCAGTTCGGTCATTGGTCGGTCGACGGCAGATCCGTTTTTTCCCAACGATCCATATCTGGCATCAAACGAGCGGGTCAAAATCACCGTGCTCTATGAGGCGCCACCCGTACCTGCTGAACTGTCACCCTGACGTTCCACAGGGCAGGGTTTTGGATTCCGGCTGGCTAGAGCTAAAGCCAGAGTTTGAAGCCCTCGTGGCTTTGTTCAAAACCAAGCTTTGAATAGAAGCGGTGCGCGTCGTGCCGCTGTTTGTTGGACGTCAGCTGGGCCACGCCACATCCGGCATCACGACATTGCTGGATGGCCCAGACGAGCATTTGCGAACCAAATCCGCTGCCGCGCAAGTCGCTGCGAATGTGGACGTTTTCGATCACCCCGCGCATCATTCCAAAACGGGGCAGACCCGGAATAAACGACAATTGCAACGTGCCAATCACCTCTCCCAGGTGTTCGGCGGCAATCAGCCGGTGGTGCGGGCTATCGGCTATCGCGGCAAATGCTGCGAGATATCGCGGGTCCGAATAGGTTGACGGATCGGGCGATAGCCCACCAACGGCGCCAGCGTCGCTGAGTGCCAACACAATAGGGATGTCGGCGGCGACGGCGTCGCGAAAACTTAGGTCTGCCATTGGTTGGGCTCCAGCAAAAAGACTAGCGCGATCGGTACGGCTAGCCTTGGGCATTTCTGTCGGATCAATGCTGCTTGGGGCTGATCAGTTTGGCAAGGGCGAGCACGAGCAACGCCAGCACTGCGGGGGCAATGGCCAACCAGAGGCCTGCGGCCCAGAGGGCGCCGGTGCCTGCCCACATAATTGATGCGAAGGCTTCCGACAGGGTGGCCGCGCGGGACGCAATTTGGCGGCGGCGAAACATGGTGCGTTTGGCGGCGACGCGGAACCATAACTGGATGGTGGTTGCGGACCCAGCCGACAGCAGCGCGCAGACGGCGGTGACGATCGCCATCTGCAGCGAGGACAGGGCCAGCAGCAGTATCAACGGGGTCAGGATGACGGCGATGATGGCCAGCACCGCTTCGATCTTGGCGGTGAGCACCGTGCCTGTCGAAACGGGCGCCGTGACGACCAAGTCATGGGCGTCCTCGCCTGATATGGCCAGCCAGGCGAGGCCACCGGCCAGTTGGCCAGCGGCCATTACCAGGACCGGCACGACGACAACCGCGGCGCCGCCGCTCTCGCCATAATTGAGCCAGAGCATGAGCGCGGGCGGGGCGAGGTAAAGAATTTGCATCAGGGTTTGCGATAACAGCCATGGATCGCGCTGAAGCAATCTCCATTCCTTGAGGCGAAGCACATGTTTGGCCGATCCACTGCGAAACCTGGCGACAGCCCGTCGGCGGTTCGTGCTGAAATGGCCGATCCCGGCAGCCGAGATTGCGTGCCGTCCGTAGCTCGATGCGGTCGCCGCAATGACGGCTCCCAGGGCGCCAAGCCCGATCAGCGACACGATCAGCAGCGCCCCGAGGTCGCCCATAGCGGCGCGGGCCGGAATCCAAAGGGGGCTGGACAGGTCAGGCGCCGCGGCCACGATCTCGGTGGATTGGAACACGGTAAAGCGTGACAGGCTGCCGTAGTAGAGGATTGCAACGCCTTGAATGCCAATAATAAACCCGGCGCCGATCACGCCAGCGATGATCTGCGCTATGAGCCGGGTTCGCTTCGGCCCGACGGTGCGAAACAGGGCAATGGTTATGGCCACGCCGATGGCTGTTGATAAGGCGCCGATTGCAGCCAGAACGCCATAGGCGGCCAGCCATTTGGGGCCATCGAGCAGGACAAGGGCGTCAATTGCAGGGCTTGCCAGCAAACAGGCCAGGGCCATGCTCGACACCGCCACGGCAGCGGTGCGGATGGCAAACAGCGATTGTGAGGAGGCCGGGGACGATAGGATCAGGTCCAGATCGGCGCGAGCATAATAGACCCTCGTCACCGATTCCAACGCTTGCGACAGCATCACCGACCAGAACAATAACCCGCCGCCCGTCAGCAACACGAGGGTTGGCTTATCGGGTTCGATGCCGACGCTGAGCCAGGCGCGCACAATGCCGAAGGCCAGCAAGTGCATCCCGGCGGCAAAGGCGACGACGACGGCAATCAACACAATGCCCCTCGTGCGATGACCGCCAGACATCATGGCGCTCCATTCGCGCCAGGCCAGGGTCAACTCATGGGCGGCAAACCATCGCAAGGAGGCTCGGGCGGTGCTCACGCCGCAGTGCTTTCGGCATCGGTCTGGACCAGATCAAGGAAGATCTCTTCAAGGGTGCTGGTGCCGCGACCGATGCGCGTGCGCAATTCGGCCAGAGTTCCCTCGGCAATCAATCGACCATTTGCGATGACCCCAATTCTCTCGGCCATGCGTTCGGCGACTTCAAGAATGTGGGTGGTCATGATGACCGTCACACCCTGGCGCACTTTGGCCAGGAGGACGTCTTTGACCTGGCGAGCGGAGCCAGCATCAAGGCCCGTAAGGGGCTCGTCCAGGATGATCAGTTTTGGATCATGTACCAGTGCGCCCGCCAAGGCGACTTTTTGCAACATGCCTTTGGAAAAGCTGGCACATAATTGATGAGCATGGGGCGTCAGGCCAAGCCAGGCCAGCAATTCAACCGACCGGGCTTCGGCGGTTTGCCGGTCGATATTCCATAGTCCGGCGACGAATTCGAGATACTCCAACGGCGTCAACCGGTCGTACACCATGGGTTCGTCCGAGACCCAGGCAATGATCTGCTTGGCGGCAAGCGGGTCTTGCGCTGTTTTGATTCCAAACACGGAAATGGTTCCGGCATCGGGCTCCAGCAGCCCGGCGACCATCCGCAGGATCGTGGTCTTGCCAGCGCCATTGGGGCCGAGCAGCGCGTAAAACTCGCCAGCCTTGATCATGAGGTCCAGATCATTGATCACCGGGCGGTCAAAGCTTTTGCTGAGGCCGGCAATGTGCAGAGCTGGGGTCGACATGGCAATCTCCGGGCGGGACTGGCGCGGAGGGTAGTCCCCAGACGTTTAAGCGGGGTGAATCCACCGCGGTAAGAGCGCGGTGGGATTCGCGGGTCACACCCCGCTTCGATGGGTCAGACCACTGAGAAGCGAACGTCGATATTGCCGCGCGTTGAATTTGAATAGGGGCAAATCTGGTGGGCCTTTTCGACCAGTGACATAGCCTGTTCGGGCTCGATCCCGGGCAGGTTCACCACCATGCTGACCGCAAGGCTGAAGCCGACCCCGTTAGAATTTTCGCCAAAACTGACGCTGGCGATGATCGAGCTGGAGTCAGAGATTTTGACCTTTTCGCCGCGGGCGACAGATTTCAGGGCGCCAAGGAAGCAGGCTGAATACCCGGCGGCAAACAATTGTTCGGGATTGGTGCCGTCACCACCCATGCCGCCAAGTTCTTTTGGGGTATCGAGGGTGACAATGAGGCGTCCGTCATCGGTGCGGCTCTGGCCAGTGCGTCCACCGCTGGTGGTGGCGTGCGCGGTGTAGAGGGCGGATTTGATCATCGGAGTTCCCTGAGAAATGGTTTCGCTGTGCCGATTAAATAGCACACAAATAAATTGTGCACAATTGAAATTCCCATGTTACCATGATCGTGACGTGGAGCTGGTTATCGGCTCTTTTTCACTCTGCTCGGGACAATCAAATGGCTGAGGTCGACAGGTCGCTCTATCTGGATTCCATGTTGTGCTTTGCTGTCTACGCAACCAGCCATGCCTTCACCCGGTTTTATAAACCCCGCCTGGAGGCGATTGGGCTAACCTATCCGCAATATTTGGTGTTTTTGGTGTTGTGGGAGCAAGATGGTCTGACGGTTAAGGCATTGGGCGAAAGGTTGTTTCTGGATTCCGGCACGCTGACCCCGCTGTTGAAGCGCTTGGAAGCGCGGGGCTTGGTGCGCCGGCAGCGGGACGAGGATGATGAGCGCCAGGTGCGCATTACGCTGACGCCCGAGGGGCAAGGATTGCGGGCAAAGGCGATGGCAGTGCCGCTGGAGGTGCGTGGCGCATCCAGCTTGGAAGGCAGAACTGACGCGATGCTGCGGGGTGATCTGCATCGGTTGCGGGCGCAATTGGACGCCAGCGTTTAGCAACACACGCAATGTTGATTGAGCCTGTAACCTTTGTCTAATGGCCTGCGAATAGCCTTGTAACGCTCGCGAGGACGGTCATGGCAATCAGTGGCGACTACCCAAAACCGATCAATGTGAACGGCTATCCGTGTCACAATTGCTCCGAGGTTGCCCAGGCCAAGCGCTATATCGACCCCGCCCATCCCCAGTCCGGCCCTTTTGGCGTCGACGCGGCATCCGATCCGACAGCGCGTGGCGGTAAGGGACAGGCCCAAGAGGCCGCGGTCAGTTTCGGCGGGGCGCTCAGTGGGTTAAATAGCCGAACGACGACCGAACCGTCGGCCAATGAAAATAGCATTGGCGGGCGCTACGACCGAACTGCCTAGCCCCAGAAGCCACCAACCTGTCCAACTTCAACACAATGGCGATAATTCGCGTTTACCACGCGGGTCGTGCCCTTGTATGACTTCCTTGGATAGCGGCGAGGAATTTGGACTATGAAATGGCGCGGGCGCGAGCAAAGCTCCAACATTGACGACCAGCGCGGGCAAAGCTCGGGTAATTTGGGCGGCGGCAATCCATTTGGGCGCGGCGGCGGCGGTTTTCGGATGCCGGGCGGCGGCGGTCGACGTTCTGGTGGTGGGCTTGGCCTTGTTGGCATTGTCGTGGTGCTTGGGCTGATCTGGGCACTGACCGGGCAAAACCCAATCGACGTCCTGTCCAGCGCCAATAATGGCGCAACAACATCATCAACGGCACCACAGGCGCTGCCCAGTGGTCAGCGTGATGACCTGACGCAGTTTGTCGGCGTGGTCGTTAAAGACACCGAAGATCTATGGACGCAAAAATTTCGTGAGGTCGGAAAGACCTATTCCAAGCCGGTCGTGGTGCTGTTCACTGGCCAGACCGATACTGCCTGTGGCGCAGCCGATTCCAATACCGGTCCATTTTATTGCCCCGGTGATCGCAAGGTTTACATCGACCTGGCATTTTACGACCAGCTCCGGCAGCAGTTCGGGGCGCCCGGCGATTTTGCGCAGGCCTATGTGTTGGCCCATGAAGTTGGCCACCATGTGCAGAACCTGACCGGGGTTTTGCCAGAATTCAACCAGCGCCGAAACTCCATGAGCCAGGAAGACGCCAACGCCTATTCCGTTCGCATTGAGCTGCAAGCCGATTGTTATGCGGGCATCTGGGCCAATTATGTCGGTGAGCAAAACTTTGTTGAGAGTGGGGACTTCGAGGAAGCACTCAATGCCGCCGACCAGATCGGCGACGATACGTTGCAAAAGAAAATGCAGGGATTTGCGGTGCCAAAGACCTTCAACCACGGCACATCCAAGCAGCGCCAGACCTGGTTTGCGCGTGGCTACAAGTCGGGTGATGTCAGCCAATGCGATACGTTTTCAGGGGATGTTTAGGCGGTCAAATGCGGGTCGCGCCACGGGACCTCAAGAGAGCCTGTCCAATGCTGGTTGAGGCATCGGACAGACTTAGTCTCTGTGGCTCTCCAGCTGTTGTCGCAAAACTGACGAC
The DNA here is from genome assembly GCA_943372435.1 of Devosia equisanguinis. Lineage (GTDB taxonomy): Bacteria > Pseudomonadota > Alphaproteobacteria > Rhizobiales > Devosiaceae > Devosia > Devosia equisanguinis_A. Next base: position 237,233 of record CALRYQ010000002.1, read on the forward strand.
CACTTTTGTCGGACAGGCCCTATGCGGCAGGTGCAGCATATTCGGGCTGCAAGGCCATGCCTTTTTGCAGCCGAACATGATTGATGAAGCGGGTGAACAGATAGTGGCTGTCTTTGGGGCCGGGGCTGGCCTCTGGATGGTACTGGACCGAAAACACCGGCTTGCCGTCCACTGACAGACCGGCGTTTGAGCCATCAAACAGCGAAATATGAGTCTGCGTGACGCCAGTGGGCAGGCTTGCCGTGTCGACGGCAAAGCCATGGTTCATCGAGGTGATTTCGACTTTGCCGGTGGTCAGGTCCTTAACGGGGTGGTTGGCGCCGTGATGGCCCTGGTGCATCTTGGAAGTGGTGCCGCCCAAGGCCAGGCCAAGCAATTGGTGGCCAAGGCAAATGCCAAACAGCGGCTTGCCGCTATCGAGCAGGGTCTTGATGGTTGGGACGGCGTATTTACCCGTCGCGGCTGGATCGCCGGGGCCGTTGGACAGAAAAATGCCGTCCGGATTATGCGCCAAGACTTCTGCGGCCGTGGCGCTGGCGGGCACAACCGTGACGCGGGCGCCCTGATCGGCCAGGCAGCGCAAGATGTTGCGCTTGGCGCCATAATCGATGGCGACGATATGAAACTGGGGGTTGTCCAGCTTGCCGTAGCCCTGGTCCCATTTCCAGCCGGTCTGGTCCCAATGATAGGTTTGGGCGGTGGTCACTTCCTTGGCCAGATCGAGCCCTTCCAGGCCCGGAAATGCCTTGAGCTCGGCCAGGATCGAGGGCTCATGGAAGTGAGCGTCTGCGGCGTGGGCGATGACGCCGTTCGGCATCCCAGTATCGCGAATTTTTGCTGTGAGGGCACGGGTGTCGATGCCGGTGATGCCGATAATATTGCGTTTTTTCAGCCACGCATCGAGCTTTTCGACGGCCCGATAATTGGACGGGTTGGTGATGTCCGCCTTCAGCACGACCCCACGAACGCCCGATAGCGCCGCCATGTTGACGGTTTCGGTGTCCTCGTCATTGGTGCCGACATTGCCGATATGGGGAAAGGTGAAGGTGATGATCTGCCCGGCATAAGACGGGTCTGTCAGGATTTCCTGGTACCCTGTCATCGCGGTGTTGAAACACACCTCGCCAGCAGCATGGCCGATTGCGCCGATGCCGCGCCCTTGCAGGCGCGTGCCATCGGCCAGGATCAGGAGTGCGGTCGCGGGTGCTTGTTCCCAGCCGGTCACGGTGGTTCTCCTAGAGCTTTGGCGTCGTGTGGCGGTGTCGCGAAAAGTGGCTAGCACTGTTCGCCGTCACGGTCTGCGCGGTGTCGGTTGAGAGCTTCTCATAAGAGGGGCATCGCCACAGCGCAAGTGGCATATCCACCTTTAGGTGGCTATAAGGACCCTCAAAGCCAAAGAACACGAGAACAAATCCCATGCGCGACCAGATCAGTGAAAACCTCAAATTGGCACTTAAAGCCCGCGACGTGCGGCGAACGTCGACGCTTCGGTTGATCAGTTCGGCCATCAAGGACAAGGAAATCGCCATCCGCACCGAAGATCGCGGCCCTGTGACCAACGAGGAAATCCTGGCAATTCTGCAAAAAATGGTGAAGCAGCGTGAAGAGAGTTTTGCCATTTATGCGCAGGCCGGACGGGGGGATCTGGCGACCGTGGAAAAAGAAGAGATCGATATTCTCAACGAGTTTTTGCCAAAAGGGTTGACCGAAGCCGAGGTCGAGGCCGCCATTCGCGCCGCCATCATTGCCACCGGTGCAGAGGGGCCAAAGGACATGGGCAAGGTCATCGCCCAGCTCAAGGTCGATTATCCCGGGCGGATCGACTTTGGCAAAGCCAGCGGCAGGGTAAAGGCGGCATTGGCGGAGTAGATTTGTTCGCACGGATATCCTCTGACCAATGGCGCGACAACTCGTCCCATGACCCGCTTAGCTGATCGGCTGGACTAGCGGGACGATATGGCTACACTTGGACTCAAGCGGCTGGGGGCCGCCCGAGGAGACTTCAATGACCGTATCTTCTGAAACCAAACGGCGCTTTGCGCTGGCGACAGCCCTGCGTGGCGCCATGATGCTGGCCGCGGGTCTTTACGCCGTGCTGCTGCCGACGCAGGCGCTGACAGGGCTGGTGCTGCTGGGGGGCGTGCTGTTGCTGGCTGACGGGGCGCTCGGACTGTGGAGCCTGACCTTTGGTGGTGGCAAGAGCGGCAATTACTGGTTTGACGTGGGCGGCAACGCCTTGTCGCTGATCCTTGGCGCGCTGATCTTGGTGAGCCCATGGATTGCTACACTGCTCACGGTAACACTGTTGTCGACCATTATTGGGATCGCGGCGCTGGGCGTTGGACTGATGCAGATCGTGGTGGTGGTGCAGGAGCGGGCGCTTTACGCTCATATCTGGCCGGTGGTGCTGTCTGGGGCCAGCTATGTGTTGATCGGGCTGGTTTTCCTGTTTTTGCCGCTGGTCAGTTCGGCTGTCATGGTGGTGATCGGTGGGATCATGTTGATCTTGTTTTCTTTTGGCCTGTTTGGCTGGGCCTGGAAGCTGTATCAGCGGAGCAAAATGGCTTAGCACGCGCACTTTGCCGGTGCAGTCACGGCCGATTTCCTAGTTTTTCGCGTGGATGATCACGTGCGAGAGATCGGCAGATTGTCCTATGTGGGTCCTTGCTGTCGGGGATAAGTTGGTTATGGGCTGCTGACTTTAGGGTCCGAAACCCCTAACTAATGGCCATGCGCTTTTCCGATGTATTTCTGGACGAGATCCGCCAGCGCCTGCAGATAACGCAGGTGGTGGGTGAGCACGTCATCTGGGACAAGCGCAAGAGCCAGCCGGGGCGCGGCGACATGTGGGCCTGTTGCCCATTTCATGGCGAAAAAAGCCCCAGCTTTCATGCCGATGACAATCGCGGCATCTATCACTGTTTCGGTTGCGGCGTGTCAGGGGATCATTTTCGGTTTTTGACTGAAAAAGTGGGAATGAGCTTTCCCGAGGCGGTCGAAAAGCTGGCAGGCATGGCAGGGGTGCCGATGCCAGCGCGCGATGCCGGGCAGGAAAAGCGCGAGGCCGCGCAACGATCGCTGTCGGACGTGATGGAATTGGCCACCAAATATTTTGAAGCAGCGCTGGCCCACAATATCGGGGCCAAGGCCCGCGGCTATCTGTTTGAGCGTGGGGTTTCGGCGCAGGCGCAAGCGCGGTTTCGCATTGGGTTTTCACCCGATAGCCGGAACGGCTTGAAAGAGCACCTGGCCCAAAACGGGGTGTCGGCCCAAGATATGATCGACACCGGGCTGGTGGTGCATGGCGACGACATCCCCGTGCCGTATGATCGATTTCGCAATCGCGTCATGTTCCCGATCATGGATTTTCGCGGTCGGGTCATTGCCTTTGGCGGGCGAGCGCTATCGGCTGATGTCCCAGCCAAGTATCTCAATTCACCCGAAACACCGCTGTTTTCCAAGCGCCAGACGCTTTATAACGGCCAAACTGCTAAGCAGGCGGCCCGCGAGGGCAAGACGGTGATCGTCGTCGAGGGCTATCTCGACGTGATCGCGGCGGTGACGGCCGGCTTTGAAGGAACAGTTGCTCCCTTGGGCACGGCGTTGACCGAAGAGCATCTGCAATTGTTGTGGCGGATGAGCGACGGGCCGGTGTTGTGCTTTGATGGCGACAAAGCCGGGCTGAAGGCGGCAGAGCGGGCAGCGGACCTGGTGATGCCGCACCTCAAACCTGGGCAAAGCGTCAAGATTGCCACGCTTCCGGGCGGTTTGGACCCTGACGATCTGATCAAGGCCCAAGGACGCGGGGCCTTTGCCGACGTGATCGACAAGGCGCGCAGCCTTTCGGATGTGATCTGGAGCATGGAGACACAGGGCGGGCTGGTGCCGGAGACGCCCGAAGCCCGGGCGGCGCTACAGGCGCGATTGCGCGAACGCGCCAACTCGATCCAGGACAGCTCGGTGCGCTTCCACTACGCGCAGGCGTTTGACGAAAAGCTCAAGGCGTTCTTTACCCCGGTGCGCAGCGGCGGCTATGACAACCGGGCCAATCGCAGCGGGCCTTACGGCCAGAAGGCCTATGGGCAGAAGGGGTACAGCCGGGGGACACCCAAATTGGTGTTGTCCGATACCTTTCGCAATTCACGCATCGTCAAACCGGGCATCGCCGCCGACGCGACGCCGCGGGAAGCCGCGATCATCATGTCGTTGGTCAACCACCCGCCGCTGGTCGAGGAGCATTTTGAAACGCTCGCGGCGCTGGATTTTGAGACGCCGACGGCGCGGCGCCTGTTGAGCGCGGTGCTCGACCTGGTGATGCGGGACCATGATATTTCGGCGCAAAACCTGTTCGAGGCGCTTGGTGCACGCCAATTTGGCGAGCCTTTGGAGCGGATGGCGCAGCTTTTGAACAAGCAGGGCGTTTGGCAAATCGCCGCCGAGACAGCACAAATTGACGCTGAGACGGGATTGAGTCACGCGCTGGCCTTGCATAACAAGAAAGTTCAGCTAAATAAGGAACTCAAGGCAGCCGAAGCGGCGCTGGGCGAAGACCCAAGCGAAGAAACCTTTGAAAGGCTGCGAGACATCAAGAACCAGATTACCACTGTCGATGGCACCGAGGCATTGATCGAAGGATTTGGTTCGTTATCGGGGCGCGCGACACGTAGTTTCTAGAAAATTTCTAGAACCGGCGAGTACGCGCGATTTTGCGTATGGCGATATATGCAGAAATCTGATGCGAACCCGGGGAATAGGCGTTGCGTTAACGCTTGGTTTACCAAACCTTTACCTTGCCTTGAGCTATCCCCATTTATGACCTTACCGGCACCCGGCCGCTGACGGGTCCCGAGGAGCACCAGATGGCCACTAAGGCAGCTATTAAGACACCAAAAGAAGCCGAGAAGCCCGACGCGGCCGTTGCGGGCACACCTGCCGAACCCACAAATGACAGTCCGCTACTCGATTTATCCGATGCTGCCGTCAAAAAGCTCATCAAAGTCGCCAAGAAGCGCGGCTATGTGACCTATGAAGAACTCAATGCTGTGATGCCATCGGAGGAAGTGTCCTCCGAGCAGATCGAAGACATCATGTCGATGTTCTCCGATATGGGCATCAATGTGGTGGATGAAGACGAGGTCGAAGAGACCGAAGTCGAGAAGGACGAGGAAGAAAGCCAGGAACTGGCGCCCTCGACCGGCAGTGCCGTCGCCACCACCTCCAACACCAAGGCCGGTTCGGACCGCACCGATGATCCGGTGCGCATGTATCTGCGCGAAATGGGTTCGGTCGAGCTGCTGTCGCGCGAAGGTGAAATCGCCATCGCCAAGCGGATCGAAGCCGGTCGCGAGACCATGATTGAAGGGCTTTGCGAAAGCCCGCTGACCTTCCAGGCCATTATCATCTGGCGTGAACAGCTGGCGCAGGGCGAAATTCTGCTCCGCGACATTATCGATCTGGAAGCAACCTATGCTGGCCCCGACGCCAAGCAGGCGGCGCCAAACCCCGAAATGATGCATCTCAATGCCGCGCCAAGGCCGGATGGGGTGACTGAAAAGCCCAAGGCCGCGCCGGTCAAACGCGCCGGTTCGGGCGACGAAGACGACGACTATGTCCCCGACGAGCCGCAGGCCCCGCAGGACCCAGTTGCTGACGACGACGATGATGAGTTCGAAAACGCGCTGTCACTGTCGGCGATGGAAGCCGAACTCAAGCCGCAAGTGGTGGAAACGTTCGATCGCATCGCCGAGGCCTATGGCAAGATGCGCATTATGCAGGACCGGCACGCCGAAGACCGGGCGGCCAATGTCAGTGCATCTGACGCCAAAAAGCTAGATGCGCTGCGCACCGACGTGATCGCTGACGTTAAGTCGCTATCGCTCAATACCAGCCGTATCGAAAGCCTGGTCGAGCAGCTTTACGATATCAACAAGCGCCTGGTGCGCCTCGAAGGGCGCTTGCTGCGCCTGGCCGAAAGCTATGGCGTCAAGCGCGAAGCGTTTCTGGAAAGCTATTATGGTTCGGAATTGAACCCAGCCTGGGAAAGCGGGCTGGCGGAACGCACGGGCAAAGGTTGGGCCGAATTTGCCAAGCGCGAAGCCGACACGATTACGGAATTGCGCGGAGAAATCGGAACGCTGGCGACTGAGACCGGCCTGGATATCGCTGAGTATCGCCGCATTGTCCACAAAGTGCAAAAAGGCGAGCGGGAAGCGGCTATCGCCAAGAAGGAAATGGTCGAGGCCAACCTTCGCCTGGTTATTTCGATCGCCAAGAAATACACCAATCGCGGCCTGCAGTTTCTGGACTTGATCCAGGAAGGCAATATCGGCCTGATGAAAGCCGTGGATAAGTTCGAGTATCGCCGCGGGTACAAATTCTCCACCTACGCCACCTGGTGGATCCGGCAGGCTATCACCCGTTCGATCGCCGATCAGGCGCGCACCATCCGTATCCCGGTGCACATGATCGAAACGATCAACAAGATCGTGCGAACCAGCCGACAGATGTTGCACGAAATCGGCCGCGAGCCGACCCCAGAAGAGCTCAGCGAAAAGCTGCAGATGCCACTGGATAAAGTGCGCAAGGTGCTCAAGATCGCCAAGGAACCGATCTCGCTGGAAACCCCGATTGGTGACGAGGAAGACAGTAATCTGGGCGACTTCATCCAGGACGTGAACGCGATCCAGCCAATCGATGCGGCGATCCAGTCCAATCTGCGTGAAACCACAACGCGCGTTTTGGCGTCGCTGACGCCGCGCGAAGAACGCGTGTTGCGGATGCGGTTTGGAATCGGCATGAACACCGATCACACGCTTGAAGAGGTTGGACAACAATTCTCGGTGACGCGCGAGCGTATCCGGCAAATCGAGGCCAAGGCGCTGCGAAAGCTCAAGCACCCAAGCCGCAGCCGGAAACTGCGCAGCTTTCTCGACAATTAGGCCACAATTTTCTGGTGACGAAAGCGGGGGCCAGGTGCCCCCGTTTGCATTTGCAGTGCGGATCGGTAGACTAGATTGCCATGGGTTTCTGATGGGTATGGGTCCTTAGTGGCACGATTTAGCAACAGCGATGAATTCGAGGCCTGGCTGCCCGGCAAATCGGCCAATTCCATCGCCGTTATCACGTTGCGCCTGGCGCTGCGGCTGGTCCCGTTGCTTTCGGGGGCAGCACAACCGGCGGCTGAACGGCGCCCCCATGCCCCCAGCTACATTTTGCCGGTCATGCGCGCGAATGCCTTCGCCTTTGCCGCCGCGCACTACCCCGCCAAGGCCACAGAGATTCGGGCGGGCAATGTCGGCAATGCGGAGTATGCCGCAGTCAAAACACCCCGCCTCCCGGCCATAGCGGCATTTTCGGCGCTCTTTGCGGCCGATGCCGCGATCGGCAGTAATGGCGCGAACGATCGTGCCAACTCAGCCTATGCGGGCGTCTATGCCGGGCGCGCCGCCCGCGCGACCGATCGTGTTGATGGGCTGCTAAAGGCCGAGTTTTGGCGGCAATTGAGCGATGACACGACCGCGCTGGATCAGGGCGCGGCGCCGGCCACATTGGCAGGAACGGCCCTTTGGAATGGTGACATCCCGGCAGGGGTCACAGACCTTTGGGGCGAGTTGGCCGGGCAATTGGGCGGGTTTGGCCAGGATTGGACAGTGTGGATCAACTGGTTCGAAGCGCGGCTGGCAGGACGAACGACCGCGGCGTTGGAGGCGGACCAGGCTGAAATGATCGACATCAGGCTGGCAACCCGAAACGGCAGTTGGTGGCAGCGTGATCCCGGTGTCGTCAATGGCGATATTCGGGACTGGATCGACGAGGCGCGAGGGCAGTAGCGGGGGCTTGGAGCGCCAGATTGCGGGGCTTTGCGTCATCGGCTCCAGGATAGGGGCAGAAGTTCGGGTTTTGACGCTGGGAGCGGCGTTGGGGCCCATGGTCAACAAGGCCAGGGAATTTTCTATACAATCGGGGTAGAAATTGCGCCATCAAGGGATGGACGAACGCCGTCATCCGGTGTCTTTCCGATGATGCCAGTACCTGGTGGGACCAGTCATTGCCAGGTTGTTTCTAAGCGATGGTTCGCGTTTGCAAGGGTATCGAGAGGACGAAACTTGGAGACTGGGACCATAGTTTGGTTGGGACAGGACCATGAGTGAAGCGCTGAACAAGCGGCTGAAGGTGACCTCGATCCGGGCGATTGTGCCGTTCAAGCTGGTGGTGGGGTTTTCCGACGGCTCTAGCGGCACTTTTGATGCGGCGGCCATGCTGGGGGAGCGGGGCGAGGGCACCGAAGCGCTGCGCGATCGGCGGTATTTCGCGCAGGTCGAGCTGGCCAACGGCGTGCCGACCTGGCCGAATCATTTTCACATTTCTCCCGATTGGTTGCGCCAGGAGATGGTCAATCACGGCGAGCTGGTGTTGCCTTTGCCAGCGCGGCTGCGCCGTTAGAGAGTTAAGCCGCAACTCCCGCCGTGCATCGTGCGTGGCGGGAGCTGCGGCGCTGGCCAATACTCAGGCAACAACGCTGGGTTTTCTGGTCCACAGCCATAGCAGACTGCCAAACACCAGGGCATTAAACATCGGGAAGGCGACGACGCTGACCGTTACGACGCCCTGTGCCAGATAGGCCGCGCCGACTGCAAAATCGAGCGCTTGAACCAGAACCATGTTTCGCATCCAGAAACGGGAGGGGATTGGCTGGCGCGCCAAAAACACCATGCCGATGCCATAGGCGAGGAAGCGGCTGGCCAACATGCCCAGCATGTAGAGATTGTCCGGCTGCGGCCGCGACAGGCCCATCCAGAAGAAGAATTGATTGGGCAGGAACAAGACCAGCGCGCCAAGGACAAGCTGGCTGATGGCGATAACCCATAAAAGTGATTTCAGGCGCATTGAAGTCTCCACGGTTTGGTGTTGCCGGAAGATAGCGATTGCACTATAGAAAAAGAAGTAGTTACTATTTCTATAGTCCATAAATGTGAGGTGGGGCAGATGAACTCGGTCTGTGACCAGAATTGCCCGGTCGCGCGGGCCCATGATGTGCTGAGCGGCAAATGGACCAGTTTGATTTTTCGGGACCTGATCGGCGGGACACGACGATTTTCCGAATTGCAGCGATCGCTGCTGCCGATCAGCCCGCGGATGTTGGCCGAACGGCTTTCGATGCTGGAGGCGCAGGGCCTGATTGCCAAGACAATTTATCCGGTCGTGCCCCCCAAGACCGAGTACCGGCTGACCGAGTTTGGCAAGCGCGTCATCCCGGTCATCGAAGCGATGGCCGAATTCGGACAGGGCCTGCCGGGCTGACCAGGCCAACTGAATGGACGTGCCGCTGAACAGCCAATTTGGCGTGTTTTGCGCTTGGCGCTGGCGCTTTGGCCGCGCATCTTGTAGGTGCGAAGCGCTGGACGTGACAGAAGGAGCAGGCGATGTCGTTTTTGAGCAAGCTGTTTGGTGGCGGGGACAAGAATGCAGTTGCCGCAGGCGATAAGGTCTTGGGCGAGGAAAGCCACAAGGGTTTCCTGATCAAAGCCATCGAAATGCGCAATGGCACCGAACTGCAACTGGCCGGCATCATCGAAAAGGACATCGATGGCGAGCTGAAAACCTATCGGTTTGTGCGCGCCGACCGGATGTCATCCCGCGATGATTTGATCGCGCTGGCGCTATCCAAGGGGCGGCAGATTATCGACGAGCAAGGCACCGGTATTTTTAAATAGGCCCGAAAAGGCAAAACGAACCCAAAAGCAGGCAATGTTCCGGCGAACCGCCAGGCTCACTGTCGAAATGGAGTATGGGCTATGGCCAAAAAGCCAACCGCGCGCAGCGAATTTGTGATGTTTGACGTGATTTATGAAGACGGCAGCCAACGGTCCAACCGCAAAGTTGAGGCGCACATGCTTGGCGGCCTCGACGGCGATGACCCGGCACGGACCGCCATCATGGATCAGGATCGCGCCATCTCGGAGAAATCGGGGCTGCCGCCTTTGCAGATCAAATCGATCAAACGTAGCGGCAAGTAAGACTATGACCGAGGCCGGACTACAGCTCGGTCGCGTGGTGGGAGCCCCCGAGCGGCCCGAAGACGCTGTGCTTGACCCGGTGCCCAACCCGCACCCTGACATAAAATACATGGCGCGCTATGTGGCGCCGGAGTTTACTTCCCTGTGCCCGGTGACTGGCCAGCCGGACTTCGCGCATCTGGTGATTGACTACGTGCCAGACCAATTCCTGGTCGAGTCGAAATCACTCAAGCTGTATCTGACCTCATTTCGCAACCATGGTGCGTTCCACGAAGGCTGCACGATCGATATCGCCAAAAAGATCATCGCGACGATCCAGCCACACTGGTTGCGCATCGGCGGCTATTGGTATCCCCGTGGCGGATTGCCAATCGATGTGTTCTGGCAGACCGGTGCGCCCCCTGAAGGGGTTTGGCTGCCAGATCAGGGCGTGCCGGCCTATCGCGGTCGCGGCTAGCGCGGCAACGCCTTGTCGATCGCCGGCTTCACCACGGTTCCGTAAAGTTCGATGGCCCGCATGACCTTGGCATGGGGCAGGGTGCCTACGCTGAGCTGCAATCCAAAACGATCATGCTTGAACCACTCATGCTGGAGCAGGATTTTGTCGATGATCTGTTGGGGGCTGCCGATGAAATAGGCGCCATTTGGTGTCGCACCGGCATCGAACTGAGCTCGCGTACCCGGGGCCCAGCCGCGCTCCTTTCCGATCCGGCTCATGGCTTCGTGGTGGGCCGGATAGGCAGTGTCCAGCGCCTCCTGACTATCGCTGGCGATAAAACCGTGTGAGCTGATACCGACCGGCAATGAGGTGGCCCCCCGTCCGGTTTTTACCAGTGTTTCCCGATAGAAATTGACCAGTGGCGAGAATTGCTGGGGCTGGCCGCCGATGATCGCAATCATCAAGGGTAGTCCATGATAGGCGGCGCGGGCCACCGAATTGGGCGTGCCGCCGACGGCGATCCAGAGCGGTAGCGGATCCCGTATCGGCTTGGGGTAAATCTGGATGCCCGGAATTGGCTTTGTGTGCCTGCTGCCCGGCCAGTCGATTTTGCCGCCTTCGCGGATTTTCAGCAGCATTTCGAGCTTTTCCTCGAAAAGGTCGTCGTAATCGCCGAGGTCGTAACCGAAAAGCGGGAAACTCTCGATGAATGAGCCACGGCCGGCCATGATTTCGGCCCGGCCATTGGACAGCAGATCAAGGGTCGAGAACTGCTGGTAGACGCGGATGGGGTCTTCCGAACTCAAGACGGTGACGGCAGTCGAGAGCTTGATGGACTTGGTGCGGGCAGCGGCCGCCGCAAGAATGGTCACCGGCGCGGTGGCGACGAAATCGGGGCGGTGGTGCTCGCCGAGGCCATAAAAATCCAACCCGACCTGGTCAGCCAGCTCGATTTCCTCGAGCAGGTCCTTGAGGCGGTCGGCCGGGGATTGCAGACTGCCGCCGTTGAGCGCGTCGGGGGTGTTTTCGGCGAAGGAATAGAGCCCGAGTTCCATAGTGACCTCTTGTTTGCGTCACAAATGGACGTTGAGCATGGCCCGATCAAGACGGCACATGGCTGTAACCATGGCCCGGTTCAGGTCAGACGTTGGCGGACGGCGGCGTGTAGGCGAAGGGCGAAGGGGCCGTTGTCGGTTCGGGGGCCTTCTGCTCCGCCGTGGCGTGAATTTGGCGTACCAAGCCAGCGGGAAGATTAAGCTTGTGCGCCAGCGCATCAAGGTAAGCCCGCTCGGATGCGGTATCGGCGGTAATGGCCACAAGCGAGGCGGCGTAGATCTCGGCGGCGTGCTCGGGAGTATCAGCGTTGGCAACAACGGCGTTGATATCGAGAGGGGCGGAAAGCTCGTCGAACACCCAGGCTTTTTCGTCGCCGCTCAACGACAGCGTCTCCAGCTTGGCGAAGATCGCTTCCTTTTCGTCGCCATTGATTTTGCCGTCGGCCTTGGCGGCAGCGATCATGGCGCGGACCAGGCTTTTTCCCAATTGCTCTTGCGCGGCAGCGTCTGTGGCGGGCGGAATGAACGCATCCTGGCTGGGGGCGGGCGCATTCGGAGCGCTATTCTGCTGATGGTTCTGCCAGGCTTTGTAGGCGAGCCCACCGACGGCAGCGACGGCGCCGATCTTGACGGCATTGCCGATCAGTTTGCCGGGATTGCCGCCGCCGAACAGCATTCCGGCAGCAAGGCCGGCCGCTCCGGTCATGGCAGCGCGCTGGGTATTGGGGTCGGTCTGCAACGCCTTGATGATGCTGTCGATATTGAACATTGGGATCTCCCTTTTCCGGTTGTGGACCAAAGATGGGGTCTGCCCGTCGGCCTCACAAGGAGGGCTATTGCGGTATATCGCCGCTGGACGCAGCTGAATTTTTGAAAGACCTGCCGACTTTGTCCGATCAAAACGGCGAAAATGACAGGGCCGCATCCTCCGGATGGAGAACGCGGCCCAAGTCGATAGGCGCTTGGCTTAGTTCGAGGCGAAGTAGGGCGAAATTAGCGGGGTGATGCGCCTGACGACGACGCGCCGATTGCGCGGCTCCGCCTGCTTGGTATGCACTTTCAAGAAGCGCTCGCCATACCCCTGGGTGGCCAGGTTTTCCGGCGGCACACCGTAATACTGGGTCAGGATGCGGGCAATGGTGCTGGCGCGTTGATCGGACAGGCGGAGATTGGCCTGATCGGAACCCGGCGCATCGGTGTGACCTTCGATCAGGAACGTCTCTGCCGGATTGTTGTCGAGCAGCGTCAGCATGGCGTTGGCGAGTTTTTCCAGGCCGTCGATCTGGCTGCGTGACAATTGCGCCGAACCGCTGGCGAAGTTCAGATTGCCCACTTCGAGCCGCCGGACGCTGTCGCGCAGTCGCGCTGAGCGCTTGACCTCGTCGATCGAATAGAGGCGACGGACCTTTTCCACGGGTGGCAGCTGGAAGAACAGCGAGATGTCATTGGCGTCGTAATAGTACCAATCCATCACATAATCGCGCATGGAAATGTTGATGTAGAGCGGCGGCAGGTCGTAACCGGGGTCTCCCCAGTACTGCATGTCGTCGTAGTAGCCGTAGTCGAAATAGGCGAATACGTAGACTGCGCCATAGGGGTCGGTGCGATAGCGTTCCAGGATATTGCCATATTGGTCGCGCACGGTAACGACGACGCTGCCATCATCGCGATAGACCGTTTCCCGGAACCGATTGTCACCAATCTGGTCAAATTGGTAATTGGCGTCACTGCCAAAAATACGATCCCGATCATCATAGGAATTGTTGATGATATAGGTGTTGTTGACCTCGTAAATGTAGGTGTTGAATTCCTGATTGATGATGGTGATATCCTGCGGTGCCATAATTTCTGGCGCAGCGTCCAGCGCCTGGATGTCCTGGTTGCTGGCTTCAACCATTTCGGCTGGCGTCAGGTCGACTGAAACCCGGGCATCCTCGTCACTGGTTGGTAGCTCGGTTGGCTGCGCGTCGGACGGAATTTCTTCCGGCTCACCTTCCTTACCGGAGTCAAACAGCGGCGCAGCTTCCGCTTCGGAATAACCCTCGGGAAGCGGCTCCGTTACAGCCTGCAGGTCCTGCACCTCGGTGCTGGCGTATGGGTCGACAACTTCGGGCTCGATGAACTCTTCGGTGCCGGAAGACACAACATCCTCTGGCTTGGGTGTTTCGGCCAGGGTCTGCAGATAGGTATTGCACTCTTCTTCGGTGAGGATAGCCGCATCGATGCATTCTTGGGCGAGTTGGGGCTGCTCTGGGGCTGGCTCCTCAGCGACAGGTTCCTCGACCGGTGTTTCGGCCAGGCTCTGCAAATAGGTATTGCAGTCTTCTTCAGTGACGATGCCGGCGTCGATGCATTCCTGGGCGAGCTGGGGCTGGTCAGGAGCTGGCTCCTCAGCGACAGGCTCTTCGGCAGGAGTTTCGGAGAGGCTCTGCAAATAGGCATTGCAGTCTTCCTCGGTCACGATACCGGCGTCGATGCATTCCTGGGCGAGCTGGGGCTGCTCGGGCGCTGGCTCTTCGTAGGCTGGCTCCTCAGCGACCGGCTCTGCATACAGGCTCTGCAAATAGGCGTTACAGTCTTCCTCCGTGACGATGCCCGCATCGATGCATTCCTGCGCGAGCTGGGGCTGCGTAGGAGCCGGTTCTTCGTAGGTTGGCTCTTCTGCAACAGGCTCCTCGTAGGTCGGCTGTTCAGCGGGAGCGCCATACAGATTCTGCAAATAGATCTGGCACTCCTCGAATGTGAGGATCTGGGCGTCGAGACACTCTTGTGCCAGTTCCTCCTGCGCGGTGGCGGGCAGGACGCTGACAAAAAAAAGGCCGCAAAGGGCAAGAAGCCAGTGATGCAAGCGCATGAATGGTCCTAGGAATGGGAGTAATGATGGTGAAACTGTAGGCAGTTTTTGCGCGGAGCGCAGGTGTTATTTTGTTCAAAGGCTAAATTTCGTACAATTTGAAAGGCCGGGCACTTGCTCGGCCTTTCGTGCGTATCAAAATGGCGGGTCAGTTGGAGGCGAAAGTGACCAGCGGAGTAATGCGGCGGATGGTAACGCGACGGTTTTCGCGCTCACCCAGTTCGGTGCGAATTTTTAGATAGCGTTCGCCATAACCCTGGGTAGCCAGGTTTTCCGGCGGAATCTGGTAAAAGTCGGTCAAGATACGGGCCACGGTCGCGGCCCGCAAATCAGACAATTGCAAGTTCGAGATTTCCGAGCCCACCGCGTCGGTGTGACCTTCGATCAGGAAGGTTTCAGCGGGGTTGGTGAGCAACATCTGTCGCATCGCTCCGGCCACCTTGCTCAAACCACGGACCTGGTCCCGGCCGATGGTGGCAGCACCGCTGTCAAAGGTCAGGCCACCCACTTCCAGCTTGCGCACGCTGTCGCGAATGCGGGCGGACCGTTTGACTTCGTCGATCGAATAAATGCGGGCAACTTGTTCAACCGGCGGCTGACGGAAGAATAGCGTGACCTCCTCCTCGTCGACTTCGCTGGAATCCAGCACATACTCGTCGACTGGGATGGTGAGGCGAAGAGGGGGCAGATCAATTCCGGGATCACGCCACTCCAGCAGGTCCTCTTCGTAACGGTCGTCGAAATAGGCCAGCACATATTCGCGGCCGTCCGCGTCAATGCGCGAGCGGCGCAAGATGTCGCCGTTGCGATTGCGCACGGTAATGATCTGCGACCCATCAGCACGAATAATGGTCTCGCGCACCCGGCCACCATCCAGGTTTTCGTAGAAAATCTCATCCTCGCCATCTGGATTGAGGAAGCGATCGGTGTCCTGGCCGCGATTTTCAACGATCAACTGGACGCCAACTTGCAGAATGACCTGATTGAGCACGTTGTTGTAGATGTCGCCATTATTGGTCGTGTTGTTGTTGACCGTGTTATTCTGGACGTTGTTGATGACGGTATTGGTCACATTGGTCTGATTGATAATGGTCACGTTTTGCGGCACCTGTGGCGCAGCAAGCTGTTGGATGTCAACGATTTGGCCGGCTTCTGACGCGACCGACTCAATCGCTCCTTCGGGCGCGATAATATTGGCCTGGGACGCCTGGTCATCAACCGGCGGGGGCGCCAATGGGGCCGCCGGAACTGCCGCGACTTCTGGTTCACCCGCGGGCGCCGCCTGAATGTCTTTGGCGCTATCCAGCACCGGTGCGATTTGTTCTTGAGTTATGCCAACCGGCAGATCCTCAATCACCTCGACAGGTTCGATTGGCAGCGTCGCTGGGTCTATGGCTGGCTCTGTGGCGACGGGGTCCGGCAGAATTGGTAGGGCGATTCCATAGTCGGCAAGGCAGGTTCCGACCGAGTCATAGCCGGCGCCAAGGCAAATTGCGGCAATCTGGTCAAAGGCGTTGGCCATAATGGCCTCGGCGGTGGCGCGATCGCCCCCTGCCATTACGTCAGCGACCGCGGCGGAATAGCTGTCCACCGGACCTTGCAGGTCAGCAGATATGTCGACGGCGGCAGGGGATGCTTCGGCCGGTGCAGCAGGCTCAACAGCTGGCTCAACGACAGGTTCCGGGGTTGGCTCGACTGCTGTTTCCGGCGTCGGCTCAACGACAGGTTCTACGACTGGCTCGGGGACTGGTTCCGGGGCTGGCTCAACAACCGGCTCGGGTTCGGCTGGCAACGCGATGCCATAGTCGGCAAGACAGGATTCGATCGAGACATAACCGGCACCCAGGCAGATTGCTTCAATCTGGGAGAGCGCCGTTGCCATATCGGCTTCGCCCATAGCGCGATCACCGCCGGCGCCGATGCCGGCGACAGCGGCCGAATAAGCATCGACCGGGCCTTGCAATTGGGCGGCAATATCAATCGGGGCGGGCGCTTCTTCGACGACGGGTTCAGGTTCAGCAACTGGCTCGGGAACCGGTTCGGGCGTCGGCTCGACGACGGGTT
Source organism: Devosia equisanguinis (assembly GCA_943372435.1). GTDB lineage: Bacteria > Pseudomonadota > Alphaproteobacteria > Rhizobiales > Devosiaceae > Devosia > Devosia equisanguinis_A. The sequence continues at coordinate 253,661 of CALRYQ010000002.1, forward strand.
CGGGCTCTGGGGTCATTGCTGGATCAGCAGTGACGGCGGGGGGGAGCAGAGCCACGGCCGCTGCTGCGGCAGTCAAACAGTCCTCGAACGTGGCATAGCCGGCGATGATGCACTGCTCAGTCAGCGCAGCTTGCGCTGTTTCTGTGGCTGCGGCATCGCCAGCTGCCTGAGCGGCAATGAAGACCTGATAGGCGGCGACCAAGCCATCATCCTGGGCCCGAACGGATAGGGTGGCGAACGCCAGCAAGCCCAAGCTTGTGCCGGTGAGGAGCCAGTTTCGAAAGCGCATAGGATTTTCCTTTTTTGGAGGGATTGGTCGATTATTGCCAGCATCGCGGTTTGAAACTGAACGAGAACTGAATGCTAACGCCAGCCCTCGGAATTTGTTCCCCGCTCGTGGACCGTGAAGCGGTGGCGCGGTGTAGCCAGAGTGCTCAATCGAACATGGCGGCAGTAGGGCGCGCGCCACTGGTGCCGGTGCCGATGACATGAAAGGGTATGGTCGCTTTTTATGTCTGAGACAGGTCGTTGGATGGATTGGGGCGCGGTTACCGATTACTGGCCGTTCGTTTTGGGGTTGATGGTCACCGGGGTGTTTTCCGGGATCGCAGCGGGGCTGCTGGGGATCGGTGGCGGTGCGATCATTGTACCGGCCCTGGCAACGGCGCTGGCTTGGCTTGGCTATGACCCAGACGTGGTCATGCATGTCGCCGTTGGGACGTCGCTGGCCATCATCGTGCCCACCGGAATCATGAGCGCCAGGGCACATTTTGCCCGTGGCGCGCTGGACATGGTGACCTTGCGGTTATGGGCGCCATTCATTGTGGCCGGGACGCTTGTCGGTGGGCTGATGGCCGGACTGTTCTCCGGGGACGTGTTGCGGATCGTGTTCGTGGTGATGGCGTTCGTGATTGCCATCAACATCGTGTTTTCATTTCAAACGAGACTGATGGGCCATCTGCGTGGCTCCAAGGCGACGCACCGAACCGCGGCGCTGGTGGTTGGATACATATCGGCGCTGATGGGGATTGGTGGCGGCTCGCTGAGCGTGCCGACCCTGGTGGCCTTTGGCACGCCGATCCACCGGGCCGTGGGGACGTCGGCGGCGATCGGGGTGGCAATCGCGATTGCCGGGACCATTGGCTATGTCATTTCCGGCTGGGGCGTGGCGGCAATGCCGCCTTTGAGCCTGGGCTATGTCAATCTGGTGGCATTAGCGCTGGTTGGGCTGCTGGCGGCGTTGACTGCGCCATTGGGAGCCAGCTTGGCCCACCGGTTAAAACCACAAACACTGAAATATGTGTTTGCGATATTTTTGGTCGCGGTGGGGGTAAACATGCTTTGGAAGGTTGTCTATGGATAGGGTTGGTGGGGGACGGTTGACTACGAAGGGCCGCCCCCACCTCCCAAGCCCCCCGATTAGGAGGGGAACAGTCTATTTGGTCTGGGCGAGTTCCCACTGAACCGAAACGGTCACTGAAAAGCTAAGCTCACCGGCCTGTACTGGCACGGGTGCTCCGGCGCTGACGGGCGCCGCATCCATCGCCTTCATCAGATAGGGCTGTGGGTCGGTATGGCCTTGGGTTTCGGAGATCAAAATGATGTCCTTGAGCTGAGCACTGGCGGCTGTTGCGTACAGTTCGGCTTTGCCGTGAGCATCGGCGAAAGCCAGCTTGCGGGCCTCAGCAAACAGCTTTGTGGTATCGGCGACGGAAAAGCTGACGCCATTGATGGTGTTGGCACCAACCGTGACGGCGCGGTCCAGCACGGCACCCAGGGTTTCAAGTGCCCGCACCCGGATGGTGACGGAATTGCTGACCTGGTAGCCGTTGATTTTGGGCGGCAGCGAATAGCCATTGGCGTCCCGCTCTTCGGTATAGACGTAGTTCGGGTTGACGGCGAAGCCCGAGGTTTGGATGTCGCGAGGCTCAATGCCGGCAGCCTTGAGCGCGGCAATCAGCTCCGCCATCGCCTGGGTATTGAGATCAAGGGCCGAGCGGGCGGTGTCGCCCTGCGTGGTGACGCCCGAGGTCACAAAGGCTGTGTCGGGGATGGCCGCAACCTCACCGTGGCCGTCAATGGCAATGGTTCCTGCAAAGGCTGGGCTGGCGAGACCAAACAGTAGAGCGAGCGGGGCAAGGGCAATAAATTTACGCATAATGGAGGCTCCTGAATTTGAGGCTGACCACATGTCGCCAGCCAATGCGTCAGTAATGGGGCGCTGATGAACCGAAGTTGAACAGGGTGTCGAAACGCCGGTCCCCGAATGTCAGAAATGGCTTGAGGTGCGTATCGCTTGCATCATTCAGCATGAGCGGGGTACTCATTTCGGCAAAATGCGAGAAACCTATGACTGAGATGAGCTGGCCGACTGGTGGCGTTTGGATTGGTCGGGCCCGCGTGCCCGGCCAAGGCCATCCGCGCGTGGTGACAGTGCGAGATGGCCAGGTCATCGATATTACGCGGGCCGGGGCGGCCACGGTGCGCGACATTGCCGAGGGGCAAGACCCGACTGCCTATGTGCGATCCACCAGCGGCACCGCGATTGGCGAACTCGCGACCGTTCTCGACAATAGCTGGGCGGATCGGACCGACCCGGCCAAGCCATCGCTGCTTGCCCCGATTGATCTGCAGGCGGTCAAGGCGGCGGGCGTGACCTTCGTGGTGTCGCTGTTGGAACGCGTTATTGAAGAGCAGGCGCGCGGCGACAAGGGACGCGCTGATGCATTGCGGGTCGAGATCCTAGAATTGATCGGGACCGACTTGGCCGAACTGGTGCCGGGGTCCGAGGCGGCGATGCGGGTCAAGCAGGCTTTGATCGCTAAAGGCGTGTGGAGCCAATATCTCGAAGTTGGTATCGGGCCGGATGCTGAGGTGTTCACCAAGGGGCAACCGATGAGCTCGGTCGGGTTCGGCGCCGATGTCGGGCTGCACCCGATTTCGCAGTGGAATAACCCAGAGCCGGAAATTGCACTTGTGGTCACCAGTGCGGGAACAATTATCGGGGCAACCTTGGGCAATGATGTCAATCTGCGAGACGTCGAAGGGCGCTCGGCCCTGTTGTTGGGCAAGGCAAAAGACAATAACGCCTCAGGCGCCCTTGGCCCATTTGTGCGATTGTTTGATGATGAATTCACGTTGCAGACCGTGGCGAACGCGGAAATTGCGCTGACGGTCACGGGCCAAAGCGATGGATTTGAATTGCTGGGTCAATCGTCGATGAGCCAGATTTCGCGCAGTCCGGAATCACTGGTGGCCGCCACGATTGGCCGACACCACCAATATCCCGATGGTCTGGTGCTGTATCTGGGCACCATGTTTGCCCCGATACAGGACCGCGGAGGGGTGGGGAAGGGCTTCACCCACAAGATCAACGATATCGTCACCATTTCGACACCGACCCTGGGCAGTTTGTCGAATAGGGTACGATTGTGTACAGAGTGTCCACCTTGGACCTATGGCACCAGCCATCTGCTGCGCGACCTCGCCAAAGCCGACCTCCTGTGAACACTTCCATCAAGGCATCCACATGACCGATCTGCACAAAAATCTCATCAATGGCGAATGGGTTGGGAGCGATGGCTCTGAAAATATCAATCCGTCTAACACCGCCGAGGTCGTGGGGCTTTACGCGCGGGCCAGTGTTGAAGAAACCACCCAGGCGATTGCAGCGGCCAAGAAGGCTTTCCCGGCCTGGTCCCGCTCCGGCATTTTGGAGCGCCATACCATTTTGCGGAAGGCCGCCGATGAGATCCTGGCGCGAAAAGCGGAGCTGGGGGAACTGCTGAGCCGCGAGGAAGGCAAGACTTTACCTGAAGGCATCGGCGAAGTGACCCGGGCCGGCCAGATTTTTGACTTCTTCGCCGGTGAGGTTCTGCGCCTGGCTGGCGAAGTTCTGCCAAGCGTTCGGCCTGGTATTGGCGTCGAGATCACCCGCGAGCCGATCGGCGTTGTCGGGATCATCACCCCATGGAATTTCCCAATCGCCATTCCGGCCTGGAAAATGGCCCCGGCGCTGGCCTATGGCAATACAGTCGTCATCAAGCCGGCCGATCTGGTGCCAGCCTCGACCTGGGCAATCGTTGACATTCTAAAGCGGGCTGGCCTGCCCAACGGGGTGCTGAACCTGGTGATGGGGCGCGGGTCCGTGGTTGGACAGACCATGCTGGACAGCAAGGATATCAACGCGATCTCGTTCACCGGGTCGGTGGGCACCGGCAAGCGCGTTGCGGCTGCGTCAATCCAGTTTAATCGCAAGTTCCAGCTCGAAATGGGCGGCAAAAACCCGACCATCGTGCTCGATGATGCCGACCTCAAGGTCGCCGTTGAATCCGTGGCGCAGTCTGCGTTCTTTTCTACCGGGCAACGCTGCACGGCGTCCTCGCGTATTATCGTGACCGAGGGCATTCATGACGCGTTCGTGGCGGCTTTGTCAGAGCGGACGCGCAATCTGCGGGTCGGCAATGCGCTGCACAAGGACACCGAGATCGGCCCGGTGGTTGACGCAAGCCAACTCAAGCAGGACACCGACTATATCGCTATCGGCAAGGCCGAGGGTGCCAGAATTGCCGCCGGTGGCGATTTGGTGCAGGCCGGCACGGCAGGCTATTTCCTGCAACCGACCCTGTTCACCGAGGCGACCAACCAGATGCGGATTTCCCGCGAAGAGATCTTCGGGCCGGTGGCCTCGGTCATTCGGGTGAAAGACTATGACGAGGCATTGGCGACTGCCAATGATACCGAATTTGGCTTGTCGGCGGGCATCGTGACCACATCGCTGAAATATGCGACCCACTTCAAGCGGAACTCCGAGGCTGGCATGGTCATGGTCAATGTGCCAACGGCCGGGGTGGATTTCCACGTTCCGTTTGGTGGGCGCAAAGGCTCGTCCTATGGCTCTCGTGAGCAGGGCAAGTATGCGGCGGAATTCTTTACGGTGGTCAAGACCGCCTACACAGCAGCGGGATGAAGATGAGTTTACAAGACACCAAGCCAGCCGATCAACTGATTGCTGAGTTGATCGGGACGGGGCAAATGAGCGCGGATACGCTGAGTGAGCTGAGCCAGTTCGGCCAGGCATTTGGCGCCGGAACGCTTGACCCGGATGATTTGGCCTATCTGATGGCCTTGCACGGCCGCATTATGAGCACGCCCGGAGGGGAGGCTCTACCAATTGATGATGTCGCCGAGGACCTGGAGTCGGCGCTGGCCGACGCGTTGGCACGAGCCGAGCGGGCGGAGGCCGAAGTTGTGCGATTGACAGCGCTGTTGGCAGGAAACCAAAGCTGAGCGAGCCGACCTTGGCAACACGCCGCAGATGAGTGTTACTGCGCGAAGCGGTCGCTAAGACCGATAACGGGGGGCGTCATGCGGGTTTTTCTAGGTGTCATTGGGGTAACAAGTGCTCTGGTGCTTGCGGGTTGCGAGGCCATGATAACGGGCGGGGACTTGATCCGTCCGGGCGAGCCGACCGGGCTGATCGAAGTGGTCAACAATTCCGATACCATTTTGGACGTGGTGCTGATCTCCAATTGCGATGCGTCTACCTATGGGCTCAATCGTTTGCCGGAAGGCACCTGGATCCCCTTTGGCGAGAGCTACGCCTTCGAGGTATCGGCCGGGTGCTGGGACGTTGACGCGGGCAGCGCCGGAGTGGGCGAGGCGCGGCAACGAATGAGCGTCGCGGCCAACGGCGTGACGCGGTATACGATCAATTGATGCAGACTCTGCCGGGCGTGGGTTGGGTCGGCACAGCCGGGTTCAAGCTCACGGCTAGCCAACATTTAGCGAGCTATTAGGCAGCAGAAACGATGGCGCCTTTGTTCTGGCGCATGATCGTGTTGATTTCCGCTTCCGGCATTGGCCGCCCGAACAAATAGCCTTGAAATTCGTCGCAGCCAGCCAACCGCAGGAGCACGGCTTGCTCTTCGGTCTCGATCCCCTCGGCAGTGACCGGTATATCGAAGGCCTTGGCCAGTCCGATGGTGGCAATAATGACATCGCGGGCATTGGCTTCACGATCGAGAGCAGTGATGAAGGAGCGGTCGATCTTGAGGCGGTCAAAGTCAAACTGTCGCAAATAGCCGATGGAGGAGAAGCCTGCGCCAAAGTCATCGAGCGAAATGGAGACGCCAAGTGCTTTGAGCCCTTTGACGATGCGTTGAGCGCGATCGGGGTTGTGGATGAAGAAACCCTCGGTGATTTCCAAAGTCACCAGAGCTGGATTGGCCCCGGTTTCGGCCAAAACCTCGGCGACAAGATCGGGAAAACTCGGGTTGCGAAACTGGGCCGGTGAGACGTTGACCGAGATTTTCATGCCCGGCCAATTCACCGAAGCCGTCAGTGCCTTGCGCAGCATTTGCAGGCCAAGGCGTTCAATCAGGCCCGATCGCTCGGCAAGGGCAATGAACACGTCGGGGCCAACGGCCTTGCCCAGGCGTTTGTTGTGCCACCTGGCCAATGCCTCAAAACCCTGCCAGCGCCCGGTTTTGGCAGCGACAACCGGCTGGAAGGCAATATCAAGTTCGTCGGCAGCGATCGCTTGCCGCAGGTCGGCTTCGAGCAGTTGATCCTGGGCACGCACCAGGTCAAAACCAGCTTCGTGGAACACGGTTTGACCGCCACCGCGTGCCTTGGCCGAGTACATTGCCAAATCTGCCTGACGCAGGAGTTCGCCCGCATCAATCTTGGTGGAATTGGTCATAGCAATGCCAACACTGGCGCCAACAGCGACAACACGCCCGTCGATATCAAAGGGCTCTTGAAACAGTGCGTGGACGGCCGCGGCAGCATCTTTGGCGCCCCGCCCGAGCGGGCTTTCTCCCATGGTGATCGCGAATTCGTCGCCGCCTATTCGAGCAATTTGGGCGCCATCGGGCGCTATGTTCAACAATTTTTGTGCGATGGCCCGGATGAGACCGTCGCCTACTGCGTGGCCGAAGGTATCGTTGACCTCCTTGAAACCATCCAGGTCAAGATAGATCAAAGTGGGCAGACCGCCGAAGTTGCGCCTCTCCATCAGGGCTTCAAGGTGATCAAACAGGCCGGCCCGATTGAGTAACCCACTTAGGGGATCGTGGGTCGCCTGATATTCAGCGCGTTGCTTCTCGCGACGCATATCGCCGACGAGGTATTTGGACAAAGCGAAAAAACCCACCAACAGAACAATCAAAAAGCTCAAGGCTGCCGCAAGATAAGGCACGATCTCGTGAAAGGCCTGATCCCCGGGGCGCTGGGACGGCCATGTCATATACCCAAAAATCTGGCCAGAGGCATCAGCCACGCCAGCCCTTTGCAAGCCCGGTGCCAATTCTCGACCAAAGCTCAGACCAGGAATGACATATGATGCGCCCAAGATGGCAATGTCGGCGGGGCTGATCGGCCTCGCCAGGACCAGGTATCGCCGTTGGGCCGGGTCGATATCACTGTCTGAGGTTGCCGGCAGGATCGGGCCAATGCCGACAACTGTCAGGCCAGAAGGCGACAGGAGAAATGCCGACGCCATGGGCGCATTGTTGCCGGTGCCTGCAGACAATTGTGCCCGATCGCGCAGGATATCAAATGTCGGCCCGAAAAACTGTTGTGGGGTCAGTTTGAGAGGAACGCCGTGGCCATAGGCCATGACGGGCGTTCCATCAGCTTCGATGACCAACGCCTGCGAATAAAGCGGGTAGTCGAGCGTGGTGACGCCCCAATTTTCGATCATCCACTGGACGTCGTTGTCTTCGTAGGCGGCCCTAGCAGCGTCATCCCAGATAGCGTTGTCTTGAACAAGGCCAATTATTTGGTCGTTGAGCCCGGTCATGGCTGCAGCTACTGCAGCCCGTGACCGTTTGTCGTCCAAACGATTGGTGCCTTCAGTCACCGATTTGACGCAAACCCCAACAATGATCGATATCGCAAGGGCCAGGACCGCGAAGGCGGCAGTGCTACCGACGACGATTGACTTCTTGTTCGCTTTCGCCGCAACTGTTGGTCTTGCCATGAGCTTTGCCTGCCCCCAAGCCACCTTTGTCCGCGAAATCGGTAAAGAAGTGGTGTCAATTGGGACTTTTCCCGCAGCTTCACCTCGGGGCGGTCAGGTCTTGCGCCTTCGTTGTCCAAGTATGGGCGATTTGCAGCGCCTTGTATTGTCAGTTTTTGTCAGGAGCCGCGGCTTGCCGAGGTTATTCTAAAGCGCGTGGCGATCATTCAGATTCGCCCACTGCGCTTTAGGCCTTTGTTTTTGCGTATGTCTTTATCCCGAAACCGCGACCGCTTTCGGGAGATACGCTCTAGCCAGGCACATTTTGTGCTGGAAGCTGCAAGATTCGACGGAGCCAGGACATGCGAGCGGCGATGGCTGCATGGGCTAGTGCGCTGTCGGGGGCGTAGATGTCAAAGCCATGGAAGCCGCCAGACCAGATGTGGAGTTCGGCGACCCCGCCCTCAGCCCAAATACGCGAAGCATACTCAACGTTTTCGTCACGGAAGATTTCGGCACTGCCAGCTTCAATGAAGGCCGGAGGAAGGTTGGCGAGTGAGGCGGCGCGGGTTGGTGCTGCGTAAGGGGAGGCTGCTTCCGTCCCTGCCGCAGCACCGAGCAAACTGGACCAGCCAAGCTCGTTTACCTGGCGCGTCCAGGTGTTGCCGCTTGGATACTGGCGGCTGGAGACGGTCACGTTGCGGTCGTCGATCATCGGGCACAACAGCAATTGGCCGGCAAGTGTCGCGGACTTTTTGTCTCGGGCCAGCAATGCCACCCCTGCGCTCAGGCCGCCGCCGGCACTGCCGCCCATCACCACGATGCGGCTGGGGTCAATGCCGAGTTCGAGCGCTGAATTGGCCATCCACACCAGTGCCGCATGGCAGTCTTCAACCGGGGCCGGGTGGGGATGTTCGGGCGCCAAGCGGTATTCCACCGATGCAGCGACGACGCCCAGTTCAATGACAAGATCGGCAAGGCGGGGAATATCCATGAGCCGATGACCAACCATCATGCCGCCGCCATGGATGTTCAAAAGGCCGGGCACTAGGGGCGCTCCCGATGCAATGCGTTCGGCATGGCCGAGCGGGCTAAGGAGCGTCACAGCGATTTCCGGCGCTCCGAGCGGGCCGGGAACCAAGTACTCGGTTGCGGTGATCGGGCGACCGGCGATCATCGAGTCCATTGAGGGCCACGATGTCAGCATGCCGGCCCGCACCGCAGGGAGCGTCTCCCGGCTGAGCGTAGGGGCGTCTGCAGGGGCGACAATGGCGAGAATGGGCAGCAGTTCTGGATCGTAGGGAACAGGTTTGGGATTTTTGTTGGTCATTGTGGTGTCCTTGGACAGCTGGCTTGGTTTTAAGGCCCTTCAGGGGAAACGATGCCGTTATCGCACCACAGCGGGGCGACATCGGCGCGCAAGGTTTCGGCGCCGATGCGCGCCAGCAGGTTGATCGCCCCGATGGCCTGGTCCAACTGCTCGACGCGTGTTGCGCCAAACAGGGTGCTGATGTTGTGGGGATGGCTTAAAGTAAAGGCGATGCAGACTTGGGCCGCCGTAGCGCCATAGCTGTCGGCCAATTTCTTGAGTGGCGCGGCCGTCGCCATCAACGCCTCGCGGATGCTACCGGGGTCGCGGCCGATTTCACGTGCCGGCGCGGTCTTACCCGCCAGGATGCCACCTTCCAGGACGTCCGATGCTTGCATCTTAAAGCCCTCGGCAAATAGCTTGGCGAACGGTGCGCCATCGGGAACGGCGCGGCGGGCGGTGCTGTATTTGAGCTGAGCCAGCGCGGGGCCATCAACGCCCTCTGCCTTGGCGATGTCATTGAGGGCGTGAATATTGGTTGCGGACCAGTTATTGACGCCCCAAGCCCGGATCAGCCCTGCGCGTTTAAGCCCGGCCAGATCAAGCACCAAATCCCGCAAACTCAGGTCGTCGCGGCGCAAATCGCCAAGGATAACAAGGTCGGCGTGTTCGATGCCGGCGCGAAACAATGCCCGCTCCAACTGGGGACGAAAGCCCTGCTGGTCAAACAGCTCAAGCCAGAGTTTGGACGAAAACAGGTACTCATCCCGGCGCAATCCGGCGCCGCGCACCATCGCGGAGAACAGGACGTCGGTATTTGGTGGCGGTTGGGTATCGGCAGTGCCATAGACGCCCACATCAAACAGATTGATCCCCGAATCAATGGCCTTGCGCAGCATCGCCACCGCAGCGGCAAAATCCATTCGATCGTAAGTATGCCAGGACCCAAGCGATAAAATAGACGGTGTTAGCCCGGTATTGCCGAGCCGATGCTGCGGCACGGAAGCGGTGTTGCTCATCGCGGTCTCCAAGATTGGTTTTAAGGTAGACGGGGGTCGATCACGGATTTGATCGCGTGATGGTGACACATGGCGTCAACGCACTGGCTTGCCTCTGACAAGCCAACGGGGTAACTGAACAGCTCGTCCCAGGGCATTTTATCAGCGAATACGCGGAAAAAATCGATGGCGCGGGCATAGTCGGCAATATCGCCGTTCAGTGAGCCGAGGACGGTTAGCTCCTTGCCCATAATGGCGCCGAGCGGTACGGGCGTCGCGTCTTGAGACGTACTGCCAACAATCACGAGTTTTCCGCGCTGGGCGGCCATCGCCACTGCTTCTCCGCCGACTGTGGCGGCGCCGGCGAAGTCGAACACATAGTCAGCACCCCTGCCGCCGGTGAGCTCGCGAACCTGACTGACCACCGCGGCTGAACCATCGGCGATGTCCACAACTGCATCGGCGCCAAAGCGTTTGGCCATTGCGAGGCGCATTTTTGGCGCCCCGACGGTGATCACTTGTGCGGCGCCAGAGAGCTTGGCCACTGCGGTAGCGAAAATGCCAAGCGCACCTGAGCCCTGAATAACCACAGAGGCGCCGGTTCGAATGCCGCCCGCGCGGTCAAAGGCGCGCAAAACTGTTTTGGCGGCGCATCCCGCCATTGATGCCCAGGTGTTTTTGACCTCATCGGGGATGCGCAATTTGGCGGCGCCCGGGGTAACGTAGCAGTATTCGGCCAGACCTGCCGTTGCATAAGGGTGGGTATCAGAGCGTTGCAGGAAACCGTAGCCGCGTCGTTCGCAGGCGACTGGCTCACGCAGGATAACGCAGCCATAGCATTCACCGCAGGTGGATTCGGACCAGCCGATGCGGTCGCCTACCGACAGCGTGCCACCGAGGGCGTCGCTCGTCCCTTGGCCCAGCGCGACGATTTCGCCAACCATTTCGTGACCCAAAACCATGGGCAACATGCCGGGAAAACTCATTTTTCCGGTCCAGATCTCGACGTCGGTGCCGCACAGGGTGGCGCAAACGATACGAACCAAAGCAGCGCCGGGTTCGATCACTGTCGGCAATGGCAGGGTTTGCATTTCGAGCAACTGACCATGCCCGGTGAGCACGGCAGCGCGGGTGGAGGTGGGGATCATGATTGGTCCTTGGCAGATTTGAAGGTCAAACGAGGAGTTGGCCGCCGTCGAGCGCGAGACTGACGCCGGTGATGTGGGACGCGGCATCGCTTGCAAGGAAAATTGCGGCGGGTGCGATATTGCTGATCTCAGCAATGGAGCCGAGAGGGATCCGGGCTTCCCAAGCGGCTCGAGCCTGCGGATTGGTTGCAAAATCAGCCGTCAGGGGCGTGATGACAGGGCCGGGCGCGATGGCATTGGCGCGGATTCCATACTGCGCCAGCTCAATGGCCGTCGTGCGGGTAACGGCATCGACAGCGGCCTTGGTTGCCTCGTAGTGACCAAGGCCAGGGGTCGGTTGGCGCGCCCCAATCGAGGATACATTGACGATCACCCCGGAACGCGCCGCAACCATCAGTCGGCCAACGGCCTGGGTCATCAGCACGGTTCCCCGAACATTGACGGCCAGTGCCGCGTCCAATAGCGCCGGATCAAGGTCAAGCAGCAGGCCGCCGCCACCGACGATCCCGGCATTGTTGACCAAAACATCGATCTTGCCGTGACGGGCAGAAATGTCGGCAACAACGGACGTGACGGCGGTAGCGTCACTGATGTCGAGGGTTACCGCTTCACCTCCGATCTCCTGAGCGGTGCTGGCAGCACCAGCGGCGTTGACGTCGGCGACAATCACAAAATCACCGAGTTGGGCAAACGCCTGGGCTATTCCTTTACCCAGCCCTTGGGCAGCTCCAGTCACCAGCACGATCCGCATAGCCAAATTATTCCTCTTGTCACTCGGAAGATTGGGGTCGTCAACGATCACTCATTTTGTTATTATACGACTGTAGAAAAAAAGTCCACTGGCTGGAAACGATATCCAAAGTGGCGGAACAAGGGGGTTCACATGCAAACCATTCAGGTGCCCAAGCGCCAACTCGGCGCCAAAGGGCCCCAGGTTCCAGTTTTTGCGCTGGGGTCCTGGAATAGCTGGGACCGGATGAGCGCGTCTGAAGCGGTGGCTATCGTGGAGCGTGCCGCGGCGGTTGACGCAGCATTTTTTGACGTCGCCTACTACAACATGGGGCCGCACGAGGAGCATTCGCGCACGGACATTCTGTTTGGTGAGGCGATACGATCCTCCGGGCTCAGCCGAAAGGACTATTTGGTCTGTGGAAAACTCTGGCTGTGGGAATACCCAAAGCTCAATTTTCGCCAACAGATCGAGACAAGCCTGGAGCGCTCGGGGTTAAGCCGTTTCGACATGGTGGTGGTTGGCGACTATTTTGGTGCCCCAGACATGGAGCCGGTGGTCAGCGAGGTCAATGCTCTGATCGGCGATGGGTTGATTGGCTACTGGGGTATAAATAACTGGCATTTGGCGCATACCCATCAGGCGTTAGAATTTGCGAAGGCTGCGGGGTTGGTGGCACCCTGTTTCGCCCAGCTGAAGTACAGTGTTGTTCGGCGTTCGATGGCAGAAGGGCCGGGCTATCGGGGGTTATTTGAGGCGGGGGTGTTGGGCCTGCAGGCGTCCGACTGCCTTGAGGGTGGGATATTGTCCGGGCGCGGCGTGCCGAACCGCAAGATAGGCGCCGACGTGGGTGCGATCCGGGATCAGATCTATGCAGTAGCGCCCGAACTCAAGGTGATTGCCGATGGGTTCGGAGCGAGCCCAGTGCAAGTCGCGCTCGCTTTCTGTCTGGCCAACCCGGCGGTCGGCAATGTTCTGTTTGGCGCCTCGCGAATGGAACAATTCGAGAATAACCTAGGTGCACTCAGGCTGTCGGCCCAATTCGGCCAAGAGATCCAGAGCGCGGTGGCCGGTCTTTGGCTCGACCAACAGGTCCGCTCCGACGGGGTCTGGTGAGGTCATCTTCCGCAGATCGCTGCCTTGCGTTTCTTGTCAACGTATGTAGAATAACCCGTGAGACGCAAAGCTGGAACAGCGTCCAGCAAGCTGGAAGGCGTGGGGCCTTCTCAGTAAAAAGGGGAGATTAGTATGAGAAAATCCAGGGCAGTCGTGGCCCTTTCCATCTTCGCAGTAGCGCTTGGCCTCGCCACTCAAGCCGGAGCGCAAGGCGCACCGACCGATCTCAATATCGGCAACTTCCTCGACATCACGTCCTGGGACTCCAGCCTTGCCGACATTGGCTTTGATGGTCCATATCTGTCCGCAGTATATGATCCGCTCGTGGCCCTTGATGCCGATGGCAAACCGGTGCCGGTGCTGGCGACCGCCTGGACGTACTCCGACGATTTTTTGACCCTGACCATGGATTTGCGGGCTGACGTAGTTTTTAGCGACGGCGCGGTTTTTGATGCTGCCGCCGCCGTTGCCAATCTTGAATACCTGAAAGCTGGTGCGCGCTCCGGCGAGGCCTATCTTAATGTGGAGAGCGTGACGGCCGTCGACGGCGATACGATTGCAATCGACCTCACGCATCGCGACGACACCATGCTTTATCTGATGGGCCTAGGGCGCAGCTATATGGCATCCCCAGCGGCGATTGCCGCCGGAACATTGGCGACAGCCCCAGTAGGGTCCGGGCCATATTTGCTTGATGAAGCAACCAGTGTCGCTGGTTCGGAATATCATTTTGTCAAAGTAGCGGACCATTGGGACAGCGCGACCTATCCGTTCCAGAACCTCGCCATTTACCCGATTTTTGATGCCACTGCACGGCACAACGCCATGCTGTCGGGTCAGATCAACGTAAACTTCGCCGACCCGCTCAACATTGAGCAGGCCACGCAACTTGGCTGGAACGTCTCCGCTCAAGTGTCGGCGTGGGTCGGTTTGCAATTTACCGATCACACTGGCGCGACGCTGGCACCGCTTGGCGATGTCCGCGTACGCCAAGCACTGAACTATGCTTTTGATGGCGTTGCGATCCTGAACTCGATCGGCGCAGGGGCTGGCCAGGCAACCAACCAGGTCTTCCCAGCCGGACGGGCTGAGAATGACCCGACACTCAACGGCATGTATGCGTTCAATATGGATAAGGCCAAGGCGCTGCTTGCCGAGGCTGGTTATGCCGACGGCTTCGACGTGACCATGCCGATGGCCCCATTGTTCGCCGGCTGGCAGCCTGTGGTCGGCCAGACGCTGGCGGATCTCGGCATAAGGGTAACCTGGGACGATATGCAGATCCCTGACTATGGTATTAATGCGCCGAAGTACCCGATGTTCATCTCGTATATCGCGATGGACAATGACCCCGTCGCAACATTGGCGCGTCAAGTCACGACGCAGCAGTGGTACAATCTAAACCCACAATATAGCGAGGTTCCGGAACTCAAGGCCTTGGTGGACGCTGCGCAAGATGCCGTTGGTGACGACCAACTTGCAAAAATTGCCGCTGTTAACACCAAGCTCACCGAGCTTGCGTGGTGGTCGATCTGGTACCAGGCAAACAATACCTATTTCTCGACCGCAGATATATCGGTGACGGCTGTCACCGGCATGATGTTCCCGACGCTGCGCTCGATTGCGCCGGCAAAATAAGGCTACGGTGCGGCCGGGCGTGGTCCCGGCCGCCTCATCGTCGGCTCAAATGTGTAAGGAGGAACAATCGTGATCGGCTTCATTGTGAAGCGGCTGGTATCGGGGATCGTGTTGCTTCTTGCGGTTTCGGTCGGCACGTTTTTTCTTGCCCATGCCGCCATCAGCGATCCGGCGGCGGCTCTCCTGGGGACGACTGCCACACCGGCTCAACGGGTGGCCTTGACACTCAAGCTAGGGCTGGACCGTCCACTATTAGTGCAGTTCTGGGATTGGTTTGGACACGCGATATTAGGAGACTTCGGTCTGTCCTGGCGCAATTTTCAGTCGGTTAACAAGCAGATCGCCATCAAGCTGCCGGTAACATTGTCGGTGGTGACGTTTTCGACGCTGATTACAGCGGTGGTCGGCACTGCGTTTGGTCTGATCGCTGGATTGCGGCCAAACACCCTGTTTGATCGCTGGGTCAAAGCGGTGTCGGTCATCCTGTTTGCGCTGCCCGGCTTCTGGGTTAGCCTAGTTCTGGTGGTCTGGTTTGCCATTCAGCTGAAATGGTTCCCGGCGGTCGGCTACGTTTCACCGGCCCAATCGATCGGCGGCTGGCTGCGTTCAATCACACTGCCAGCGGTGTCGCTGGCGTTGGGCGCTATTGTCATCATGGCCGAACAACTCCGCAATGAAGTGATCGCCGTGAACAATCAAGACTATGTCCGAACCTTGCGCAGCCGCGGTCTATCGCGGCGGCGGGTGACGTTGCATGTATTGCGCAACGCTGCGCCAGCGGCACTGACGGTGCTCGCGGTCATGTTTGTCAGTCTCCTCAGCGGCGCTATTGTCGTTGAGTCGATTTTTAGCCTGCCGGGGATCGGGCAATTGACCACTTCGTCATCACAGGGAGGAGATATCCCGATCCTGCTTGGGATCACCGTTGTGTCGGTGGTGTTCGTCGTGGTCGTCAATTTCCTGCTCGATATTGCACTGGGTTGGATCAATCCGAAGGTGCGGATGCGATGAGCGCTGTGACCCTCACCGCCGAACTTAACCCACGTGGGCAAATTCGTAGCTCAATTTTGCGGCGTTTCCTGCGCACACCTGGCGGTTCCATCTCGTTGGGTGTCATCGGTGTGGTCATTGCCATAGCAGTACTGGCTCCATTGGTCGCGCCGTTTGACCCAAATTTTGTCGACCTGGCAAATACCAAAGCCCCTCCCAACGCGGTCCACCTGCTGGGTGGCGATTCTTCGGGCCGGGACATTCTCAGCCGACTGATCTGGGGAGCCCGCACCACACTGCTGGGGGCAGTCATTGCCATTGCCACAGCGCTGGTCGTCGGCGTTCCGGCCGGTGTCGCGGCTGGGTATTTCCATGGGGTCTTTGATCGCATCGCGTCATGGATCAGCGATGCACTTCAAGCGATCCCCGGCATGATTGTACTGCTGGTTGTCGCCTCCGGAACGCGGTCAAACTTTCCGCTAATCATGGCGACAGTCGGGGCCTTTCTGGCGCCAGGATATTTCCGCATAGCCCGCTCCACCAGCGCTGCTATCCGAAACGAGCCATATATCGATGCCGCCCGAGTGTCGGGCCTCACCCAAATGCGCATTATCGTCAAGCACATCGTTCCGGGAGTGAGTGCCCCAATCATCATTCAGACTGCTCTGGCAGCGGGTATTGCCATGGGAATCCAGGCCGGTCTGCAGTTTCTGGGCATTGGATCGGCCAGTATTCCGAGCTGGGGCGCGATGATGAACGAAGGTTTTCGCTTCATGCTGTCGTCGCCGTTGCTGTTGCTATGGCCATCGGCAATTCTGGGGGTCACCATTGCTGCGCTGGCTGTCATGGGATCGACGCTGGCTGATCTCGTGCGGGTGCGCTCGGCGGCACCATCGACGCACCGCAACGGCGTGTTGGTCAACGCCGCCCCTGCCGATGGGGTTACAGGCAAATTTTCCTATGCGCCACGGCACGCTGCAGTGCGGGTCGACAACTTGCGGGTTCGCTATGAAAGCACCGCGGGATCAACTGAAGTGGTGCATGGAATTTCGTTTGATGTTGCCCCAGGTGAGGTTCTTGGGATCGTCGGGGAGTCGGGGTCGGGCAAGTCACAGACGATATTTTCGATCCTGGACTTGCTGCCATTTGGCGGCAGCTACAGCGCCGATGGGCTGTGGATTGGTGGGCGAGCGGTTCATACAATGTCGAGTGCTGAGCGGGCGCGGCTGCTCGGTACCGAGATCGGCTATATTCCTCAAGAGCCGATGTCCAATCTTGATCCCTCCTATACGATTGGGTTCCAGCTGATCGAGCCGCTGCGGACCGTGCATAAAAAGTCCCGTGCAGATGCCAATGCCATTGCGCGTGCCATGCTACACCGCGTTGGCCTGACAGATGTTGAGCGGGTTATGGGCTCTTATCCACACCAGGTTTCTGGCGGCATGGCGCAACGGGTATTGATCGCCGGCGCGATTGCCGGGCGACCATCGGTTCTGATCGCTGACGAGCCAACCACCGCCTTGGATGTCACAGTGCAAGCCGAAGTGCTGGAATTGCTGCGGGAATTGCAGACCGAGTATGGCATGGCACTGGTGTTGGTAACGCACAATTTTGGGGTCGTTGCCGATCTGTGCGACCGTGTGGTTGTGATGCGCGATGGCGTTATTGTCGAAACCAGTGACGTTGCGACCATGTTTTCCGCAGCTGAGCAACCCTATACAAGTGAATTGATAAAGGCTTCGCTCGACGACACCGACAGTCGGCGCGAATTGGACGCCATCCATGCCAATCTTGTGCCAGCGACAGCCTAACAGGAAGGGCCGACGATCATGACTTCAGGACCAATCCTTTCCGTCGAAAAGCTCGAGGTCGAGTATGGCCAACGCCATAAGGGGTTTCGTGCGCTGCACGGCATCTCCATTGATGTTGGGGTGGGCGAATGCGTCGGCGTGGTCGGCGAAAGCGGCTCGGGGAAGTCCACGCTGGGCAAGGCCATCCTCGGATTGGCGCCAGTCACCAATGGGCGGATCATCTTTGATGGTGAGGATATTAGCCAGGCGCGCGGCGCGGCGCGGCGTCGGCTGGCGAGCAGTATACAGGTGGTGTTCCAAGACCCCTATGGCTCGCTTGATCCAATGATGAATGTTGGTGACATTCTGGCAGAACCACTCGAAGCGGCTGGTCAATCGCGGCGCGGAGCCCGCGCTGCTGTCAGCGATATGATCGAGCGGGTGCGACTACCAGCAGGATCGCTTGAGCGCTATCCAAGTGAGTTTTCCGGCGGGCAGCGACAGCGGATCGCTATTGCCCGGGCGCTGGTGCGTCGGCCGCGACTGATCGTTTGCGACGAACCGCTCAGCGCGCTTGATCTGACGACCCAGGCAGCCATTATCGAGCTGTTCATCGAGTTGCAGCGCGATATCGGTGTCGCTTACCTGTTTGTTTCCCATGATCTTGGGGTCGTCCGCCGTATTTGTCACCGGGTCGCTGTCATGCAGCGTGGCGAAATCGTTGAGTTCGGTGACGGCGAGCAAGTTACCAGGGCGCCGACCCACACCTATAGTGCCCGTCTACTGCTCGCTTCCCCAGTTGCCGATCCGAAAGCGCAAGCGCGACGACGAACGGCCTGGTTGGCGCTGCGTGATGTTGATCGGGCCTTGCTGGTGACGTAATGGCCGGTTGGTTTGTCGGCGACACCCTAATCTTGAGAGAACTTGATGCCAAAGATCATCGACCACGACCAGAGACGCCGGGACATCATTGAGGTTGCCAAGCGGCTGATCCTGCAGGGGGGCTTTGAGGCAGCAACAATGCGCAGTCTGGCTAATGAGGCTGGTTTCGCCAATGGGGCGCTCAAACACTACTTCCCGGGCAAAGAGAGCATTATCGCGGCTACCTTCCAAAGTGTTTTAGCGGAAATTGACCCGCAGGGTCAGGTGGATCAGCAGGAGACCCAATCTGGGCAGGATGCCGCCGATCAATTGCGCGCAGCTATTCGGAGGTGGTTTCCGCTGACGGAACGCGAGATCAACGCCGGGCGCGTATTGCTGGTGTTGTGGGAGCACGCTGCGTCAAATCCCGAACTGGCGGAGCTGTATCGGCAATTTTTTGCCAGCTGGGGTGAGATCATCCAGCGCTTATTGCGCAATGCTTGCGTCGGGGGACCAGAGTTAAGCGCTGCTGACGCCGATCGATTGACGCTGGAAATCCGCTCCATGGTGATAGGAGCCAACGTCGTCAACCTCATGCATCCTGATGCCCGGCATGTTGCGACATACACGCGCTATATCGACGATATCGTCCGCCGTGTAGTGGGCCCGCGATGAGCGTTTCTGTCCGCTCCCTTACCAATAGAAAGACACTTCATTGAGCGCAGCGTCCCAAATTCTTGCTGTCCAGACAGAAAGCAGCGCCGTCCCAAGCGGAGCGCCCGTGCTGCTGGTCCATGGCTTCATGTCAACAGGGGCTACGGACTGGGCGCGCGCCAGCTGGATTGAGCCCCTGCAGAAGCAAGGGCGCGACGTCGTGATCGTTGATCTGCCGGGTCACGGTAGCAGCGGGCGAGTGGCATCGGCGCGCGAAGGGGGCACGTCTCACATCGTTGATGCCTTGGCGGCGACAATTGCCGCTGGCGGCAGTCCCGTGGACATCGTCGCCTATTCGCTCGGCGCTCGGCTGAGCTGGACACTGGCCGCGCTGCGGCCCGAACTGGTCAACCGGCTGGTCCTGGGCGGGCTCAGCCCCTTTGATCCCTTTAGTGCCCTGGATTTTACCGCTGCAAGGGCCTTTGTCGACGCTGGCGTTGTGCCAAACGATCCGCTGACCGCGTTTATTGCTGGCATGGTTGTCCGCTCTGCCGACCCGCACTCATTGCTCAACCTGGCGGAAGGGCTGGCAAGCGAGCCGTTTCGACCCAGCGCGCAATCGCCGTCAGCGCCGGTGTTGTTCATTGCCGGCACGGAAGACCAAATGGCGACGGATGTCAGCAATCTCGAAGCATTCGTGCCGGGCTCCCGAACCGTGCGGGTACCCGGCGACCATCTGGGCGCATTGCATTCATCTGCGTTCCGTGAGGCAGCATTTGCCCATCTAGGGTTGATCCCCTGAACGGCAATCCGATCTCATCTTTCTTTAACTTTGGCTATCTCTGGGAGGGCCCACTATGACTATCTCGACCCCTGTGACTGTTGACCCTAGCCGCATTATCGATATCGCTACCGGCTACATGGGCGCACAACAACTGTTTGCGGCCAGCCGGATCGGCCTATTTGCGGCGGTTGCCGACGGCGGCCGCAAGGTTGCTGATTTGGCCAGTGCCACCGGAGTCAGTGAGCGCATGGTGCGGATCCTGGCGGACGCCATGGCTTCGCTTGGGCTGCTCGTCCGGCGCGACGGCACTTATAGCCTTACGCCCAGTGCCTCGACCTACCTAACCGGCAAATCCGCCCAGCTTGATCTGGCACCCTTCCTGACGTTTCTGGCCGAGATCAGCTATCCGCATTGGCTGCAGTTTCCCAAGACGGTGGATACCGACCAGCCTGGCGACCTCGGCATGACCGACGCCCGTTGGGGAACTTTTCTTGCAGGGGTCATGACCTACAACCAGTTACATGCCGACATGTTCGCAGCCGCGATTGATTTTTCTCCTTACCGCAAAGCCCTCGACCTTGGTGGGCTCGCTCCGTATTTTGCGATCCGGGCGATGCAAGCCAACCCGCAGCTGCAAACGACTTTTGTTTACGCACCCGATTTCGTTGATGCGGTGCGTGCCCAATTGAAGGACGCTGGGCTTTCAGAACGGGTGGAGGTCATTGCGGCTCCAACCGATACTGCACGGCCTGAAGGTGACTTCGATCTGGTTCTGGTCAATCACGTCATTCACCGTTTCAGTGCTGAGCAGAACCGCGCAATTTTCAAGAATGCCCGTGCGGCGTCTGGGCCCGGCGCGCGGCTGGCGGTGCTCGATTTCTTCCTCGACGATGATGAAGATCAGCGCCCCATCGACGCCTTGCACGCTGGTGAATACCTGGTCATTGACGGAACGATCGTGTTTCCAGAATCCGAGGTTCGCAGCTGGTTGACCGAAGCCGGCTGGAAGCCGCTCGGAACCGTTGCCTTGCCCGGCAGCCCCAGGGTGTTGCTGGCCGACGCAATATAGAAAATGCACGGCGGGAGCCCGTTTGGGCTCCCGCCGCGTCAATTAGGCCAGGTCAGTCGGGGTTTGAACTGCGACAGTTCGATCAAAGACGGTGCGGCCACCGACGATGGTAAGATCAACCGCGAGCGATCCCAGATTGGCAGCGCCGCGCGCATAGGGATCAGCGTCCAGCACACAGAGGTCGGCGACCTTGCCAACTTCGAGTGTTCCCTTCCAGTCCTCCGCACCATCCTGCTCGGCCGGAATGCTGGTGTACATGCGCAGTAGCCGGGTCAGTTCAACTCTGCCGACCGTGACGCCGCGCTGTTGCAGCAAGTCCGCGGCCGCGGCGATGATCTGGCGCCAATCAAAGCTGGCAATTGGTGCATCCGAACTCAAGATTGCGCGCAGCTCGGCATCGAGCATGAGATGGAGGGGCCAGGCTGATGCGGCCATCTCGGGCGTTACTGCGCTGGACAGCCAATCGCCAGTGTGCTTTGCAATCAAGGGTTGTAGAGCCAAGCCGATACCGGTGCGCTGCATACGAACCAATTGGTCGGGCGATACCAGATCGCCGTGGATCAGATAATGCCGTAGCTGCCCGGCGCCGCCAAGGCGCTCAATGATGGCGACAAACTCCTCAATCATTCTATCACCAGTGGCATGGACAGCGATCTGCAAGCCCTTCCTATGGGCCAGCTCGACCATTGCGGTGAAGTCGGCGAGCCGCTCCACCTCAGTTCCGGTCCCGGTCATCAACTCGCCATGCCCGCCAGCAGGATACGCCGTGCGCACCCAGGCACTCAGCATTGGCGGGATGCCATCGCCGAAGATTTTGACGCCGGGAATTGCTAGCCAGCGTCGATCCGTCACCGGAACGGGCGTTTCGATGCCCCGACGCAGGTCAGGAAACGTGCTGGGACCGTCTAGAACACCGAATAGACGCAAGATCGTAACGCGCGCCGTTTGAACCGGAGTGCCCGCCAACTCAAGGTATGTTTGCAGCATTTCGGTGCCGAAACAGCCGGTCTTGCCACCATCTTCTCCTGGGCCAATGCCCGGATCGGTATAGCTCGTGATGCCCATTGACGCGAGGAGGGACCATGCTTTGATCAGGGCAGTGCGGCGGTCTTCGGCGTTGGTCAGCGGCTGGTCGACATGAGGTTTGTTATCGTCGCCGAAGAAAAAATTTGGCCATCGAGCCCCTAGCCAGCTGGCGTGTAAATGGCCATCGTTGATGCCTGGTAAAACGGCGCGACCTTTAAGTTCAATGATCGCCGTATTGGGCCCGATCAATGCAGAAATTGTCGCGGAGGTCCCGACCGAGGTGATGGTTCCATTGCTGATTGCCAGGGCTTCGGCAACCCGCTCGGTCGCGTCGAGGCAGATGACAATCCCGCCAAGCAGGACCAGGTCCGGAGCGTCGGTGGTGACATCGCGCCGGATGGTCCGGTCAATTCCTGTTTCAGCGGTGGCGAACGTCATGAGCTATTCCTAGGGTCTTGCGGGCGTATCTTGTAAATTCCACCAATGTAGAAGAAAAATGCGAACCGCGATAGGGACCCAGTGTGTTGTTGGCAATTTTCCGGCGACCCCGGTCTCAGCGGGGCGCTTGGGCGGCATTGCTGGATAATAATGACAGTGCGCGGGAAGACGCTGGCGTTGCTGCCCAATTCGGATATGGGGTCTTAGCCGGTCAGCGCGGAACAGTTCTGGGACGCTGTGCGGTAGCTTGAAATTGGTGGGCCCACCAGGACTCGAACCTGGAACCAGACCGTTATGAGCGGTCGGCTCTAACCATTGAGCTATAGGCCCCCGCCGCCTCTCCAACACTGTCAATCCAGCCATGCGGTCGAGCCGAAACTGGCGATAGGCACCTCGCAAGACGCACCAGCCCACCAGCATCTGGTGGTGTTCGTTATAGCCCAGTGCCAGGGGGTAGATGATGCGGGTTGTCAGGTCCCCGCCGGGGGACTGGTAGCGCAGTTCCACCTGCAATTCGTCACGCAGCGCCCGGAGTAAGTCGGCAAGGCGATGGTCCGGCTCTCCCTTGGTCGGCAAAGCGAAAACCCCCACCGATTCCATCTCGCCGCTTCGGTCGGCGGGCAGCATCACCGAGATTTTTGAGGAGGCCAAAGCTCGCAGAGCCCAGGTCTGCGGCGACCGGATTGGGCTTCCCAAGCCGCGCAAGATAGCCGATACCAAGCGTGCCGACGACACCGGCGGCACGCCATAGGATGGATGAGGAGACGTGATCGTGCGCAGTTCCCGAGCGATGAGTGCTGTTATTCTGCTGGGCTGGCTCGGCCTGACGGCGACCAGCTCAGCTTTTCCCGAGCTGAACGCCGCGCTCAATGCCGATAAGTCGGCCGTGGTCGTCACCGGCTCCAACACCGCCGATCACGCCTATCAATGCCTGATCACGGCCCGGATCAGCGTCACCGGCCAGCGCGCCTTTGCGCCGCTGAGCTGCACTTTCAATTTGCCCGCCAATATCGCCGAAAAGCAGTTCTGCCAAAAGGACGGCACCGGCCCCGGTTCCCTTGCCAAGGTCGAGGGCGTCCGCTCCACCTGCGTGCCCCGCTAGTCGGAGTCAAAGGGATTAAATTTCGCGCCCTCGCAAAGCCCAGCACTGGGAATGCGCGGTCGAATTATCTGCCATCCTAGGGCGCGTCGTTATGGCGGGAAGCGTGGGGAAGCGCGACTTCCTCGCTAAACTTCCCCACGAGACGCCCGGATTTGTTGGTGGGCCCACCAGGACTCGAACCTGGAACCAGACCGTTATGAGCGGTCGGCTCTAACCATTGAGCTATAGGCCCCCGCCGCCTCAATAGCAGGCGGAACGGCTATGTCAAATGATCCCGGATCGGGCAAGGCGCCAGACTGCACTTGAGGGCCGTTGTGCCGAATTCGGCTCATGCGATCGCTGTTGTGTGGTGCCGCGACGAGCATCGACAATGCGGCAGCTAGTGCTGCGTCACCACAAGCCCGGCCGCGGCCGCCATCATGGCGCCGGCGGTTTTGTTCAGCCGTCCGAGCGCCTTCGGGCTACGAAAAAATTCCCGGGCGGCCGAGGCGAGCAGGGCGTAACCGCAGCCAATGACTAGAAGGACCACCACAACGATTATGGTCAATTCAGCGAATGCCAGGGGATTCATCTGGCGCAGTGGGATCACGGTCGGCAGAATGGCCAAATAGAACACGATGGTCTTTGGATTGCCCATGGTCAGCGAGAAGCCGGCCAAAAATGTTTTCAACCAGCTTTCGGTTTTGGGCTTCATTTGTTCGGCGCCGGGCTCTGCCGTCCAGAACTTGTAGGCAATGAACAGCAAATAGGCCGCGCCAGCCCAACGCACAGTGACAAAGATCGGTTCAAAGTAGGTGGCGATTGCCGCCAGGCCGAAAACGGCGAAGACGAAATACAGCAAGTCGCCGGCGAGGATGCCGAGTATCATCGGAAAGGCACCCCAAAATCCACCACCCAGAGCCCGGGCCACAACAGCGGCGACACCAGGACCTGGGACCAACACCGCAATGGCGTAGGCAGCCGTGAATGTTAGCAGGATAATCGGATCCATGACGTCCTCGCAGGTTTTATGGACTGAGGCTGGGTTGAAGGGCCAGCAGGCTCGGCACTCAGACTTAGGGCAGCCGTGCCAACCGCTCCGTGAGCAGGGTGAAAAACCCCTCGGCATTGCCGTTACGCAGGTAATTGACGTTTCTGGTTTTGCCAGTGACATGCCAATAGTCGGTGACCGTCATTCCAACGGTCAGTTCGCTGGCAGTTTCAATGGTGACATTACAGTGGCGACCCTCAAACAGGTCGGGCCGCAGCAGATAGGCGATAACGGTTGGGTCGTGCAAGGGTGCGCCCGCCCAGCCATATTTACGCAGATCGAACACTTCCGAATAGGTCAGCATGGCGTGCACGGCCGCGCCGGTCTTGTTGCCAAGCGCCTTGATGGCTGCCAGCCGTTCCGGGGTCGCCTGGATCTGGTGC
Organism: Devosia equisanguinis; assembly: GCA_943372435.1. GTDB lineage: Bacteria > Pseudomonadota > Alphaproteobacteria > Rhizobiales > Devosiaceae > Devosia > Devosia equisanguinis_A. The sequence goes on from CALRYQ010000002.1 coordinate 278,690, forward strand.
GTAACATCGAGGGGCAACAGCGTCAGCGGCGCGCCACAGCGCATGACCACGTCGGCCGCTTCGGGATCAACATAGATGTTGAACTCGGCAGCAGGCGTAATGTTGCCAACCTCGAAATAGGCTCCACCCATCATGACGATTTCAGCGACGCGTTCTGCGATCGCCGGTTGTTTGACCAGCGCCATGGCAATGTTGGTCAACGGCCCGAGCGTACACAAAGTGATGGTATGGGGCTCTGCTGCCATCAGAGTATCGATGATGTAGTCGACGCCGTGTTGGGCTTGCAGCTTGAGGGTGGGTTCGGGCAGGTCTGGGCCGTTCAGGCCGGTCTCGCCATGCACGTGTTCGGCCGTGACCAAATGGCGCCGCATCGGGCGCGGGCACCCGGCGTAAACTGGCACTTGGGTGTGGCCGGAGAGCTCAACGACTTTGAGTGCGTTGTTGGAATTGTGCTGCAACCCGACATTGCCGGCGACCGCGACGATCCCCAGAACCTCCAGTTCCTCGGCGGATGCCAGGGCCAAAAGGATTGCGACGGCGTCGTCCTGGCCGGGATCGGTATCGATGATGATCTTCTTGCGCATTGCGGCACCTTGGAAAGTGATTTGCCGCCATGATACCGGCTACGTGGCTGGTGTCGACTGTCTCATTTCGGGCAAGAGAGCCTGGGATGGGCTCGGGCTCGCTTGACGGAACTGGCGACACTCGAAACAGTGCCACGCTGGTCCTTGTAGCGGGCCACGACGGCAGGGGAATGTTGAGTGGCAGGTGAAGCATTGACGAATTTGGCTGAAGTGGCGGGGCACGGCGTCGATTTGTTGCCGGTCGTGGTCATGCTCGCGGCGGGCGTGGTCGCGGTGCCGGTCTTCAAACGGCTGGGTCTGGGTTCAGTGCTCGGCTATCTGGCGGCGGGTTTGCTGCTGGGGCCATCGGGTATCGGCCTTATTCATGAGCCGGGCACTGTGCTCTCGGCTGCCGAGCTTGGCGTCGTCATGTTCTTGTTCATCATTGGGCTCGAAATGGAGCCAGCCAAGCTATGGGCGCTGCGGCGCCAGATTTTTGGCCTGGGAATTTTGCAGGTGGCCATCTGCGGCGCCTTGCTGACCGGCGTTGGCGTCCTGCTGGGCTTTTCAGCGGCGGTGGCCTTCGTTTTCGGCATGGGGTTCGTTTTGACCTCAACCGCCATCGTTATGCAGATTCTTGGTGAAAAGGGCGATTTGGCAACCGAGGGCGGCCAGAGGGTGGTGTCCATCCTGTTGCTGGAAGACCTGGCCATCGTGCCATTGCTGGCAGTGATCGCAATTCTGGCGCCGTCTGGTGCGGAGCAGGGGCTGTTGACCAGGCTCGCCAGCATCGGCATCGCGCTGGGCGCCATCGGACTGCTGATCTTTTTGGGCCGCCGAATCATGAATCCGTTGTTCGCGCTGTTGGCTTCGGTCAAACAACGCGAAGTGATGACGGCGGCGGCCCTGTTGGTGGTGCTGGGAGCCGCCCTGCTGATGCAGGTGAGCGGGCTATCGATGGCCATGGGGGCATTCCTGGCTGGTGTTCTGCTCTCGACATCAAGCTTTCGCCACCAGCTGGAAGCGGACGTCGAACCGTTTCGCGGCATTTTGCTCGGACTGTTCTTTCTGGCCGTTGGCATGTCGCTCGATTTGTCGATTGTGGCGCTGCACTGGCAGACCATCGCGCTTTCGGTGGTGTGCTACATGGTGGTCAAGGCCGGAGCGATCTACGCCATCGCCCGCCTGCTGAAGTCCAGCCATGCCGAGGCGCTGCAGCGCGGCGTGCTGATGTCGCAAGGCGGCGAGTTTGCCTTTGTGCTCTACACCACCGCTGCCGCAGCGGGGCTCATCGATGGACCAACCAACGCCATCTTTACCGCCACCGTCATCATTTCGATGGCGATTACGCCGTTTTCAATGATTGCGCTCCGCTATCTTTTGCCCAAGGCACCGCAGTCAATGGAGGGCATTGAGACTGCCGACGGGCTCAAGGGCCGGATCTTGCTGATTGGGTTTGGTCGCTTTGGGCAGATCGCCAGCCAGCCACTGCTCGCCATGCGGCATTCGGTGTCGATCATCGACAACGATACCGAAATGGTGCGCGTTGCCCTGCAAATCGGGTTCAAGGTCTATTATGGGGACGGGACGCGGCTCGATATCTTGCGTGCTGCCGGTGCTGGGACCGCAGATCTCGTGCTGGTCTGTGTCGACAACAAAGACGCCGCAACCAAAATATCTGAGCTGTTGCGCGACGAATTCCCGCTCGCCAAAGTCATGGCCCGCGCCTTTGATCGCGGCCATGCGATCAAACTGGTGCAGGCGGGCGTGGCCTATCAGCTCCGTGAAATGTTCGAATCAGCACTGGTATTTGGCGGTGCCGCGATCAAGATGCTGGGCGCCAGCGACGAAGAAATGGACGAAACCATCGAGGGCGTCCGCAGCCGCGATGAGCAAAGATTTCAACTGCAGATGGCGGCTGGGATGCGCATGGTTGGGCGCGAACTGCTGATCAGCAACGCCGTAGATCAAGCGCGGGAAGGGGGAAATGTGGCTCCCGCGCCAGAAAGCGTCGAGGAAACTCTGGCCAAGACGACGCTGGATTTGACGTCTGGACAGCCCAGTTCCGGGCGGTAATTCGGGGCTTTCAACTGGACAGATTAAGTGCCAGACTAAAGGTTCTGAGGGGAACACATCGTCATGATTACCGGATTGCGACATGCCGCAAAAGCCAATCGTTTACGACGCCCCTACGCCCGAGCCTCGCGCTAGTACGGTTGAGGCCATTCAGGCCGAGATTCTCGAGCGACTGATTTACTCGGTCGGTAAAGACCCAATTGTTGCCCGGCCCCATGATTGGCTGGCTGCAACAATTCTGACTGTCCGCGACCGGGTGATGGATCGCTGGATGGAATCGTCCCGGGAAACGTGGCGATCATCGCAGAAGCGCGTCTACTATCTCAGCCTTGAGTTTTTGATCGGGCGTTTGATGCGCGACGCGATGAGCAATGTCGGGCTGATCGAGCCCGTGCGCGACGCTTTGAAAAACCTCAACGTGGATCTGGGCGACCTGATCAACCTGGAGCCTGACGCGGCGTTGGGCAATGGTGGCCTGGGCCGACTTGCAGCCTGCTTTCTTGAATCGATGTCGTCGGTGCAGATCCCGGCCTACGGTTATGGAATTCGCTATGTCCACGGCCTGTTCCGGCAGGAAATGAGCGAGGGTTGGCAGGTCGAGCTGCCTGAGGAATGGCTGGCGCACGGCAATCCATGGGAATTTGAGCGGCGCGAAAGTGCCTATGAAGTGGGCTTTGGCGGCATCGTCGTGCCGGTCACTGACGCCCATGGCAAGGTGCGGCAGGAATGGCGGCCAAACGATCATGTGCTGGCGGTCGCTTTTGATACGCCAATCGTGGGTTGGCGCGGTGCCCGGGTCAACACGCTGCGGCTGTGGAGCGCGCAGCCGATCGACCCGATCCTGTTGGACAAATTCAACTCTGGCGACCATATCGGCGCGCTGGAGGAAAGCTCTCGAGCCGAAGCGATTACCAGGGTGCTCTACCCTGCCGATTCGACGGCTGCGGGCCAGGAGCTGCGTTTGCGGCAGGAGTTTTTCTTCTCTTCCGCATCGCTACAGGACATCGTGCGGCGCCACCTGCAGCAATATGGGGATATCGCGTCCTTGCCCGACAAGGTGGCAATCCAGCTCAACGATACCCACCCGGCAATTTCAATCTGCGAGTTGATGCGCATCCTCGTCGATGACAATGGCATTGAGTGGGCCAAGGCCTGGAAGCTCTCACGTGGGGTATTCGGCTACACCAACCACACGCTGTTGCCTGAAGCCCTGGAAAGCTGGCCGGTCGCCTTGCTTGAGCGGCTGCTGCCGCGGCACATGCAAATCATTTATGCCATCAATGCTGATGTGCTGACCGAGGCGCGGACGCGGGCCAAATTCACCGATGCGCAAATTGCCAATGTGTCGCTGATCGACGAAAATGGCGGCCGCCGTGTGCGCATGGGGCAATTGGCGTTTGTCGGCTCGCACTCAATCAATGGTGTATCGGGCCTGCACACCGAGCTCATGAAGAAGACCGTGTTTTCGGACCTTCACAAGCTCTACCCGGACCGCATCAACAACAAGACCAACGGGATTACCCCGCGCCGGTGGCTGATGCAGTGCAATCCCGGTTTGACCAAGCTGATCACTGACCGGATCGGGCCGCAGTTTCTAGACGATATCAATCTGTTACAAAACCTGAATGCCCATGCGGAAGACCCCAATTTCCAGGCGCAATTTGCGGCGGTCAAACGCGCCAACAAAATGCGGCTTACGACGCTGATCAAGGATCGGCTGGGCATCGTCGTTTCGCCTGACGCCATGTTTGACGTGCAGATCAAGCGCATTCACGAATATAAGCGCCAACTGCTCAACGTGCTGCAAGCGGTTGCCGCCTATGATGAAATTCGCGCCCATCCGGAGCGCGACTGGGTGCCCCGGGTCAAGATTTTTGCTGGCAAAGCGGCGCCGGGATACTGGAACGCCAAGTTGATCATCAAATTGATCAATGATGTCGCCAAAACCATCAATAATGACCCTTCGGTGCGTGGCCTTCTTAAAGTTGTGTTCTTGCCAAACTACAATGTCAGCCTGGCGGAGGTTATCGTGCCGGCCGCTGACTTGTCCGAACAGATTTCGACCGCCGGGATGGAAGCGTCAGGCACGGGGAATATGAAGTTCATGGCCAATGGGGCCATTACGATTGGCACCATGGATGGCGCCAACGTCGAAATGCACAAGGAAGCCGGGGACGACAATATTGTCATTTTCGGTTTGACGACGGAGCAGGTCAACGAGAAGCGCAGCTCGAGTGAAGTGCCGCGTTCCGTAATTGATGCATCGCCGCGGCTGAAGGAAGTGCTGGAATCGATCAGTTCGGGTGTTTTTTCCCCGGATGATCCAAACCGCTTTCGCGATCTGATCGGGGGACTATACGAGCACGACTGGTTCATGGTGGCGCGTGACTTCGATGCCTATTTGGCAGCGCAAGCCAAAGTCGATGCCATCTGGTCAGATAGCCGCCGATGGAATGGCATGGCGATCCGCAATACCGCCCGTGTCGGCTATTTTTCGTCCGACCGTACGATCAGGCAATATGCCGAGGAAATCTGGGGTGTGACAGTGCCGAAAGCCTGATCCGAGCGAAGCTCGGGGCGGCGCGCATCCTGGGGTGGGGGCGCAGCGTTGTAAACTGTGTGAGGGGAAGAGCGGTTGACCAAGGAAAACTGGCAGGCAGATTCAAGGGAAGTCGAAGCCGTTCTAGCGGGGCGCCATGCCAATCCTTTTGCTTTCCTCGGCCTGCAGGAGGTGATGGGCCGGTTCGTGCTGCGGGCTTTCATTCCCAATGCTGAAATGGTCGTCGCCTATACTTTGGCCGGCGATGAACTGGGCCACCTGATTCCGCGCCACTCGGCTGGTTTTTTTGAAGGCCTGGTCAAGATCGCCAAGCGTCAGCCGATCCGCTACCACGCCAAAAACTCGGGCGGTGAATGGGACGTTTACGACCCCTATAGTTTTGGTCCTGTGCTTGGCCCGATGGACGATTACTACATCGGGGAAGGCAATCATTTGCGGCTGTTCGACAAGCTCGGCGGCCATGAGATGGAGTTCGAAGGTATACACGGCACCCATTTTGCCGTGTGGGCGCCCAATGCGCAGCGGGTCAGCGTGGTCGGGCCGTTCAACGACTGGGATGGCCGACGCAATCCGATGCGCAAGCGCATGGATACCGGCATTTGGGAAGTATTCGTGCCAGTTCTGGGCACGGGGACACTCTACAAATTCGAAATCGTTGGGGCGGATGGCGTCGTCCTGCCGCTGAAGGCCGATCCGTTTGCGCGCCAGTCTGAGCTGCGGCCAAAAACGGCGTCCGTAGTCCCGGATCCCTCGCCCTTCAAATGGAATGACGCCAAGTATCTCAAGGAGCGTGCGCAACGGGATTGGCGCCGCACACCGATGTCGATTTATGAGGTGCATCTGGGCTCTTGGCGTCGTCGCCCGGACGGCGGTTTTTTGAGCTATGACCAATTGGCCGAACAATTGGTGCCCTATGTCGCCGACATGGGCTACACCCATATCGAATTGCTGCCGATCACCGAACACCCATTTGATCCGTCGTGGGGCTATCAACCGGTTGGATTATATTCGCCCACCGCCCGCCATGGTGATCCCGCCGCTTTTGCTCGATTTGTCGATGCGGCGCACGCGGCCGATCTTGGTGTGATTCTTGACTGGGTGCCGGCGCATTTCCCGACCGACGAGCATGGGTTGGCGAATTTTGACGGTACGGCCCTATATGAGCACGCGGACCCCAGGCAGGGCTATCATCCTGACTGGAACACGGCGATTTACAATTTCGGCCGCAAGGAAGTGGTGTCGTTCCTGGTCAACAATGCGCTGTATTGGCTGGAGACGTTCCACCTCGATGGGCTGCGGGTCGATGCTGTGGCGTCGATGTTGTATCTCGACTATTCGCGGCAGGCCGGACAATGGGTGCCCAACCAAAGGGGCGGCAACGAAAACCTCGAAGCAGTCGAATTCCTGCGGCGCGTCAATACCGAAGCCTATCGCTTGCATCCCGGCACGTTCATGATTGCCGAAGAATCCACGTCATGGCCGGGCGTGAGCCAGCCAGTGCATAATGGCGGATTGGGGTTCGGGTTTAAGTGGAACATGGGTTTCATGAACGACACGCTCAAATATATGAGCCGAGAGCCCGTGCATCGGCGCTATCACCACGGTGATATGACCTTTGCGACAGTTTATGCCTTTTCCGAAAATTTCGTGCTGCCGTTGAGCCATGACGAGGTGGTTCACGGCAAGGGATCGCTGATCGAAAAAATGCCGGGTGATGACTGGCAGCAATTCGCAAATCTGCGGGCATATTACGCCTTCATGTGGGGGTTCCCCGGCAAGAAGCTATTGTTCATGGGGCAGGAATTTGCCCAGCGTGAAGAGTGGGCGGAAGCTAAGGCACTGGATTGGTGGTTGCTTGACGCGGGTATGCATGAGGGCGTCAGGCGATTGGTGACCGACCTCAACACCGCCTATCGGCAATTGCCGGCACTACATGGCCGTGATTGTGAATCGGACGGGTTTGAGTGGATTATCGGCAACGATCAGGCCAATTCGGTGTTTGCCTGGGTGCGGCGCGCCCCGGGAGAAGATCCGGTGGTGGTCGTCTCCAACATGACGCCGATCCCACGCGAGAACTATACGATGCCGATGCCGCTGGTCGGCAAGTGGGTCGAGCGTATCAATACTGATGCTGGTTGGTATTCGGGGAGCAATACTGGGAACCAGGGCGCCGTAACGGCTTTAGCCAGCAAAGGCGGACACTGGCCTGGTGTTGCCAGCATCTATCTGCCGCCGCTGTCGACGCTATTTTTGAAGTTCGAGCCGGAGTGACATTCGGCATCGAGGCATGAGACCTGGACTAATCCGGGCACTATGGAGGAGGGTAATATGGCTGACTACAGAGTTCCATCGCCGCTCGCACGTGAGGCCATGGCCTATGTCCTCGCGGGGGGACGCGGAACGCGTTTGATGGAGCTGACGGACAGGCGGGCCAAGCCCGCCGTGTATTTCGGCGGCAAGTCACGCATTATTGATTTCGCGCTGTCCAACGCCATCAACTCGGGTATTCGGCGCATTTCCGTGGCGACCCAATATCAGGCGCATAGTCTAATCCGGCACTTGGGCCGCGGTTGGAACTTCCTTCGGCAAGAACGCAATGAGAGCTTTGATGTGCTGCCAGCGAGCCAGCGGGTCAAGGAAGACATGTGGTATGCCGGAACTGCGGATGCCGTGTATCAGAACATGGACATCATCGAGGATTACGGCGCGCGCTATATCGTCATTCTGGCCGGCGACCACATCTACAAGATGGACTATGAAATCATGCTGCGCCAGCATGTCGACAGCGGCGCCGATGTCACCATCGGGTGCCTAGAGGTTCCACGCATGGAAGCCTCGGCGTTCGGTGTGATGCATGTCGACGGGCGCGATCGCGTTGTCGACTTCATTGAAAAGCCCAAGGACCCGCCAGGAATGCCGGACAAGCCCGAGATGGCTCTGGCGTCGATGGGCATTTACGTGTTCGAGACAAAATTCCTGATGGAGCAGTTGCGTCGCGATGCCGCGACCGTCGGCTCAAGCCGTGATTTCGGCAAGGACATCATTCCCTATATCGTCAAGAATGGCAGCGCGGTCGCCCACCGTTTTGCCCGCTCCTGCGTGCGATCTTCAAAAGAGGAAGTGGCCTATTGGCGCGACGTCGGCACCATCGATGCCTATTGGAAGGCGTCGATCGATCTGACCGATATCAGCCCGCAGCTCGATCTTTACGACCGGGATTGGCCGATCTGGACCTATGCCGAGATCACCCCGCCAGCCAAGTTCGTGCATGACTTTGATGGGCGTCGCGGCTCGGCGGTCAACTCGCTGGTCTCAGGCGATTGCATTGTTTCCGGTGGCAGTCTGCAGCGCACCCTGTTGTCGACCGGCTCGCGCGTACACTCCTATTCTGAGCTCAACGAGGCGGTCGTGCTGCCCTATTGTGATATCGGGCGCGGCGCGCGGCTGAAGAAAGTAGTGTTGGACCGCGGCGTGAACATCCCCGACGGGCTGGTGGTTGGCGAGGACCCGGAATTTGACGCCAAATGGTTCCGGCGGACTGAGGAGGGGGTCACATTGATTACCCAGGCGATGGTCGACAAGTATCTGGCGAGCCGATGATCGAGGTTCTCTCGGTAGCCTCCGAGGTCTATCCGCTGATCAAGACCGGGGGGCTCGCGGATGTCGCGGGCGCCCTGCCGCTTGCCCTGACGGCGTATGGCGTTTCAATGCGCACGCTGGTGCCAGGGTACCCCTCGGTGCTGGCAAAATTGACCGAACCGCAGCTTCTTGCCGAGATCAGCGACCTATTTGGGGCACCGGGCAGATTGTTGAGCGGACAGTTTGCCGGGCTCGACCTGATCATCATTGAGGCACCGCACCTTTATGAGCGCCCGGGCAATCCCTATCTCGGACCTGACGGCTGGGACTGGCCGGACAATTGGAAACGGTTTTCGGCGCTGTCCTGGGTCGCCGCCGAATTGGGCCAGGGTCTGGTGAACGGTTATCTGCCGCAGGTTATTCATTGCCACGACTGGCAGGCCGGGCTGGTCCCCGCCTACATCAAATTCGGACCGACCGACCGGGTCAAGACCGTGATGACCGTGCACAACATGGCCTTCAAAGGCTATTTTGGACCGGAAGTGTTTAACCAGCTGCGGCTGCCACCCCATGCCTTTAGCGTCGGGGGCGTCGAGTATTATGGCGGAATCTCATATCTAAAGTCGGGCATTGAATGCGCCGATTACGTTACGACGGTCAGCCCGAATTATGCCGATGAGATCCGCACGGAAGCCTTCGGTATGGGGCTGCAAGGCTTGTTGAATGGGCGCGCCGACACGGTTGTCGGTATCCTCAACGGCATCGACACCATTGCCTGGGACCCTGCCAACGATGTGGCTTTGCCACAGGCGTTTAGCGCCGCCACAATCAAAAAGCGCGCCATTAACAAGGCGGCGATTGTGGAAAAGTTCGGATTGGATGGCGTTGATGGTCCGCTGTTCTGCGTGGTTAGTCGACTCACCGATCAGAAGGGGATCGATCTACTGCTGATGGTGGTCGATGGCCTGGTGGCACTCGGCGGTCGGCTTGCTGTGCTCGGGTCCGGCGAGCCGGCATTGGAGCAGGGTTTCCGTCAGGCCTGGGCCCGGCACCCCGGCAAAATCGGTCTGATCACCGGCTATAATGAGGAATTGTCCCATTTGTTGCAGGGGGGCGCCGACGCCATTCTCATTCCGTCGCGGTTTGAACCCTGTGGTCTGACCCAGCTTTATGGTCTGCGGTATGGCTGCGTGCCCGTGGTCAGCCGTATCGGCGGGCTGGCTGATACCGTTATCGACGCCAATCCGGCAGCGCTGAGCGCTGGGGTCGCGACCGGAATACTCCATGACGCCAACAGCCCACACGCCCTCTACGAGGCGATCCGCAAGGCGACGCGGCTTTTTGGCGACAGCAAGACCTGGAAGAAAATTCAACAACGCGGCATGAAGTCCGATGTCTCATGGCAGACAAGTGCGGGCCGCTATGCCGATCTTTATGCCACACTCATCGGGCTCAAAGTTCATGACGATACTGACCATCAAGACGACGCCGTTTAGCGACCAGAAGCCAGGGACATCTGGCCTGCGCAAGCGGGTTACGGTGTACCAGCAGCCCCACTATGTCGAAAACTACATCCAGGCCATCTTTGATTGCCTGGATGGGTTTGCTGGCAAGACGCTGGTGATTGGCGGAGACGGGCGTTTCTACAATGATGTGGCAATTCAGACCGCGATCAAAATTGCGGCCGCCAATGGATTTGGCAGGGTTATGGTTGGCCAGAATGGGCTGCTGTCAACGCCCGCCGCGTCCCACGTCATTCGCCACTATCAGGCATTTGGCGGCTTGGTGCTGTCGGCGAGCCACAATCCCGGCGGACCCAATGGCGATTTTGGGATCAAGTATAATATTGGCAATGGCGGCCCAGCCCCGGAAAAGATCACCGACGCGGTGTTCGAGCGGACCAAGGTGATTGATCACTACGCCATCAGCGATGCCCCCGACGTTGCCTTGGGTCACATCGGAATACAACAATGCGGCACCATGATTGTCGAAATCATCGACCCGGTCGCCGATTATGCCGATTTGATGCGGACGCTGTTTGATTTCAAAGCCATCAGCGGGCTGTTTGCGTCCGGATTCCGCATGACCTTTGATGCCATGCACGCGGTTACCGGTCCCTATGCTCACACCATTCTTGAAGGGATATTGGGCGCACCCAAGGGCACAGTGATCAACGGGGTTCCGTCGCCGGATTTTGGCAACGGGCATCCGGACCCCAATTTGGTTTATTGCAAGGACATGCATGACGCCCTGATGAGCCCAGGCGGCCCAGATTTTGGAGCCGCATCCGATGGTGATGGCGATCGCAATTTGATTATCGGCAAGAACAGGTTCGTCACCCCATCGGACTCCCTGGCAATTCTGGCAGCCAACGCGCCATTGGCACCCGGCTACGCCATGGGGATTGCGGGGATTGCCCGCTCGATGCCGACCAGCGCCGCAGCCGACCGGGTGGCGGCCAAGCTCGGGCTGGAAATGCACGAAACACCAACCGGTTGGAAATTCTTCGGCAATTTGCTGGACGCCGGGCGAGTGACCATTTGTGGCGAGGAAAGCGCCGGAACCGGCTCCAACCATGTGCGGGAAAAGGATGGGCTTTGGGCCGTCTTGCTGTGGCTCAACGTGATCGCGGCGCGCCAACAGAGTGTTGACCAGATCGTGCGGGAGCATTGGGCAAGCTACGGCCGAAACTACTACACACGACACGACTATGAAGAGGTCGACGCAGCGATCGCCAACCGCCTTGTCGCCGATTTGCGCGCGACGCTGCCGGGTCTTGCCGGCCAGAATTTTGGCGACCTGCAGGTCGCCTACGCTGACGACTTCACCTACCATGACCCGGTGGACGGCTCGACCAGTTTCAAACAGGGCATTCGCATCGGTTTCACGGACGGCTCGCGCATTGTCATTCGATTGAGCGGCACCGGTACTGTGGGTGCAACACTGCGGGTCTACCTGGAAAGTTACGAAGCCGCAGACGGGCGACATGATCTGGAGACTCAGGTGGCGCTCGATCACCTTGTTGAGCTGGCGGACCAGTTGACCGGTTTACGCCAACGTACGGGCCGTCAGGCTCCGAGCGTTATAACCTGAAGCTGGGATGAGCATGAAATCCCTGTCGGTCCCCCACGGGGGAAGCACCGAGCACCTCGGTGCAACCCTGGTCGAGGGCGGTGTCAACTTCGCTGTCTACTCAGAAAGCGCCGAAGCCTTATGGGTTTCGGTCTTTGATGAGCACGACAAGGAAACTGATCGCTTTGAGTTCGATGTCCACCAGGACAACGTCCACGCGGTGCGCATTGCGGGCTTGGGGGCCGGGACGCGCTATGGTTTGCGCGCGGACGGGCGTTACGATCCCGACCAGGGCTATTTCTTTGACCCACAAAAATTGCTGGTCGATCCTTATGCCAGGCACTTGGACCGCGTCTTCGTGCGGTCGCCGCTGCTCCGGGCTGATCGCGCGGCAGGGATCGAAACGGCGTCCTTGGTTCCCAAGGCAATTGTGACCGTTTCCAGCAGCGTCATCGCCGAGCCCCGAAAGAAGCCACCATCGTTGTTTTATGAACTGAACGTGCGCGGCTATACCATCAGTCACCCTGCCGTGCCCAAGAAGCTGCGCGGCACAATCGCCGGATTAGCCGGGCCGCGCGTGATCGAGCACCTGAAGCGGATTGGGGTCGACACGGTCCAACTCATGCCCATCGCTGCCTGGATCGATGAGGGTCACCTGCCCCGGTTGGGCCTGCGCAATGCCTGGGGCTATAATCCCATTGGCTATTTTGCCATCGACCCTCGGCTGGCGCCGGGCGGACCGCAAGAGCTGCGCAAACTGACGGATATCTATCGCAAGCATGGCATCTCGGTGATTTTGGATGTTGTCTACAATCACACTGGCGAAAGCGACGCCGACGGGCCGATGTTGAGCCTTAAGGGGTTGGACGCAAAGACCTATTATCATTTCAGCGAGGTCAGTGGTCGGTTGCAGCTGGTCAATGACACGGGCACGGGCAACACGTTGCGTTGCAATCACGCGGCCACGCAGCGCCTGGTCATTGATAGTTTGCGCTATTGGGTTGAGGAGATGGGTGTTTCCGGATTCCGGTTCGATCTGGCAACTGTACTGGGCCGGGAGCCGGGCTTTAATCCCGATGCGGTGATGCTGCAAAAGATCAAGGCAGACCCGGTGCTGGCCAAGTGCATTCTGGTGGCAGAGCCCTGGGATATCGGTCCGGGTGGCTATCAATTGGGGCGTTTCGGAAAAGAGTTTTACGAACACAATGATACCTATCGCGACGATATTCGCCGCTTCTGGCGGGGCGAGGACGGAACGATTGGCGCTTTGGCCAGCAAGGTCTCCGGCTCGGCGGAAATTTTCAACTTTGCCGGTCGAAAACCAAGTCACGGCGTTAATATGTTGGCGGTCCATGACGGCTTCACCCTGCGCGACCTGGTGACCTATAACCGCAAGCGCAACGAGGCCAATGGGGAGGGCAATCGCGACGGGCACGATCACAATTCGTCCTGGAACTGCGGCGTCGAGGGGGAAACCGAGGACGCGCGCATCATTGCCGCGCGCAAGCGCGACGTCAGAGCGCTACTGGCGACCTTGCTCATGTCCCGCGGCGTGCCACTCTTGCAGCAGGGCGACGAAATGTTCCGCACCCAGCATGGCAATAACAATGCCTATGCCCAGGACAATGAAATCACCTGGCTCGATTGGGTCCATGCCGACGACGATATAGTGGGCTTTGTTGCAGCGCTGAGCAATTTCCGAAAGGCCCATCCGGCGCTGACGCATGACCACTTCCTCACCGGCCAGAATAAGGGCGGGCTGCGCGACGTCAGCTGGCTACATCCAGATGGGCGTGAAATGACCGAAGGCGATTGGCAATGGGCCGGAGCATCGGTGCTGGGCATGCACCTCAAGGCAAAGGGCGATGAGGTGCTTTTCTGGTTCAACCGCAAGACTGAGCCAGCGCTGGCGCGCCTGCCAGACGGTGGCTGGTCGATCGGGCTGCAGTCTGATCACAGCCAAATTGCGGTCTTGGCCGATGGAGCGGTGACGCTGCCGCCGCGCTCGGTGGTCGCGTCGGTCCGGTCCGAAGCCGGAGGCCCGGTCGTAGCGCGGGAACACGCTGCGCCGCGGCCAAAACAGTACCGCCTGATAGAGCGGTAGGGCCGGCTCGCGCTAGCCTTCAACGAAGCCTAGGTTGCGGTAAAGCCGTTCGGCGCCGGAGGGATTGTCGATCATCACCTTGAGCGTAACGCTGCGGTGGCCGCGAGCGGCAAGGCGGCCAAACACATCGTGGAGGATGGCTGTCCCCAGGCCGCGGCCATGCCATGAGGGATCGACTACCAGATCCTTGGTGAAGGCACTGCTCCAGACCAGCGCGAAGCCGATGACGGCGCCTTCGGTGTCCTTGACGATGACGCAGAGCTCGGGATCGAAGTCGCTGTCGGCGGCAACGCTGGGCCACCAGCGGTCCAGGCTTGGCACGGAGCCGCCACCCTTGGCATAGGCGCGTTCGAGCAGGCTATGGATGGAAGGGATATCGCGCAGGGCGAAGCCCGCAAGACTGACCCCCTCGGGAAAATTAGGCGTGGGCGGCGCGGCATCTAGAGGGCGGACGAGGCGGCGGTGATCGCTCACTCGGCGGCAGCGCTTGCGGTCAGGCCGCCATGGTGCTCGATATAGGCGATGATGGTATCGAGGCTTTCGCGGCGCAATAGATCGGTGAAGACGTAGGGTCGGCCCTCGCGCACCTTTTGCGTATCGGCCTCCATCACCTCAAGACTGGCTCCGACATGGGGCGCCAGATCGGTGTGGGTGATCACCAGCAGGTCGGAGCGCGAGATGGCAGGGCCACCTTTGCGCGGGATTTTTTCGCCCTGTGCGACCGAGATGACGTAAATAGTCAGGTCGGCAAGGTCGGGGGAAAAAGTGGCGGCGAGATTGTCGCCGCCGGATTCGATCAGGATCAGGTCGAGATCGGGGAATTTGGCGTTGAGCTCGGCGATGGCGGCAAGGTTGAGCGAGGCGTCCTCACGAATGGCGGTATGCGGGCACCCCCCGGTTTCGACGCCAACAATGCGGTCTTCCGAAATTGCCTGCGCCCGCGCCAGGATCAGCGCATCTTCCTTGGTGTAAATATCGTTGGTAACCACGGCCATGGAATAGCGCTCACGCATCGCCTTGAGCAGCATTTCACACAACGTGGTTTTGCCGGAACCGACTGGTCCACCGATGCCGATACGGAGCGGACCGTTAAGCGACTTCATAGGAGCCTCATCAGCACGAGAACGAGGAAGCCGCCTCCCAGCGCCAGGCAGAGTGGGGAATAGATGCGGCGGTCATTGAGCCGGAAATTGGGATGTGGGGTAATCTTGGCCCATCGGGAGGTGTAGCCGAGTATGCCGCGCCCCAAAAACGCCAGCCCGAATGGAATACCCAGCAGAGTCAATGGCAGCCCCCCGCTTTCGGGATCGGCCAGGGCGAGCGCAAGGACGCCAGCGGCCAAGACGACAATGGCAACGCTCAGGGAGGCCAGTTTAGGCGGCATCTTCTCAATATTGTCGAACCCGACCACGGTCTGGGCCAACAGTTTTTCGTCGCGGATCGGCCAGGTGCGTCCGAGCGCCCAAAGCAAATGTGCGAGCGATACCGCCAGCAGTGGAACAAATATCAGGGCGGCGAGCATCATGTTCATGACTTGAAAACTCTGGTCCGAAGGGTTTCGTGGCGCATTTGTGCGATATCAGCGGCGTAGGCGATGGCGCCGATGTCTTCTAGCCCGGCCCGCTGAATTTCTGGGACAAGTTGCTCCACGAGCGGCTCCAGCGCCGCCACAATGGCGAGACCGCCGGTCTGTCCAATCGGCACCAACCGGACTGCCACCGAGACTTGGCCGTGGATGACGGCGGTCAGAAATGCGGTGATGGTTTCAGGCAGATCGATGCCATGGGCGCCGGCAATAGCGCCGACGGCAATCGGGTAGGGGCAGGGTTGCGGCAGCAGGTAATGAACAGGCGCCGGCCAGGCCCTGGCGGCAACGCTGAACGCATCGCCGGTGGCAGTGGTTTCGCTATAGCGCTCCAGCGCTGGGGTCAGCGCCAGGCAGAGGTCCGCCAATTCCTGCAGCCGTGCCGCGTCCAGATGGGCTCGATGCGCATGCGCCAGCAGGATCGCATCGGTGCGAATGCCGCCATGGAACAGCGCACCCTCCACCCAATTGCAGGTCGAGTCGGCGGTGGTGACCTGGCCCTCGGCGATTGCGGTTTCCAACCCGGCAGACCAGGCAAAAGCGCCGACCGGGAAGGCGGGTGACAGCCAAGTCAGCAGCTTTTGCAGCGATGAAGCCTGTGTCATCGGCTAAGCAATGTGTGGCTGGCTTCGCCATGGGCATGGTACGCGCCATGCTCGGCGAAAAATGCTTCGCTGGTCGGGACGATAGTGGCGCCGAGCCCCTCCAGCATCGTGCGCAGCACGTGATCGCGCTTGATCAGAATACGGTCGGCGTCCAATTGAGCCGAGGTATGGCGATTGCCGATATGCCAAGCCAGTCGCACAAGATGGCCTGCGTCCCGACCGCGGATTTCAAACAGCAGTTCTTTAGCGGCCATGATCTCGACACAGCGACCATCATCGAGCAGAAGACCGCTGTTGTTGTCGAGAGTGATGGTCTGAGCAAAGTCGACCATGACGTCGTCGCCATGCTCCGTTCGCAGCAGCTTTCGGCGCAGCCGACGTTCGTCATGTTCAAGCAGCACGAGGTCGAACGGAATTTTTCCGTGTCCGGCAGGCAGATAATCGATGGCGCGTAGCATGCTCATCCTGAAAATTATGCCCGAACCGCAGAAGGCTTCCCAACCTTGGAAAGCACCTTAGCTGGTCAGCTGGCGCGATTGAAGGTGAAACCGCGCTGGCCGGTCAATCAGGGGGTATTGTTGATTTCGGTGCAGGTATTGACCGGCGCTGCATCCTCGCCGCCGGCCAGATCGTAAAGCCGGGCCTCGGCGCCCTTGGTCCACCACACCCAATGGCCGGTGACATATTTGGCGCCCGAGGCCGACAGCACCGAGCTGAAGATCAACCGGTCATTTTCGAGGGGCACCAGCGCCAGAAAATTGGGCGCCGCGTTGATGTAAGTGACCGAGAACGGCTCGCCCATTTCGCAATCATAGCTCATGACGCGGCGCTCAAAATCCTTCAGGCCGTCACCGCCCAGATAGATGGTCAGCGACGTTTCAACGGCAAAGGCCGATAGCGTGGTGAGGCCAAGCAGCAGTCCGGTGGCGATCAGGCGTTGGATAAGCATGGGCAGTTCCAATGGGTTAACCAGCCTCGAAGCAATCGGGCGCGGCGGAAGTTGGGCCAGGGGCCGCGCCCTATTGAATCTCAGGCAGTTTGGTGGACCGTCGCATAAGCCTCACTGCGCCCCACCAAATCAACAAGGCCAGCACGAGGGTCATCGCGATGGTGGTGGACGTCCCTTTCAGTAGAGTCCAGCGGTTTGCCGCCTCCACCTGTTGCGGCGCAATACCCGCCGGGCCGACGATCAAGAGGCCGGTGACGGCTGCGTTCTCCATAAAATCGAAAATCGCGCCTGGAATGGCGACGGCGGCGACGATCCAGCGCCAAACGCCCAAGCGCTTCAGCAACAAGGTGGCGATGGCGAAATACAGCGTTGCAGACAACGCGGCAGGGTAAAACCAGTCGAGAAGATGTTGCGGGCCGAGGTAAAAAGCAATTCCATCAGGCGAGTAGGCGGTGAGCAAGGCCTTCGCGTCGTCAAAACTGTAACCACCTGGGCGGGCGTCGAATGGCGACAGCCCTCCGGCGTCCGCTACAAGAACGGGAAGCGACCAGGCGAAAATGGCAGCCGCCAGCGCTAAAGTGCTCGCGAAGACGACCCAATATGAAATGCGGCGCAAACTCTTCTCCCCAAAAGCCGACCCGATATTTCGGTACCGTCAGGCGCAATGCTCAAGCTGTATCCAGCGCCAGCGGCCAGGCCGCGTACCATCGATATCGGCGGTGCCATACGAAAGTGCAAGAGCTGTTTCGCGTCACATGCACGATCGCCAGCGCCTGAGCTAAAACAAGAAATACCGTTGGGCCATCGGCAACACCGTGGCGGGTTCGCAGGTTAGCAGTTCGCCATCGGCGCGCACTTCGTAGGTTTCGGGATCGACGGTGATGTCGGGGGTGGCGAAGTTGTGGATCATCGAGTGCTTGCCGATGCCGCTGCGGGTGTTGGTGACCGGGGCCATCTGCTTGTCGACGCCGAGCTTGCCGCGCAGGCCATCGTCATAGGCGGCCTGTGAGACGAAGGTGACTGACGAGGCGGTGCGCAGCTTGCCAAAGGCGGCAAACATGGGTCGATAGTGCATCGGCTGCGGGGTTGGGATGGAGGCGTTGGGATCGCCCATTGGCGCTGCAGCAATCGAGCCGCCCAACAGCACCATTTCCGGCTTTACCCCGAAAAAGGCGGGCGACCATAGGACCAGGTCGGCGCGCTTGCCCACTTCGATCGAACCGATGTGCTGGCTCATGCCATGCGCAATGGCAGGGTTGATGGTGTATTTGGCGATATAGCGTTTGACGCGGAAATTGTCGTTGTCGCCTGTTTCGCCCGCTAGTTTGCCGCGCTGCTTTTTCATCTTGTCGGCGGTTTGCCAGCAACGGATCAGCACTTCGCCGACGCGGCCCATGGCCTGGCTGTCCGATGAGATGATCGAAAGAGCGCCCATATCGTGCAGGATATCTTCGGCGGCGATGGTCTCTTTGCGGATTCGGCTTTCGGCAAAGGCGACGTCTTCGGGGATTGACTGGGACAGGTGATGGCAAACCATCAGCATGTCGAGATGTTCGGCAATGGTGTTGACCGTGTAGGGGCGGGTTGGGTTGGTTGAGGATGGAATGACGTTGGGCAGGCCGGCGACGCGCAGAATGTCTGGCGCATGGCCGCCGCCAGCGCCTTCAGTGTGGAAGGCGTGGATGGTGCGATTCTTGAACGCGCCGATGGTATCCTCGACGAACCCGCTCTCATTGAGCGTGTCGGTATGGATCATCACCTGCACGTCATAATCGTCGGCAACCGACAGGCAATTGTCGATTGCCGCTGGGGTGGTGCCCCAGTCTTCATGTAGCTTGAGGCAGGATGCGCCGGCCAGGATCATTTCAACCAGCGGGGCGGGCAGCGAGGCATTGCCCTTGCCGGCCAGCGCCAGGTTCATCGGAAAGGCATCGAAGCTTTCGATCATGCGCTGGATGTGCCAGGCGCCGGTGCAGGTCGTGGCCAGCGTGCCATGGGCCGGGCCGGTGCCGCCGCCGAGCATGGTGGTGACGCCGGACATCAAGGCTTCTTCGATCTGCTGGGGGCAGATGAAATGGATATGGGCATCAAAGCCACCGGCGGTCAAAATCTTGCCTTCGGCCGCGATGGCTTCGGTCGAAGGGCCGATTATGATGTTGACGCCCGACTGCGTGTCAGGATTGCCGGCCTTGCCGATGGCATGGATACGACCATCGCGCAGGCCCACGTCGGCTTTGTAGATGCCGGTGACGTCGACGATCAGTGCGTTGGTGATGACGGTGTCGACGGCGCCCTCGGCTCGGGTTTTTTGCGATTGTCCCATGCCGTCGCGGATCACCTTGCCACCGCCGAACTTCACTTCCTCGCCATAAGTGGTGAAGTCCTTCTCCACCTCGATGAACAACTCGGTATCGGCCAGGCGGACCTTGTCGCCCGTGGTCGGCCCGTACATATCGGCATAGGTGGCGCGTGAAATGCGAGCGGGCATGGCAATCCAGTGGCTAGGTGATTTGGCGAGTGTTCGCACCGACTGTGCCGTGCTTCATTTGCCCTTGCAAGGGTCGCAGCGCCAGAATCTGCTGCGCATTCGAGCAGTGCTCAAAAATGCGGCAGAATGAGACTCGGACGGGCAGTCAGATGGGAGCCAGAAGAGGCGGCAGCGCTCAGTTGGCCTTCGCAGCCTTGCGATAGAGGGCGATGGAGTGGTCGATGATCTGGTCGAGCAGGGTTTCGCCTGCTGCCATCTGCTCATCGCGGCGCTGGGTCCCGGCAATCAGCGACACAGCCAGCGCTTGGATGGCATAGGCGTGCTTCTTGCGACCGGCGGCATGGTGTTCGGTGCCTTGGCTTTCGAAGGAATACAGCAGGGCGTCATAGCTCTTGCTGGACACATTCGACTTGGCGGCGGTCCACGTGGTGGCCTTGAGATTGCCCGCCAGATCGGACGCGAGGCTGCCCAAGAGCCACATTGCTTCGGCGTCCTTGGTCCCGCTCTGTTGCAGATCCTGCAGCACGGCGGCAAAGCGGGTCTTGAACTCTTGTTCCTTGGTCATGGTGTCGTCCGGCTGGTTTCTTGGGCGTGCATAGACCAGTTCATGGCGCGACGCTACCCGGCTCACGCAAAGAGCGCGTAGGTTTTGAGGTAGACTTCGGGGACTTTGAAGGAAATGGCCAGGCCGGCAAGGCAGGCGCTGATGGCTAGAGAAATGATGAGGCCAAGCACGATGCCGAGCCGGAACAAACCCATTGCGAGGGCCGGACGATTGTCACGCGTGAGCCAATAGGCGGCACAGCCCAGATGGATGAAAATCGCGACCACGGCGAGAAAGTAATAGGGCACGAAGAATAGGGCGGTGGTCAGTTTCTGGTAACCGGCGGCGGCAAAGTAGAAATTGGTGTCGAGCCCCATGGCCCGGCCCCCGAGGACGGCACTAACATGGACCAATAGAAAGAAGACAAGGTAGGCGCCGGAGGCCAGTTGCGCGCGGCTGACGGCGCCATGAACCTTGCCGCGGGCGCGCCAGAGAAAGGTCAGTCCAAGGACAAGCTGCGTGGCGATGGCGGCCAGCAGGATCGTCTCCAAAAGCGGATGGCGATAGATGGGGCGCAGAGCGTCCATGACCGCGATATGGCTGGCCACGCCCCCAAGGGCGGCGAGATGATTGGATAAGTGTGCAAACAGGAATGTGCCGATCAACAGGCCGAGCGCGCCATGCAGACGACGCAGACGAACATGAATTGCCGATGCCATAATGTGTCTCCCCAGCGCCATCGATAGCAGCGGGACGGAGCGCTATCAGTGCGTCACTCGAGCGCACCCATCACCTGCTGGCGGAAGCCGTAGACCTCGCGCGAGCCTCCCAGCGGCACCAAAGTAACTTCGCGCGCCTGGCCAGGCTCGAAGCGAACCGCGGTCCCCGCTGCAATGTCCAGCCGCATCCCGCGTGCCTTGTCGCGATCAAAGCGCAGGCCAGCATTGGTTTCGTAGAAATGGTAGTGCGACCCGACCTGGATCGGGCGGTCGCCAGTGTTGGCGACTTCGATGGTTCGGGTGGGGGCCCCGGCATTCAGCTCGATCGAGCCGGTCCGGGTGATGATTTCGCCAGGGATCATGTTGGCCTCACGCAGCTTTGGTGCCGGCACAGCCGGTCGGGTTGAACACGCGAACGCTGGACGGCGGATTATTGGCCAGTTTGTTGGCCGGACGGATGGGGCGGGCGGCAAAGCCACCGCCGCAATTGGGGCATTTTCCGCCAAGCCGGTGCTCGACGCAATCGACGCAGAATGTGCACTCAAAGCTGCAGATCATGGCGTCGGTCGCATCTGGCGGCAGGTCTTTGTCACAGCATTCGCAGGAAGGGCGCAATTCAAGCATCGTTTCACCTGATCGGTTCGTGGACAGTCACCAGCTTGGTGCCGTCCGGAAAGGTTGCTTCCACCTGGATGTCGTGGATCATCTCGGCGATGCCGTCCATCACTTGAGCCCGGTTCACCACATGGGCGCCGGCTTCCATCAGTTCGGCGACCGGGCGGCCGTCGCGGGCACCTTCAACAACGAAGTCGGTGATCAGCGCGATCGCTTCTGGATGGTTGAGCTTAACGCCGCGTTCCAGGCGTTTGCGCGCCACGATGGCGGCCATCGAGATCAGCAGCTTGTCTTTTTCGCGCGGGGTCAGGTTCATCGGTTAATCCTAGGTGTGCCAGAGCCGGGGCAGGCTGCCGCCACCGGATAGGTTCGCGATAATTGGAACGATCAGGCGGCGCAAAGCAAGACCACTTGGCGCAATCGCTCGTATGATTAGCCGTTCTCCGATTGCGCTGGCAGCAATGCGTCCGGCTTCAGGCAGCATCGCCCGAATTGAGGCCAGCCGCGCCGGGGCATCGGGCGCAATTCGCACAATGGTGGCGAAGGCGCGCATACCATCAAGCAGCGACAGGCTGTCGCGTTCGCGATGCGCGTCGCCGGTCAGCCTTGTGGCCTCGGCGTGGATAAGTCGACCGTCTCGACGGATGCGCCAGGTATCGGAAAATTGTGCATTGCGGGCCATTTCACCCATCGCGTCGCGACCCAGCAGCACGGCTTCAACGGCAGTCAGCGTGGCACCCTGGGCTAGGTCAATATCGATATTGCGCGCGAATTTGCTGGTGTCGAACAGGATGGTTTCCTGCGGCAGCCAGTCGATATGGGCATTGGCACCGGCAATAAGGTGGGTCTGTACGCGGGCCACATCGCCTGTGGACTTATAGATGCGCTCACAGGCTTGAGTGGTGACAACCAACCGCCCCTCTTCGATAGCCTCCGCGGTCCATTGCATGTGGTCGCCGCCGGTCAGGCCACCAGCAGTGTTGATCAGCACTGCCTCAAGCGTTGAATTATGGGTGTTGGGCAGGCGGATTTTGGCGCAGCCATCCTGAAACAGCGTCTGCAGATGGGTGCCGCCATCACGAATTTGCGTGGAGATTTTTCCTGTTCCGCGCGCGCGTTGCATCCGCCCCGGGTGTTGCTGCGGGGTTGCTGCCTCTGCGTTTTCAATTTTGAGAACTGCGATCACGGCGCCGAAATCCAATATGTCGCGTTGTATCCCGACGAACAAACCATTGCGTCACAAGAACAGCAAGGGAGCCTGTCCACCGACGCCACCACCACCGATTCTGAAAAGGTTCACGGCGTTGCCGATGGCATCTCCGAGATCGGCCTCGAGACGATCGCTGGCCGGGCTTCGGGCGCCCGGTTCCGGCCCGGTGTCTGTTTGGTATCATACCATCAAATGCCGGCGCACTTCGGGCAGGCCCAGATCGCTGGCCGGGCCAGCATGCTGAATCGCGCCGCGGTCCATGATGTAGATGTCGTCGGCGATGTCCTGGCAGAAATCCAGGAACTGCTCTACCAGCAGGATGGTCATGCCTTTTTCATCGCGCAGGAATTGCAGCGCCCGACCGATATCCTTGATTATCGAGGGCTGAATGCCCTCAGTCGGCTCGTCCAGCACCAGCATTTTGGGTCGGGTGACCAGAGCACGCCCGATGGCGAGCTGTTGCTGTTGGCCACCCGAGAGGTCGCCGCCCCGCCGCCCAAGCATGGATTTGAGCACGGGGAACAGCTCGAAAATGTAAGTGGGAATATTCTTGTCGGCGCGCTTAAGCCCGGCGTAACCGGTTTCCAGGTTTTCCTTGACCGTCAGCAGCGGAAAGATCTCGCGGCCCTGTGGGACGTAGCCAATGCCCATGCGGGCGCGCTTGTAAGGCGGGGCTTTGCGCAGCACTTCCTCTCCAAAACTGATCTCGCCATTGGTGATGTTGTGCACACCGGTGATGGCGCGCAGCGTCGAAGATTTGCCGACCCCGTTGCGTCCAAGCACTGCCGTAATGCGGCCGGGCTTGCACTCGATGGTGATCCCCCGCAACGCCTGCGCGGCGCCGTAGTGCAGGTCGATTGCGCGGATGGAGAGGGCGGTCATGGTTCAGCGTCCCAGATAGCGTTCGATGACTTGTGGGTTTGCACTGACCTGGTCGAGCGAGCCCTCGGCCAGTACCGAGCCTTCGGCAAGGCACGTGACGCGGGAGCCCAGTTCGCGCACGAAACTCATGTCGTGTTCCACGACCACCACCGAGCGCGTCTTGGCGATCTGTTTGAGCAGCGTGGCGGTTTCGACGGTTTCTGCATCGGTCATGCCGGCAACTGGTTCGTCGACGAGGAGCAGTTTCGGATCCTGAGCCAGCAACATGCCGATTTCGAGCCACTGCTTTTGCCCATGGCTGAGGTTGGCGGCCAATTCATCCTTGCGATGCAGCAAGCGAACCGTGGTGAGGATTTCGGCGATGCGATCCTTGTCCTGGGGTGAGGACACATAGAACAGCGCCAAGAACACGCCGCGTGGCTTGCGCAGCGCCATTTCCAAATTGTCCCAGACCGTATGGCTTTCAAACACCGTCGGCTTCTGGAATTTGCGGCCAATACCGAGATTGGCAATGGCGGATTCATCGAGCTTGGTCAGGTCGGTGCGTCCATCGAACAGCACTTCGCCATCGTCTGGCCGGGTCTTGCCGGTGATAATGTCCATCATGGTGGTCTTGCCCGCGCCATTCGGGCCGATGATCGCCAGCATCTCGTTGGGATGGACGATGATCGACAGCGCGTTCAGCGCCTTGAAGCCGTCGAACGACACAGAAACGCCGTCGAGATAGAGCATTGTGCCGCTTTTGTCGGTCATAGCCTACTCCGCTGGCTTGGGTTCAGGACCGATGCCGGCTTCGACATCCGTGGGCGAGGGAGCATTGCGATCGTGCTGTTCGCGCTTGGTGGTCATGGTGCGATATTGCCCGATCAGCCCAACCACGCCCTTAGGCAGAAACAGGGTGGTGAAGATGAACAACCCGCCCAGCGCGTAGAGCCAGACGTCGGAGAGAGCCGGCAGCGCAAAGCTGCCGAAGCGGATAAACTGGTAGCAGCCATAAAGTGTAGGGACCGCGGCCGAGGCGGCGATGACGATCAGTCCCTTTTTCCAACCACTGGCGACGCTGACGATGCCGGCAAAAACTACAATGACGACCAGCGCCTGATAGTAGGACGACCCAGAGGTGAAGATCGACTTGGTCAGATTGACCAGCAGGGCGCCCAAGATAGGGCCAACAATGGTGCCGCGTCCGCCGACAGCCGTCCAGATCACCACCTCGATCGAGTTCCCCGGCTCGAACTCGCTGGGATTGATGATGCCGACCTGCGGCGCATAGAGCGCTCCGGCAATGCCAGCCAATACAGCCGATACCACGAAGGCGAAGAGTTTTACGTTGTCGACGCGATAGCCGATAAATCGGGTTCGGCTCTCGGCATCGCGCACCGCCACCATCACCTTGCCGAGCTTGGAGTTGACGATGGCCGAGCACAGCACCACGGCCAGCGCCAGGGCGAGGGCCGAGGCGGCAAACAAAGCCGCGCGGGTGGTCGCCGCCTGAACATTGAACCCCAAAATGTCCTTGAAGTCGGTCAGGCCGTTATTGCCGCCGACGCCCAGGTCGTTGCGGAAAAAGGCCAGCAGCAGGGCATAGGTCATGGCCTGGGTGATGATCGATAGGTATACGCCAGTGACGCGGCTGCGGAACGCCAGGAAGCCGAAGACGAACGCCAAAATCCCCGGCACCAGCAGCACCATCAGGAAGGCGTACCACCACATGTCAAAGAAGTTCCAGAACCAGGGCAGTTCCTTATAGTTCAGGAACACCATGAAATCGGGCAGGATGGGGTTGGCGTAGACACCGCGCGCGCCGACCTGGCGCATCAGATACATTCCCATGGCATAGGCGCCGAGCGCAAAGAACGCCGAATGGCCGAGCGAGAGAATGCCGCAATAGCCCCAGACCAGGTCTAGAGCCAAGGCCAGCATGGCGTAATTGACGTATTTGCCGAACAACGGCACCGCGTAATTCGGCACATGCAGCGGATTGCCTTCCGGCACCACCAGATTGAGTACGGGTACGGCAATGGCGATGGCGAACAGGACTACGACCAGCCAGATGGCCTTCTTGTCGAGCGCGCGCAGGACGAATTGGGTGATCATTGTTCGATGGCCCGGCCCTTGAGCGCGAACAACCCACGCGGGCGGCGCTGAATGAACAAGATGATGAGGACAAGAATGATGATTTTGCCCAAAACGGCCCCGGCGTAGGGTTCGAGGAATTTGTTGCCAATGCCCAGCGTCAGCGCGCCGATAAGCGTGCCCCACAGATTGCCGACGCCGCCGAACACCACGACCATGAAGCTATCGATGATGTAGCCCTGGCCGAGGTTAGGGGAGACGTTGTCGATCTGGCTCAGCGCCACACCGGCCATGCCGGCAATGCCAGAGCCGAGGCCAAAGGTCATGGCATCAACAAACGGGGTGCGGATGCCCATGGACGAAGCCATGCGGCGGTTCTGCGTTACTGCCCGCATCTGCAGGCCAAGGGCGGTACGGTTGAGCACTAGCTGCAGGATGATGAATACGGCTATGGCAAATGCCACGATCCACAGCCGGTTCCAGGTGATGCTGAGGCCGCCCAGCTGGAATGCACCGGTCATCCATGAGGGCGGGCTGACCATCTGGTTGGTGGGGCCAAACAGGGTGCGCACCGCCTGCTGCAGGATCAATGACAGACCCCAAGTGGCCAACAGGGTCTCCAGTGGCCGGCCATAGAGCCAGCGGATGATGCCGCGTTCGATGCCGACGCCGACCAGGGCGGTGAACAGGAATGCTGCGGGAACGGCAAAGGCCAGCGAATAATCCATCAGACCCGGCGTATAACTGCGGATAATTTGCTGCACGACAAACGTGGTGTAGGCGCCCAGCATAACCATTTCGCCATGCGCCATGTTGATGACGCCCATCACGCCGAAGGTGATGGCAAGGCCAATGGCGGCCAGCAGCAGCACGGAGGAGAGCGACAGGCCATAGATCAGGTTTTGGCCGACATCCCAGACTGCCAACGTACCGCCGATCGCGTCGATGCCGCTCTGGATGACGGGTTTCAGTTCATCTGGTGCCGCAGCAAGCTGGTTGATCAGCACGGTTTGTGCATCCCGATCGCCATGGGCGGCAACGGTGTCGACGGCGGCGCGCTTGTCTTCCAGGGGTGCATCGGACTTAAGCGTGATCACCGCCCGCGCCAGTTCCATGGTCGTTCTGATTTCGGGGTTGGCCTCGGCGACCAGAGCCTTGTCGAGCAGTTCAAGCATGCTTGGATCGGCATTCTTGAGGATCGACCGGGCCGCGGACAGGCGCGCGGTGAGATCGGTGCTGAGCAGTGTCATCGAGCCGATAGCAGTGCGGATCTTGCCGCGCAGGCTGTTGTTGACCTTGACCTTTTCGATGTCCTTGCTGGTGGCTATCCCTAGGTCGCTGCCATCGATCGGGCTGGTCAGCACGTAGTCGGAACCGGCCTTGATGGCGACGGCGACCTTGTTGTCACCCTTGCGCAGATAGAGGTCGCCATCGGCCAGAAATTGCAAGATGGCGGGGACGCGCGCGTCGCCGGTGGCGACCAGGTCACTCATGGCCTTTTCGCGGTCGGGAAAGCCTCCCTGTCCGAGGGCGTCTACCATGGCCGTGAGATCTGCGGACTGGGCATAAGCTGGGAGCGGAGCGACAAGCAGGGCGAGCAGGACAGCAAAAATCTGCAAAAATCGACTGGTCATCGTGCTCGCTCAATCGCTTGGGGGAGGGGTGGTGAAGGCGGCGGACCGCCTTCACCCGATCAGTTCAGTTGGACTTAGGGAGCCGGTGGGGCGCCGCAGGTCTGGGTCGCGGTGTCGAAGTGGCCGCAACCGGTCAGCGGATCGGTCCAGTCGGCTTCGATCCCCTTGTCTTCTGGCAGCACGTCGGACCAGGCATCGCCCGGTACTTCAGCAGTCTGCTTGACGATGTCGAACTGGCCATCAGCCTGGATTTCGCCGATCAGCACTGGCTTGGTCAGGTGATGGTTGGGCAGAACGGTGGCAGTGCCGCCAGTCAGGTTTGGCACGGAGAGGCCGACGATGGCTTTGAGCACAGCGTCGGTATCGGTAGTGCCAGCCTTTTCAACGGCCGCAACCCAGAGGTTGAAGCCGAGATAGGCCGCTTCCATCGGATCGTTGGTGGTGCGGGTGTCGTCCTTGATGAACTCGTGCCAAGACGAAATGAAGGCTTCGTTTTGTGGAGTTTCGACGGACTGGAAGTAGTTCCAGGCAGCGAGGTGACCCACCAAATTGGTGGTGTCGAGGCCAGCCAGTTCTTCTTCGCCGACCGAGAAGGCGACGACTGGAATGTCTTCAGCCGATATGCCCTGGTTCGCCAGTTCCTTGTAGAACGGCGTGTTGGCGTCGCCGTTGATGGTGGAGACGACGGCGGTCTTCTTGCCGGCGGACCCGAACTCCTTGATCGCGGCAACTTCAGTCTGCCAATCGGAGAAGCCGAACGGGGTATAGTTGATCCTGATGTCTTCGGCAGCAACGCCTTTGTCCAGGAGGTACTGTTCCAGGATCTTATTGGTGGTGCGTGGATAGACATAGTCGGTGGCTTCCAGCACCCAGCGCTTCACCGAACCGCCTTCCTCGCTCATCAGATAGTCCACAGCGGGGATAGCCTGCTGGTTTGGGGCGGCACCGGTGTAGATAACGTTCTTTTCGGATTCTTCGCCTTCGTATTGAACTGGGTAGAACAGGATCGAGTTCAGTTCCTTGAACACTGGCAGAACCGATTTGCGCGAGGACGAGGTCCAGCAGCCGAACACGGCAGCAACCTTGTCGACGGCGATCAGTTCGCGGGCCTTTTCAGCGAACAATGGCCAGTCGGAAGCCGGATCCACGACGACGGCTTCGAGCTGCTTGCCCAGCAAGCCGCCCTTCTTGTTCTGCTCGTCGATCAGGAAGAGCATCGTGTCCTTGAGGGTGGTTTCCGAAATCGCCATCGTCCCCGATAGCGAATGCAAAACGCCGACCTTGATCGTTTCTTCTGCCGCGAATGCCGCCATCGGTGCGACTGCACCCATGGACAACGCGACGCCTAGCCCGAGACCCGCGATTGTGCGGTTTAGATCTGTCATATTAACCTCCGACAGCTGTGTGTTTGCACCGTCAGGACAAATGCAAAGGCCGTGCCAGAGGAATGCTCTCCCGCTAAGAGCTTGATCCAATTGAGAAACGGCGTCGAATAGGCGAGAATGGTGGATTTGGATTGTGTACCGCGCTCTTGCGGCTGTTCGTTTTATAGGCAGGACGATTGTTGGTGCTTACTTTATGTGCATGCTGGTCCGGTGGTGTGACCTTTGTGTCGCTCTGCGCAAACTAGGGTCACTTTTACACGGTGAAGGCATGACCGACCTGCTGGTTTGCGTTAGAAATGACTACCGAAGGTTCACCTTCGGCAGAGGTTGTTTGCACCAACTGCCTCGGTCCCATGCCCGGAACACGGCATGGGGCTTCTTTGCTTATTAAGGACTATGACGATCATTATGGAAATGGATGGGAACCGACCCCGACTTGATCGGTTCCCCTGCACAGTGACTGCGCGGGATCGGCCCCGCTCGAGCAGGGCCGCGGTGCCGGCAGCAATGGCGAGATATGTGCTATTTCCCTATCAAAGCGTCGCCCGCCAGTGACCACGTGGCGCTGTCGGTTCGCCTTGTGGTGAATCTGGCTACCGGGCTGCTGGCATGGGTCTTAGGCCCGGCCGGTGGTGGCAACCGCAGCATCTCCGGCGGCCGCAAGCTTTTTTGCCGCCCCGTTTAACAGCTGTGTCACGCCGTACTTGTGAAACGGCAGGATGGCGGCGAGATAAAAATGGCCAAACCAATTGTGCCGCTGGCAACATGTTGACATGTAAAGCGTGGCTGGTGTCGTGGTGCTGCGGGTGATGGTCACCCGAAAATCTTGATGAATATCATCCTCGCCAAGCATGATCTCGTTGTCATCAATCCGATAAATGCGGAAAAACCCGATATGATCGCCCACCTGTTTGTCGCGAGCGGGGACGGTGTCCGGCGACAAATCCTTAGGGGTCTTCAAGCCCAGCGGCTTGACGATGGCATTGCGCAATTTCAGCAGGAGCATCATCGCTTTGACGTCGACGAGCAAGCACAGGGTTGCCAGCTCGATCATGGTCGCTTCGTTGCGCGCCCAGGCATTGCTGAACGCAACGCTGTAGCAGTCGAGATAGTCGCCGGGGCGGGAATAGTCCAACAAGAGGCTGGTGGAGGGCAGCGTGTCGACTATGGCCATGATGGATCCGATCGGTTTGCGTCACTCGCTCTGGCGAGGCGTCGCCATGGCATCATAACCATAGCGGGGCCGTCGGCAGTGCGGTGTGCGGTCGCAGGGTATCTGCCGTGAGCGAGTGACGTTCACGGTCTTGTGAAAACGTTTTTGGTTTTAGTCTGCGGTGCCGCAAAGGATCGTGGTTGCGGAAACGGCGAAGCGATCGCGGTTGCGGCGGTGACTGCGTCACGCGCAGGCTCACTCATTTATTTTTGGACGTTCGTTTGCCGAGTGATGTATTTTGCAGGTCGTTGGCAAGGATATTCAAAATTCTATGAAATATGTAACAGTACATTAAGAATTGTATCACTATAAAGTGAGGAATTGTTCGATTTTTTGAATTTAGTTGTCAACTTAATTTAGAAATTGTCTGTTTATGTGGAAGATTCCGGAAAGTACGTGATTTTGTACTAACTGACGTTTCCCGAGGACAGACTAGGGAATGGGCGCCATAATTGGCGGTTCAGGCCATATCAATCCCGAGGATGGCTCAAAAACGTAGCGTTTTAGGGCCTTTGACCGGCTTCCTAAGCGTTGGAGCCACCAAGGATCGATAGAATTCATTAACCATTTCCGATCAGGCTGAAAAAATGGTGGCTTCGAAAGATGTTCGCTGCGCAGCAAAGTCATACAAGTAAAACTGTTTATCTATGAACTAACCTATTCACAGGCCTAGTGCTGCCCACCCGCGGCTTACCGATTAAGGAGCCATTCCGTTGACCCAGAAAAATACCCCCACCTTCGTAGACCGGCGAAAAACCAAGCGGCCACGGGCAATTGCATTTTCGACGGTGTTCCTGTTTTTGGGCGCAATGATGCTAACGCTTGGCCTCACGCTCACGACTTTGACCGTGGTGAGTTCCAATGCGTTCCGCAAAGCGAGCGACGACGGCGTCGTCATCCTGGCGACCCTGCGGGATCATTTGACTGCGGATATGTATCACGACGGAATGCGCGGCCTGGTCTACAAGGCGCTGTTTTCCGGTGCGACCTTGAAAATGGCCGGGACGGAATCGGCAGTTGTCGATCTCAAGGCAATGGCTGAACGGTTCACAGCGATCGTTACTGCGGAACGGGATTTGGGTTTGCCGGAACAAGTCCGGGCCGGGATCGAGGAGCTGCGTGCACCACTGAATTCATATATCGCGGCGGCAGAAGCCATTGGAGAACTGGCTCTGGGCGGCAAAAATTCCGATGCACAGGAATTGCTACCAGCATTTGAAGTGGCGTTCACAACGCTTGAAGCGTCCATGTTGTCGCTCACGGACACAATCGAGGCTGCCAATCTGGCGGTTCAGGAAGAGGCCGCGGGCGCCTCCCAACTGGCATTTTACGTGGTGGTTGCTGCTTTGGTGCTGTCGCTGGCTGTCGTGATCGCGATGGTGGTGACTACGAACCGGTTGGTCAGCAGGCCAATCGTGCAAATGATTACCGCTCTGCGAGCCCTGTCCAATGGCGATACCAAGATCGCGATTTCCGGGGTGATGCGCATTACCGAGATTGCGACGATGCAGGGGGTGATGGGCACCTATCGCGACGCGCTGGAGGATCGCGGCCGCCTGGTTGTCGAGACAGAGGCGGCCAACGCGATTGTCGCGAAACGAACCATCGAGACGAATGCTCTTACCGCGAACCTGTCCGATGTGGTCGAGGCAGCCGTTGCCGGCGATTTTTCTCGGCGGGCGGACGCAAGCTACGGCGATGCGGGTCTGAATGCGCTAGCAACGGCGTTCAACGAGCTGGTCGCCAGCGTTGATCAAGTGGTCGAGGAAACCGCTGGGGTATTGGCGGCAATGGCCAAGGCTGACCTGACGGTGCGGATGGAAGGGCAATATGGCGGGGCCTTTGCCCGGCTCAAGAACGATACCAATGCCGTGGGTGAGCGGTTTACGGACGTGGTGGCGCAATTGCGCGAAGCATCGCAGGCGCTGAAGGTGGCGACCAGCGAAATATTGTCAGGCGCCAATGATCTGAGCGAGCGGACGACCAAACAGGCCGCCGCGATCGAACAGACGTCGGCGGCAATGGACCAGTTGGCATCAACCGTGGTCGACAATGCCAAGCGCGCCGAAGAAGCCAGCACCAATGCTGCCCAAGTGTCGCAGACGGCGGAAGAGGGTGGCAATGTCATGCGCGAAGCAACCGCGGCGATGGAGCGGATCACTTTGTCTTCCAGCAAGATTTCCAACATCATCGGCTTGATCGACGACATCGCCTTCCAGACCAATTTGCTGGCGCTCAACGCCTCGGTTGAAGCGGCGCGGGCCGGTGACGCTGGTAAGGGTTTTGCGGTGGTTGCGGTCGAGGTCCGTCGCTTAGCCCAATCAGCGGCGAGTGCTTCTGCCGACGTCAAGGTTTTGATCGAAGAGAGCGGCTCACAAGTTGCCGGTGGCTCAAGGCTGGTGGCTTCCGCTGCGCAAAAGCTGGACGCCATGCTGGAAGGGGCGCGGACCAATTTCGGCCTGTTGCAGGGCATTGCGCGCGAAAGCCGCGACCAGGCTCAGGCGATCGAAGAGATTTCCGTTGCCGTGCGCAGCATGGACGAGATGACCCAGCACAATGCCGCACTGGTTGAGCAGACGAACGCCGCGATCGAGCAGACCGAGGCCCAGGCCAATCAACTGGATCAGGTGGTGGGTGTGTTCACCGTTGCGGCACCGGCACGGACAGCCATTGGTGGTCGCGCGGCCCCGCCGAGCCGGACCGCCAATCCAAATGGGGTCCGCGAACAACAGGAAAAGGCAAGGGCTGCCGCCAAATCCTATTTGTCGCAAGGCAATGCGGCGAAAAAGGATTGGTCAGAATTTTGAGCGGCCTGGCTTAGACCGGTTCGCAACCGGCCAGCCAAGGATAGCTCAGCATGGTCCCTCCCCCGGGACGGCGCGGAACAGGAGTTCCGCGCCAACTCGTTTTGGATGGGGCCAGGACTGTAACGAAAACCAGTCCGCTCGGCCTGTATCAGGCGGCGAGGGCCGCCTCGGCGGTCATGAGCTTGTAGTTCAGTACCTGGGCGACAGGTGCGCAGGTGACGTGGCCTTTCCAGATATTGAGGCCAGCCCGCAGGTGCGGATCGGCCTGCAAAGCGCCCTTCCAACCCATATTTGCCAAGCGAACCACATGGGGCAGGGTGGCATTGTTGAGGGCATAGGTGGAGGTGCGGGCAACGCCGCCGGGCATGTTGGCCACGCAGTAATGCACAATGCCATCAACCACATAGGTCGGCTCGGCATGGGTTGTGGCGTGGGATGTCTCAAAGCAGCCGCCCTGATCGATGGCCACATCAACAAGAACGGCGCCAGGCTTCATGGTCGCCAACATGGCGCGCGTCACCAGTTTGGGCGCTGACGCGCCGGGGATCAGCACTGCGCCAATCACCAGATCAGCGGTGGCAACGTGTTCAGCAATCGCGGCTGTGTTGGAATAGAGCACGCGGGCCTTGGCGCCAAAATGGCTGGAGAGGCGCTCCAGCGCCATCGGATTTTTGTCAAGAATGGTAACGTCGGCTTGCAGGCCAACGGCATTTTCAGCGGCATGGAAACCGACAACGCCGCCGCCCAGGATGACAACGCGACCAGGCTGCACGCCCGGTACGCCGCCAAGCAAGACACCCCGTCCGCCATGGGCCTTTTCCAGCGCGGTGGCGCCGGCCTGGATCGACATGCGACCGGCAACCTGGCTCATCGGCTTAAGCAATGGCAGGCCGCCATTGTGGTCGGTGACTGTCTCATAAGCGATGCCGATGCAACCCGACTTGACCAGATCTGCGGTCTGTTCGGGATCGGGCGCTAAATGCAGGTATGTGAACAGGATTTGGTCCGGGCGCAGCATGGCGCGTTCGGCTGCTTGGGGCTCTTTGACCTTAACGATCATGTCGGCGCCGGCAAACACGGCGGCAGCGTCGCGGGCGATGCGGGCACCAGCGGCAATGTAGTCGGTGTCGCTGTCGCCAATGCCGCTACCGGCATTGGTTTCGACCAGCACCTGATGGCCAGCATGAACGAGCTCGGCGACGCTTTCGGGCGTCAAGCCAACCCGATATTCGTGGTTTTTGATTTCTTTTGGAACACCGATCAGCATAGCACCCTCCCGAGACTCTTCTCTTGGGCCAAGCAAAACAGTTTTGCGGCGGAAAGTCCTTGCGTTCTTTGTGCCGTTTTGGTCATTATTCGAATGAAATTCGATCATTTATGGAAATCGCGATATGTTCTTGCAGCTGGACGCAGTGGACCTCAAGCTGTTGCGCGTCTTGCAGGACGATAGTCGCAAGAGCGTGCAGGAGTTGGGGGATGCCGTGGGCCTGTCGGCGTCAGCCTGTCACCGGCGACTAAAGGCACTGGAAGAGCGCGGCATTGTCGAAGGGTATCGCGCGGTGCTGAGTGCTGCGGCGCTCGGGTTTTCGATGCAGTTTTTTATCGAGGTCGAACTGACCAGCCAGAGTGAGGCGGTGCTGGACGCCTTTGAAGCGGCAGTGCGGGATATTCCAGAAGTGCTGGAGTGCCATTTGATGGCCGGGCAGGCGGACTATATTTTGCGGGTGATCTGCCGCGACCACGAGGATTTTGAACGGCTGCACCGTCGTTTGAGTGCGCGATTGCCGGGGGTGGCGCGGATTCATTCCAATATGAGCATTCGTACGGTCAAGGCTCGGTCGGGCCTGCCGATCTAGTCGACCAGGACAGTGTGGGGGGTGAAGCTGGCGCGGATTGGCGATCTGGGGCGAATGGTGCCGACAAATTCCAGTTCCAGCGGACGCTCGTCGACGAGGCTCCAATCAAAATTTTTGGCCAAAAGCGCTGTCGCCATCGCCATTTCTACCAGGGCAAAGTGTTTGCCCAGGCAAATCCTGGGGCCAGCGCCAAACGGGGCATAGGCACCGCGATGGGCAATTCGTTTTTGCAAGGGATTGGCCAAATCGGGGGCAAAGTGATCGCCGGCGGGCCACCAGGCGGGGTTGCGTTGGGTGAGAAAAATATTGATGACGGCCAAGCTCCCCGCCTTGAGCGACTGACCGGCGATATCGCAATCGCGCGTCAGCTCACGCGCGACCAGCGCCACCGGGGGATAAAGCCGCAACGTCTCGTTGACGATTTCGCAGGCCAGCGGCAATTGCTTGAGCACGGCCAGCGCCCCATCGGGCCGCTTAAAGGTTGCAGCCTCCTGGCGGAGTGGCTCCAACAGGTGCGGATTGCGCGCCAGCTCGTAGGTGAGAAAGGTCATGGCCCGGGCGGTGGTTTCAAAGCCGGCGAAATACAGGCTGATGACTTCATCACGCAACATCTGGTGGGTATTGCCAGCCAAAGCCGCAAAAATCTGGCCGTTCATCGAATTGTCGCCCGGTGCTGCAACAGCGCGTGCGATCAAGCCGTCGACGAAGGTTTCGATGGTGTGCAGCGCGCGCCGGTAATGGCGGTTGCCAGCAGTCGGCACAAACAGGGGTGGGCGCAGCGGTCGGGCCACCGAGTCAGCCATGTAGGAGAAGGCATAGTTGAAAGCTTCGGCGACCTGGATATGGCGCTCCCCGAGGTCAACACCGAAAGCGGCCCCGGCAATGACCCGCATGGTCAATTGCACCATGGCTTCGCCGACATCGACGGTTTTGCCACCAGCGGCGGCGCTTGCCAAATCATTGATGCCCAGGGTGACCGCGTCAAAGATCACACCGGCATAATCTTCAGTTGCGGCTGGTGAGAACAGCGGATTGAGCCGCTGGCGCTGGCTTGCCCAATGAGGGGCATCAGTGGTGACCAGTCCTTCCCCCAAAAGCTTGCGCAAGCCGGCATAGGCGAAGCCTTTGCGCATGGCCTTATGTTGGGTAACCAAGACCTCCTGCACCGCATCGGGGCAGGCAAAAGACCAGATATTGACCGGGCCAAAGCTGACTTTTAGCGCATCGCCAAAGGCTTCGTGCAGCGTCCGCCATTGTGCCAGCAGGTCGCCGCCGAGCTTGAAGTCCAACACATTGCCGAGCAGGGGCAAGCCCCTTGGCCCCGGTGGTCGCACAGGGTGAGCCATAGGCGATGATCCCAAGGCCTGGCGTCGGCGTCAATGCACTTTAGAGACGAGGCGGGCGCCTGGCGCCGAGCGCCTGTAGCGGAGTTTTCCCTTTGCCAGCGGTTCGAAACTATCCATTATGGGGCACAGGTTTGCGGCACCAGAATGCCGATTGAGGAGTGCATATGGCGTCCGGACCAGAGCCCAAGATCGTTGGTGGAGGCGCCAAAAAGGTGCTGTACACCCTGGCCACCATTGGGCGCATGGGTCTGGGCAAGGCTGCCAAGGCACTGACGTCCAAGAATGCCTGCAAGGCCTGTGCTTATGGCATGGGCGGCCAGCGTGGGGGCATGACCAATGAGCTCAACGAGTTTCCATCGGTGTGCAACAAGTCGGTGCAAGCACAATCCAGCGATGTGCGCCGGGCGATTCCCAGCGAAATATTCGAACACGAGCTTGCCGATTTACAGGAGTTGACTGGGCGCGAAATTGATTTGCTAGGGCGGCTGGGAAACCCGATTTTCAAGGCCGCTGGCAAAAATCGATATGAGGAGGTGAGCTGGGACTGGGCGATGGCGCACGCCGCTGAACGATTGCGCGCAACCGATCCGAGTCGGAGTTTTTTTTACTCGTCGGGGCGCTCCTCCAACGAGGCGGGATTCATTTTCCAATTGCTGGCTCGGGCTTACGGCACCAACAATGTCAATAATTGCTCGTATTATTGCCATCAGGCGACCAGCGAAGGCCTGGCGACCACAATCGGTAAGGCAACTTCGAGCGTTGAACTGGAGGATTTGACTGGCGCTGACTTGATTTTTGTCATTGGCGCCAATCCGTCATCAAACCATCCACGCTTCATTCACATGCTGAAAAACTGCCGCGACCGGGGCGGGCAGGTGATTGTCATCAACCCGGCCAAGGAGCCGGGACTGGTGAAGTTCGCGGTGCCGAAATCGCCCAGTTCCATGCTGATGGGCGGGAGCGCCATTGCCTCGGACTATGTGCAGCCACGGATTGGTTCCGACATCGCCTTGCTGAAGGGATTGGCCAAGGCGGTTTTGGAACAACAGCTTGAGGATGCAGGCTTTGTTGCGGCGCATACGGCGGGGTTTGACGCGTTCAAGCGGGATATCGATGCTTTGAGCTGGGAGACCATCACCGCTTTGTGTGGGATTGCCCGAGACGAGATTGAGCATATCGCTCGCCAATATGGCGCGGCCAAACAGGTGGTTTTTGCCTGGGGCATGGGGATGACCCATCACATTCATGGAGTGGCCAATGTCGAGGCGATCGCCAATCTGGCGCTGTTGCGCGGCATGATCGGCAAACGCTTTGCCGGGTTGTTGCCGTTGCGCGGGCATTCCAATGTGCAAGGGATCGGCACGATTGGGGTCAAGCCGGTTTTGGCCAAGGATGTGTTGGCCAAAATGGAAACAGCGTTTGGTGTCCGTTTCCCAGCGGAGAAGGGCATGGACACCATGGCCTGCCTGAGAGCGGCGGAAATCGGGGGTATCGATAGCGCGGTGATCATGGGGGGAAACCTGTGGGGCGCGACCCCGGACGTTGCGTTCGCCAGTCGTGCCATGGGTGCCATCGGCTTCAAGCTGTTTTTGACCACCACGCTGAATTTGGGGCATGTCAACGGGTTGGGAGATGGCGAGGTTTTGGTGCTGCCGGTGACAGCACGCGACGAGGAATGGCAACCGACAACGCAGGAATCGATGTTCAACTATGTGCGGCTGTCAGATGGGGGCATTGTTCGCCTCGACAATGTGCGGCCGGAGAGCCATATCTTGTGTGACATTGGCCAGCGGATTTTGCCCAACAGTCCGATTGATTTTGCCGCCTTCAGTCAACACCGCAAGGTGCGCGAGGCCATCGCCGCTATTGTGCCAGGCCTAGAACAATTGGCTGATATCGACGTGGCCAAGCAGGAATTCCACATCAAGAACCGTGTGATGCATACGCCCGAATTCGGCACCGCCGATGGCAAAGCCCATTTTGTCATCACGCCGGTCACCAATTTCTCGGAGACCCAACTGCTACTCGCCACCGTTCGCTCGGAAGGCCAGTTCAATACCATTATCTATGAAGACCGGGATTCATATCGCAACCAGGCGCCGCGCGATGCGGTGTTTCTCAATCGCCTGGACATGGACGCCTTTGGCCTCAGCGAGGGGCAGCGCGTGACACTCGCCTCCAAGATTGGAAAAATGTCGGCCGTTGTCACGGTGTTCGATCTGCCGCGCGGCTCGGCGCTGGCCTATTATCCTGAAGCCAATGTGTTGGTGGGCACCGAGGTTGATCCACGCAGCAGAACGCCGGCATTCAAATCCGTGCCGGTGCGCATAGAGGCGGCAGCGTAAGAGCCGCAAGTTCCGGCAATCAAATGGCGCTGTCTGCATCCGTGT
Organism: Devosia equisanguinis; assembly: GCA_943372435.1. Classification (GTDB taxonomy): domain Bacteria; phylum Pseudomonadota; class Alphaproteobacteria; order Rhizobiales; family Devosiaceae; genus Devosia; species Devosia equisanguinis_A. The sequence continues at coordinate 316,948 of CALRYQ010000002.1, forward strand.
TCGTCATCGGGTAGGCCACATAGGACAGATGATGGCTGTCGGGGGACCAGGAATTGACGTTGATGGTCCCCTGACCGCCGAAGAGTTCGACCAAAATTCGCTGGCCGCTGCCATCGGGGTTCATCAGGCACAAGTGCACATCCATGTCGACGGGGTGGCCTAACGTGCCGTGAGGGAAACTTATGTAAGCCACAAGTTTGCCATCCGGGGACAAATGGGGAAACCAATTGACCCGACTGTCAAAGGTCAATTGTTCCAGACCACTGCCGTCACTGGCGTTCATGCGGAAGATCTGGGCATGGCCTGGTCGACTGGCGGCCAGTTCGCTGTTGAAGTAAATCCAGCGCCCGTCGGGCGAATATTCCGGGCCGTCATTGGGCAGGGCCATGTCGGTGAGGCGCGTATCAGGGCCGCCGTCGGACGGGATGGTAAAAATGTTGAATCGGCGATTGCTGCCCACCCCCTCGATAGCGACATAGCTCAACGTCCTGCCATCAGGCGAGATGCCGTGCAAATAGTAGTGGAATGGGGTGGCGTGGGTATTGGAGATGCGATGCGGTTCGCCACCCGTGATCGGGAGCTTGTACAGGTGACCGTCGTCGGAGCTGACATAAACGGTGGTGCCATCGGCGGAAATGACATGGTCGTTGTTGAGATCAGTAAACCGGCCGGTATTGATCAGGCTGGGGTCGCCTGTCCCATCAGCTGCGATACGGAACAGGCTGCCACCCGCGTTAAAGATCAGCCATTGCCCGTCTGGGGTCCAGTTTGGAGCCTCAATGATCTCATCGGCGACCAACACCACGCGGCGCTGGCCGTCGCGCGTGTCAATAATTGTCAGCTCGGCGCGTTGCCCTGCACTCAAGGTTCGACCGCGGCGCGGAAACATGAAGCCCATTGAACACCTGAGATTGCGACTGAAATCGATATAATAGATTAGTCTGGTTATAGTGTTGGCACCAGAGCCTGAGTGAATTATCCCCGTACTGGCTTTGCTCCATTGCCCCAATCGGGGCGATGGCATAAATACGGGCAAAATTCGAAATCGGTTGCGAGGTTTGCAAGCCTATGGCTCGCCAGTTCATTTACCACATGCACTCCATGTCCAAGGCCTATGCAGGGGGCAAGAAGATTTTGGACAACGTCAATTTGTCGTTTTACCCCGACGCCAAGATTGGGGTGCTCGGCCCCAACGGCTCTGGTAAATCGACGCTGCTTAAGATCATGGCCGGCATTGATACCGAGTTTACCGGCGAGGCTTGGTTGGCGCAGGGCGCCAAGCTGGGTTATCTGGCCCAAGAGCCTGAACTGGACCCGGCGCTGAACGTGCTGGGCAATGTCATGATGGGGGTCAAGGAAAAGAAGGACATCGTCGACCGCTATAACGCGTTGATGATGGACTATTCCGACGAGACCGCCGACGAAGCCTCCAAACTGCAGGACAAGATCGACGCAGAAAATCTGTGGGATCTGGAATCTCAGGTCGAAGTGGCGATGGAGGCCTTGGGCTGTCCACCCGGCGATGCCGATGTGACCAAGCTATCGGGCGGCGAACGCCGCCGCGTGGCACTGTGCGCGTTGCTGCTGTCCAAGCCGGATTTGTTGCTGCTGGATGAGCCGACCAACCATCTTGACGCCGAAACCACCGCATGGCTGGAACGGCATTTGCGTGAGTTTGAAGGCGCCGTGCTGATCATCACCCATGATCGATATTTCCTCGACAATGTGACCGGCTGGATTCTGGAATTGGATCGCGGGCGCAGTGTCCCTTATGAAGGCAATTATTCGGCCTATCTGGGCGCCAAAGCCAAACGCTTTGCCCAGGAAAAATCGGAAGACGCAGCGCGCTCCAAGGTCTTGGAGCGGGAGCGCGAATGGATGGGTCAGAGCCCGCAGGCGCGGCAATCCAAATCCAAGGCCCGGCTCAAATCCTATGAAGAGCTGGTCAAGGTCAATGATGCGCGGACCCAGTCCTCGAGTGCCCAGATTATTATCCCACCTGGCGAAAGACTCGGGCAGAACGTTATCGATGTTGAGGGTCTGTCCAAGTCCTATGGCGACCGCTTGCTCATTGATAATCTCACCTTCAAGCTGCCACCGGGCGGCATTGTTGGCATTATCGGGCCGAACGGGGCGGGCAAGACCACTCTGTTCCGCATGTTGACCGGTCAGGAACAGCCCGACGCGGGCAGTGTGACCATCGCCGACAGCGTGCATCTGGGTTATGTTGACCAGAGCCGGGATAGCCTCAACCCGAACAAAACCGTCTGGGAGGAAATTTCGGAAGGCGACGAAATCCTGCTGCTGGGCAAACGCGAAATGAACTCGCGCGCCTATACCTCGACGTTCAACTTCAAGGGCGGCGACCAACAGCAAAAAGTCGGCAATCTTTCGGGCGGACAGCGCAATCGCGTGCATCTGGCCAAGATGTTGAAATCTGGCTCCAACGTGTTGCTGCTCGATGAGCCGACCAACGATCTGGACACCGAAACCCTCGCCGCACTCGAAGAAGCGCTGGAAGAATTCGCCGGCTGCGCTGTCATCATCAGCCACGATCGCATGTTCCTCGACCGGTTGGCGACCCATATGCTGGCGTTCGAGGGCGACAGCCATGTCGAATGGTTCGAAGGCAATTTTGCGGATTATGAGGCGGACAAGGTGCGGCGCCTGGGCGCCGATGCGGTGAACCCGAAGCGGGCGACGTATAAGCCGCTAACGCGGTAGCGAACGAGAGGGGGCGGCGGCATCAAGCGACCGCCCCGGTCATTTGTGATGGCTGGAAAGAGGGAGGCCGAAAGTGGCAGTCCGAGAGCCGACTATTCGTCCCGCAGAAATCGCCGACCGTGAGGCTTTTATCGCAATGGCGCTGCGGTCCTGGTTCGATGCTTATACCGCGTTGCTCCCCCAGGCGGAAATTGCCGACGCGCCGGCCATGATGGCGCGGGCCTGGGAGAAGCGCTGGACCGAGTTTCGCGTCGCCGACCTGAACGGCGCGCTTGCGGGTTTCTACTCGCTCGGCGATGTCCAGGACTTGGCCGATGTGAACTATCTGTGGCACCTCTATGTCGATCCGGGATGGCAGAGGCGCGGCATCGGCCGGGCGCTCAACCGCGCGGCGCTGACGGAAATCGCCTCGCGGGGCGCCCGTTCGGCCTGGCTTGATGTGCTGGAGGGGAATGCCAAGGCCCGCGCCTTTTATACCGCACTCGGCTGGCAGGAAACGGGGCGAGACCCCGAGGACCCTATGCTGGTGCTGATGGAAGTGGATACTGCTGGCAATCGGTAGAAATGGGCAGATGCGCAAGCAGGTGCCGGAGCGCGCGGGGGCAGCGCCTGTGATCCGAACGGTGATATTTTTTATGGGTCTCTGGTGGGGTAGGCAAACTTGCGATGAGATTTGTTTTCGGAGTGACGATTGCGGTGATGGTGTCGGTCGCCATGCCAGTGCAGGCCAAGGATGCCAGCTGTTTCACCACCGATGACGGCGAGTATCCGTGCATGTTCGAGATGACGGCCAAGGATGGCAGTTTCCGGATTTCGGCGGCGGGCAAGCCGACGTTTGAGGTGGTGATGGAAGGCGACGGGGTCGCGCTGGTCTATGGCACCTACGAGCGGGGTGGCCGCAGCGTGGCACTGCCGGGTGAATACGTGCGGGCCGATGATGATCCGGCCTGCTGGGACAATGCGGATACGCAGACGCGCATTTGTGCCTGGTAAGCGAGAAGGTTTGATGATCCGCGAATAGACTCTCCGCCCCACCTCTGATACGCGCTTCCGCTTTCTCGTGGTGACCAGGAGGCGGCGATGAGCGGCCCATTCGAAGTGCGTTTTAACAATGCCGTGCTGCGCGGAGAAACAGCGGGGATCGGTCTGCCGATTGTGTTTCTCCATGCTGGGGTGTGTGACACGCGCATGTGGAGCAGCCAGATGGACGCGGTGGCGGCGGAGGGGTTTCGCGCCATTGGCTATGATCGGCGTGGTTATGGGCGTACGGTTTCCGAGGACGTGGCATTCAACCATTTGGATGATCTGGACGCGGTTCTGGCCCATCTCGATATCCATGCGGTGATCCTGGTGGGATGTTCGCTGGGCGGTGGTTTGGCGGTGGATTTCGCCCTCCGCCATCCGGGTCGGGTGATCGGGCTGGTGCTGATGGGCGCGGCAATCTCCGGGGCGACCTATGACGTTTTGGAAAGCGAGCAGGCGGTCGACATGGCGGAGGCCGACGCTATCGAGCGCGGCGATCTCGACATGCTCAACAAGGTGCAGGCCCATGCCTGGCTCGACGGACCACGCGCGCAGAATGGCCGGGTGAGCGGCGCGGTTCGGGAGCTATTTTTAGACATGAACGGTTTGGCGCTGCACTCCAGTGCGCTGACCAAGGCGATCAGTCGTCCGCCGTCCTATGATAAAGTGGACACCATTAGCGCCCCAAGCTTGTTGATGGTGGGGGACCAGGACTTCAACAATCTGATCCAGTTGCATGAGTATCTGTCCGAGGAAATGCCCAACGCTTTTGCGGTGGTCCTGGAAAATGTTGCCCATATCCCGAGCATCGAACGGCCCGATCTGGTCAACCCGCTGCTGCTGGAATTTCTCGACGCCGTCATCGGCGGCGATGATGACGATGAGGTCGATCCCGAGCACGAATAGGGCTAAAGCCTGCCTCAACCATTGAATCATCAGCTTCAAGGCCTGATTCAATGGGATGAACTCCTAGTTGAGGGAGTTGCCGAAATGAATCAGGTTTTTCCTCGCAAGCCTTTGAAAAAGCTTGTGTCTGCGGCCAGGCATCTGGATGAGATTACCGTGTTCATGCGTTGCCCATAACAAATCCAAACAGCGGCGATCACAAACTCTGATTGGCCGGGGGGCAGCCTGCCTGTTAGGAGAAGTCTCTGCCGTCGCAGCGCCGTTTGAGGCGCGGAGCCAATGTATGTCCCTGCCAGAAACTGCGCCTGAACTTGCCGAGCCTGCGATCCATCCTGCCGTCGATGTGCGCGGGGGCGTCCTGGCCGCTCTGGCTGCCTATTTTCTCTGGGGCTTTTTACCGCTGCTTTTCCATGCGCTGAATGGTGTCGGCTCGGTGACGATCGTTGCGGAACGAACCATCTGGTCGCTGGTGCTGGTCGGCATCATCCTGCTGATTACCGGAAAATTCGGCGAGGTCCGGGCTGCCTTGGCAGATGGGCGCAAAGCGCGGATCATGGCACTGTCGGCGGTGCTGCTATCTGGCAATTGGCTGCTCTATGTGTGGGCAGTGGAAACCGGGCAGGTGCTGGAAGCCAGCTTTGGCTATTTCATCAATCCGTTGGTCAATGTTGGCATGGGCATGGTGTTGCTCGGTGAGCGTCAGAATTTTTGGCAAACCGTGGCAATTGCTATCGCTGCGGTGGCGATCCTGCTGCAGGCGGTTGGTCTCGGCAGCGTGCCCTTTATCGCCTTGGGGCTGGCATTTTCATTTGGGTTTTATGGCTATTTTCGCAAGACGGCTTCGGTTGGCTCCACCGTTGGGCTGTTTGCGGAGACATTGATGCTGGCGCCATTGGCGTTTGGCTATGTCGGCTTTCAGATCATCACGACGGGTTGGGGCCCACACGCTGATCCCAGCACCATGGCACTGCTGGTTTTGTGCGGCCCGGCAACGGCCGTGCCGCTCTTATTGTTTGCCTATGGGGTGCAGCGCCTGCGGCTGACAACTATTGGCATGTTCCAGTATATCGGTCCCTCGATCCAGTTTGTCGTGGCCATTGCCGTGTTCGGCGAGCATTTGAATACGACGCGCCTGGTCAGCTTTGCGTTGATCTGGGTGTCGCTGATGGTGTTCAGTTGGGACAGTTATCGTCAGCACAGCAAGCGGGTGAACGCCTAATGGTTGAGATCATTCCGGCCCGCACTTTGAAGGGCCAGGTCGCGGGCCTGTTCAGCGCGCTGGATGGGGGGTTTGAAACGGCCGCCGTGGCAGAACTGGCTTTGAGCTATGACGGCATTGCCGGGGACCGACACGCAGGCGCCCTCCGGCCCAGTGGGGCGCGTGAACCCTGGTATCCTCGTGGCACCGAGATGGCCAATGAACGGCAATTGTCGATCCTGGGGTCGGGCGACTTGCAGGATATCGCCAAGGCACTGGCGATCCCGGAACTACCGGCGCAATGGATCGGCGGCAATATTGTGATCGAGGGCATTGGCCAGTTCAGCCTGTTGCCGCCCCGGACGCTCCTGATGTTTGACAATGGCGTCACAGTCAGGATCGACGGCGACAATGGGCCCTGTCGGTACTCGGGGCGGGCAATTGCCGGCCACGTTGCCGACCGATCTGACATAGAATTTGAATTTGTCAAAGTGGCCAAATACAAACGGGGTCTGGTGGGTTGGGTGGAACGCGCCGGAACCATTTTGCCAGGCGAAGGGGTCACGGTGCGGATATGGGAGCAGTGGATCTATCCACCAGCCCAGGCTTCGTTGGCGCTCTAGGGGCAGCCGGTTACGGCGGTCGCCACCCTGCGCAAGGTGATGGACGCGCCACCTATGACCCTGGTTTGACGCCACAAAAGCCCCCACAAAAACCATTGACCAACTGATCGCGGGATTGTCGCTCTGGCGCGGCAAGGCGCCTAAAGCATTGCAATTCATTCGAAAATTGGTGTGCCTGTCCAGGGCGGTTGCCCCCGAAATCTCCGACAATTTTAATCAAATCGTCTTGCCGGCTTTCAGCGGGCGCGAGAACTCTGGTGACACAGTGGCGTCATAGCAGCCCAATTTGCCCGGAGACGACGATGAGCGAACTTGATGTAGGCCAGAAGGCGTTTTCCAGCTTTCGCGTTTTGAACGGCGACGCAAATGTTTCCGAGCGGGACCAGTTGTTCCGGAATATGGGTCAGTTGTTCGCATATGTTTCGGACCGCTGCGACGACGATCAGGTCGCCCAATATGACGAAGTCCTCTGCCATCTGGCCGAGCTGGTCGAAGTGGAAGCGCGCGCCCATGTGGCCAGGCTACTTGCACCGCTCGAACGGGCGCCGGGGACGGTCGTGGTCAAACTGGCCAACGACACAATTGACGTTGCCAAGCCATTGCTTGAGTTCTCCAATGTTCTGTCTGATGATGATTTGATCGATATTATCGGCAAGCAGACAGAGGATCATCGTCTGGCGATCGCCGGGCGGCCCAGCGTTGCTGAACGAGTCGGTGAAGCGATTGTCGATCATGGTGGCCCCGCCTCGGTTTTGCGTCTGGTGCGCAATGCCAGTGCTGAACTTGGCCATGCGACCCTTGAAAAACTCCTGGTCCGTGCCGAGCGCGACACCGAAATGGCCGCCGATCTGCGCGGGCGCTCCGAAATCGACTGGACCTCATTGCGTGCGAAAATCGACACAGTCGGCGACCAGGTGCTGGAGAATTTGAGCCAAGTCGACAAACGGGTCGACACCACCGCAGCCGCCAGCAAGGTCAATGCAGTGGTGTATAATCGGCTCCGTAACCGCGCCGGCTTCTCGGCTGCGCAGTGGAGAGTGGCCTATAATCAGGTCAAGGCGCTCAGTGATCGCCGCCAGCTCGACGAAAAAGCGCTGGCTCGCTTTGCCCGCTTTGGCTATGGCCACCATGCTGCTGCCGGGCTCACAGTGATGATGGGTGTCGGGCCGGAAGTGTTTATCAAATGGCTGGCGATGCAAGACTATGTTGCCGTTACGGTTGCTCTCAAGGCCGCCGGGTTGATGCCGGACCTGTTCGAGGCACTTGTTGCCACAATGCCCTGGCGTGACCTGCCAACGGAGCAGGACAAGCGCAACGCCTTGGTTCGTTTCGAAAATATCAGTCGAGACGAAGCCAGTGGCATTTTTGACCTCTGGCGGGCCCATTCGTTCCGCAAGCGTGCGCCACAAGACGAACGCAGCGCCAATGTTGGCTGACCGTACCTGAGTGGTATTTCGCGATCTTCCGCTTTAGGCTCTAGACCGCTCCATTCGCTGCATATAAAGATATCTTTATGTGTTGCGGGGAGTGCTGTGGTGGAATTGGGTTCGTTAGTTGGGGTGCTGAAGGCTGCGGGTGAGGACACCCGCCTGCGGCTTCTGGCATTGCTGGCCGAAGGTGACCACACGGTCAAGGACCTGACCGAAATATTGCGGCAGAGCCAGCCCCGGGTCTCTCGGCATCTCAAGTTATTGGCCGATGCTGGCCTGGTGCAACGCAACGCCGAAGGTGCGTGGGCCTATTATGGTCTCAGCCAGCAGGGCGAGGTTGCGGCTTTAGCGCAATGGCTGGTCGCAAGAATTGATGACGACGCGGCGCGCCGCCGCGACCGGGAACGCCAGAGCGCAGTCCGGATCGCCCAGCAGATACAGGCCGCCGACTATTTCTCCAAGGTTGCTGGCAGTTGGGACGAGTTGCGCAAGCTCCATGTTGATGAGGCTGCGGTCGAAGCGGCGGTTATGGATGCGCTTCGCGGGCGAAGCCTCGACCTGTTGATCGATCTCGGAACTGGCACTGGCCGGATGCTGGAGGTGCTGGCGGGAACTTACAAGCGCGGTATCGGCGTTGATTCCAGCCGCGAAATGCTGGCAGTGGCGCGCGCAAAACTGATTGCCGCCGGTATCGGCCACGCGCAGGTGCGGCTTGGCGATATTGGGGAGCTCGACGCAAACGTTGGCTTGGCCGACGTGGTGGTGCTTCACCAAGTGCTGCATTATTTTGATGATCCTGGGCGAATGTTGGCGCAGGCCAAGCGCGTTTTGAAGCGTGGTGGCGATATTTTGATTGTTGATTTTGCCCCGCATGACCACGAGTTCTTGCGGGCTGAGCACGCGCACCGACGTCTGGGCCTGTCCGCCGCACAGGTGACCGGATGGGCAAGCGCCCTCGGGCTCAAGGTGACGCTGGCCTCCGAGTTTTTGAGCGACAGTGGCGAGCAAGGGCTGACCGTGTGCCTGTGGCGGTTGACCGATACGGACGCAGTACAAGTTTTGAATGGATCATGACGATGTTTGAAGACTCTCCCCGGCTTAGCCGCCGCAGCGCCCATGATCGCCCCGATTTGCAGCTATCGTTTGAATTTTTTCCGCCCAAAACTGATGTGATGGAGGAACGGTTCTGGGACTCGATCAAAAAGCTGGCTCCGCTGCATCCGCGTTTTGTGTCCGTCACCTATGGCGCCGGGGGCTCGACGCGGGAACGCACGCTGCGCCTGGTATCCAAGATCACTTCGGAGACCGGGGTGGAGGCTGCGGCGCATCTGACCTGCGTTGGCGCCAGCAAGGCCGAAGTGGATGCCGTCGTGCGCGGCTATCAGGCGGCGGGGGTCAATCGGATCGTGGCGTTGCGCGGCGATCCGCCCGAGGGCGTTGGGCAGGCCTTTACCCCACGCCATGACGGGTATCAGAATGCTGCCGATCTGGTGGCGGGGCTGCGTCGGCTGGGCGACTTTGATATCACCGTTGCCGCTTACCCGGAAAAACACCCGCAAAGCTCCAATTGGCAGGCCGATATCGATAATCTGAAGCGCAAGCTGGATGCGGGCGCCAACCGCGCCATTACCCAGATGTTTTTCGACAATGAAGACTATCTGCGTTATCTGGAGCGGGCCCGCAAAGCCGGGATTACCGCGCCGATTGTGCCCGGAATACAGCCGATCCACAGCTTCAAGCAGATTGCCGGATTTGCCGGAAGGTGCGGCGCCTCGATTCCATCATGGTTGGCCGAAAGGTTCGAAGGGCTGGAGGAAGACCCGGAGACTCACGCTTTGGTCGCTGCTGCTGTGGCGGCGGAACAAGTGACGGAACTGCTGGATCAAGGGGTTACCGAGTTCCATTTCTATACGCTCAATCGCTCCAATTTGGTACTGGCACTGGCGCGGCTGTTGGGGCGGCGGGCAATCTAGAGGGTCCATTCACCTCCCGTTCAGTTCAGCCGCGCTATTTTGTGCGGGGCTGTTTCACAAAATGGCCATCAATGTCCGCTCCTGTGGTGTTGGAGCGGATTGTGGTGCGGGACAAGACACAATGCAGATCGATAGCCGCGTGACCAATGGCCTGGCCTGGGTCGGACTGATCCTGGTGGTTGGAGTGCTTTCGCTCGATTTTGTTGCAGCCCGGGTGCAGCCGAGCGCGCAGCGCCTGACAATAGCGCGGCAACCCGATGTGTTTCCGCTGCCGGTTAGCGCTCGCCCCAAGCCGGCCGTCGCCGTGGCCGCGGGCAAGCCGAGTGCGACCAAGCCCCTACAGGGTCCGGCGATCGGTGGCGTGTCGGCGACGGCGGGGGCTGTTGATGAGTTCCTTGCCAGCGGCAAGCCGCTGCCATCATATATTTCCGGGGCCGGTTCAGAGCCTGAGACTGCGGCCACCCAAATGGCGGGCAAGCCGACCACCGCTGTGGTCGCTTCGGTGCCCCCGACTGCTGCAATTGGGGCGCAGCCGGTCTCTGTCGACCCGATCCAAGTGGGCGCAATCAACACAAGTAGAGTTGCGCCAACACCGATGCCCTTGTCGATGCGGCCGATAGCGGTTGCGCCGCTGATTATCGATGAGGCCGCTATTGGACCCAACCCGGAACGGGAGCAGGTTGCTGACCAGAGCGATATTATCGATGCTCAGGATTTGGCGGACTGGGAATACGGACCTTTGTCCGAGTTTTTGGCAAATCGCCGAGCCGGGCAAACCAGCCGCACCTATGATGCGGACGGGTTCTTTCTGAACCAGGGGCCAGCGCCGGCCCGCAAGCGCGACCGGGTCGTCGGGCGTGTGGTCAGCGCTCCATTTTTTCCCTTCAGCGAATAACGGTAGATCTATGTTGCGCTGGTAGCGGTGGACCGCGGCGGGTAGAGCCTATACCCTTGCCAAACTATTCGTGGCGGTTGCGCTACACAACCCGCGACCGGAGGCGGCGATGACGATTTCCAGCATGCGCCGCACTGACAAGAACCAGGACATCTGGCAAAAACTGTCGGATTTCATCGGCTCGTTCTCACAACGGACCGGAGTGGCCGGGTCAATTGTCAATATTTTGGACCCCGACACCTGGTTGCCCGGTGGGCGCGATGCGGCATTTACGTTGGCGTTGATTGCCCTGTCGGCGAAGATGGCCATGGCTGATGGCGCGGTTACCGCTTCAGAAGTGCGCGCGTTCAATTTGACTGTCGAGGTTGCCTCAGCCCATCAGCCGCAAGTTGAGCGACTCTTCAATCTGGCCAAACAGGACGTCGCCGGGTTCGAACACTACGCCCGCAAAATCGCCCGCTTTTTTGCTGATCGCCCCGAGACGCTGGAACATGTCTTGGATAGCCTGTTCTTTATCGCCACTGCCGATGGCATGGTCCACGAGGCAGAGCTGGACTATTTGAAGTCGGTCAGCACTATTTTTGGGTTTGATCAGGCGCGGTTCGAACAGATGGCGGCCCAGCATGTGATGCTCGACGCTGGTGTTGACCCGTACCTTGTGCTTGGCCTTTCGCCACAGGCCAAGCCAGACGAAGTGCGCCGCGTCTATCGCGTGCTGGTGGCCGAACACCATCCGGATCGTTTGATTGCGCGCGGCGTTCCCGGCGAATTGATCGATCTTGCGACTGCTCGAATGGCTTCGATCAACCTCGCCTATAACGCGATCATGAAGCCGCCATTGCCAAAACTGATTGGTTGAGCTTGCCGTGAACTCCAGCACTCATTAAAGCTGCGCTGGCCAGTTGACCGGGTGGCCGCTGTCCAGTGGGTAACTGCTGGGTGGAGGAAAGTCCGGGCTCCATCGAAACACGGTGCCGGATAACGTCCGGCGGGGGCGACCCTAGGGAAAGTGCCACAGAAAGCAAACCGCTCCAGCCTGCTGGAGTAAGGGTGAAAGGGTGCGGTAAGAGCGCACCGCGGGCCGGGCAACCGGGCCGGCACGGTAAACCCCACCGGGAGCAAGACCAAATAGGGATGACGCGGGGCTTAGGCCCCAGCCGGTTTTGAGGCCAGATCATCCGGGTTGGTTGCACGAGGCGCCCTGGCAACAGGGGTCGCAGATGAATGGCCACCACGTGCCGCGCTTTGGCGCGGTGCCCTACAGAACCCGGCTTATAGGTCAACTGGCATCAAGTTTGGGCTGCGCTTCACGGCGCGGCCCTTCTTTTTCAGGGCCAAGTTGTTTTGCGTACAGCGATTTCCATCGGCAAGGTCGCAAAAACGGTCTTGGGAAACAGAATCTTAAGCGTCCATGGTCAAAGTGCATTCGATCCCACTTTCAGTGCGGATCGTGTGCGTACCGGTCGGGCGACCGGAAGTGGAGTTCCGCCAGATCATGGGCAAGCGTGTTGTGCCCGAAAGCAGTCAAGCCTCTGGGCCCCATATCCCCGTTTTGCTGAACGAGGTGATCGCTGCCCTGTCCCCGCTTGATGGACACTGCATCGTCGACGGCACCTTTGGGGCCGGCGGCTATTCGCGTGCACTCCTGAATGCTGGCGCCAAGGTCATCGCCATTGATCGCGATCCCAACGTGCTCAAATTCGCCGAGGCCTTGAAATCCGAATTCCCGCAGCAGTTTACTTTTGTCGCTGGGACTTTTTCCGAGCTCGATAGCCTTGCCGCAGCCCATGGTGGGGTTGATGGCGTGGTGCTCGATATTGGGGTTTCGTCGATGCAGCTGGACGAAGCCGAGCGCGGGTTCTCGTTCATGCGGGACGGGCCGCTCGACATGCGGATGGACCCAAGCGGGCAAAGCGCCGCCGATATTGTCAACGAGTTCGAAACCGAGGCGTTGGCCAATTTGCTGTATGCATTTGGCGAGGAACGCAAATCGCGCCGCATTGCCCAGTTTATCGTTGCCGCCCGGGACATTGCCCCGATCACCACGACCCTGGAACTTGCCAAGATCATCGAGAAATCCATCGGGCGCAAGCCGGGCGATCCGCACCCGGCAACGCGGAGTTTTCAGGCGCTGCGCATCGCCGTCAACGGCGAATTTGAGCAATTGGTCGAGGGCCTTTTTGCAGCTGAACGACTGTTGGGCGAGGGTGGTCGGCTGGCGGTGATCGCTTTTCACTCGCTTGAGGATCGAATCGTCAAACGCTTTCTTGACCCGGACAAAGGGGCGCCGACACAGTCGCGTCACCTGCCTCAGGTTCAAATTGACGCGCGGCGTTGGGTCGAGGTGGCCAAAGCCAGAAAACCAGGCTCGGAAGAGCTTGCCCGCAATCCTCGGTCGCGCTCGTCAATTTTGCGGTCAGCAACCCGATCGGACGCGGCGGCGCGCGCAGCAAGCTTTGAGGGTCTTGGCGTGCCGGTGGTGAGGGACGCAAATTGATCCGCAACCTCAATATCGTCTTGATGATTACCAGCATATTCGTGCTTGCCGGCGTCTACGGCCTGAAGTTCTCGATCGAGGACACTGCCACCGAGCGGTCAGCCCTGATGGCATTGATCGACAGCCAGGAAGGTGACCTGTCGCTGCTGAAAGCCGACTGGGCGGTGTTGAACCAGCCTGGGCACATTGAGCCGATTATCAAACGCCATCAGGTAGCCTTGGGCATCGGCTTGGTGCAGCAGAAGCAGTTTGGCTCGTTCACCGATCTGCCTATGCGCCCGGCGGCACCGGACAATCAGGCGTTGGACGCATTGTTTTTGTCGCTTGATGCCGGCGTTGATCCAATCGATGCCATTTTGGAGGGGTTGCAGTGATGGCAGCCATGGCCGAGGGCTTTGCTCCAACTATTGCGCTGGACGGTGCCCGAAAAGTGCGCGGCAGCCTGACGCAGGCCCGCATCCGCTGGGTGATCCTGGGACTTATCCTTGGCTTTCTTGCCGTCGGCGGGCGGCTGGTGCAACTGGGTATGGTGGTGCCCGATTCCACGATCGAAGGGCAGGCGCGCGACGTGATCACTGCGACACGCCCGCCAATTCTGGACCGCAATGGTCTGGAAATGGCCGTCGATATCCGGGTGCCCTCACTTTACGCGGAGCCCCGCCACATCATTGACGTCGATGAAGCGGCGGCAAAGCTTTTGACTGTGCTGCCTGATCTGGATCCGACGTGGCTGCGCCAGCGCTTGTCTGGTGACAAAGGCTTTGTCTGGATCGAGCGCGAGCTGTCTCCGGCGGTGCAGGAGCGCATTATGCGTTTGGGCATCCCCGGGATTGATTTCATTACAGAGAGCAAGCGCTTCTACCCCGGCATGGCAGAGGCCTCGCATATCCTGGGGTCGGTCAATATCGACAACCAGGGCATCGCCGGGATTGAGCGCCATATCGATGGTGAAGACCTGGCGTTGTTGCAGGACTTGGGATTGGCACGCGGCAATGAGCTGACGCCCGTAACACTCTCGATCGACATGCGTGTCCAACATGTCATGCATGAAGAACTCGTCGATGCGTTGACGCGCTATCAGGCCATCGCTGCTGCGGGAGTGATGATTGACATCCACACCGGCGAGGTGATTGCCCTGGCCTCGTTGCCCGATTTTGATCCGAACGATCCAAGCTCGGCGCTGGTTAAGGACAGTTTCAATCGGATTACCGCCGGTATTTTTGAACTTGGTTCGACATTCAAGACCGTGACCATGGCGGCGGCACTTGATAGCGGAAAGGTCACGCTCAACGATCAGTTTGATGCGCGGTTCGGCATTCGTTTTGGTCGCCACACGATTGAGGACTTCCACGGTAAACACCGCGTGCTCAGCGTTCCTGAGATCTACAAATACTCGTCCAACATCGGCACGATCCGGGTGATGCAGACCCTGGGCAAGGAAGAGTTCCGCAGTTTTCTGACCCGATTGGGTTTTGACCGGCGTGTGCCCTTTGAGCTGCCGGAGATGCGGCTTCCGAGTGTCCCGCAAAAATTCTCAGAAGTCGGTGCAGCCACGGCATCATTCGGGCATGGGCTGAGCATTTCGCCGTTGCATATGGCGGTCGCAATGGCGGCTTTTGCCAACGGGGGCAATTACATCGCGCCAACCTTGTATCACCGCACTTTGGCCGAAGCGGAGGCCGCCTATGTGCGCGTCCTCCAACCGGCGACCAGCGTCGATCTGCGCTATTTGATGCGGCTCAATGCGCTTGAGGGGTCAGGCAGCCAAATGGAGAAGGTCGCCAAAGGCTACCGTGCCGGCGGCAAGACCGGCACTGCCGAAAAAGTGATTGACGGCCAGTACACGTCGGGCAAGGTTTTCAACGTTTTTGCCTCGGTGTTCCCGATGGACAATCCGCAGTATGCTATGGTGGTGGTGGTGGATGAACCGAAGGCCGAGAATGCCCAATCCGGAACAACCTCGGGCTGGAATGCCGGGATGATGACCGGTCGCATTATTCAGCGCGTCGCCCCGATGTTGGGTGTCGCTCCAGATTTCAGCGAAAGCCTTGACCTAGGTCTTCGTCCTCCCGAACTTTTATAGATTGATCCAGAGGGATAGTCTCCAGTGTCAATAAGTGTAACCCAACTGCTCGAGGGCTCAGGCGCCCGGCCAAAAAAGGGCCTCGGCCTGATTTTTGGATTGAACTCGGATAGCCGCCGGATTGAACCGGGGGATATCTTTTTTGCGTTGCCCGGCGCCAACGCACATGGCAACGACTTTGTCGCCGACGCCGTTCGGATGGGTGCGCTGGCGATTGTCAGCGACAAGCAGCCAGTCGGGGACCCGGGTGTGCCGGTTATCATTGTCCGGGACGTTCGGGCGGCCTATGCCAGGGCGTCGTCGCGCATCTTCGAACCGCAACCAGAAATAACCGTTGCGGTCACCGGCACCAATGGCAAGACCTCGGTGGTTTCTTTTGTCCGCCAAATATGGGCGGCGGCGGGTATTGAGGGCGCCAGCATAGGCACTTTGGGTGTAGAGAC
Source organism: Devosia equisanguinis (assembly GCA_943372435.1). Taxonomy (GTDB): domain Bacteria; phylum Pseudomonadota; class Alphaproteobacteria; order Rhizobiales; family Devosiaceae; genus Devosia; species Devosia equisanguinis_A. The sequence continues at coordinate 332,743 of CALRYQ010000002.1, forward strand.
CCCCAAAGGTCTGCGCGGCAGCAGTCTGACCACCCCGGATTCGCGCGCATTGCACCAGAATATGCGCGCGTTGCGGGCACAGGGGATCAACCATGTGGCGATAGAAGCGTCGAGCCACGGCCTGGATCAGCGCCGCATGGACGGCATCTATTTTGAGGCCGTCGCCTTCACCAATCTGACGCGCGACCACCTCGACTACCATGAGGACATGGACGCCTATCGGAACGCAAAATTGCGGCTGTTTACCGATTTGCTGGTCGACGGCGGACCTGCGGTGGTCAATGTCGATGATCCAGAGCATGAGGCCTTCATGTTTGCCGCCCTTGGCAATGGTTCGACGCTGCTGACCGTTGGCCGCGAAGGTGCCTATATCGAAATCCTGTCAGTTGAACGCGAGGGCTATGGCCAGCGCGTTGAAGTGCGCCACGTTGGCGAAAAGACCAGCTTCCATTTACCACTCACTGGCGAGTTCCAGGTGAGCAATGCATTGATTGCGGCAGCATTGGCCATGGCAACGGGCGTGGATCGGTCCCAGGCCTTTCCAGCGCTTTCAGAGCTGAAGGGCGCCAAGGGGCGGCTGGAACTGGTGGCTGAGCCAAAGGGCGGTGCCATATTTGTCGACTATGCCCACACGCCTGACGCGCTCGGCGCGGCCTTGGCGGCATTGCGACCTTATGCCAAGGGGCGGCTGATCGTGGTATTCGGCTGTGGTGGCGACCGCGACAAAGGCAAGCGCGCGCAAATGGGTGCCATTGCCAAGGACGCGGCCGACATTGTCTATGTCACGGACGACAACCCCCGCACCGAGGACGCCGCGTTGATCCGAAGCGAAATCATGTCGGCGGTCAAAGGGGCCAGAGAAGTCGGCGACCGTAAGGCGGCGATTGCTGAGGCCATAAAAGAAATGAAGTCCGGTGACGTGCTGCTGATTGCCGGCAAGGGCCACGAGGATTATCAGATCATCGGAACGAGCAAGCACCATTTTTCAGACCATGAAGTCGTGGCCGAGGTGTTCAAGGGAATGTAATGCCTACACTTTTCACAGCAGACGAGATTTTCGCGGCAACCGGTGGGCGCGCCGCCAATCCCGCGGTGAAAGGGATAGGGTCAATCTCGATTGACTCGCGCGATCTGGGCCCGGATGCGCTGTTCGTGGCGATCGAGGGCAAGCGCTTCGATGGCCACGACTTTGTCGATGCGGCGTTGGCCAATGGGGCAGTCGCCGCCTTGGTGAGCAGCGGACGGGCCAGTGGCGACCGATGCATTGTCGTGCCCGACGCGCTGGAGGGATTGCGTGATCTGGCGACAATGGCACGGCGGCGCAGCGCTGCCACGATCGTCGGCGTTACTGGCAGCGTCGGCAAGACCACCACCAAGGAAGCCATCCGCACCGTGCTTGCGGCAGCGGGGTCGACCCACGCCTCCATCAAGAGCTTCAACAATCACTGGGGTGTTCCGTTGATGCTGGCAGGCCTGCCGCGCGAGGCGCAGTTTGGCGTATTTGAAATGGGGATGAGTGCGCGCGGCGAGATTGATGCCCTGACGCGGCTGGTACGCCCCAACATCGCCGTCATAACCACCATTGCCCCTGCCCATTTGGAGACACTTGGCTCCATCGAGGCTATTGCCGACGCCAAGGCGGAAATATTTGTCGGGCTTGAAGCCGGCGGCACCGCGATATTAAACGCTGACCATGCCCAGATCGGGCAGTTGGTGGCGGCCGCTATGGCCGCTGGCGTCACCAATATCGTCACCTATGGGTTTGCTGTCGGCAGCGATTGGCACATTGCCGATCTGATTGTGGACGGAGATCAGTCGCGGGCCAAAATTGCCCATGCTGGCCAAGTGCACGAGTTGGTGATGAATGTTCCGGGCCGCCACATGATCGCTAATGGGGTTGCCGCATTGGCCGTTGCCGAACGTGCTGGCGTCGACCTGAAATTGGCTCTCGCCGCGCTGACGGGGTTTGGCGCGCAGGCTGGTCGCGGGCTCCAGACGCGATTGGGCGATCCAGCCAAACCGTTGGTGTTGATCGATGAGAGCTTTAACGCCAGCACCGCTTCGATGACCGCGGCGCTGGAGGTTTTTGCCGCGGCCAAAGCCCCAGATGGCCGAAAGATCGTGGTGCTCGGCGACATGCTGGAGCTGGGCCCGCAAAGCGCACAGCTGCACGCAAGTCTTGCCGATAGAGTGGTCGCCTGCGGGGCGGATCAGATCTATCTGGTTGGAGCCCATATGGAGGCGCTGGCGCAGGTCCTCGGGCCGTCCCGGGTCACCTTGCACCTCAAGAGTGCTCAAGAGATGCAGCCAGTGCTTCTGAACAACCTTGCCTATGGCGATGTAGTTATGATCAAAGGGTCCAAGAGCGTGCTGCTGGCAGATGTTGTCCAGGCAATCCGCGACAAATTCAAGTAAGCGCCTGCCGCAGCGGAGACCCCAAGCAGACCATGTTGTATTTTCTCGGCCAGCTGGGTGAGAGCGTCACCGCATTCAACGTATTTCGTTACATCACCTTCCGCACCGCTGGAGCGGTGGTGACGGCGTTGTTCATTGTGTTCATGTTCGGCCCCGGCATGATCAAGCAGCTGCGCCTGAAACAGGGCAAGGGTCAGCCGATCCGTGAAGATGGCCCAGCCGGTCATTTGCTGACCAAAAAGGGTACGCCGACCATGGGCGGGCTGATGATTTTGGCGGGAGCAGTGTCCTCGACCTTGTTGTGGTCGAATCTGACCAATGGTTATGTCTGGGTGGTGCTGTTCGTCACTGTCGGTTTTGGCGCAATCGGGTTTTACGACGACTATCTCAAGGTCAAACGCATGAGCCATAAAGGCTTTGGCGGGCGCCAACGCCTGGTGATCGAGGCGGTCATTGGGGTTGTTGCCTGTTATGCGTTGTCGCGCCTCGGCCAGCCGACCAATTCCACCGCGCTGTTGTTCCCGTTTGTCAAAGGACTGGCCATTGATTTGGGGTGGTTCTTCTTTTTGTTCGGCGGCTTTGTCATCATGGCGGCGGGCAATTCGGTGAATTTGACCGATGGGCTCGACGGCTTGGCCATCGTGCCGGTGATGGTGGCGGCGGCTTGTTTTGCGCTCATTGCCTATCTGGTCGGCAGCGTCACCTTTTCGGACTACCTGTTGCTCAATTACGTGCCGGGGACGGCCGAGCTTTCGGTGGTGTGTGGGGCGCTGATCGGTGCAGGACTGGGCTTTTTGTGGTTCAACGCCCCACCGGCGCAAATCTTTATGGGCGATACCGGCTCGCTGGCCCTTGGCGGCGCTTTGGGCTCGATCGCGGTCGCCACAAAGCACGAGATCGTGCTGGCCATTATTGGCGGGCTGTTTGTGCTCGAAACCGTTTCGGTCATTGTGCAGGTGACGTCGTTCCGGTTGACCGGCAAGCGGGTGTTCCGCATGGCGCCGATCCACCATCATTTTGAGCATCTGGGTTGGACGGAGAGCCAGGTGGTGATCCGTTTCTGGATCATCTCGTTCGTTTTGGCGCTGATCGGCCTGAGTTCGCTCAAGCTGCGGTAGTCGGTTGCTTTAAGGCTCCATAGAACGCGACCCATTCGACCATTTCGCCTTTGGCCCATAAAACGATGGATCGAACCGCCTAGATTTGAGGTGGACGCGGCTTTGCCAGCAGCCTGGGCGGAGCATCGGTCTTGTCGGTGACGTCTATGGTCCACCCGAATGCGCATTGCGCGACGGCGCCAAGGTTTTTTGCAAAACGCAAATCCGGTCAGCAATCGGTAACCATCGTCAGCTTAGGATGCCGCCTTAAGTTCTCTGGTGAGGAGGCTGGCCGCTCCGGCTGGCGCATAGATGTTTTCACGGGCGAAAAAGACACCGATTGCGCAATGGTGGTGGTCTATCGATCGCGAATTGCTGGCCGCCCTGATTCTGTTGATGGCCTGCGGCATGGTGCTAAGCTTTGCAGCCAGTCCGCCGGTCGCCGAACGGCTGGGGCTTGATCCCTGGCACTTCATCATTCGCCACGCCGAATTTTGTGTGCCAGCGCTGGGTGTGCTGATCGGCGCCTCGTTTCTCAATCATCGGCAAGCGCGCGTGGTGGCGTTGGTGACCCTGATCATTTCGGTCGCCCTGCTGTGGGCGACGCTCAAATTTGGCACCGAGGTCAAAGGCGCGCGTCGCTGGATGTCGTTTGCGGGGCAATCAATTCAACCCTCCGAGTTCGTCAAGCCGGCCTTTGCTGTCATAGGGGCCTGGTTGTTTTCGGAAAGCATGGTGCTCAAGAATGTGCCCGGCAAAATGATTGCGACCGCCATCATGCTGGTGATTGTGGGTGGGCTGTTGTTGCAACCTGACATTGGTCAGACGGCACTGATCCTGGCGACCTGGGCCGGGTTGATGTTTTTGGCAGGCATTTCCTGGTGGTTCATTTTTGGACTGGCCGGGGCCGGCGTTGGCTTGCTGTTTGGCGCCTATGCGCTGTTCCCGCACTTTGCCAAGCGGGTCGATTCGTTTCTCAATCCCGACGCAGGCGGCAACACCTATCAGATCGACCGCGCCTTGCAGTCGCTGCTGGAAGGGGGCTGGTTCGGGCGCGGGCCGGGTGAATCAATTGCCAAAAAACTGATCCCCGATGCGCATGCCGATTATGTGTTTTCGGCGGCGGCGGGAGAGTTCGGCATTTTGTTCTGCATGGTTTTGGTTGGGTTGATTGCGTTTATCGCCGTGCGCGCCATGATGGCGGCGCAGCGGCAATCCAGCCTGTTTTCGCGGTTGGCAGCGGCCACTCTGGCGATTCAGTTCGGGCTGCAGTCGAGCATCAATCTGGCGGTGAACCTCAATCTCATTCCGCCCAAGGGCATGACGCTGCCGTTCGTCAGCTATGGCGGCACCTCGATGATCGCTATCGCCTTGGGCATGGGTCTGATGCTGGCCCTGACCCGTGCCAAGCCAGAGGAACGCATGGTCACCGGCCTTCCCGGCTATCGCAGCGCGGTGGCACCGGCAGAATGAAGAAATTTGTCCTTATGGCAGGTGGAACCGGAGGGCACCTGTTTCCGGCCATGGCATTGGCGCAGGAATTGATCCGCCGCGGGCACAGTATCGAGCTGATGACCGATCATCGCGTCGAAAATTACGGCGCCAATTTTCCTGCCCGCGAAATCCATATCGTGCCGGCAGCGACGCCATCGCTCAAGCATCCGATCAAGTTCATCACAGCCGTCTTCAAGATTCTGGGCGGAATTGGCCTCGCCTTTGGCAGGCTGGGTCAAATCAAACCGGATGCGGTGATTGGATTTGGTGGCTATCCAACGTTCCCGCCCTTCCTGGCGGCAAATCTTCGCGGTATTCCCGGCATTTTGCATGAGCAGAACGCGGTGCTCGGTCGCGCCAACCGGGCACTTGCTCGATTTGCCGATGTGCTGGCGCTCAGCTTTGGGCAAACGCTTCACGCTGATGGTTTGCGGCTGGAAACGCTAGTAACCGGCAATCCGGTGCGGGATCGAGTGCGGGCGGTCGCCGGGACGCCTTATCCTGAGCTGGGAGAAAATGGCCCCATTCGGCTGGTGGTGTTTGGCGGTAGCCAGGGTGCAAGGGTGTTTTCTGACCTGGTGCCTGCCGCTGTGGCGTTGGTGCCGGAAGCAATTCGGGCCCGGCTACAGATTGTTCAACAATGTCGGGCAGAGGATCTGGACCGGGTCGCCGAGGCCTATCGGCTGGCCCGGGTAAATGTCGAGCTCGCAGCGTTTTTTGACGATTTGCCGGAACGGATGGCGAACGCCCATCTGGTGGTAGGGCGATCGGGTGCGTCAACTATTGCCGAGCTGTGTGTCTTGGGTCGACCCGCCATCATGGTGCCACTACCCGGTTCGATCGACGGCGACCAAAAAAACAACGCTCTGGTGGTGGAAGCCGCTGGCGGCGGCTGGATTGCCGATCAGGCCACGCTGTCGCCGCAATCGCTTGGCACTCGCCTGACCGCCCTATTAACCGACCCACAAGCGCTACCGCGTGCAGCCGAGGCCGCTCGATCCCTGGGCCAGCCGCGCGCGGTCGAAAAGCTGGCCGATCTTGCTGAACGGCTGGCTGGCGTGGGCAATACGAAACCGGAACAATCGCTATGAAAATGCCTCGCAATATCGGTCCGGTTCATTTCGTCGGTATCGGCGGCATTGGCATGAGCGGCATCGCCGAAATCCTGCACAATCAAGGCTATGTGGTGCAGGGCTCGGACGCCGCGGCCAACCCCAATGTGCAGCGGTTGCGGGACATGGGAATTCATATCGCGATCGGCCAAAACGCCGAAAACCTGGGCGATGCGGCGGTCGTCGTGGTGTCGTCGGCCATCAAAAAGGACAACCCGGAGCTGGTAGCGGCGCGGGCACGCGCATTGCCCGTGGTCAGGCGAGCCGAGATGCTGGCTGAAATCATGCGGTTCAAGAACGCAATCGCCATCGGCGGCACCCACGGCAAGACCACGACCACCACGCTGGTGGCGACGCTTCTGGACGCCGGTAGTCTCGATCCGACCGTGATCAATGGTGGGATCATCAATGCTTATGGCACCAATGCGCGCCTGGGTGGTGGCGAGTGGATGGTGGTGGAGGCCGACGAAAGCGACGGCACTTTCATCAAATTGCCCGCCGACGTCGTGGTGGTGACCAATATCGACCCGGAACATCTGGATCATTACAAGGATTTCGAGGCGGTCAAGAAAGCGTTTCTCAACTTCGTTGAAAACGTGCCGTTCTACGGTTTTGCCGTGATGTGCCTCGATCACCCCGAGGTGCAGGCGCTGGTGGGAGAAATCCGGGACCGGCGGGTGATTACCTATGGCCGCAATCCGCAGGCCGATGTGCGCTTGGTTGACCTTAAAAATGTTGCTGGCGTCAGCCATTTTGCTGTCGAAATCCGCGATCGCAACCGGCAGACACAGGAACGCATCGAGGGGTTGGAACTGCCGATGCCGGGCGAGCACAATGCGTTAAACGCCACAGCTGCAATCGCGGTGGCCAACCAATTGTTGGTTTCTGCCGACGCTATCCGGCTTGGGTTGAAAGGCTTTTCCGGGGTCAAGCGTCGCTTCACCAAAACCGGCTTGGTCGCAGGCATTACCGTTATCGACGATTACGGGCACCATCCGGTGGAAATATCAGCGGTATTGCGGGCGGCACGCCAATCCACCAAGCGTGACGTCATTGCTGTCGTGCAGCCGCACCGCTTTTCGCGGCTCAACGATTTGTTCGACGATTTCTCGGCCTGCTTTAACGACGCCGACACGGTGATTGTAGCGCCGGTCTACGCTGCTGGTGAGCAACCGATTGCGGGCGTCACCCACGAAGAACTGGCCAATCGTATCCGGGCGCGCGGTCACCGTGATGTGCGCGTCATCGACCGACCCGAAGCGCTGGCGCCGCTGATCGCCAGCCGCGCGCAGGATGGGGACTATGTGGTGTTGCTCGGCGCAGGCAATATCACACAATGGGCGGCCGTCTTGCCAGCCGAGTTGGGCGCATTGCTTGGAAAGCCGGTACAATGAGTTTTCCAGATCTGATCCCGCGCTTGCAGCCCTGGATCGCAGAGGTTCGTGGTCGGCTGATCCCCAACCAGATGCTGAGCGAAGTCACCTGGTTCCGCGTTGGCGGTCCGGCGCAATTGTTTTTTACACCGGCCGACGAGAACGATCTGGCGTTTTTCCTCAAGCATTTGCCGGCTGACATTCGCGTCACGGTGATCGGTTTGGGCTCAAACCTGCTGATCCGCGATGGCGGATTGGACGGTGTGGTCATCCGGTTGAGCGGCAAGGGCTTTGGCGCCGTCGAGGTGCTGGATGGGCATCGCATCCGCGTCGGCGCGGCCTTGCCGGATGTGAAGGTGGCGACCGCGGCGGCTGAAGCGGGCATTGATGGGCTGACGTTTTATCGAGGCATTCCAGGCGGCATCGGCGGGGCGCTCTATATGAATGCCGGGTGCTATGGCACCGAGACCAAAGACCGGATGGTTGAGCTGCGGGCGGTAACGCGTGCGGGTGAAATCGTGACGCTGAGCAATGCCGATATGGCGTATCGCTACCGCAAGTCCAATGGGCCGCGCGGGGCGGTATTTGTGGCCGCAACCTACCAGGGTTTTGCGGGTGAACCCGACCAAATTCTCAGCCGGATGCGCGAGATCACCGAGAAGCGCGAAGCCAGTCAGCCGACCAAGGCCAAGACCGGAGGGTCGACCTTCAAGAACCCCGAAGGGCATTCGAGCTGGAAGTTGATCGATGCTGCCGGTTGCCGCGGCCTGACCGTTGGTGGCGCGCAGATGAGCGAGCTTCACGCCAACTTCCTGCTCAACATCAACGAAGCCAGCGCCCACGACATTGAAACCCTGGGCGAAACGGTGCGCAACCGGGTCCGCGCCAAGCACGGGATTGACCTGGTGTGGGAGATCCGTCGCATGGGGCATTTTGTGCCCGGCGCGGAAGTCCGCGAGTTTTTGGACGGCGACGTCTTCACGGGGGCGGTGTGAGTATGATCATCGCCAACACCCCCCTCCCAACCTGCCCCGGAAGGGGGGAGGTGCCGATTGGTGATTGGACCGCCGTCTGGCCCCACACACTGGCAGACACCCTCCCTCTTGCGGGGAGGGCTGGGGAGGGGGTCCTTCGTGCCGTTGCATATCGAGTTGGGAGTTCTTCATGACCAAACACGTCGCTGTACTAATGGGTGGTTGGTCCAACGAGCGCCCGGTGTCGCTCAAGTCCGGGCGGGCCTGCTCGGATGCACTTAGCCGCGCCGGCTACCGGGTAACCGATATCGATGTTGGTCGCGACATCGCCACTGTCCTGATGGAATTGCGGCCAGACGCTGTGTTCAACGCGCTGCATGGACCGTTCGGCGAAAGCGGCATGATCCAGGGGCTGCTGGAGCTGTTGCAGATCCCCTATACTCATTCGGGCGTACTTGCGTCAGCTTTGGCGATGGACAAGCACCAGGCCAAGATCGTGATGAAGGCTGCCGGGGTGCCGGTGACCGATCATGTGATCGTGCCGCGTGGCGAGGCTGCCAAGGCCCACGTGATGGCCCCACCTTATGTAATCAAGCCGATTGCCGATGGCTCCAGCTTTGGCGTGCATATCGTGCCGCAGGGCGCCAATCAGCCGCCGCAGGAAATCCTGCGCGAAGACTGGAATTCGGGCGAAGAGGTGATGGTCGAGCGCTATATCCCGGGCCGTGAATTGACCTGTGCGGTGATGGGCGACGTCGCCCTGGGCGTCACCGAAATCGTCACCGAGCTAAAGTTCTACAATTACGAGGCAAAATACGCCACGGGCGGCTCCGTCCACATTGTTCCGGCGCAAATTTCACCGAAAATTTACGACAAAGTGCAGAAGATGAGCCTTGCCGCCCATGCGGCGCTTGGCTGCCGTGGCGTCACAAGAAGCGACTTTCGCTTTAATGACCAGGCGGGTGAGGATGGCGAACTGGTCTGCCTGGAAATCAACACCCAGCCCGGTATGACGCAAACCTCTCTCGTGCCCGAACAGGCGGCCCATGCCGGGCATTCGTTCGAGGAGCTGGTCTCCTGGATGGTGGAGGACGCGAGTTGCAACAGGTAGCGGCCAGGGCTTACATCCCCAGCACCCGAACGCTTAATCCGCAAGCGCTGCCTGTGCCCCTGCGGGCGCCACGGCGCGGGCCGGTCAATCTGGGCCATTTGTGGGTGTTGCATCAGCGCGAGATCATCCGTGCGGTGGCAGCGGTGACGGTTTGCCTGTTTATTGCCATTGTCTACCAAGTCCGGGAGGCGATCGGCACGGGGGTGACGACGCTGTCGGATGTCGCCCAGGGCGAATTCGCCGACGCTGGCTTTGCCATCGACGAAATCTCGATCAGCGGCCAGTCACTGACGAGCGAGCAGGCGATTTTTGATGCGTTGGGTGTTGAGCCGCGCACCTCGACCCTCAGTTTTGATGCCGAGGCAGCGCGGCAGCGCATTGCCGACTTACCCTCGGTTGCCAGTGTCAGTGTGCGCAAGAGCTATCCAGGCGACGTGAGTGTTGTCGTGTCCGAAAAAGTACCGGTTGCGCGGTGGCGGGTGGACGGTGTGACGTTTGTGGTGGACGGGCAGGGCGAGCAGATCGGCGAGGATCAGGGCTCCTTTGGCGACCTGCCTCTGGTGGTTGGGGACGGAGCGGCCGATGACGCATTGGTGATGATCCGTGCCCTCAACCAATATCCGTCGCTTTCGAGCGGTATCGCGGCGCTGTCGCGGATTGCTGATCGGCGCTGGGATATCATCTATGACACCGGCCTGCGGGTGCAGCTGCCCGAACAGGGCGTGGCCCAGGCGCTCACGAGCCTGGAAACCTATCAGCGCGACTACCAATTGCTGGATCGCGACGTCACCGTCATTGACCTTCGCGTCCCAAGCACGGTCGCGGTACGCCCCGCCAAACACGACGAAGAAACCACAGCGCAATGATGACCGACTCGATGACCTCTCGACTTCGTCCGGTGCAGCCGGGGCGCACCACGTTGGTTGGGGTGCTGGATATTGGTTCGACCAAAATTTGCTGTGTGATTGCCCGGTTGACGCCGCGTCCGGAAGGGCGGGCTTTGAAGGGACGCTCACACCAGGCTGAGGTTATCGGTTTCGGTTATGGACCGTCATCGGGTGTCAAAAGCGGCGTCGTCAGCGACATCGAGCGCGCTGAGCAGGCCATCCGTTCGGTCGTTGGCATGGCCGAACGCGCGGCAGGGCTGACCCTTGAATCGGTGATCGTCAATGTGACGGCGGGCCGGCTTGGTTCCGAGACATTTTCCGCAGCAGTGTCCCTGGCGGGACAGGAGGTCGAGCAGGCCGACCTGCAACGGGTGTTGCGCGCAGTCAACGAGCGCAGCGTCAGACCGGAGCGGTCGATCGTGCACGCTCTGCCGATCGGCTATTCATTGGATGGGCAAAAGGGCATCCGTGACCCACGGGGCATGGTTGGCGAAAAACTTGGGGTCGATGTGGCTGTCGTCAGCTCGGAAACCCTGGCGATGCGCAATCTGGAACTGGTGCTGCATCGATGTCATTTGCAGATCGAAGCGCTCATCGCCACGCCTTACGCGAGCGGGCTGGCCACGCTGGTCGACGATGAATCGCAACTGGGCGTTGCCTGCATCGACTTTGGCGGAGCGACGACGACGGTGTCGGTGTTTAATGAAGGCCATTTGTGCTATGTCGACGCCATCGCCATTGGTGGTCACCATCTCACTCTCGACATTGCCCGCCAGCTCTCCGTAAGCGTTGCCGATGCGGAACGCATAAAGACCTTTTACGGCAGCGTTTTGCCGGGGCAGGCCGACGAGCGCGACATGATCTCGATCCAGCCAGTTGGCGCCAGCCATGACGAGGCCCCTGGTCAAGTTGCCAGATCGGTCTTGACCCGCATCATGCGGCCGCGCATTGAGGAAATTCTGACCGCCATTCGTGACCGGATGCAGGCCACCGCGATGATGGATGTCTGTGGGCGCCGGTTTGTGTTGACCGGCGGCGCCAGCGAAATGACCGGACTGCCCGAGGTGGCGCGCCGCGTGTTGGCCCGAAATGTGCGAAACGGTCGGCCAATGGGCATTGCCGGACTACCGGAGATGGCCAAGGGGGCAGCTTTTGCGGCGGTTGCTGGCATGTTGATTTACCCGCAAGTGTGTTCCCAGGAGTACACCGAACCACGCGCAGTCAACCGCCTGACGGGCAGTGACGGCTATTTCGCCCGGGTCGGCAATTGGTTGAAAACCAGCTTCTAGCCTTCGCCCCGGCTAAAGCAATTGGTTAACCATCAGCAACTTGGCAAGTTCGCAAATTATCCAAGGAATTTTCTATAAGCTATTGTTTTAGATTGCAAAAACTCACGCCCAAGCGAGGGGCTTGGGCTCGGTGGCCCGGCTGACGAAATCCAAAGGTCTCGCAAATTGCATTCAGCTGAGGCGAATTGGCTCAATTGTTAGGGCGGGGTTAACGAATTGGCGCGTAAATCTTAACACAACCACGCCACCTATGGGGCCTTTCATGACCATCAATTTGACCATCCCGGACATTCAGGAACTCAAGCCACGCATCACCGTGTTTGGTGTGGGCGGGGGTGGCGGTAACGCTGTCAACAACATGATCGAGTCCGGTTTGGACGGTGTCGATTTCGTAGTGGCCAATACCGACGCGCAGGCACTGGCCCTGAGCAAGGCGCAGCGGATCATCCAGCTGGGCGTTGGCGTTACCGAAGGGCTAGGGGCCGGCTCCCATCCCGAAGTTGGCCGTGCCGCGGCTGAAGAGAGCTGGGACGAGATCAATGATCACCTGTCCGGTTCGCACATGGTTTTCATCACCGCAGGAATGGGTGGTGGCACCGGAACTGGCGCTGCGCCAGTCGTAGCCCGGGCCGCGCGCGAGCAGGGTATCCTGACCGTGGGCGTCGTCACTAAACCTTTTTCGTTCGAAGGCAATCGCCGTCAGCGCCTGGCCGATGAAGGCATTGATGAGCTGCACCGGCATGTCGATACGCTCATTGTCATTCCAAACCAGAACCTGTTCCGGGTCGCTAACGAGAAGACGACCTTTGCCGACGCCTTTGCGATGGCCGACCAGGTGTTGTTCTCGGGCGTCGCCTGCATCACCGATCTGATGGTCAAAGAAGGCCTGATCAACCTCGATTTCGCCGACGTGCGTGCCGTAATGCGTGGCATGGGTAAGGCGATGATGGGGACCGGGGAGGCGTCAGGGGAAGACCGGGCGCGCCACGCCGCCGAGGCCGCAATCGCCAACCCACTGCTTGACGACGTATCGATGCAAGGCGCGCGGGGTCTGCTGATTTCGATCACCGGGGGTCCTGATCTGACCCTTTATGAGGTTGACGAGGCCGCCAGCCGCATTCGCGAGGAAGTGGATCCCGACGCCAATATCATTCTCGGCGCCACCTATGATCCATCCATGACCGGCAAGATCCGCGTGTCAGTTGTTGCCACCGGAACTGACGCCACCATGGTCCAGGCGTTGGAGCCTGCTAAGCCGCACGCATCGCGCACCCCGCTTTCGATAAAGCGCCACGTGCCGGTGGAGCCGACCCATCGCGCGCAACTTTCGTCTGCTCAGGTTGTGCAGCAAGAGATTGAGCTTCAGGTCGAGGCGGCTGTGGCCGAAGCTATCACCTTTGAGACGTTTGCCCCAAGCACCTATCAGCATGAGGACGATGGAATTTCGGTGGAGCCCTATACGCCATCAGCCTTCAGTCACGAGGCGATCGACGAGCCAACCCAGCATAACGATTTGCCAGTCCCCAGCGTCTATGTTCCATCCAGCGCTGCCCGCCCTGAGGGCCAACGCCGTATGCCACGCACCGAGGAGCTGCCGATTGTTGCTCGCCGGTCACAGGAAGGGCAGGAACGTCAGGATGGCGAGCCGCGCAATGCCCGTGCTCTGTTCAAGCGTCTGGCCTCCAACGTTGGGATTAACCTCGGTCAGGGTGAACCGGTGGTGCGGGACGAACCCAACCATTCCCTCGCCGATGACAATGCCGCGCGCAGCGCCATTGAAGCAGGCGGCGCAAGGTCTTCGCGGGCGCCGCAGCCCCATGAGGGTGCGCACGGCAGCAGCGATGCCCAGGGTCGTCAACCGACACTGACGCCGCCGAAAGAACATCTCGAGATTCCTGCATTCCTGCGCAAACACGCCTAACCCGGCCTTACCTCATTTGCTAAACATTGCTCGGTGCGGCTTTCGCACCGAGTTTTTTTTGGATAAGACGTTAGGTGCACCAAGTCGGGCTGGGCTGGAGTTATTCAAGTATGCATATGCTTTCCACGCGCCAGCGTACCCTTGCCGGTGAATTGTCCTTTAGCGGCTACGGCGTGCACAGCGGACAACCGGTGACCCTGACGCTTGGACCCGCGCCCGCCGATAGCGGCTTCATGATTTGCCGTGTGCTTGGCAGCGGCCGCAAGACCACCGCTGTGGCGGTGCATTTTTCGCGCATAACCCGCACAACGCTGTGCACCACGCTCGATCTGGGCGACAGTGTCAGTGTTGCCACCATTGAGCATGTCACGTCGGCTCTCTCCGGCATGGGCGTTGATAACGCGATGATAACTCTGGATGGCGGCGAATGCCCGATTTTGGACGGCAGCGCGCGGCCCTTTGTTGAAGGGATCGTGGCGGTTGGGCTGGATATTCAGCCATCGCACCGCAAGTTCATCAAGATTATGCGCGCGGTTACGGTGCGCAACAATGATGCCTTCGCGGCCCTGGAGCCCTACAACGGACGCGCGCTCGATCTTGAGATTGATTTTGACAGCAAGGTCATCGGTCGACAGCGCATGATTTTTGACTGGTCGCCGCGCCGCTATTTTGACGACGTATCCTCAGCGCGCACGTTTGGCTTTGTGCGCGACGCCAAGGTGTTGCGGCAGGCCGGATACGCTTTGGGATCGAGCCTTGATAACTCGATCACCGTGCATGAGGACCGTATCCTCAACCCAGGCGGACTGCGCTACGAGGACGAGTTCGTTCGGCACAAACTGCTTGATGCAATTGGTGACTTGTCCCTCGGAGGGATGCCGATCTATGGGCGGTTCCGCTCCTACAAAGGCGGACATGCGCTGAACGCGCACGTTTTGACCGGTCTCTTTTCGAGCGACGCCAATTATGAAATAGTTTCGGCCGAGGACTTGCCGCTCGAGTTTGACGCGTTGGATGATTTGCCGGAAGGGTTGACCGTGAACCCTTATCTGCGATCTGTCCGCTCGTAACGTGATGTCGGCACTGGTGCGGTCACAGTTTTGATCCAATTTATGCATAGTTCCCATGCCAAATGCGGGACTTAGAAGGACGGGCAGTTCGTGACATCTGATGCTTTTGGAACTTTGACGAGCCGGGCCGTCAGGCTGATTACCGTTGCCTTCATGGCGCTTGTTCTGGCTGGTTGTTCCGGGTTCAACATGTTTGGCCCACCAAAGATCAAAGATGAAGTGATCATTGCGCCAGACGCTTTGTATCAGCAGGCACTCAACGATATGGATGCCCAGCGGTATATGACGGCGATCAAGGTGCTGGAAAAACTCGACCGTCAGCATCCGACCTCGCCAGTGACCGAGAAGTCGAAATTGATGCAGGTCTATGCCAATTACCGAATTGGCAAGTACAATGACGCGATCCTTGCAGCTGATCGTTATCTGGCGATCTATCCGACAGGCAAGGACGTTGCCTATGTCCTCTATCTAAAGGGCACCTCGTATTTTGGCCAGATCAAGGACATAACCCGCGATCAGCAATTGTCACGCGACGCGATCGAAACTTACTCGCTGTTGATCAACAACTTCCCGCAGTCTGAATATGCCAAGGACGCCAAGGAAAAGCTGTTGGTCGCAACGGACCAAATACCGGGCAAGGAAATGTCGGTGGGCCGGTATTATCTCGGCAATGGTCAATATGCTGCCGCGATCAACCGCTTCCGGGCGGTCGTGGAGAATTACCAGACGTCTACCCATATTGAAGAGGCTCTGTATCGCTTGACTGAAGCCAATCTGGCGTTGGGACTGACGACTGAAGCGCGGACCGCTGCTGCTGTGCTTGGGCACAATTATCCGTCCAGCACCTGGTATCAGCAAGCGTTTGACCTGTTGGCGAAGCAGGGACTAACCCCAGAGGTCGCGGCCGGGAGCTGGCTGGCGCCAAAGATCAACTAGTGCAATAATTTGTTGCTTGTTTGTTCACGGGTGCGCTAGCTTGCTGGCGCACCCGAATTGTTTGAGCAGGTGGAATCAAGCGTGGGTATTGACTGGCTCCGACTTGAATATTGCTTTCGCCCCGCCGATGCCACGGCTACAACCAGAGCCGGTGCGGACGACAAATTGGCTTAGGATCACTCCGGAATGCTGAATGCGCTTTCCGTTCGGAACATAGTTCTGATCGACCAACTCGATCTGGCGCTCGACCGCGGGATGACGGTGCTGACCGGGGAAACCGGGGCGGGCAAGTCCATCCTGCTTGATGCGTTAACCTTGGCGTTGGGCGGGCGAGGCGATGCGTCCCTTGTACGCAATGGCTGTGACAGCGGGCAGGTTGTGGCGGTGTTGCAACTTGCAGGGGACCATCCGGCGCGGCAGGTGTTGCGCGACAACGCCATCCCTGATGATGAAGACATCATTTTGCGCCGCGTGCAGTTTGCCGATGGTCGAACACGCGCCTTCATCAACGACCAGCCAGTGTCGGCAGCACTGCTGCAGCGCGTCGGCGCGCAAATTGTCGAAATTCATGGCCAGCACGATGATCGCGCCCTGGTCGATGGCGCAACCCACCGGGCGGCGCTTGATGCCTTTGGCGGGCTGGAACCCGCAGCGCTTGCGGTGCGTGATGCTTGGCAGTGCCTTGTTGACGCTCAAACCGCCGTCGCCGAGCAGAAAGCCCTGGTCGCTGCGGCGTTGGCCAAGGAAGACTATGCCCGTCATACCGTGGAAGAATTGAGTGCTCTGGCCCCTGCGGCTGGCGAGGAGGTGGAACTCGCTGAACGCCGACAAGCACTGATGCAGATCGAAAAATCGGCGTCCGACGTTGTCGAGACTGACGAGTTGTTGAATGGGCCGTCGGCCCCCGGGCCGGCGCTGTCGAGTTTGATGCGGCGCCTGATGCGCAAGGTCGATGGTGGCGCCACATTGTTCCAGCCGATCGTGGATGGGTTGGACGCCACACTGGTGGCGCTGGATGTAACCTCTGACGCGCTGGAAGCCTTGAAACGTGAGATGGCCTATGATCCGGCAGAACTGGAGCGCGTTGAGGAGCGATTGTTTGCGCTGCGCGGCGCTGCACGCAAGCACCAGACCAGCTGCGATGGCTTGGCGCAGGTGTTGGCACAGTATCGCAACGACCTTGAAACCCTACAAAGCGGCGAAACCCGGCTGCTGGCGCTGGAGCAGGCGGCCTCGGGCGCGCGGGCCATCTATGGCGAACTGGCGCAAGACCTCAGTGCGGCGCGCGCCAAGTCCGCTGGCGCATTGAGTGAGGCTGTGGGCATGGAATTGCCAGACCTCAAGCTGGGTGCGGCCAGGTTTATCGTCGACCACCAGGTCGATGCCACTCGAATTGCCAATTCCGGGTTCGACCAAATTGCATTTCATGTGCAGACCAATCCCGGGACAGCGCCGGGTCCGCTGCTCAAGGTGGCGTCGGGCGGCGAGCTGTCGCGCTTCCTTTTGGCGCTCAAAGTTGTACTGGCCGACCGGGGCTCGGCGCCAGTGTTGATTTTTGACGAAATCGACACTGGAGTTGGGGGCGCGGTCGCGGACGCGATCGGACGACGCCTGGCTCGGTTGGCCGACAAGGTTCAGGTGCTGGCCGTCACCCATGCACCACAAGTCGCGGCGCGGGCGCAACGACATTTGCTGATCGAAAAGCAGGCGGTCGATGAGGGCGCGTTTGTACGCACGCATGTCAAGCCGCTCGACGGACCAGCTCGTCGCGAGGAGGTGGCGCGGATGTTGGCCGGGGCGACCGTAACCGAGGAAGCCAGAGCCGCGGCGAGCAAGTTGATGAGTGAGGTCGGGTAAAGAACCGGCTGCCTGAACCGAACAATAAGCCCGGATCAAGGGAAGGCAAAGCGTTGACCAAGGCAATTGAGGACTTCAGCGAAGACGAGGCGCGCATTGAGTTGGCGCGGCTGGCTGCCGATATTTCCAAAGCAGATATAGCTTACCACCAGAACGACGCCCCTGAGCTGACCGATGCTGAATATGACGCGTTGCGGCGGCGCCATGAGGCGATAGAGGCAGCGTTTCCCGAGCTGGCGCTTGGCCAAGGTCCATCGGCTTTGGTCGGTGCGGCTCCATCGGAAGGGTTCGCCAAGGTTAGGCATGGCGTGCCGATGCTGAGCCTCTCCAATGCCTTTGCCGATGAGGACGTGGCCGAGTTCGTGGCGCGCGGTCATAAGTTTTTCGAGCGCGACAGGGATCTGGAACTGGTGTTCACCGCCGAGCCCAAGATTGATGGGCTATCGGCATCCTTGCGCTATGAAAACGGTGTTCTGGTCAAAGGTGCGACACGCGGAGACGGCGCGGTTGGCGAGGACATCACGGCCAATCTCAAGACCATTGCCGACATTCCGCACCGCCTGAAGGGCGAAGGCTGGCCGGAGGTCATCGAGATTCGCGGCGAGGTTTATATGACCCATGCCGAGTTCAAGGCACTCAACGAGAAATCGGCGGCGAGTGGCGGGCAGGTCTATGTCAACCCAAGAAACACCGCGGCAGGATCGCTACGCCAATTGGACGTGAGCGTTACGGCGAGTCGAAATCTGAGGTTTTTTGCCTATGCCTGGGGGCAGGCTTCAGCGCCGCCCGCACTGACCCAGTTCGAGGCAGTCAAAGAGTTTCAGAGCTGGGGTTTCCAGACCAATCCATTGATGATCCGTACCGCAAGGGTCGATGAATTGCTGGCCCATTACCGGGCGATTGAGGCGCAAAGGGCATCGCTGGGCTACGACATTGATGGGGTGGTTTACAAGCTGGACCGGCTGGATTTGCAGCAACGCTGGGGGTTTGTGGCCCGCGCGCCCCGCTGGGCAATAGCCCACAAGTTCCCGGCTGAACAGGCGACGACCTTATTGCTTGGCATTGACATTCAAGTCGGGCGCACCGGAGCGCTGACGCCGGTGGCGCGGCTGGCGCCAGTCACGGTTGGCGGCGTGGTGGTGGAAAACGCCACGCTGCATAATGAGGATTATATCAAGGGACTGGGCAGTGCTGGCGAGCCTATCCGCAATGGGATCGACCTGCGGATTGGCGACACGGTCATTGTGCAACGGGCCGGCGATGTTATCCCTCAGATCGTTGATGTTGTGGTCGGTAAACGGCCTGCCGATGCGGTGGCGTTCGAGTTCCCGCATCGTTGCCCGGAATGTGGTTCTGAGGCGGTCCGCGAAATCAATGAGAAGACCGGCAAGCGCGATGCGGTCCGCCGCTGCACCGGCGAAATGATCTGTCCGGCGCAAGCGGTGGAGAACCTCAAACATTTCGTCGGGCGCGATGCCCTCGACATCGACGGGCTCGGTGACAAGCAAATTGCCCAATTTTATCTGGAAGGCCGCATCGCGCGGCCCGCAGATATATTCACATTGCGGGCCCGCGACGAACGAGCCATCAAAAAACTCAAGGATGTGGAAGGGTTTGGCCCCACTTCGGTAAAAAAACTATTCGACGCGATCGACGCGCGTCGAGAGCCCGAATTAGACCGGTTCATTTTTGCGCTCGGGATACGGCATGTCGGAGAAACCACCGCCGCACTGCTGGCCAAGACCTTTGGGACCATGGCGGCCTTTCGGGATGCGGCGCTTTTGGCGGCGCGGCACGAGGGCGATATCAGCGCGGTGTTCCCACCGATCAATGGCATTGGTGAAGCCGTGCTCGCTTCGGTGTTGGCTTTTTTCGGCAATGAACGCAACGAGCAGGCGCTGAATGAGCTGCTGGATCAGGTCACACCGAAGCCTTATGTGGTCACCATTTCGGCGGACAGCGCGGTGGCGGGCAAAACCGTGGTGTTCACTGGGTCGCTCGAAAAAATGACACGATCGGAAGCCAAAGCTATGGCCGAACGGGTTGGGGCCAAAGTGGCCGGATCGGTTTCGGCGGCCACCGACATATTAGTGGCGGGCCCGGGTGCTGGTTCAAAGCTGAAAAAGGCCGAGGATGCAGGGGTGCGGGTCATCAGCGAAGATGAGTGGTTTGCACTGATTGGCAAGTAACGGGCGCAATCTGCGCTGGGAGAAATTGATGCACAAAGAACTCATGGGCGCGCTGGTTGCGGCGCTGCTTCTGCCCAGCGTGGTCCAGGCCAGCGAAGCCGGTGATATATTAAGGGATAGCCTCTATTCCGGAAAACTGGAGGCGGGGATCGCCAGATTGGCGCAGATGCCGTTGGATGACGCCGAGGCCCGTTTTGGCCAAGGGCTTCTGACCCTTGCGACCGGCATCGAGGGTTTGGCCCAGGACCTTTATCGCTATGGCGCGGTTATCCCTGATTCCACTGCCTTCAGCCTTTTTCTGGGAACCTCTGCGACCTCTGCAGGTCCGGCAAACCTGAATCCTGAAAAAGTGAGTTATGCGGCGCTGCGCACCATGTTGGACGACTTCGTCAGTAGCATGGATGCGGCCAAAAGTTTGCTCGAGGCTGGCGGTGCGTCCGGCGATTATGTGGTGCTGATCGATCCGATGCAGATCAGGGTTGATGTCAATGGCGATGGTGAAGCCGAAGAGGCGGAGAGCCTGGGGGCGTTCATTGCCCCGCTGATGGGCTTGAGCGGCGACACGATGCCAGGGCCCGAAACTACTGGCGGCGGTAAAGTCAAACACAAGGATGGCGCCACTGCGCCCGATACTCAAATTGGTTTTGATCGGGCTGACGCCATTTGGCTCGCCGGTTATTCCCAAGTGCTTGCCGTCCAACCAGACTTTCTTCTGGCCCATGACTTTGAGCCACTGGTAAATGTGTATTTCCACCGCCTGTTTCCAAGATCTGACCTGCCGATGGCCGATTTTGATCATGCCGGTCAATTGTTCGTTGACCCCACGACCGACAGCGGGATTGCCGATATCATTGCTGCCATCCACAATCTGAATTTCAAGGTTGTCGAGCCAGAACGGCTGGCCGGGGTGCTGGCGCGTCTCAAGTCGATCACCGCGCTGTCGCGGCAGAACTGGCAAGCTATTCAGGCTGAATCTGACGATAACCGCGAACTGGTCCCATCGCCACGGCAGACTTCGATTATTCCCGACACGGCAGTGACCAACGAGACGATAGCGGCTTGGATGGAGACCCTGGATACTGCGGACCAGCTGCTAGATGGCACTCTGCTGGTGCCGCACTGGCGCTTCAAACTGGGATTTGATCTCAAGATGTATTTCGAAACAGCGTCCGAGACAGATCTGGTGATGTTGTTGACCGGCTACGGCGCGCTGCCGTTTCTACACGAGGGGCCAATCGCCGATGGCGCGTCCTTTGCCAGCGCCAATCGCGTTTTTGGTGACAATTTGTGGGGGTATGCGTTCTGGTTCAATTGAGGTCGGCGATGCGGGCGCTTGTGTTGGCGGTTGGTCTGGTGGCGCTATCGCTGCCGGGATTTGCCTGCGCGGTCGAGTTCAGCTCTCCCAAGGACCTGCTGGTGCATATTTATGCGGGCCGACCGAGTGCGGACTGGACCGACGAGCGATCCTATTTCTCAGATACGATGCTGGTCTTGCTGGATGCCGACAAGGCTCGTGAAGCTGGAGGCGAGGTTCGCCGGGTGCAGGGCGATGCCTTTGGCAGATCGCCAGGCCCCGATGGCGAACGTCCTTTTGTGGGCGAACCGCTGATTGACGGAATTCGAGCCTCTGCCGAAGTAACTCTTGGGGAACCAGCTTCAATAATCCTGCATTTTGAACTGGTTATGCAGGCGAACGGCTGGAAAATTGATGATATCTATTTGGGCGATTACGGTGGCGGTGGTTGGCGGCTCAGCGAATTGCTCACTGACGATCCGCTGCTCAACTAACGGGTTTTGGAGAATTCTATGCGTTTGATGACTTTGGTTGCGGCACTGAGCATGGGCTTTTTGCCCGTCGCGATGGCCCAAAACTTTGACACGCCAGAGGCGATGCTGATGGCGCTTTACGCGCCATACCTCGTAGACGACCTGCCCGAGGATCAATCGACGTTTCGTACTGCGGCATTAAACGCGCTCTATGATGCCGACCTAGAGGCTGCTGGCGGAGAGATTGGCGCCGTTGATTTTGATCCGTTCATCAATGGGCAGGACTGGGGTCTCACCGAATTGAAAATCGGCACTGCCAAGATCGATGGCGACAAGGCGACCGTCGACGTGACATTCAAAAATTTCGAAATCGCCAATAGTTTGACATATGATTTGGTCAACGAAGACGGCTGGAAAGTCGACAATGTCAGCTCGACCAGCGGTGATGTGCAGTACTCTTTGGTCGATATCTTCAAGAGCTATCAATACTGACGCTGGCGGCGGCCCACGGGGCGATAATTCTGTGGCCGCAGTCTTGCCGCATGTCAGACATAGTTGCGCCCCCAAGGGCAGGCAAGCTGGCGTGATCACAGGGGCGCGAGCATGCGTAAGCTACTGATTTTTGTCATTGCATTGGTATCTAGCACCGCAAGTTTTGGCGCCGAACTGTTTAGCGATCCCAAGGCGTTAGTGAGCGCTATTTACGCCCTCTATCAGCCGGGCCAGGCAGCTGCGGACCCGAGCCGCTATTATTCCAGCAAACTCGCGGCCTTGATTGCCGCGCGGCAGGAACGGGAATTGGGAGCCAATCCAGCTCTTGCTGCGGTTGAGGTGATGCCGGCAGCGGGGCCGTTCAACCCGTTTTTGCCTGACACCAATGCGTTACTGTATGACTTGGTGATCAGCGAGCCGACACTTCTGGGCGACAACGCGGTGATCACTGTCAGCTATCACAATTTCGATCAGCCGCGCCTACTCAGTATCGCCCTGGTACGCGAGAACGGTGGCTGGACCGTGGATGATGTTGCCTCGATTGGCCATGAAGACCACTGGCTGCTGTCCTGGGTCTTAACCTATGATCCGCAGGGCTTTTAGGCGAAAAGGCCAATTGGTGGGCTCTCGCCATATCGGCGAGAGCTGATTTTATCGGGACTAAGCGCTTTGAACCTAGAGCGGGCTGGTGGCTGTCTTGAGCCAATCTTTAACCGGCCCCGTCACCAGCGGACCAATCATGGTCCAAACCTGTTGGTGGTAAGCGTTAAGCCAATCGCGCTCGGCTGGAACAAGTAGGCTGGGGTCGATGAGGCGCTTGTCGATGGGCACAAAGGTGATGGTCTCAAAATCCAAATAGCCTTCGGCAATCGCGCTCTGCTGAGTGACGATCAGGTTTTCGATGCGGATGCCAAACTCGCCGGTCTTATAAAATCCGGGCTCGTTTGAGAGGATCATCCCTGCTTCCAATGGCGTTGGATAGCGGGGCCCGATGCCCGTTGGCCCTTCATGCACCGACAGAAAAGCGCCAACACCGTGGCCGGTCCCGTGATTATAGGTCTGACCCACCTGCCAAAGGTGTTGGCGAGCCAAGACGTCGATTTGAGCGCCCGAGGTTCCCTTGGGGAACCGCGCCATCGAGATGGACAACATGCCCTTGAGCACGCGCGTGAACCGATCGATTTGTTCGGCGGTTGCCGTGCCTGTAGCCATGGTCCGGGTAATGTCGGTGGTGCCCGACAGATATTGAGCGCCGCTATCGACCAGCATGATCTCGCCAGCCTTGAGGGTTCTATTGGTTTTGGTCGTCACCCGGTAATGGTTCATGGCACCATTGGCTCCGGCACCGGAGATGGTGTCAAAACTGGCGTCGACGCAGCTTTCCTCTTCGCGCCGGAATGCTTCCAGCGCGGTAACAATGTCGATTTCGGTCAGGGTGCCCGAAGGCGCATTCTGGTCAAACCAGTGCAGGAACTTGACCATGGCAACGGCATCCAACCGGTGGGCTTCGCGCATACCAGCGATTTCTGCCGCGTTCTTTCGCGATTTTGGCAACAGGACCGGATCGCGTTTTTCCAGCAGCTTGGCGCCGGCGGCGGAAAGCGCCGAGGCGATAGCGGCCGGGGCCGTCGCTGGATCGATCAGCACGGTCTTGGCGTCATGGCCGAGAGCAGCCAGCGCAGCTGGTAAGTCCTTGGCGTCGGCGACCAAGGCAATTCCGGCCAGTTCCTTGGGCAATTCTGCCGTGATTTTTGCGGCGTCCAGATAGATCGTGGGCAGGCCAGCGCTGGGAATAATGGCAAAGCCAAGCACAAACGGCGTGTTGGGAACGTCGCGCCCGCGCATATTGAACAGCCAGCAGATTGACTCAGGCAGGGTCAAGACGGTGGCGTCGGCCTGATCGGCGATCAGGCTGGCCTGCAACTCCGCAAGCTTTACGCTAGAGGTTTTTCCGGCGCGGTTGTGGCCAAGAAATTCGATGGTCGAGACTGGGCCACCAGGACGGTTTTGCCAGATGGCGTCCACCAGATTGTTGACCGGAACCAAGGTGGCGCGGCCCGAAAGCTTGGTGGCCAGATCAGCAATTTCCCCTGGACTGTGCAGCCATGCATCATAGCCGATACGGCCGTTTTGGGGCGCATAATTGCCGAGGTCGGCTGACAGCCCGCCTTGCAGCACTTCGTGGACAGTAATGGCACTGGTGTCGGTTTGTGCCGGGGCCTGCAGCGTGTAACGGCTGTCAATGAACAATCCAGCGCCGGTCCGCCCAACAATGGCGATGCCGGCCGAACCAGTAAAGCCAGTGACATAGGCCAACCGAGCTTCGCCGGGCGGGACCGATTCGCCACGATGGGCGTCGGCGCGCGGGATCAGGAAGGCATCCAACCCGGCTTTTTCCAGCTCAGCGCGCAGGGCGGCGAGGCGTGGAGCGACGTTTTTTGGGTCGGTTTGTTCGGAAAAACTCTGAAAGACGGCGGGTGGAAAGGCTTTGGCGGTCATTGGCGGTTCCCTGAGCCGGGGCTGATTCCGGCGTGCCTCACAACGAAGTAACATCGCTACTTTAGCTACACTATAATTGCCGCGTAAATGGGGGCGCCAGATTTATTCGTGAATTGCCAAGCGAAGGTTGGGATTAACGAAGCGGTAACGCGCCCTGCGGCTCGGGCATGGCTGGTTTGTCGCGTTAGGGCTAACCAATGGTTGGTCGACAACCTAAATAGAACGTGTTGACGGCAACAGACCGTTGGCAAAGTGCATGGAGATTGCAATGACTGAAAGCAAGAACGACTTCGGAAAGACCCTTGGGTCCATAATTGGCGCCAATGGTCGCGAATCGAGCCGCCAGATCAGCTATCGGATGCAGCACCAGCTGATCGGCGCATTCACCAAGCGGCCATAAGGCCGGTCTAGTTTATCGCTGACGATCAATTTGATCCCCGGAGCCCGCTTCGGGGATTTTGCTTTTGTCGGCTGAAGCAACCGGCCTACTAGCGCTTTTCCAGGATCAGGGTCACCCAGTCCTTTTTAACCAACTTTTGGCGCAGCACCATATCGTGTTGGGCATAGGCGGAAATGACCCGCGCGGCCTGGCGACCCAAAATTCCTGACAGAATGATCGAACAGCCGTGCCCGGCAACTTTGCCCATCGCCGGAGCCAATTGGGTGAGGGGGCCCGCCAAAATATTGGCGGCGATCAGATCATAGGGCGCGTTGCGCGCAATGATCTGGTGGTCAAGGCCGGTGGCGACCAGAGGAATGATCAACTTACCGACGCCGTTTTGATGGGCATTTTCTGCGGTGGTGGTCACCGCAACCGGATCAATATCGCTGGCGATAACCGCCAATTTTAACCGCTTGGCCATGGCGATCGCCAAAACGCCGGTGCCGGTGCCGACATCGAGCAGATTGCGCGGCTTGGTGCGTTTCAGGACGCGATCGATGGCTTCAAGGCAGCCCGTGGTGGTTTCGTGATGGCCAGTGCCAAATGCCTGGGCCGCGTCGATCCGCATGGCGGTCAATCCGGCTGGGATCGGCCCGGTCTCGTGACTTCCATAAACATAAAAGCCCCCGGCGATGACCGGAGCCAGGCCTTCAAGCGATTTGGCCACCCAGTTGATATCGGGGTCGATTGGGGCCACTGAAAAGTCAACGCTTCCGCCAAGCGTCTGGTGGGCCAGCGTGGCGAATTCTGCGAGGTCTGGCGGGCTATCGCAGGTCGCTTCGAAAAACCACTCACCGGTGTCTTCGTTTTCATGGGCCGAAGCGGTGAGCGCCAGATCGTCGCGCTCCATGACAGCGTCAACCAGTGCGTAGGCCTGCTCTTTGGACAATGGGGCGGATAGCTGATCGACGGACATGGGACTTCTCGCTTCGGATTTGGCCCTTGTTGCGGCATTCGTGGCTGGCAAGTCAACCACAGCGCGAGGACTTGACGAGCAAGAGGCTAATGTTCATGATTTGTTCAAATGGGGATCGCAATGGAACAAGAAGAACTGACCGCGTTTGTGGTGGCAGCCAAACGGGCTTGTTATGTCGGAGGGGGCGCCAAAATGGCGTCCAGTCGGCCAGCAAGCCATGATCTGGGGTGGGACGACGGACGCTGGCATTATCGCGACAGCTATTTTGGCGGCACCAATTTCATTGGTCAGGAGACAGTGTGGCTTGGCGATGAGCCGGTCTGGGCGATGAATTATTATGGCTTCATCACCCGGCCGGACCTCATTGATGGCGAGCGGGCCGGGCAAACCATCAAAGCGGCGCTTTCGGCGATGTATGACGAGGGGCGGTTTCTCGGCGGGTTCACCTGGAGTGGTCCATATGGCGACTATATTGATGCATCAAGCGGCGATGTCCGTCATTTTCAGGGACGCGAAGCGATCAGCTGCGGTGGGGTCGAGGCCTATGCGCTGGTTTATGCGGGCGGGCTGATTGTGCCGTGATGGCGGCTTTTGGCCTAGAGTTTGACTGCGGTGCCTGAGACCGAAACCATCAGCATGGAGCCGCCCTGGCCGACGACTTCATAGTCGATATCGACGCCGATCACGGCATCGGCGCCGCGCTGGCTCGCTGCAGCTTCGAGTTCCTGAAATGCCAAAACGCGCGCATCGGCCAGTGTGCGCTCATAAGCACCGGCGCGGCCGCCGACGATGTCGCGGATGCCGGCGAACAGATCCTTGAAAATATTGGCGCCGACGATCACCTCGCCGGTGACTATGCCGAGATATTCGCGGGCCGGGCGGCCTTCGATGGATGGGGTCGTGGTGACGATCATGGGGAACTCCGGGGTCTGATATCGTTGTTGCCAGCCAATATAGGAACTGTCGGCGCGCCGCAAAAGGGGTGGCAAAGAGACGCCCCCGCGCGGGCCCGGCGCGAAGCTGGTGACGATCAACGAACAAAATTTTCGCAATGGATGAGCGCGAACGGGGCGCAGGGGAACGAGCAGCAGGCAATGCTGGAAACGGGTCTACCTCACCCCTTCTTGATAAAGCTATCCAAAACCTTCTTGCGTCCGGCCTGCTCGAAATCAATGGTTAGCTTGTTGCCTTCGATGCCGGTAATGGCGCCGTAACCAAACTTCAGATGGAAGACGCGTTCGCCGAAACGGTAGGCGGAGGTGGCGCCGCCGAGGTCAACTGAGTGGGCGACCAGGTCACCGTCAATAGTGAGCGGACCGCCACCCTTGCGACTGGCTTGCTGGGCCTGGGCGCGTTTCCAGCCGGGGGTTTCATAGAGGCTGTCAAACGGGTCGGCTTTGTTGAAGCGGCTGGTGGCGCCGCCGCCGTAGCCGTAGCCACCATAGGACGAACCGGTGTCTTTGACTTCGACGGCTTCGGTGGGGAGTTCGTCGAGAAAGCGCGACGGAATGGCCGATTGCCACAGGCCGTGGATGCGCCGGTTTTGGGCCACAGAAATGCGGGCCCGTTTGCGGGCGCGGGTGATGCCGACATAAGCCAGGCGCCGTTCTTCTTCCAGCCCGGCGCGACCGGATTCATCGAGCGCGCGCTGATGCGGGAACAGGCCTTCCTCCCATCCCGGCAGAAATACGGTGTTGAATTCCAGCCCCTTGGCCGAATGCAGGGTCATGATCGAGACGGCATCGCCTTCGTCGCTGGTGGCGCGATCCATCACCAGGGCAATATGTTCCAAAAAGCCGCCAAGTGATTCAAACTCTTCCATCGAGCGAACCAGCTCTTTGAGGTTTTCAAGCCGTCCGGGGCTGTCGGGTGCCTTGTCGGCCTGCCACATGGCGGTATAGCCGCTTTCGTCGAGGATTTGCTCGGCCAGCTCAAAATGGGGAATGGTGCGCAGTCGCTCGGCCCAATCATCGAACTGGCCAACCAATTGGCGCAAAGTGGTGCGCTGTTTGGGTTTGAGCTCTTCGGTTTCAAGCAATTGGCGCACTGCAGCGAGCAGCGGGATCTGCAAATGGCGGGCCGTGTCGAACAGGATTTTGAGCGTTGAGTCGCCAAGACCGCGCTTGGGGGTATTGATGATGCGTTCAAACGCCAGATCATCGGCGGGCTGGGCGGTCAGGCGCAGATAGGCCAATGCATCACGCACTTCTTTGCGCTCGTAAAAGCGCGGACCACCGATGACGCGGTAGTTCAACCCCAGGGTGATGAAGCGTTCTTCAAATTCGCGCATCTGAAACGAAGCGCGTACCAGAATGGCCATGTCGTTGAGCTGCTCGCCCTGGCGCTGATACTGCTCCAATTCCTCGCCGATGGCGCGGGCCTCTTCTTCGCTATCCCATACCGAGGTGACAGCGACCAGCTCGCCTTTTTCGGCAACATCGGTCTGCAAGGTCTTGCCGAGACGCCCCTCGTTGAAGGCAATCAAATGGCTGGCGGCCTGCAAGATATTGCCGGTCGAGCGATAGTTGCGCTCCAGTTTGATAACCTTGGCGCCCGGGAAATCTTTTTCGAAGCGCAAGATGTTATCGACTTCGGCACCACGCCAGCCATAGATCGACTGGTCGTCGTCACCGACCACGCAAATATTGGCTTCGGACGCCGGTCTGCCCTGCGCCAACAGGCGCAACCACAGATATTGGGCGACATTGCTGTCCTGGTATTCATCCACCAGCATGTAGCGGAACTGCCGGTGGTACTGGGCCAACACGTCCGGATTTTCGCGGAACAGCCGGATGCATTCGAGCAGCAAATCGCCAAAATCGGCAGCGTTCAGTGTTTTCAGTCGGGCCTGATAATCGGCGTAGAGCTTTTGGCCGTGGCCGTTGGCAAAAAAGGCGCTGTCGGCCGCCGAAATATCCTTGGGCAGAAGTGCCCGGTTTTTCCAATTGTCCATCATTGCGGCGAACTGTTTGGCGGGCCAGCGTTTTTCGTCGATATTTTCGACCTCGAGCAGCTGTTTGATCAGCCGGATCTGATCATCGGTGTCCAGAATAGTAAAATCAGGTTTGAGACCAACCAACTCGGCATGGCGGCGCAGAATGCGGGTCCCGATGGAGTGAAATGTCCCGAGCCAGGGCATGCCTTCGACCGTTGCACCGACCAGTTTGGCGATGCGCTCCTTCATTTCGCGGGCCGCCTTGTTGGTGAAGGTCACCGACAAGATTTCGTGGCCGCGAGCCTTGCGCGTCGTCAGAATGTGCGCAATTCGGGTGGTCAGAACCCGCGTCTTGCCAGTGCCAGCGCCAGCCAGAACCAATAGCGGGCCATCGATGGACAGCACGGCATCGCGCTGTTCCTCGTTTAGTCCGGCCAGATATTCAGCATCGCGGCGGCCAAACTGGCTGGTGATGGGTCCAGAAGGTGGGCGGGCGAGGCGGTCGGGTTCAGCGGCCATGCGGCTTGACGAATCTCTTTTTGTTCACGTCCCGCAATATAGGCAGCCGGGCGGGTGCTGTATATGGCTGGACGGTCTGGCCGCTTGGCGGCGCTGGAGACTTGTGATGTGGACTGAGCGATGGCAGGCTTGCGCATAGGCTGTTATGACCTACACTGGGCAGACCCTTAAGAGCGGACACAACCCCTTGCTAAACCGCATCTATATTGTTGTCGGCTTGTTGGTGATCATTGCTCTGGCGGGTGCGTTCATTGCGCCTCGGTTCATCCAGTGGAGCGATTATCGTGACCGCATGGAGCAGCTGGCGTCCGGGGTGCTGGGCACCGAGGTGTCCATCCGCGGGGACATCGAGTTTTCGCTGCTGCCGCAGCCACGGCTGCATTTCAGCGATGTCGTTGTCGGCGACGCGGCTCAACCCGCAGCGACAGTGGATCGGGTGGATGCTGAGTTCTCACTCGTCGATTTTCTGCGCGACAACTACAATGTGACGAGACTGGTATTGGATCGACCTGTTGTCGACCTCACAGTTGACGAGAGCGGGCTGTTTAGCAGTGGATTTGCCTTGCCGACTGACGGTGGAGCGGAAGGTCGGGTGACGCTGAGCCAGGCGCAAATCCTCAACGCAACCATAAAGCTGGCCGACCTCCGCTCTGGCGAGAGCTTTGTAGCCGACAATATCAATGGGGATTTGAAACTCGCCGCCATCATTGGCCCATTTCAGTTTCAAGGCGACCTGGACTACGCGCAAATCCACTACAGCCTGCGCTTTAATACGTCGGCAGTGGATGAGGGCGGCAGTAATCGCCTGACCGGTTTTGTCAGCAATGAGTTGGGCATGTCGCTGGCCGTCGAAGGGCAGTTTATGCCCGGCATGGCCCCCAAGTTCGACGGGACCATGACCTATCGCCAAAAGCCCCCAGCGACAGCGGTCGCCGGCGATATCCGCGGCGATCTGGTGTTGGAAAGCAAGGTCACCGGATCGACCGATCGGATCGTGTTGACGGGCTATACGCTGCAGCCAGACGAGAACCGGGCGGGCACACGTTTGACGGGCGCGGCCAGCGTTCAGCTGGGGCGTCAGCGCAGTTTTGATGCGGTGATTTCGGGGGGCGTGTTTGCGCTGCCACCGCGCGATGCGTCCGAGGATTTGTCGAGCCAGCCCTATGATGTGGTGCGGCTGCTGGGCGAGCTGCCGGCGCCAATCCTGCCGCCGATGTCAGGGCGGATTGGGGTGGATCTGGCCGAGATTGGCCTGCGCAGTTTCGCACTCCGTTCGGTGCGGGTGGATGCCCATACCGATGGGGCAATTTGGACAGTCGATAGTTTTATCGCACAACTGCCCGGCGACACCGAGGTGCGCGCCAGCGGCAGTCTCGGTGTCGGCAATGGCCATCCGAGTTTTGACGGGGCCTTATCGGTCGCTACGCAGCGACTTGATGGCCTTTCGGCGCTATGGCGCAAGCCGGTCGAAGGCAACCCTATGTTCAATATGCCCGCCACCTGGCAGGGCAAGATATTGCTGGCCGGTGACGCGCTTGGGTTCAGCGAGGGGGTGTTTACCCTTGATGGCGTCCTCCATAGTCTTGGGCTGCGGGTCGGGTTCGGCACAGAACCGCGGCTGGACGTCACCGGCAAATTCGGCGCGCTGTCGAGCGAGCACAGCGCCGCGCTTGCGGCGTTGCTACCCGAGGTGCAGGCTGGCCCGGCCTTTGGTATCAGTTTCCCCGATGGCAGCTTTGGCTTGAGTGGCGCCGGCGCCGAACTGTTCGGTCTGCGCGGGCAGGACCTGGTGGCCGAAGGCCAATGGGCGCGGGACAGGGTGACCTTTACCCGACTGGCTGCGTCGGACTTGGGCGGAATGTCGCTGGATGCAGCGGTGACGGTGAGCGGCACTGCGACCGCGCCGGTGGTTTGGGGCACGGGTAAGATCGGCGTGCAGAGTCCTCGGTCTGCCGGGCTCGCTGCCGTCCTCCAGGCCTTGCAGGCAAAATCGGAGGTCGTCGATTATCTTGGGCGACAAGTACCGGCGGCATTGTCCTTTGAGATCGGGCAGCCGTTTGCCGAAGGGGGGCAGACGCTGGCTATCAAAGGCAGGCTGAATACAGCGGACCTGGATATGACCGCCCAATTGGGGGGTGGTTTGGCTGGGATGCTGACGGCACCGTTGGCGCTGACCGCCAGTCTGGAGGGGGCAGATCCCGATGCGCTAACCCAGCAATTGGGTTTTGGTGCGGCCGAGATATTTCCGCCCGATGGCGACATTTTTGTTGCCGTGAATATGGAAGGCTCCCCGACCAATAGCTTTGCCACGCGGCTCAACGCCAGTGTGGGCGAGGAGCGGGTGGGTTTTGTTGGCAACCTGTTGCTGGGACCAAATGGCGAGTTG
The DNA here is from genome assembly GCA_943372435.1 of Devosia equisanguinis. Classification (GTDB taxonomy): domain Bacteria; phylum Pseudomonadota; class Alphaproteobacteria; order Rhizobiales; family Devosiaceae; genus Devosia; species Devosia equisanguinis_A. The sequence goes on from CALRYQ010000002.1 coordinate 364,424, forward strand.
CAGGGTAGCGGCACTCTGGATGGCTATTTGGCCGATGCCGGTGGGCTGGCGCAGGTAATTGGAGCCCGTGGCCTCAGCCTGCCGATGGTGAGCGGTACGAGCGAGCTGCATTTTGAAGGTGAGCGTTTGTTGCGCTTAAGCGAGATCAACGGCAAGTCGGGCGATGTGGGGTTCGCCGGCGAGTTGTCGGTATCGCGAACGAATTCAAGCGCCGTCGCCAGTGGCACGATGAAGCTGGATCGGATCGATGTGGCGGGATTGACTGCTGTGCTGACCGGACCGGCGTCGTTGCTGATGGCCGATGGCGACATTTGGCCAAGCGGCCCGATAGTGATTGGGGAGGCGCCGCGCCAGACTCGCGGCTCAATTGCGATTACTGCGCCCATTGTCACAGTTGGCGGCCCGATCCCGATGACCGATGCCAGCTTCACGCTCAGCTGGGATGAAACCAAACTGCGGCTGGCGCGCTTTATGGCCAATATGGATGGCGGGCAGGTCGGGCTCGACGTGAGTGTGTGTTGCAGTGACGCACTGGTGAACAAGACATTGGCCGGGCGCGTGACGTTGGCAGCCGTACCGCTGGACTCCGTGCTGCCGACGGCGTTGTCTGAGGCGCTTGATGGCGACATTGGCGGCGGTCTGCGCTTCAGCGGCACAGGCGACAGCCTTCAATCGGTGCTTGCGGCGCTGACGGGGGAAGGCAGTTTTTCCATCGCCAAACTCGGCGTGCAACATCTCGATCCCAGTGTGTTTCCGGCCGTCGCCAAACTTCAGGATCTGCTGCAAACCGATGGCGATGCGCTTGCGGCCTTGATCGGAATTTCGCTGGAGCAGGGCCCGTTCACGGCGCCGCTCGCCGCAGGCGCTTTCACCATAGCGGGTGGGACCATGCGGATTGCAAATCTGAGTATTGACGGTGCGGACGCGCGGCTCGCGGGCGACAGCAATATCGAGCTCGACAATTTGGCGCTGACGGGTGCCTTCACCCTCACGCCACTGGGAATTGTTGATCCACATAATCTGGTGACCGAAGCGACGGCTCGTATCGTTTCACGGGTCAGTGGCACAATATTGGCGCCGGAGCGAACCCTGGACCTGGACACGATGGTGGCGACGATTCAGATGCGTGCCAACGAAATTGAAGTCGCACGCCTCGAGGCATTGCGGCTTGAAGACGCTGCACGCCAACGGGCTGCAGCCCTGGAGCGCAACCGGTTGATTGCCGAACAGCACAAGCGGGACCAGGAAGCGGCACGCCTTAAGGCAGAAGCCGAGAAAAAGCGGTTGGAAGAAGAGGCGCTCAAATTGCAGCAGCCGGGCACGACCCCAACGGTTCCCCCTCTAACTCCAATCGACCTAGGGCTGCCGCAATTCCACTAGGGCGTTGTTTGGGCGGCGAGCAGGGCATTTTTCGCCTGCGCTTTTGTCCAGAGGAGCGCCGCCACGCGGACAGAAGACGACAAATTTGTGCTCGCCCTGGCCTCATCGATGGATTTTATCAGGGTCGGAAGACCAATATCTGCCGCAAAAGCCATTTCCTCAAGCACAGCCCAAAACTCAGGCTCAAGCGCGATGCTGGTGCGATGGCCAGCAATGGAAAGCGAGCGCTTTTCCAATGCAGTCAGGCCTAGGGTTTTTTGCGGAAGGCGTCGAGGCTGACGACTTTTTCGCCACTTGGTTCAGCATCGGTGGTGGTCGCTTCCGGCTCATCGGGCTCATCGTCGACGGATGCTTGGCTCGGCTCCGCACCCGCAACATCAAATTGCAGGCCGAACTGCACTGAGGGGTCAAAAAACCCCTTGATGGCCGAGAAGGGGATGCCCAACAACTCGGATTGACCGTCAAATGACAGGCCGACCTCAAAACCGGTTTCGGTGACCTTGAGGTCCCAATACTGGTTTTGCAGCACAATGGTCATTTCCTTGTCGTATTGGGCCAGCAGTTTCTCGGATAACCGAACGCCGGGTGCGCGGGTCACAAACGAGATAAAAAAGTGATGTTCCCCTGGCAGGCCAGTCTTGACCACCTCAGACAGAACTTTGCGCACAACGCCGCGAAGCGCTTCTTGCGCGAGAATGTCGTAGCGGAGATGATCTTCGGCCATGGGCGCCCTTCCGGCAATAAACGAATCCAGATGCTTCTTTTCATCCCGATTGGCGCGGAACGGAAGGAAGAACTTTGATCTACAGCGCTTTGCCGCAAATCCGGGTGGTGAGGTCATCTCCCCAACACCATCCCATATCAGCCTTATAGCATATGGATTTCAAGCCAAAAGGCGGTCCACCCAGGGCAAAAATGAAGGAAGGTGCAGGCTTCTGTTGCCAGGTGCCTGCGGACCCCGCCTATACCCCTGCAACAGGGCATAGGACTTTTAATTCGAGGTGTCGAACCGCTTACGCAGCCAGACGGACCTCTGCATAGTTGTCATTTGCAACTACAGGTTTGGTCCGATAACGGCGGTACCATGCCGAGCAAAAACACACCCTTTACGCCCTCGTCGATCCTATTTCGCCCCCATTGGCTCCTCCCCTAAGGGAGGAAATGGTGGAGGCGCCGGGTACCGCCCCCGGGTCCGAAAGGTTTATTACGATGGCAGTTTATCGCCATAGCTCTTGCGAGCAGTTTCTATATAGGTCGGGCGCGGGCGTGATGCAAATGCTGCGGCGATCAAATCAACGCTGATCGCCATGCCATTTCATCGCCATATAGAGGTCACCACGCTCCAATTCGTCCAACATTTGCCCAAGGCGCTTGTATTTGGTCGCATCCAGCTTGGCGCTGTTGATCCACATCAGATAGTCATTGCGCTGATAGAATGGGCGCAGTGCGTATTTGTCCATCAGCCCACGCCCTTCAATGGCCGTGCGGACAAAGTCCACCATTGGCTGAGGCGGTCGAACCAGTCGATGGGCGCGGGGCTCTGGTACAGCCATAACGGACTCCAATGGACACAGGAAATCTGCCCCAATTGTGCCAACAGCGCAATCGGACAGCGTCCCGGTCCGGTCACTTTCCCCGCCGCCGGCCCTGTATCGGTGCTGACGGGCGAGACATTGTGCTGGTGCTGCGCCCGAGCGAGGGCAAAGAACGGGTCGGCACTTTGCTGGGGCGGGCCGCTGCCGCTGAGCGATAGAATCGTTTATTGTTTGTCCATGCAGCAATATCTGACCCTTCTTGCCGACATCATTGACCGCGGCGCGGACAAATCCGATCGAACCGGAACCGGTACCCGCTCGCTATTCGGCTATCAAATGCGGTTTGATCTGGCGGCGGGGTTTCCGCTGCTGACCACAAAGAAACTGCACCTCAAGTCCATCATTTATGAACTGCTTTGGTTTTTGCGCGGCGACACGAATGTGCGCTGGCTGCAGGAGCACGGGGTCAAGATATGGGACGAGTGGGCGGACGAGAATGGGGACCTCGGTCCGGTTTACGGTTCGCAATGGCGAAGCTGGCCAACGCCGAGCGGGGGCAAAATCGACCAGATCGCCAAATTGGTGCACTCGCTGAAAACCAAGCCGGATTCCCGACGTCATATTGTGTCGGCCTGGAACCCTGCCGAAGTCGATGACATGGCTCTGCCGCCCTGCCATTGCCTGTTCCAGTTTTACGTTGCCAACGGAAAACTGAGTTGCCAACTCTATCAGCGCTCAGCCGATGTTTTCCTGGGCGTACCGTTCAACATCGCCTCCTATGCATTGCTCACGCATATGGTGGCACAAGTGACGGGCTATGAGGTTGGCGATTTCGTGCACAGTTTTGGCGATGTGCACTTGTATTCCAACCATTTTGAACAGGCCCAATTGCAATTGAGCCGGACCCCAAAGCCATTGCCGGTTTTGACGATCAATCCGGCGATTCAATCGCTGGAGGAGTTTACGTTTGAAGACGTTACCATCACTGGCTATGTTCCGGACGCTCATATCAAGGCACAGGTGGCAGTATGAAGTTTTCTCCTCTCGCTATGATTGTCGCGGTTGTCGCGCTGAGCGGCGGCCAAGCTCTGGCCAATGATACCATGGCGCAATTGGGGACGGGCGGTCTGGTGTTTGTGACCAATGAGGACATCGAGATGGCCTCAGAGGACCTTTTTGTGTCCACGACACAGGTCAAGGTCGTTTATAAATTCAACAACAAATCCGACAGTGACCAGCACATTCTGGTGGCCTTTCCCATGCCCGACATTTCGGGCAGTGGCGATTTCATGACCAGCGTTCCCAATCTTGAGGACGATAATATTTTTGGGTTCGAAACGCTGTTCAACGGAAACCCCGTTGCTGCAACGCTGCACCAATATGCCTTTTCCAACAACATTGATTATTCAGCATCGTTGGCCGATCTCGGGGTGCCACTCGCGCCCTATGGGGAACGGACCATCAAGGCGCTGAATGGTCTTGCCAAGGCCGACCAGCAAAAGCTTATCGATCTGGGCATGGTGTTTCCCATGGAGTACGACGCGGGCAATGGGCCGGTTGTGGACATGACGCCGGTATGGACGCTGCGGTCGACTTATAGTTGGGAAGCGACCTTTCCCCCCGGCCCGTCCGATGTCGTCCATACCTATACGCCCAGCGTTGGTGGCACTGTCGCGACGACGTTTATGCCCGAAGAGGGTAACACGTATGCGCAGCAGCAATTTGAGGATTACCAGAAGAAATACTGTGTCGACGAGGACCTGCTCAAGGCGGTGAAGAAGGGTGCGGTAACGACCGACGGCTACACCAACTATCCCTATACCGAGAGCTGGATATCCTACATCTGGTCGACGGGCGCCAATTGGGGTGGACCGATTGGAAACTTCACCCTGACCATCGACAAGGGGGACAGCGGCAATCTGGTGTCTTTTTGTGGCGAGAACGTCAAAAAAATCGGCCCGACAACTTTTCAGATGACGGCGACCGACTGGTATCCGCCCTATGGGCAGGAGCTGGAAGTTTTGCTGCTCGTCAAAAACGAAATGCAATAAACATGACTGAACCGACATTGGCGGAGCTAACCGCAAAGCTGGCGCTTGTTTCGGATATCTACGCCCATAAATGCGAGCGGAAATGGCTCAAATATCTGGAACCGGAGACGGCGCTATGAGCCTTAGTATCCGCACAGCAGTCGCTGCTGACGCGGGCCTGATCGTCAGATTTGTTGCCGATCTGGCGGCTTACGAGAAGTTGAGCCACGAGGCCAAAGCCAGCGAAGCCGATATAACCCGGGACCTGTTTGGCTCCAACCCCAAGGTTTTTGCCGAAATCGCCGAATGGGATGGCAAGCCCATCGGGTTCACCCTGTGGTTTTACACCTATTCAACATTTCAGGGTCGGGCCGGCATCTGGCTGGAAGATTTGTATGTCGACCCGGCATTGCGGGGCAAAGGCATTGGCAAGGCGCTGCTCTCCAATTTGGCGCGTCGATGCGTGGCCGAACAATTGGGTCGATTTGAATGGTGGGTGCTGGACTGGAACCAGCCCTCAATCGATTTCTACATTTCCCAGGGCGCGGTTTTGCAGGATGAATGGACCAAGTGTCGGGTCGACGGCGCAGCGCTCCTGGCCCTCGGATCAGCATGATCATTTCTATCATTGCCGCCGTAGCCGAGAATGGCGTCATTGGCGCGGACCAGTCGATTCCTTGGCGGATTCCGTCCGACTTTGCGTTCTTTAAGCGGACGACGCTCGGCAAACCGATTGTCATGGGGCGCAAACAATTCGAGACCCTTGGCAAGCCATTGCCGGGGCGGGTCAATATCGTGGTTACACGACAGCAGGGCTATCAACCCGATGGCGTTATTGTGATCGACAGCCTTGAGGCGGCGCTCGACCACGCTCGCACGATTGCGGCTGCTGATGGCGTGAACGAGGTGATGATCATCGGCGGCGGCGAGATCTATCGCCAAGCCATGGCGCTGACCGACCGATTGTATATAAGCCACATCGACTTGCGCCCGATCGGGGACGTGGTATTCCCGCCGATTGATCCTGCGGAATGGATGGTGGTTGATCGGCCCGAGGTTACGCCATCGGACAAGGATAGTGCCACCTACCGCGTCAATGTGTACGAGCGGCGGCGTTCGACGGCGCATTGATCGCGGCGCGCGCGTGCCTATATATGATTTCTAAGAATTTTTTGGATCGAAAGGGACGCGATGCCTTGGGAGAATAACGGGGGCGGCGGTGGCCGCAACAATGGTGGCCCTTGGGGGCAGGCACCGGGTGGCGGCGGCCCGCGCAAGCCAGGCGGTGGCAACACGCCAAAGCTGGAGGACATTCTCAATCGAGGTCGCGACCGGTTTCAGGGCGGCCTCAATGGCGGGATTCCTGGTGGACGCTGGGCGATTGTCGGTGGCGTGTTGGCACTGGTGGCGTTTTGGGCGCTCAATTCGATCTACACCATCGACCCGCAGGAAGTGGGCGTTGAGCTGCAGTTCGGTAAGCCTAAGCCGGAATTGAGCCAGCCGGGTCTGCATTTCCATTATTGGCCGATTGAACAGGTCGAGCGGGTGACGATTACCGCCAACCAGACGGAAATCGGTGGCGGCCAGCGTGGGGCGTCCGGCGAAGGCCTTATGCTGTCTGGCGATCAGAACATCGTTGAGGTCGAGTTTTCGGTGATCTGGTCCGTCAACGACCCGGTGGCGTATTTGTTTAACGTCGCTGATCCGGAAGACATGCTGAAAAACGCTGCTGAAAGTGCGATGCGCGAAGTCGTCGGACGGCGTCCGGTTCAGGACATTTTCCGCGACGACAAAGCCGGGATACAGCTTGAAGTGCAGCAAATCACCCAGGATATTCTGAGCTCCTACCAGATGGGCGTTCAGGTGAGCCAGGTCCGAATTTTGGATGCGGCGCCGCCGGCTGAGGTTGCCGATGCGTTCAGCGAGGTGCAGCGCGCCGAGCAAGACAAGGATCGGTTCCAGGAGGAAGCGCGAGCCTATTCCAACACAAAACTTGGCGACGCGCGCGGCCAGGCCGCGCAAATGCGTGAAGCCGCCGCCGCTTACAAGAACCGGGTCGTGCAGGAAGCCGCCGGTCAAGCAGCGCGGTTTGAATCGATCTATGCCGAATATGTCAATTCGCCAGATGTAACGCGCAAACGGTTGTTCCTTGAGACCATGGAACAGGTGCTCGCTGGTTCGGAAAAGACCATCATTGAAAATGGCACCAGCGGTTCGGGCGTTGTGCCCTATCTGCCACTGCCAGCTTTGAGCGGCAATAAACCAACTACCGGCGAGGGGAACTAGGCCATGAACCGTCTTATTGCCCTAGGCGTTGTCGCCGTCGTTGCGCTTTACGTCTTCTTTTCATCCATCTTCGTGGTCAACGAACGCGAACAAGCCATTGTGCTGCGGTTCGGCGAAATCACCCAGGTGATCCGCGATCCTGGCCTGCACTTCAAAATTCCGACGACCATCGTAGATACGGTGCAAATCATCGATGACAGGCTTTTGCGCTTCGACATCGACAACATCACTTTGCAGGTCTCGGACGGCAAGTTCTACGAGGTCGACGCGTTTCTAACCTACAGGATCGCCGATCCACGTCTGTTCCGGCAGCGTGCCCTGGGTGAACTCAAAGTTGCTGAAAACCGGATTTCGACCGGTTTTGATGCGGCCCTGCGACAGGTCTATGGCCTTCGTGAGTTCAACGCAGCGTTATCGGAAGAACGTCCGGCGATGATGAAAGAGGCTCAAGGCTTGATCGCACCGGCAATGGCTGAAATCGGTATTGAGATCGTTGACGTTCGTATCCTGCGCACGGATCTGGACAAAGACGTGTCGGCGACGACCTTTGATCGAATGAAGGCAGAGCGTCTCGCCGAAGCTGCCCTCTTGCGGGCTCGTGGTCAGGAACAAGCCCAGAGCCTGAAAGCGATTGCCGACCGTCAATCGGTTGAAATCGTCGCCGCCGCAACACGCGACAGTGAAGTGCTGCGTGGTGAGGGCGACGCGGAGACCAACCGGATTTTTGCCAATGCCTATGGCAAGGATCAGGAGTTTTTCGAGTTCTACCGCTCTATGCAGGCCTATCGCACAGCGTTGACCGGCACCGGCACCAATCTGGTGTTGTCGCCCGATAGCGAATTCTTCCGCTATTTCGGGTCAGGCGGCACGCTGCCGCAGTCGACACCGGCCGGAGCTGCCGCCGCCGCGGCTGCAAACTCGGCCACGCCAGCGGCCGTTACGACGCCGCAATGACTGATCTGTTTGCCGCTCTGGCACTCGCAATTGTCCTGGAAGGGCTGCTTTACGCAGCCTTTCCAGAGCACATGAAGCGGTTCATTGCGACGATAATTGAGCTGCCGACGGCGCGTATTCGAACCTTTGCCTTGATAGCCGCGGCAATTGGACTGGTGCTGCTGGGGATCGTGCGCAGCTAGTGCAATTGTGAGCCTGCTCCCGACGGTCGAGCTTTGGGACCGAGCAAGACGCAGCTACCCTCAGCGCACGATGTCTTCGTCAGCAAACCCCTGCAAATACAGCAGGGCGGTCAGATCGCCGTGGTCGATGCGATATTCTGCCTGCGCCGCGACAGCCGGTTTGGCGTGCAGGGCCACGCCCATGCCGGCGGCTTCCAGCATCGGCAGATCGTTGGCGCCATCGCCGACGGCCATGGTTTGAGCCAGGGTCATCCCACGCTCGCTGGCTAACGCCTGGAGGCGGATCAGCTTGGTTTGTTTATCGACGATGGGTTTGGTGACGGTGCCGGTCAATGTCGACCCGTCAAACTCCAGCACATTGGCTATGGCTTCATCAAAGCCGATGCGTTTGCCAAAATAGTCAGCAAAGAAGGTAAACCCGCCTGAAACCAGCGACGTGTAAGCGCCATAGGCCTTCATGGTCTGGATCAGGGCGCGGCCCCCGGGCGCCAGCGTAATTTTTTCGCGCCGCACTTCTTCGATCACAGCGCGTTCCAATCCCTTGAGCAGGGCAACGCGCGTGTCCAATGCCTCGCCGAAATCCAGTTCGCCTCGCATGGCGCGGTCGGTGATCGCGGCGACCTGCGCTTTTAGGCCCAGTGCATCGGCCAGTTCATCGATGCATTCCTGGTTGATCATGGTCGAATCCATGTCGGCAACCAGGATCCGCTTACGGCGGTTTTGAGTGGGCACCAGGGCAATGTCGACTGCAGCTCCCGCGACGATGGCCCGCGCTGCGGCCAAGGCATCGGTTGACTTCGGCTCAATGATCTCGCAGGCAATGGAATGGTCGAGCCAATTCAGCTCGCCCCCCAGCTCCTTGTGAACTTTTGCTGCAAGCGCCACGGTCAGTTCGGAATCGATAGGGTTGGCGATGAGGCAAAGGACCGGCATAGGAATGGCCTCGGGAGATGCAAAAATGACGGGCGGGAGCGCTAGGCGCGTGGTTCTGATAGCGGGTCCGACTGCCAGCGGCAAGTCGGCATTGGCGCTGGCCATGGCCCGTGAATCTGGCGGCGTCATCGTCAACACCGACGCTATGCAGGTCTATGATACATTGCGGGTGGTAACGGCGCGTCCGGGGGACGATGAACTCGCCCTGGTGCCACACCGATTATACGGGACAATTGCTGCTGCGACGCGGTTTTCAACGGGTCGTTGGCTCAGCGCCGTGCAAGCCATCATGGCGGATAGCGATCAACAGCGCCCACTGATTTTTGCCGGTGGAACCGGGCTGTACTTTGATGCGTTAATAAATGGCTTTGCCGATATCCCCGAGGTTTCTCAGACGATTGCGGCGCAGGTCGAAGACGAAATCCAAGCGCTCGACGCCTCGGAACGCATGGCCCTGCTAATCCAGGAAGACCCAGCGGCGGCGGCTCGTCTGAAAATTGCTGACCCGCAGCGGGTGATACGGGCACTGGCGGTCAAACGGGCAACAGGGCAGACGTTGTCGAGTTTTCAGGATGCGCCACAACGCGGCCTGCTGGGCGGCTGCGCCATTGAGCGGCTGGTGCTTGATCCAGATCGACAGGTTTTGCGTGAACGGATCGCGCAGCGGTTTGAAACAATGTTTTCTAGCGGTGCCGTCGACGAGGTTCGGGCAATTCTGGCGATGAATTTGGATCCCAGCCTGCCCGCAATGAAGGCGATCGGGGTTCCAGAAATCTCAAGCTGGCTGGCTGGTCAGATGGACCGGGACACGGCCATAGTCATGGCTATCACCGCCACCCATCAATACGCCAAGCGGCAGCGGACCTGGTTCCGCAACCGCATGGCGGATTGGCCGCGCGCCGATCTCACGTGAGCGCGCGTTGGAGGCCGAGGCGGTCGCGCAGCGCGAAGCGCGTCACCAGCACCACGGCCACGAACGCCAGGCCTGAAGCCAGGCCGATCCAAATGCCGACGCCACGCCAATTGACGACGAAGCCCAGTACATAGGCGATCGGCAAGCCGACCACCCAATAGCCAAAGATTGCCACCAACATCGGAACGGTCGTGTCATTGAGCCCGCGCAAGGCGTGGGCCGCCACGACTTGGGCACCGTCGACCAGTTGAAACACGCCAGCGACCACCAAGAATGTGGCGGCCAGGGTCAAAGCATTGGCATTGGCGGGATTTGTGGTGTCAAGGAACAGGCTGACAATATGGGGTGCAGCAAGAATAAAGGTCAGGCAGCTCAATGTCATAAAGGCAGTGCCGAGCATGAACGCCATCCAGCCGGCTTTTCTAACGCCGTCGGGATCGCCACGACCATAGGCCAGGCCAACCCGCACCGTGGCAGCAATGCCGAGCCCCAATGGCACCATGAAGGCCATAGACGCAGATTGTAGGGCGATGGCGTGGGCTGCAATTTCGTCAGTTCCCAGCCAGCCCATCAACAGGGCTGCGGCTGTGAATAGTCCGACCTCGGACAAGAGTGTGATGCCAATCGGAAAGCCGATCCGAAAAATTGACACCAAATGTAGCCAGTCGGGCTGCCAGAAATCCTTGAAAATGTGGAAGCGGCTAAAGCGCTGATGCCTCAGCACATACACCAGCAGCAGGCCAAACATCAGCACATTGGTGGTGAGGGTGGCGATACCGGCACCACGCAATTCCAGCCGAGGAAAACCGAAATTGCCAAAAATCAGCAAATAGTCGAGGCCGGCATTGATGGCGACACCCGCCAGGGTGATCGACAGGATGATTTGGGTCGAATTGAATGCCGACAGGAACGACCGTAGCACGATAATACCGAGGGCCGGGAACAGCATGGGGGCGGCGAACTGGATGAAGTGTTCGGCTAAGATGGCGTTTTCGGGGTCCTGGCCAAGCAGGACAAGAATCGGCCGGACTTGCAGGATGAACGGAACCAACACGCTGGAGCAGATGATCGTTGCCCAAAATCCCTGGCGCACGATGCGGCGCACGGCCTTGATTTTGCGCGCGCCTCGGGCTTGCGCCACCAGTGGAGCCACCGCACCGACGACGCCGATGGCGGCGACCAGGAACGGCATCATGAACGTTAGCCCCAACATGCCGGCGGCGAGGTATTTTGACCCCAGCCAACCCAACATGATCACATCGGTGGTGGTCAGGGCGACCTGAGCCAGTTGTGCGATCACCAGCGGCCAGGCGAGAGTGAATGTCTCGGCCAACTCCCGGCCCCAGCTGTTGCCGCCTCCGGCGCTGATTGCCTTGGCACCTGGCGCCACTGTGATCGACTCGTTCATGACAATGTCCTAATTGGGCGGCAGCAGTACCAAATGGGTCGTCCGCTGGGAAGTCAGGCGCCTTCCTTTTGCCCGCAATCGCCGAGCTGGTTTGCCCTGGGCTGCTGGTTGCGACAGGGTTGAGATGCCAAAATCAATTTTGGTCCCAATTTAGCTGGATTCATGCTGGAACCATTGCGGACGGGGAACGTTATCCCAGGGTTGGCATATGGAGGGAAACATGCAGAAGTTTTTGACGATCGCAGTGGTTTGTCTATCGCTGAGTGCCTGCACAACCATGCAGCAAGGTGCAGCTGTCGGCGCCGGAGCTGGCGCCCTTTTTGGCGCTGCAACGACCGGAACGGTGTTTGGGACAGCCGTGGGCGCTGGTATTGGCGGCGTTGTGGGTGCTGCCGCTGGGGACCTTCTGGGCAAGCTTCAGGGTAGCCCGGGAAAATGCGTCTATCAGCGCCCGAATGGCACCCGTTACATTGACCTGTGTCCGGGCGGCTAGGCGGTCACGACGGCGGTCAGCCAGACCAAATTGGCTGTGTTTCCAATCCGGCAGGAGCACTTCCGGATTGGGAGTTTTCCGGATCTGGTGATTTTTCTTGAAATTTGGCGCAAGAACAGCCATATGTTGATTATACGTTTACACTCGTCTTGCGCTATCTGATCGACCGGTTCGCCGGAAAGCTTGGCTACCTCCTGATCTGTGAATCGTTAGGCCCGGATATACATCCGGTTTTCAACCCTTAGCCACACCGTGTGGCGACCACTCGTTAAGAGGACTACTACAATGGCCAGCATCAACGGCACCGTGAAATTCTTCAACACCACCAAGGGCTTCGGCTTCATTTCGCCTGAAAATGGCGAAAAGGACGCGTTCGTTCACATCTCCGCCGTTCAGCGTTCGGGCCTGCAGGGCCTGTATGAAGGCGACAAGGTATCGTACGAACTCGAAACCGGCCGTGATGGCAAGGTTTCGGCAACGAACCTGACCCTGCTCAGCTAAGATTATCGCTAGCGCGATTGATGAGAGAGGCCCCGCAAGGGGCCTTTTTTGTTGGCCTTGCATGATTGCAATGCGCGCTATTGAGGGCGCGTGAGGCGTAAATCCATTTGCATCAGCATGCCGGGGCCGAACGCGGTCTGATGAACGCCGGTGGTCTTGAACCCGCACGCGCCATAAAAGCCTTCGGCGTGCGGATTGCCGATAACATGCAGGTGGATGGCGCCCTGTGCGGCTGCGTGGGCAGCGCAGTGCTCGACCAGGGCGCGGCCAACGCCAGATTTCCAGGTCGCTGGTTCAACGAACAACCCATCCAACTCAAATTGGCCGTCCGGGCGCGGAAGTGCGACCGCAAATCCGATGATTATGCTCTGGCGCTCGGCCACAAATACCTGTCCAGCTGTGAGCTGTTCGATGGGGAGTTGGATCGAATCCGGATGGGCGAGCAATGCCTCTTTGTCGCCTGCATTCGCCAATGAGGCGCGCCATTGCAAGGCCTCCAAGGCGGGGGCTTCACGGGGGCGTCCCAAACGAATCACAAGCTTTGTGGCCATAGGGCGATCATGCCTGCGCAGCCTCGCCTGGCACAGGCATGGTTGCAATTGATTTTGAGCCGAAACGTTCACCAGTTTCGATCCCGCTTGACTCCATTGGCAAACTCCCCCTATTTCTGTGCCAACAATTTAAGGAGAGGTCCCGTGCGGACGTCCATTCTCGTAGTACGATTGCGCATTGGCACCGTGGGGTAAGACCCCGCGAGCAAGCTGATGCGCCGAACACAGGTCCCGAAAGGGGCCTTTTTTATTGCCTTTTTTCCGGAATTGCGGACAACAGGGCTGACAACGGACCAGAACGCCTGAACAGGGCGGCCCCAAAAATCCTGAGGGATGGGGTGAAGCAGAAGGACCAACGGAATGGCTGAACAGATGACGGGCGCCGAGATGGTAGTTCAGGCGCTAATCGATCAGGGCGTCGAGCATATTTTCGGCTATCCAGGTGGCGCCGCCCTGCCGATCTATGATGCGCTGTTTCAGCAGGACACAATCCAGCACATCCTGGTCCGCCATGAACAGGGCGCAACCCACATGGCCGAGGGCTATGCGCGCTCCACAGGAAAGCCAGGCATCGTGCTTGTCACGTCGGGTCCCGGCGCCACCAATGCGGTTACTGGATTGACCGATGCACTGATGGATTCGATCCCGCTGGTGTGCATCACCGCGCAGGTTCCCACCAATTTGATCGGTTCGGACGCTTTTCAAGAGTGTGACACGGTCGGCATCACGCGCAGCTGCACCAAGCATAATTACCTGGTCAAAAATGTCGCGGACTTGCCGCGCGTTCTACACGAAGCGTTTTTGATCGCCACCACTGGTCGACCCGGCCCCGTGGTTATCGACATCCCCAAAGATGTACAGTTTGCGCTCGGAACCTATTCCAAGCCGGACCTGGAATCTTTGCGTCACCCCAGCTATCGCCCACGCATGGACGGAGATCTGACGGCGATTGCCACGGCAGTCGATCTGATGCTGAGGGCCGAACGTCCGGTGTTTTATACGGGCGGTGGGGTCATCAATTCTGGGCCCCAGGCCAGTGACCATTTGCGGGAACTGGCTGAACTTACGGGTTTCCCGGTGACCTCGACGCTGATGGGGCTGGGAGCCTTCCCGGCTTCAAACCCGCAATGGCTGGGCATGTTGGGGATGCATGGGACCTACGAAGCCAATCTGGCGATGCATGATTGCGATCTGATGATCAATATCGGGGCCCGCTTTGATGATCGGATCACGGGTCGGATAGACGCGTTCTCGCCAAACAGCCGCAAGATCCATGTCGATATTGATCCATCCTCGATCAATAAGATTGTGCGGGCCGACGTGCCGATCGTTGGCGATTGCAGTCGCGTGCTGGAGGAGATGATCCGGATTTATCGCAGCAAGACCAACCAGCCGAGAACCGAGGCGATTGCCCCTTGGTGGAAACAAATTGAGGGTTGGAGAGCGGTCAATTCTCTCGGCTACAAAAACTCGGATACGACCATCAAGCCGCAATATGCCATTGAGCGGCTCTATGCGGCGACCAAAACCAAGGATGTTTACATCACCACCGAGGTTGGTCAGCACCAGATGTGGGCTGCCCAACATTTTCATTTCGACAAGCCGAACCGCTGGATGACGTCAGGCGGGCTAGGCACCATGGGTTATGGCCTTCCCGCTGCGGTCGGCGTGCAGGTCGCACACCCGGACGCGCTGGTGATCGACATTGCCGGTGAAGCCAGCGTGCAGATGACAATGCAGGAAATGAGCACGGCCGTGCAATATCGCTTGCCGATCAAAGTGTTTATTTTGAACAATGAACGCATGGGCATGGTCCGCCAATGGCAGGACCTGCTGCATGGCTCGCGCTATGCCCATTCCTATTCAGAGTCGCTGCCAGATTTCGTCAAGCTGGCAGAGGCTTACGGCGGCAAGGGGATTCGATGCTCGAACCCGGCGGAGCTCGACGCGGCGATTCAGGAGATGCTGGATTACCCCGGCCCCGTGCTGTTCGATTGCCTGGTTGAAAAGGACGAGAACTGCCTGCCGATGATCCCATCCGGCAAGCCGCACAATGAAATCATACTCCCCGATACCGCCAATATCGGATCGATCATCGATGCAGCAGGAAGGGCGCTGGTTTAGGCCGCGTTGGAGAGCACATAATGAACGCCAATTTGCAGCCGACCGGTTCGGCTTACTTTTTGACCAAGGAAACCCAGCAGACCGAGCGCCATACCTTGTCGGTGCTGGTCGACAATGAGCCAGGGATCCTCGCGCGAGTGGTTGGTCTGTTTTCGGCGCGTGGCTATAATATTGATAGCTTGACCGTCAGCGAAACCGAACACGACAAGCGACTTAGTCGCATCACCGTGGTGGTGGTGGCGACGCCCAAGACGCTTGTGCAGATCAAGTTGCAGCTGGAGCGCCTGGTGCCGGTACACAAGGTGCATGATCTGACGGCGGAGGGCGCGTCGCTGGAGCGGGAACTGGCTCTGATCAAAGTTGCGGGCAACGGCGAGCGCCGGGCTGAAACGCTGCGGCTGGCCGACGCGTTCCGGGCCCAAATTGTTGACGCAACCGTTGAAAGCTTTGTGTTCGAAGTCACCGGCAAGCCATCCAAAATCGACTCATTTATTGCCCTGATGGCCCCACTTGGGCTGGTCGAAGTGGTGCGGACCGGTCTCGCGGCAATTTCGCGTGGAGCAGAGGGCATGTAGGGATTGCTGGCGGCGGTTATGCTTGACCGCCGCGACGGCTTGCGGCTACGTCGGGGTTCCAAACTCAGGTCCGAAATGTCATCCCTGTCTCCTAATTTGCGCGGAATCGTGCTGATGGTCCTTGCGACTTTGGCCTTTGGCATCAACGATACGCTGCTCAAGCTGGCGACTGATGGATTGCCGCCGATGCAGGTGCTGTTTCTGCGCGGGATTGCGGCGGTGATCTGGTGCACTCCCTTGGTGCTGTTGAGCGGCAATGGCCCCAAGCTGCCACTGCTGCTTAACCGCTTTGTTTTGTCCCGCAACGGCTTTGAGTTGATCGCCGTGATCTTTTTTATTGTTGCGCTGGCCAATATGCCGATCGGCGATATCACTGCGCTTGGCCAGTTAGCGCCCATGTTGCTGCTGATTGGCATGGCGCTGTTTTATGGAGATCGCATCGGGGCGACCCGCGCCGGCCTGATTGGCGTCGGATTTGTCGGCGCGCTCCTCGTGGCGCAACCGGGTGGGGCCGGCTTTTCAGTATTTGTGCCGCTGGCGCTGATTAGCGCTCTAGCAACGGCCGCGCGTGACGTGGTCGGTCGGCGGGTCCCCAAGCACACACCAGCACTGATCGCGGCTTACGGGGCACTGGTCGTGGTGTTGATAGGAGCGGGCATTGGGACGCTTGTGTTTGAGCAGTGGGTGGCACCGTCGCTGCGTCACATCCTGTTGCTGGCGTGTTCAGGTCTGTTCCTGACGCTCGGTCATATCCTGATCTTCCTGGCGTATCGAACTGGTGCCAGCGGCGCCGTCGCGCCGTTTTATTATATGTTCACCGTCTGGGCGGTCATTTCCGGGTTGGTGGTGTTTGGGACCGTGCCCAATGGTCTGGCAATCAGCGGCATGGTGCTGATCTTGGTGAGTGGGATCACCATCGCCGTGCTCGATGAGCGCCGTCGGCGCCAATTACTGATCACCTTTTAGTTCGGATTGATCACGGCAGCCCCGGCGCGCTAGCATGGCCAGAGTCGGACGAGCTGCGGCTGGTTTGGCTTGATATTTTGATTGAAGTTCAAACAATTATGACATGGTGCCGGTCGCGGCCCCGACGCAATCGGCGTCGCATTCGGGATTTTCTGGACCTATGGCGACTCACCTTTCCGTCAATTTGAACGCTGTGGCGCAGTTGCGCAACCGGCGGAACCTGCCATGGCCGAGTGTTGTGGGGATCGCCCGCGTGGTTTTGGACAATGGTGCGTCCGGCGTCACTATTCATCCTCGTCCCGACGAACGCCACATCAGGCGCAGCGATGTTTTTGAGTTGGCGACCATGTTGGCGGCCGATTATCCAGGCGCGGAATACAATATCGAGGGCTATCCGAGCGATGATTTCATCAAGCTGATCGAGCGGGTTCGTCCGCATCAGGTGACGCTGGTTCCTGACGAACCCGGTCAGGCGACCTCGGATCATGGTTGGGACTTTCGCGGCAAGGGCAATTTCCTGACGTCGGTGGTGCAGCGGCTCAAGGCCTCCGGCAGCCGCATATCGCTGTTTTGCGATCCCGACGCGGGCGCCGAGGGCATTGATCATGCCCGCGCCACTGGGGCTGATCGGGTCGAATTGTTCACCGGCCCCTATGGTGCCTGTTTTGACGATGCGGAGCGGGCGAGGGGTGAACTGGAGGCGCTGGCGATCACCGCGCGCGCGGCCAAAGCCTCGGGCATGGGTCTCAATGCCGGGCACGATCTGACGCTGGGGAATCTGGCGGCGTTCCAGGCAGCGGTGCCGGGCGTCGATGAGGTGTCGATTGGCCACGGCATTACCGCCGATGCGCTGATGATGGGGTTTGCTGAGGCGGTGCGGCAGTATCGGGCAATCCTGGGCGTTTCGGCCGACTAAGCGGCGACGATTGGGCAGGCCGCCGCAAGAAAGGCGGTGAGCTCGGTGCGCAGCCCGATCAGGTCGGCGATGCGCTCGTCGAGCACTGCGATCTTGTTGGCCAGGATTTCGCCGACACGGGCTGCGGTAATGCCCTCGCGCCATAGTGCTGGCAGTTCCATTTCGATTTCGGCCAGAGTGAAGCCCAGCCGCGTGGCAGTGCGAATGTAACCCAATAGAAACAGAGTTTCAGCCGGATAATGCCGATACCCATTGGGTCGGCGCAGCGCCTTGATCAATCCGCGCCGCTCGTAGAATCGTAGTGTGTCGCGGCTGAGACCGGTCTGTTCTGCAAGCTCGCCAATGCGCATGAAAAACTCCTTGACCCTGGATCATACTCCAGGGTTTAGACCCTGCTGCATCGCAGTTCAAAGGGATAATCTTCATGCTTGATGCCAAACAATATCAATCCATCGTCCGTGCCAGCGCCTGGTATGATCTGGTGGTCACATTTCCATTTGCGACGCCATGGACCATGGCGCTCTTCGCAGGAGTTTTCAGCGGTGTCGACGTTGGGCTGGGCCTGCCCGGAAGCGTGCCGGACCTCAACGTTATGACCATAGCGCTCGGTAATTTGATGGGGTCGATTGTGTTGGTTTGGTCGGTGGCGCGGCTCCGGCTGGGGTTGGCTGTGTTGGGGCGCTACGACGCGGTGGCGCGTGCGCTGTTTTCGCTGTGGCTGATCAACGCGCTGGCCAATGGCCTTAGCTGGGCAATTGCGCCATTGTTGGTGTTTGAGATCGGTTTTGGCGTCTTGCAGGCACTGCCATATCGGCGCGGCTAGACCAAACGGTCGGGTAGTTTGCCGCCGCCACGATCAGCGCGTGCTGATTTCAATGGTCGGCTTTGTTGAACGGAGTGTTCCAGAGTACGCCGCTATCTGGGCGTACTCTGGAGTAGGCGGCGCAGAAGTCGCCAAAATCATAATCGACATAAATACTTACATCGATGTGCCTTGGTGAAATGGCTGTGGTCCGGAGACAAATTCGTGCCTCCTTGTGGCAGGCTATTATAGGCACATATATCGCCTCAGTTACGATTTGTTCCTTGCCAATAGTGGTGGAGCGAGTGTGAACGGAGCACCGAAAAGCCCTGACGCTTTTTGGAGCTCCACCAGGAGAGCGAAATGTCTAAACTTAAGATCGGCGTCATCATCGGCAGCACCCGCGACACCAGGTTCGGCGACAAACCGGCACAATGGATCGCCGACTTGGCGGCACAGCGCCCGGAACTCGATGTGGAAATCGTCGACTTGAAGAGCTTTGACCTGCCCCTGTTTAACGAACCCGCGTCCAACGCCTGGATGCCAAGCAAGGACCCACGTGCGGTCGCCTGGCAGAACAAAATCGGCGAATTTGACGGCTATATCGTGGTGACCGCCGAATACAACCGGTCGATGACCGGGGCGTTGAAAAACGCCTTTGACCAGGCCTATGTCGAGTGGAACCGCAAGGCCATTGGCTTTGTCGGTTATGGTTCGGTCGGCGCGGCGCGCGCGATCGAACATGCGCGCAGTGTCTCAGTCGAACTGCAGATGGCCAATGCGCGCTCGGCCGTTCACATCAGTGGCGCTGACTTCTGGCCAATTGTGCATGGTCAGAAGACTCTGGCCGATGTTGAAGCCAATCTCTTGCCAAGTGCCAAAGACCTTTTGGACCAGTTGACCTGGTGGGCGCGCGCAACCAAGGCGGCTCGCAAGCCGGAGGAAGCAGCGCTGGCTGCTGAATAATTCGTCAGGCAAGCGTCGAATTTTTATCCAAATGTGGGTCGCATTCTTCTCGGATGCGACCCATGCTTCGTGTCGCATTTGGCCATGACGCTGGAAAGTGTTGTGTAGGGTTCGCGCCGGGTGTAGAACCCGCGCGCCTCTGATCAGCAAAAAGCACATGGTTCATGACGCAGACGAATGCTCCCGGCGGCCACGCCGGTGTCGATGCGACCAATCCCTCCCATCAAGCCCGAAAAGATTTTCCCGTCCTTGTGTTGGGCGCGTTGGGTGTCGTCTATGGTGATATTGGGACGAGCCCGATCTATGCCTTTCGCCAGGCCATATCGGTGCGTCCAGAGGCCGGATCCAGCGTCTCGGAAATACTGGGGCTGTTGTCGCTGATCATTTGGGCTCTGACCCTGACAGTGACCGTCAAGTACATCTTCTTTGTGACGCGTGCGGACAATAAGGGCGAAGGCGGCACGTTGTCGCTGATGGCTTTGGCGCGCAAATCGTTTGCGAAGCCGCCACGCTGGCTGATGGGCCTTGGCGTGATCGGGGCGGCGCTGTTTTTCGGTGACGGCATTATCACGCCCGCAATCTCGGTGTTATCGGCGGTTGAGGGCCTTGAAATCGTTGCGCCGAGCCTGGTGGAATTCGTGGTTCCAATCACCCTGGTCATTATTCTTGGCCTGTTCTTCGTGCAGCGCTTTGGTATTGCGCGCGTGTCGGTGGTGTTCGGCCCAGTCACAGGACTATGGTTTTTGACACTGGGGATTTCCGGGCTGTGGCATATAATCGGTAATCCCAGCGTGTTGTGGGCCATCAATCCATGGTTGGGCGTGCAGTTTCTCATTACCCATGCCGGCATTGCCTTTGTCATTGTCGGAGCCATTTTTTTGGCGGTCACTGGAGCGGAGGCGCTCTATGTTGACCTTGGTCACTTTGGGCGCAAACCGATCGTGGTGGCCTGGTTTGGCCTGGTGTTTCCCTGCCTGCTGCTCAACTACTTCGGGCAGGGCGCCTTCGTGCTGTCGGTTGGCGTTGAGAATGTCCACAACCCATTGTTTGAAATGCAACCGGCGTGGGGAATCGGACCATTCGTGATCCTTGCCACGGCCGCTACGGTGATCGCCAGCCAAGCGGTGATTTCCGGAACTTTTAGCATCGCGCAGCAGGCCATCGCGCTCAATATGCTGCCGCGTATGGTGGTGCTCCACACCTCGGCGACCCAAAGCGGTCAAATCTATATGCCCCAGATCAATACTTTCCTGATGATTGGCGTGCTGCTGCTGGTGGCAGCGTTCGGGAGCTCGGACGCTTTGTCCAATGCCTATGGTATCGCTGTATCCGGGGTTATGCTGGTCACACTGACGCTGCTTACGGTGGTGATGTGGCGGACCTGGAAGTGGCATCCGATCTTTGTGGTGCCGATTTGCATCGTCTTCCTGACGATTGATAGTGCGTTTTTTGTCGCAAATGCCGCCAAGGTTTTCCAGGGTGGCTGGGTCCCTGCAGTGGTTGCGGTCGCGGTGGGGGTGATCATGGTCGTGTGGATGACCGGGCGTGATCGACTAGCTGCCAAGACCAAGCGTGACGAAGTGCCATTACAGTTCCTGGTCGAAAATCTGTCGAAAAAGAAACCAACCCTGGTGCCGGGCACTGCGGTGTTTCTAACCAGCGATATCGACGGTGCTCCAACTGCGCTGTTGCATAGTCTCAAGCATTACAAAGTTCTTCACGAGCAAAACGTCATCTTGACGGTTCGTACCTCGACGACCCCGCGCGTCAACGATGACGAAAAGGTGGTGATCGAGGCCTATAACGAGATTTTCAGCCGGGTCGTGGTGACCTTTGGCTATATGGAAACTCCGAATATTCCCAAGGCGTTGGCGCTCGGCCGTAAACTCGGCTGGAAATTCGACATCATGTCGACCTCGTTCTTTTTGTCACGGCGCTCGCTGAAGCCGGGCAACAAAAATGGTCTGCTGCGCTTCTGGCAAGACAAGCTGTTCACCACACTGGCGCGCAACGCCAGTGATGCCACCGAGTACTTCCACATCCCCACCGGGCGGGTGGTTGAGATTGGCACGCAGGTCGTGCTTTAGATGCAGCCAAGGTGGGTGAGGTTGCCTGCCTGACGCCTAAATTGGTATTGGTTTGCGTCAGGTCCGCGCTGACGCTGCCACAAATCGCTGTTCCTCGACCTGTTTGCCTGAGACGAGTTTCAGCACCAGTTCGCTTGGGCTCAGCGAGGCAATTTCGGCGGCGATGGTCATGCCGTCTTCGTCCCAACTTATGGTCGTTGCCGAGACCTGCTGCCATTTGGACAGCCGATAGGCTTCCCAGCAGCTGTCGCTGACCAGCGTGCCGTCGGCGAGAAATATCTGCATAGCGCCCGGCAGACCGCTTTCGGTGGACGACCGAACCCAAACGCGATTGAGAAGCGGATTAACGCTTTCGGTCCCCTGCGCCGTTGCTTCGGCGTCCAGGGCGAGGGCCGGGGTCGCGGCGCAAAGGTCAATTCCCCAGACACTCATCAGTGCCAAGATTGCGACTTTGGTATCCACGCCGTTCTCCCCTTCGTCCCATCGATCTGGTGACTCTCAATCGATGGTGCAAGGGTAGGCTACCGATTGCGGTGATTGTGCGATGCTGCCGTGGCCGCTTTTGGGTATTGTTGGGCTCAGTTGTCGGCGAAACCGCGCAGGCGCAGGGCCCGGTCCTTGTCCCGGACACGAGCACCGGCTTGGACCGGCCACAGAGCGTAATTTTGCGCAGCAGCGTCAAGCTCTTGCTGGGCATGCAGTGCCCAGTTTGGGTCGTCCAAAGCGCCGCGCGCCAGTGCGATAAGGTCGGCTTCGCCGTTTTGAAGGATGGCTTCCGCGTCCTGGGGGTTGGCGATCAGGCCAACTGCGGCTGTGGCGATGCTTGCTCCTTCGCGGACGGCCTTGGCGAAGGCGACTTGATAGAGCGGCTCGGGCTTGATTGCACCTTCGGCAAAACCGCCACTGGAGCAATCGACCAGGTCAACGCCCCTCGCTTTAAGCAGCGTTGCGAACACGACGCTGTCTTCGACCTGCCAACCCTCGGCGGCGTTGTCGGAAACCGAAATGCGCGCCATCAGGGGTTTATTGGCGGGCCAGGCGGCGCGGACGGCTTCGACAACCTCGAGGGGTAAGCGCATCCGGTTGTCGCGACTTCCGCCATAGTTGTCGGTGCGTTTATTGGCGAGCGGAGACAAAAACTCGTTGAGCAAATAGCCATGGGCGGCATGAACTTCCACCGTATCAAAGCCAGCCGCATCGGCGCGCCGCGTCGCGTCGGCAAAGGAGGCGATGACATGGGCGATGCCGGCGGCGTCGAGTTCTGTCGGGATCTGGAAATCGACGTGATCGGAATGGGCGATGGCACTCGGCGCCACTGGCGTCCAATGTTGAAAGCCCGGGGTTTCTTTATCCTTGCCGTTACGCCAGCCGACGGGGGTGGAGGCTTTTCGACCAGCATGAGCCAGTTGCAAGCCCACCGCGGTGTCCTGGCTGTGCAGGAAGTCGACAATACGACGCAGTGGGGCAATCTGGTCGTCGTTCCACAAACCAAGGTCAGCGTAGGAAATACGCCCTTCCGGGGACACGGCCGTCGCCTCGACAATGACCAGACCAAAACCGCCCAGGCCAAACCGCCCCAGATGCACCATGTGCCAATCATTGACGACGCCATCAATGGCTGAGTACTGGCACATCGGCGCCACAACCGTGCGATTGCGAAGGGTAAGATCACCCAGCTGGTAAGGCGAAAACAGTTTTGACATCATAGTCTCAAACGGCAAGGAACACTCGGACAGCCAATTTGACCCTTATTGCCTCCATCGGCAAGTGCCGATGTAAGCGATTGAGCAAATGTTCGGTTCACAATGGCTTGGCGTGTCGTGGTCTGCGCGGTATCTGTTGCTCGAAACTGGTGCTTGGCTTGAGCGCTGCTGGCCCGAAAGATCCCGAGGGGACAAGATGAAAGTTACACTTGATCTGGGGGCATTGGTCGCAGGCGGCCAACTCACCGCTGCTGAAGCCGAAAAATTGCAGCGCCTGGCGTCGAGCGAGACCGGCTCGTTCGGGGTCAATATATTCCTGGCCTTCGGCATTGTGGCCGTTGCCCTCGGGGTCGGGGTGCTGGTGCCAACGCCGCAGACTGCCATCGTCCTTGGCGGGTTGGCCATGGGTCTGGGCATTGCCTTGTCGGTCGCAAAACTGGCCCGGTGGGCATTGTTCGCGCAAATTGCAACAGTGACTGGCGCCCTTGCCATTTTGGGCGGTGTGTATGTCCTGTCGGATGGCTCGCTATGGATCAATCTGGCTTTGACCGGCGGACTTAGTGTCGCTGCTGTTGTCGCCGGATCCGGGCTGCTGGCTGCATTGGCGGTATTGATGCTGTCGGTGGCGCTGGGCAGCGGCACGGCATATTGGCACGCCAGTTATTTTGTTGGGGTCGAGCGCCCAGCGCTGACGATCGCGGTGCTTTGCGCTGTGATTTTGGCGCTTTATTTGGTGTCGTTGCGACTGCCCCCGAAGCTGGAGCGGCTTGCCATCATTGCCATGCGCACGGCGATTTTGATGGTCAATGTCGCGTTTCTGGTCGGGTCCTTGTTTGGCGACAGTCTGTTGGGAATGCCTGCGATGGTCTTCACTATTGGTTGGGCCATTGCCCTGCTGGCATTCGGCATCTGGGCGATTTTTGCGAACCGGCCATGGGTGGTCAACACCGTTGCCGTCTTTGGGGCGATCCATTTTTATACGCAGTGGTTCGAAACCCTTGGCCCGCAGCCCTTGTCCATTGTTGGCGGTGGTCTGTTGCTGATCGGTTTCGGCTTGGCCCTGGCACGGTTCAACCGATGGATCGCATCCAAACGTGTCGATGGACCTATTTCTGTGGGGTAGCTGGCTCGCGAGGGCCAAGCAGCGCGGGTTTGACTTACCCAGAACCGTACGTTACGGTACGGCAAATCAAATGCCGAGATGACGGGGTAGGGTTGGGCGCGTGGCGCTAACGATCAAGATCGACGAGGAGAGCTTTTCACCGCGCCAGCAAGCAGTGCTGACTGCGGCTCTCGATCTTTTGGTCGAGAATGGTGATGGTTTGACCATGACCGCCGTGGCGCGTCGGGCCAGTTGTTCCAAGGAAACGCTGTATAAGTGGTTTGGTGATCGCGACGGCTTGTTGACTGCAACTGTCCAATGGCAGGCGGCAAAGGTGCGGATGCCGCAAGTGGATCGTACCGGTCTGTCGACGGCCTCGCTGCGCGCCAGCATTGAGCAGTTTGCCCGTGATTTGCTGGGCGTGTTGGTGGGTGAGATCTCGATCACCCTCAATCGAACCGCCGTGACCCATGCCGCCCAGGAGAAAGACAGTCTGGGCACGATCGTTTTGGAAAATGGACCACTCGCCATCCGTCGTCGCTTGAAGCCGATTCTGGAAGCGGGACGCGATGCCCGTCTGTTGCGGTTTTCCAGCAGCGAAGAGGCGTTTCGGACGTTTTTCGGCCTAGTGGTTCGGGACGTACAAATTCGACTTCTGCTCGGCGACAAGACCCTGCAGCAGACTGATATCGGCGCGGACGCCAAGGCCGCAACCGATCATTTCTTCGCCCTTTATGGGCCCCATTCAACCTAATTTCATGGAGACTTCCAATGCGCGTCTATTATGATCGGGATGCCGATCTCAACATCATTAAATCTCGCAAGATCGCGATTGTCGGCTATGGCTCTCAGGGCCACGCCCATGTTCTGAATCTGCGGGATTCGGGCGTTACCGATGTCGTGGTGGCGCTGCGTCCGGGTTCCCCATCGGCCAAAAAGGCCGAAGGGGAAGGCCTTAAGGTGATGAGCGTTGCTGACGCCGCCAAATGGGCAGACGTCATCATGATGCTGACCCCGGACGAATTGCAGGCCGACATCTACAAGCAGCATATCGAACCCAATATCCGCGATGGCGCAGCGTTGGCATTTGCGCACGGTCTGAACGTACATTTTAATCTGATCGAGCCAAAAAAGTCGGTGGACGTGATCATGATCGCGCCAAAAGGCCCAGGTCACACAGTGCGTGGCGAATATCAGAAGGGCGGCGGCGTGCCGTGCCTGATCGCGGTTCATCAGGACGCGTCGGGCAATGCCCATGATATCGCGCTGGCCTATGCTTCCGGCGTCGGCGGTGGTCGCTCGGGCGTCATCGAAACCAATTTCCGCGAGGAATGTGAGACCGACCTGTTCGGCGAGCAGGTTGTGCTCTGCGGTGGTCTAGTTGAGCTGATCCGTGCCGGTTTTGAAACTTTGGTTGAAGCCGGGTATGCGCCAGAAATGGCCTATTTCGAATGCCTGCACGAAGTGAAGCTGATCGTTGACCTGATCTATCAGGGCGGCATTGCCAACATGAATTATTCGATCTCCAATACCGCCGAGTGGGGCGAATACGTATCGGGTCCGCGCATCATCACCTCTGAAACCAAGGCAGAGATGAAGCGGGTTCTGG
This sequence comes from Devosia equisanguinis, assembly GCA_943372435.1. Lineage (GTDB taxonomy): Bacteria > Pseudomonadota > Alphaproteobacteria > Rhizobiales > Devosiaceae > Devosia > Devosia equisanguinis_A. The sequence goes on from CALRYQ010000002.1 coordinate 390,440, forward strand.
CCGATATCCAGTCGGGCAAGTTCACGTCCGAGTGGATGCAGGAAATCAAGGCTGGCGGCTCGCGCTTCAAGGCCACCAGGCGCCTCGCCGACGAACACCAGATCGAAGAAGTTGGCGCCAAGCTGCGCGATATGATGCCCTGGATCAAGGCCGGCGCACTGGTCAACAAAGCCAAGAACTAATGTTTTTCGAGGCAACGGGGGCTTTAGCCCCCGTTGCCTCTGCTCGTATCTTACGCCGGGCTTTTCCAACGACTGAAGATGGGTTCCGTTTGCAGGCCGGGCCAGATCACAGTCCCGCTGCTCGGTTCGCGCGGCGCAATCACGCCCATCGAACACCTGAAATCATTCAGCCAAGACGCTGATGAAACATGCGCGCTGACAGAATTGGGCGCACTTACACCGCAATAATAGCCAGCAAGACATCACCGCAACGCGACTAGCGCGGCAGTGCTGTTGTTCTTGCGGGCGACAGTGCGGGGCGGTTGGCTTCCTATTTTCAGAGTTTTGCCCTACGATCCATGCTGGGCCACCGGGTACTTGCGATGAGCGGAGCCAACCCATGACTGTACCGAAGCGTAAATTCTGTCTCTATCTCATCAAACCGTCCCATTACGACGATGATGGCTATGTGATTCAGTGGCGGTTATCCCCGATCCCGTCTAATTCGCTGGCCTCGGTTTATGGGCTGACGCTCGACATCATCGACAGCAAGGTGCTGGGCGAGGAATGGCAGTTCGACGTCGTCACCGTTGACGAGACCAATACGGTCGTCGACGTGGCGGCCGCGATCGAGCGGGTCAAAGCCGCCGATGCTGGCCTGGTGATGCTGATCGGAGTGCAGTCCAACCAGTTCCCCCGCTCGATCGACCTGGCCCGGCCGCTGCTGGCCGCGGGGCTGCAAGTGGCAATCGGCGGCTTCCACGTTTCGGGCGTCATTTCGATGCTCAATGGCGAGGATGCCGATTTCAAAACCGCCCAGCAGATGGGGATTTCGCTGTTTGCCGGTGAATCGGAGGGGCGGCTGCAAGAGGTGTTCCGCGACGCGCTCGATGGCACCCTGAAGCCACTCTACAATTTCATGAACGACTTGCCGGGCATCGAAGAAACGCCGGTGCCGTTCATGCCGGCCGGGCACGTCAAGAAAACCGCCTATGGCTTGACCAGCTTCGACGCGGGACGCGGCTGCCCCTATCAGTGTTCGTTCTGCACCATCATCAATGTGCAGGGCCGAAAATCGCGCCGCCGGTCACCGGACGATGTCGAAAAGATCATCCGGATGAACCTGGCGCAGGGCGTCTATCGCTTCTTCATTACTGACGACAATTTCGCCCGCAACAAGGATTGGGAGCCGATCATGGATCGGCTGATCCGGATGCGCGAAGTGGAGAAACTGCATTTCAACTTCTTCATCCAGGTTGATACGCTCTGCCACAAAATCCCGAACTTTATCGAGAAATGCGCGCGGGGCGGGGTCAAGCGCGTGTTCATCGGGCTCGAGAACGTCAATCCGGCGAATCTCAAGGACGCCAAGAAGCGGCAGAATAAGATCACCGAATACCGGGCGATGCTGCTGGCCTGGAAGCAGTGGCACGTCATCACCTATGCCGGTTATATCCTGGGCTTTCCCACCGACACCCCCGATCGCATCATGCATGATATCGACGTGGTCAAGCAGGAGCTGCCGGTCGATATCCTGGAATTCTTCTTCCTGACGCCGCTGCCCGGCTCGGAAGATCACCAGAAGCTGCATCGCGCCGGCATCGCGATGGATCCGGATCTCAACAAGTACGACCTGAACCACGTCACCACCGCCCACCCGCTGATGAGCAAGGCTGAATTCGAAAAGGTCTATGCCGACGCCTGGGACCGCTACTACACCGTCGACCATGTGGAAACGATCATGCGCCGCGCGGCCGCTTCGGGCATCGCCACCTCCAATGTGCTGCTGTTGGCGGTATGGTTCATGGGCGCGCTCAAGATCGAAAAGGTGCACCCGCTCGAGGTGGGTTTCGTGCGGATCAAGAGCCGCCTCAACCGACGCTACGGCATGAAGATCGAGCCGGCTGTGGTGTTCTATCCCAAATACTGGGCAGGAATTGCCTGGAAGATGACGCGCTGGGCGCTGCTCTATGTGCGCTTCGGCCTGGCGCAGCGCCGCGTCGAAAAGGACCCCAACAAGCTGGCCTATACTGACCACGCCATGCAGGCGGTCACCGATCACGAAGAGCAGGATTTTGAGCTGTTCAAGACGAGCGATGCCCAGACCTGGCTCAATCAGGAAAAACGCATTGACAAGGCGCGCCACGCGGACCTCGAGCCGGGTCCAACAGCATAGAAGGAGCTGGCCTGCCTGCCCGATCGGTGCCGAGTCGGCAATGCTGGCAGGGTAGAAAATTGACGTTCCAGCCCACCAATAATTCCCGCTGATTTGCAGTCATGGTTATGATGGCCGAGTCAGTGGAGGGACTTGAACTATGTCAGTGGCAGACGATATCGCGCGCATCATCGAGCAGGAGCAGGTGCTGGTTTTTTCGGCGTTTGACGAGCACGTCGCCTTCGAGCTGGGCACGTCTATCCGCGACCGCGCCGTAGCCGAAAGCCTGAGGCTGGTGGTCGATATCCGAACCTGGGATCGGCAGATGTTTTTTGCGGCCATGCCAGGCACCAGCGCTGACAATGCGGAGTGGGTGCGCCGCAAGGTCAATACTGTGCGCCGTTATCAGAAATCGAGCTATCGCATGGCATTGGAGCAGGGCGGAGATGGCGTTTTTGCAGCTGTCATGGCCGCAAACGCGACCGACTATGTTGGGGCCGGTGGTGGCTTTCCGATCCGGGTCAGGGGTGCTGGCATTATAGGATGTGCGACGATTTCCGGGCTGCCTGGCCGTGACGATCACGGAGTTCTGGTTGCGGCATTGTGCGCATTGTTGAACCATGACCCAACAGCTCTGGCGTTACCAAAACAATAGCCGGATTGGCCTGATAACGGGCTTGACTGTTTAATCTGCTTGTCATGATCTGGGGCGGTGCGGGGGCTGACATGAAGCTGAACTATCTGCTGCTGGACGTTTTCACCAAGCACCGTTTGCAAGGTAATCCGCTGGCCGTCGTCCTGAAAGCCGATGGGTTGCTTGATGGCGAAATGCAGGCCATCGCTGCCGAGTTCAATCTGAGTGAAACGGTGTTTCTGGTGAAGCCCCACGCCGAGCGCAACACATCGGCGGTCCGTATCTTCACGCCACACACGGAATTGCCCTTCGCCGGCCATCCGACGGTGGGCGCCGCGGTGGTGTTGGGGCTGCACAACAAAGTCAGTGCGGTACGACTCGAAGAAAAGATCGGGTTGATTACGGCGCTGTTCGATAAGACCGACAAACGCTCGGGCGAAGCCCGCTTTGCGCTGCCGCGGCTCCCGGTGGAGATCGCGCCGCTGATCGACAGATACGCCATGGCGCTGGCCCTGGGCATTGATCCTGACGACATCGGTTGCGGGCGGTACCAGCCTGCCGTCTTTTCGGCTGGTGTGACGTACCATCTGGTGCCGGTGCGCGATGCCGGGGTCCTGGCGCGGGTGCAGACCAATTTGGGCTTATGGGATCAGGCGTTTCCGCACGACCGCCACTGGGTCTATTTGTTTACCGAAACACCACACGAACCCAACAATGATCTGGCGGCACGCATGTTTGCCCCGGGGATGGGGGAAGATCCGGGAACCGGATCTGCCGCCGCCGCTTTGATTGGTCTTTTGGCCCAACAGGCGGACATCGGCACCGGCCAGGTGGATTTCGTCTTAAGGCAAGGCAAGGAGATGGGGCGCTTATGCACCATCACCATCCAACTGCGTAAGGACAATGACGTTTTGGTGCATGGTGGCATCGGCGGTCACGCTGTCATTGTTGGCGAAGGCGTGTTGGATTTGGATGAGTAGGGAGGCCACGGGATGAGCAACATTATCGCAATGCTGGTATTCGTGCATTTGATGGCCTTGGTTGGGGCCGGAGCATCGGCGGTTGCCCTGCCGGTGCTGATGCAACTGGGCAAGAACGCGACACCCGAGGCCAAGGCCGTCATTGGGCAGGTAGGTGGCCAATTGCGCAATATCGCCCGAGCGTCGCTGGTGCTGCTGCTGATGAGCGGTCCGCTGCTGTTTTGGCTGAAATGGGACTTTTCAGCGCCGAGTGCCGCCTGGTTTGGGGTCAAGATGGCATTGGTACTGGTGATCATTGGCGCCATTGGCATTGGCGAGATGAACACCAAGAGGTTCCAACAGGGGGATGCTGCTGCCACCAGGCTGGTCTTGCTGTCGCGCCAGGTGATTGCTCTCGCACTGATCGGCATCGTGTTGGCTGCGGTTTTTGCCTTCAGTGGGCCCTAAACGCGACCGCTCGGCAGCGGTTTCATGATGTCCGCCACGATCAAAGCATTCGGCGGCTTGCGAAACCGAAAAAACGCGCGCATTATTGAATTGTAACTGGAATTTCGTCATGCAGCGCCAACGCGCCATCGCCATTGCCACACAACAGCGTCGGGTCGAACAGACCCAGATGATTGCTGCTGCAATGTTGCTGCTTCCAGCCCTGCTTCTCCTTCTTATCAGCCCCTGGTAACCGACAGCTCGTTGAACGAGCGGGTGGTCAGGGGATGTCGTTACCAGCCGAACACAGCAATGTCCGGCCAGCAGAGCTCATGTCTCGCGGCCATCTGATAGGACCAGATCTATGACCAAGCCAGAATCCGATTCCAACAAAGAACGCGTCTTCATCTTCGACACCACTCTGCGCGACGGCGAACAATCGCCCGGCGCCACCATGACGCTGGACGAAAAACTGCAAGTTGCCGAAGCGCTCGATGACATGGGTGTCGATATCATCGAGGCTGGTTTTCCGATCGCCTCCAATGGTGATTTTGAGTCCGTGGTCGCCGTTGCCAAGCGCAGCAAGAATGCGGTGATTGCCGGGTTGGCGCGCGCTATTCCCGCCGATATCGCGCGGGCTGGGGAGGCCGTCCGTCATGCGCGGCGCGGCCGAATTCATACGTTTGTATCAACCTCGCCGATCCATCTGGCTCACCAGATGAAAAAGACCCAGGACGAGGTCATCGAGATCATTGCCAAGACAGTGGCGCAAGCGCGTAACCTGATTGATGACGTCGAATGGTCGGCTATGGATGCGACGCGAACCCCGATTGAGTTTTTGATGCGCTGCGTTGAAGCGGCCATCAAGGCGGGTGCGACGACGATCAACCTTCCCGACACAGTTGGCTATGCAGTGCCGGAAGAACATTTTGCCATGTTCAAGACCGTTATCGAAAAAGTGCCGGGTGCGGACAAGGCCATTTTTTCTGTGCATTGCCACAATGACCTTGGCCTGGCGGTCGCCAATTCCCTGGCTGGCGTGGCTGGTGGTGCGCGCCAGATTGAGTGCACCATCAATGGCCTGGGCGAGCGGGCTGGCAATGCGGCACTGGAAGAGGTGGTGATGGCGCTGCGAACCCGCGGCGATGCCATGCCCTATCAGACCAATATCGACTCGACCCATTTGGCGCGCGCCAGTCGGATCGTGTCGGCGGCGGCCAATTTCCCGGTGCAGTACAATAAGGCAATTGTCGGCAAGAACGCCTTCGCGCACGAGAGCGGCATCCACCAGGATGGAATGCTCAAAAATGCCGAAACCTACGAGATCATGACGCCCGAGAGCGTCGGCATCAAAGCGACGACACTGGTAATGGGCAAGCACTCAGGTCGCGCCGCATTCAAGGATAAGCTCAAAGAGTTTGGCTACGAACTTGGTGAGAACGCCTTTCAGGAGGCTTTTGCCCGTTTCAAGGACCTCGCTGACCGCAAAAAGCACGTCTATGACGCCGATATCGTGGCGCTGGTCGATGACGAAGTCGGCTCTGTGGGGGACCGGATCAGACTGGTCGACATGGAAGTGGTCAGCAAGACCGGCGGCGTGCACCGCTGCGATCTGAGATTGTCGATCGATGGGGCCGAGACTTCTGTCAGCTATGAAGGCACCGGCTCCGTGGATGCCATCTTCAATGCCATCAAAGTGGCCGTTGGCCAGCAGCCGCATCTCGTGCTTTACGCTGTCGATGGCGTTACCGGCGGCACCGATGCGCAAGCGAGCGCCCATGTGCGCTTGGAACTGAATGGTCGCATTGTTTCGGGCAATGCGGCTGAACCCGACACGCTGGTGGCATCGGCACGTGCCTATCTCAATGCTTATAACCGCCTATTGATTGAGCGCGGGGCGTCCGCGCAGGGCGCTATGGCGGGCTGATATGCAGTGCGCTGCCCCGGACCGGCAGCGGCCGGGGCAGTGGAGAAAAAATGACTTACGATCTGGTTTTGGTGACCGACCCTGCCGATCTCAAAGCCTATCACGCCATTCGTCGGCAGGAGCTGTTCGATGGCAAGGACCGGCAGGGGGTTTACGATGATCACCACCCTGCTGATCGTGCGCCCGGCGCCCATCCATTTTTGCTGAAGTATTACGACCAGCCGATCGGCACCACGCGTCTCGATATTCGCGATGATGGCACCGCCGTGTTCCGTATGGTTGCTATCGCTGCCGCGGTCCAAGGACAGGGTCATGGGCGTGTTCTGGTCCAGATGGTGGAAGAGCGCGCAAAAGTCTTCACTGTGAAAGCCTTGCTTTTGAACGCGGCCCCCGAAGCGGTCGGGTTCTACGAGAAGTCCGGATGGAGTCGACATCAATGGGACACATGCGAACTCGTTGGTGCCGCGGTCGCATGTGTGCAAATGGCGAAGTGGCTGCAAGCCTAGAGTCCCGTGTTGCTTTCCGGGCTCGGCACAGATTGGTCGGGGGCAACATTGATTTGCGACTTTGCCGCTTTCGTGCCGGTCAACTCGCGGTTAAGGGCGATCTTGGACTCCTCAGTCAGCGTGTGCAACGCTGCAAGGTAATCGGGCGTTTTGACCCAGGCTCTTAGCTGCATTTGCACGGCAGAGCCGGTGAAGCCATCGACATGGACCGTTGGGGTTGGTTCGGCCAGGACGCGCTGCTCTGAGGTCGCGATGCGCAGCAGGATCTTACGGGACTTGGCGATATCAATGCTGTCGGGCACGCTGACGTTGACATCAATGCGACGGCGGGGCTCGCGACTGTGATTGGTGATTGCCGAGGCCCATAGTTTTTGGTTTGGGGTGAAGATGAAAAGGCCACTGCTCGACCGGAGTCTGGTGCCGAACAGGCCGATCTCCACCACGACCCCTGCGACCCCATCGCCCTGGATGAATTCCCCAATGGCAATGGGGCGTAGCCAGATCAGCATGATCCCTGCGGCAATATTGGCCAGGGTGCTCTGAAGCGCCAAGGCGATGGCCAAGCCGGCCGCACCCAGGACGGCCCAGACCGTACTGTTATCCACCCCCACCAGGTCGAGGGCGGTGATGACGGCAAAAATGGTGATGCCATAGCGGGCCGCCTGTGACAGCAGCGGGGCAAAGTTTTTGTCAACGCCATAGGCCAGCGGCAGCAATTGGCGAATGGCCCGGGCCGCCCAGCGCGCCGCATAATTGCCAACCACCACGACGGCGATTGCGGTCAGAATTGACGGCGAATTGGTCAGAAGCCAGTTGACCGGAACATAAAACAGATCAGAAAACTGCATGAAAACCCTAAGACTCGCGCCAACGGCACCATCATACCGTCCCCTATTGGACAGGAAAGTGGCGACTTGCGCTAGACAGGGCGGAAACCCTTTGCTAGAGAGCACCAACTTCAGAGAGCCCAATCGGGTGCGGTTCCAGATCGGGGGCAATTTTCCCCCAGTTAGGAACGCAAAGTGAAATTGGGCGAGTAGCTCAGCTGGTAGAGCAGACGACTCTTAATCGTCGGGTCCACGGTTCGAATCCGTGCTCGCCCACCAATTTCTTTCTTACAAAGGCCCCGGTTTTCCGGGGCTTTTTGTTACTTGCGGGCATGTCATTTCTCCCACAACGCTGCCATCGGTATCCCGTTCGTGTTCTGTGGTCATTCCAGAACGGTCGATCGACCCTCGACCCTGCGGCATGACACAGGCAAACCCGAACCTTCCGGGCGACCCGACCGGCGCCCGCATCGATGACAACCCTTTCCAGCGAGCGCAGCTAAGGTTATAGCCCACTGGACGCGGTTCGGTTTGGAGAAGCCATCTATGCCTTTCGGTCTTGAGTGGAATTTTTTCTCCGCGCTGTTGCAAGTGATCATGATTGATCTGGTGTTGGCAGGCGACAATGCCGTGGTCATTGGACTGGCGGCGGCCGGACTTCCCAGCGATTTGCGCCGTAAGGCGATCCTGATCGGCATCATTGCCGCGACGGTTCTGCGAATTGGCTTTGCTTTGGTGACCACGCAATTGCTGGCCCTCGGCGGCGGGCTGCTGATCGCGGGTGGTGTATTGCTGCTCTATGTCTGCTGGAAAATGTACCGCGAACTTGGCACCTCACATGCCAATGAAAACGAAGCAAATGAAGCGCTTCAGGACCAGGATCTAAACGCGGACGGGTCTGTTGCAGGGCGTATGCCTCGCAAGACGTTGCGCCAGGCTGTGCTGCAAATCATCATCGCCGACGTCTCAATGTCGTTGGACAATGTGTTGGCAGTTGCGGGCGCGGCCCAGCATCACTTTGAAGCGCTGATCTTCGGTCTGGCGCTGTCGGTGGTGATGATGGGCGTTGCTGCATCATTTATCGCGGGGTTGCTGACTCGCCACCGGTGGATCGCCTGGGTGGGGTTGGCGATCATTTTGTATGTGGCGATCAAGATGGTCTATGGGGGCGCGGATCAGCTTATGGGCTATACTTTACCCCAGATCCCGCTTCTATCCGGCGGTCATGGCTAGGCCGTTGCATAGGCTTTGGTAACCAAGCACCAAGTTTTGTTGCTTTTATCGTGTCGGAATAGGGATTTGCTCATACCGGGGCAGTAGTTTTTGGCTCGTATTTCCAGCCGGAACCGAACCGATGTCCTTCACTGCTGATCGTCTGATCGAATCCGATGTGGCTGCGTCGCATGACGTCGCTCCCGCAAAGGCCCTGCAACTGGTCGTTTCGCGCCCCAGTGGCGCCGAATGGGACCAGATCGTTGCCGGATTTGACGGTGTCTGTCAGGAACAGCTTTACGCTTTTGCGGCGACGCGTTGGCCCAGCGTTGCTCATGAACCAGTCATATTCTCATTAAACGGTGTTGTTGTCGGCGGCAGCTTGATGATGGTTCAACCGCTACCGCTGCGCATTGGCGGCATCGCTGTGTCCAAATGGGGCCCAATGCTCAAGGACGTCGGTCACCCGCAGGCGAACGAAATCTATCGCGGCATGGTTGCCGCGTTGGTCGCCGACTATGCCGAAGGGCGTGGATTGATGCTTTCGGTCCTGCCGCGCGCTGCGCTAACGCCAGTCAATACCGAGTGGCAGCACCTGGCGGCACATGGGTTTAAAGCGGGCTCGCAATTGCTGTTTCCCGACCGTTACATTGTGAATTTGCGGCTGTCTGATGCCGAGCAACGCAAGAGTTTGGCCCAGAAGTGGCGCTATCACCTGAACAAGTCGGAAAAGACTGGACTTAGCTTTGAACATGCCGGGCCGGAGCGGATCGGTGAATTCCAGACGCTGTACACGGCGATGACCGATCGCAAGCAATTCCCCGACCATTCGGCCTACGACACAGTCGAGCAGTTGATGGCGATGCAGGCCGAAGTTCGCCCCGAATTGTTTTTCGTTCGTTTCGAGGGCCAAGTGGTAGCGGGGGCGCTGATTTTCAAAGCCGGCGATCGGGCGGTCTACCTCTATGGCGCAACCAATGATCAGGCGCTGCCGCTGCGCGCAGGCTATTTTATGCATTGGGAGATCATTCGCTGGCTGCGCGACAATACCAGGGCGGGTTGGTACGATCTTGGTGGGACCGACGGTTTCCAGGGGTTACACCAATTCAAAAAGGGCATGGTGGGCGATGCTGGCGTGATCCAGCCCGTGCCACCGGTGGCCAATTATGCAGCCCGCCCATTGGTTTATCTCGCGGGAACCGGCGCCTTTGCTGTCCGCGATGGAATCTATCAGCTGCGCCGCTGGTTTGACGCCTTGCGGTCGGCCAAAGCCCGGCCTGATCAAGTCCGCGCCACGGGCGAGGACAGTTGAGGTGAGCCTGCACAAGCGTCTGGCCTCACAATCAACGGTCATCTTCGGGGCGCGTCTGCTCGGGGCGGGCCTGGTGTTTGCTGTTCAGGCAATGATCGCGCGCTTCTGGGGCGCAGAATTGCTCGGGCAATATCTGCTCATCATCGCCACGGTCAATCTGATCGCTGTGGTGATGCCGCTCGGTTTCCACACGGTTGGCACCTATTTTGCCGCAGAATACCGGGCCAAAGGCAATCGTCAGCAGTTGCGCGGCTTCCTGGTCAACGCCTATGGGCATGTCATTGCGGTGACCGCGGTGTTGCTGTGTGTTGGACATCCGCTCCTTTCGCTCTTCGGCGTCGGTGACTCGGCACTCGCCCGCCATTTTGTCCCGGTCTGCCTTTTGGCATTTGGAACCTCCACCGTCTTTGTCAGCGGCGCGCTGCTGGTTGGCCTCAAACGCCCTTATGCTGGGTTTTTTGCCGATACCTTGTTCCGTCCGATGGTCGTCATTGCTGGCTTCCTGGCTGGGACTGCGCTTGCCACCGCCAATGCCGGATTCTCGTTGATGATGTGGATCGTTGGCGTCGGTTATGCGCTGATCGCCATTGCCCAATTGGGGTTTGTCTATGCCAGCTTGCGCATGGTTGCGAACACCGCGCCGACCCAAGCCTCTGATCGAGGTCGGTGGTGGCGATTTGCACTGCCCTGGGTGATGATTTCGCTGGCCAGCGATTTCTTTTTTGATATCGATCTGCTGTTGCTTGCCAATCATTTGAGCAGCGAGGAACTGGCGATCTTTGGCGTTTGCACCCGCATTTTTTCATTAGTGTCGTTTGGCGTAGCCGCCGTTTACGCCGTTCGCTTGCCAGACATGTTTGAGAGCCAGGCCAATGCCGACCGCGCAGGATTTAATCGCAAGGTTGGCGAGGCCAATGTGGTGGCGTCCGGAATGGCCCTTGCCATGCTGGTAATGATGACAATTTTCGCGCCGTTGGTGCTGATGCTGTTTGGACCGGCATTTCAGGCCGGGAGTATGCCTTTGGTGGTCCTGTGTGTGGCCTTGCTGGTGCGCTCGGTGTTTGGGCCAGCCTCGTTGATGCTATCGATCCATGATCGCCCTTATGCCAGCCTTCCTGCCGTTGGCTTGGCGCTGGGGACGTTGATTGCTGGAAACACCCTGCTGGTGCCAGCCTTTGGACTGATGGGCGCGGCCGTAAGCGCGTTGATCGCCATCACTGCCTGGTCAGCGGCACAATGGATCACGGCTTTGAAAATGACCGGAGTGGATGTTTCGATCCGGGCTCGGCTCATGGCACGGCGTACAGTCCCGGCCTAAGCCCAGGGCTGACGTGTCGTTGCTTTAGCGTCCCAACCAGACGCTAATCGTACTAAGTGCCCGCGCCAGGCGGCCCATGCTCAAGCCCGCATCATAGCCGGGAATGGTCTTGGTGTAGGGTTTTTCAACCACGACGTAGTCTTGACCGAAGATGTGGTTTTTCAACACACAGGTTTCGACATAACCGTAGCGGCGCAACAGGGCCAGGGCGACCTCGTTTTCGGGACGCACGAAGGTATAGGCCTTGTGGAACCGGGAATTGTCCCAATGTTCGTCAAAGGCGCGCATGCCGTGCATTCCGAGGCGCGTCTGGCGAAAGGCCGGAAAAATCCACGACCAATAGCGAAAGATGGCCCCGTATTCGGGCCCAGAGACCAAGGCGCCGCCAATTTGCCCCTCGCTCAGCAGCAACATGACATGCCAGGGGTCGGCCTTGATCAGGCTCTTCAGAAAGTTCTTGGTCAGGCGCGCCTTTTCATGTGCCTTGAACAGCTCATTGTAGTGGGGCGACTCATCAATCACGGCCATCAATTCGCTATGGACCAGATCAACATCGGCAAGTGTTGCGGCGCGGCTCGAAAAGCGCGGTAGGGTTTTTTCGCTCGGTGCTGCAACGATGGTATCGGGCTTCGAAATGATGGCGTCGGTCATAAGAACCCTCGATCTGGATCGATACGGAACAACAATACTCCCATAAATGCTGCCGCCCAAGACATCTGCCGCGGTCCGGTTAATGCGCGGCAATCCAACCAGCGTCAGCCTGCGAAAGGGACCGGTTCCATCCGCGACTTGCACCGCTGTTGGTCAATGGCTAGAAGGAGGCAACCGAATTGTGTTGGAGGGAAAGATGAGCCAGAATCTGGTGTTTGAACCCAGTGCCGCAGCCAAGGCATGGACCCATGTGACCGCCCAGCAATATGAGGAAATGTACGCGCGTTCGCTGAGCGATCCGCAGGCATTTTGGGCCGAACAGGGCAAGCGGATCGACTGGATCAAGCCCTTTACCAAGGTCAAAAACACCAGCTTTGCCTATCCGGATGTGTCGATCAAATGGTTCGAGGACGGGGTTCTTAATATCTCCGCCAACTGTGTTGATCGGCACCTCAAAACCCGGGGCGACCAGGTCGCGATCATCTGGGAAGGGGACACGCCGGGCACTGACGAAAAAATCACCTATCACCAACTTCATGAGCATGTGTGTCGTTTTGCCAATGTGCTGAAGGCTCAGGGCGTCAGGAAGGGTGACCGCGTCACGATCTATATGCCGATGATCCCGGCTGCGACCTATGCCATGCTGGCATGTGCGCGTATTGGCGCGGTCCATTCGGTCGTGTTTGGCGGCTTCTCTCCGGATGCACTGGCAGGCCGCATCAATGACTGCGATTCCCGCGTCGTCATCACCGCCGACGAGGGGCGTCGCGGTGGCAAGACGGTGCCGCTTAAAGCCAATGTCGATGCAGCGTTGCATAACGCTGCCGGTGTGGACACGGTTTTGGTGGTCAAAAACACCGGCAATGATGTCGCGATGAAAGGAAGTCGCGACATCTGGTGGCATGAAGCTGCGGCCGGCGTTGAGCCGTTCTGCGACCCAGAGCCGATGAACGCTGAGGACCCGCTGTTCATCCTGTATACCTCGGGTTCCACGGGCAAGCCAAAAGGGGTTTTGCACACCACTGGCGGCTATCTGGTCTGGGCAGCCATGACCCACCAATTGGCATTCGATTATCGCGATGGCGAGGTCTACTGGTGCACCGCCGACGTCGGCTGGGTCACTGGCCACACCTATATCGTCTATGGTCCATTGGCGAACGGCGCCACGACGGTGATGTTCGAAGGCATTCCGAGCTATCCCGATGCGGGCCGGTTCTGGGAAGTCATCGACAAGCACCAGGTCAATATTTTTTACACCGCGCCAACGGCAATCCGGGCGCTTATGGGGGCGGGGGCTGAGTGGGTCGATAAAGCGGACCTGTCGTCGCTGCGGCTGATCGGTTCGGTGGGTGAGCCCATCAACCCCGAGGCTTGGCTTTGGTACAATAAGCATGTCGGGCATGAGCGCTGCTCGGTGATCGATACTTGGTGGCAGACCGAGACCGGCGGCATCCTGATTTCGCCGCTCCCAGGCGCGATCGGGGCCAAACCCGGCTCCGCCACAATGCCATTCTTCGGCGTCCAGCCCATTGTGTTGTCACCCGAAGGCAAGGTCCAGGAGCAGACCAAGGCCGAAGGCGTGTTGGCGATCACCGATAGTTGGCCGGGGCAGGCGCGCACGATCTGGGGCGATCATGCACGGTTCGTTTCGACGTATTTTGAGACCTATAAGGGTCTGTATTTTACCGGCGACGGCTGCCGCCGCGACGAGGACGGTTACTACTGGATCACAGGTCGGGTCGACGACGTGCTCAATGTCTCCGGCCATCGCCTCGGCACCGCCGAAATCGAAAGCGCCCTGGTCAGTCACCCCAAGGTTTCGGAAGCCGCAGTGGTGGGCTATCCGCACGATATCAAGGGGCAAGGCATTTATTGCTATGTGACCTTGATGGGTGGGGAGACCTATGACGACGCTCTCAAGGCTGAGCTTCGTAACTGGGTGCGGAAGGAAATTGGTCCGATTGCGACACCAGACCTGATTCAGTGGGCCCCCGGACTCCCCAAGACCCGCTCCGGCAAGATCATGCGCCGCATTCTGCGCAAGGTCGCGGAAAACGACTTCGGTGCGTTGGGCGATACTTCAACCCTCGCCGATCCAGCTGTCGTCGATAATTTGATCGAAAACCGGCAGAATCGCCCGGCTTAGAGACCGCAAAAAACGCGCTGCGACAGGTGGTCACTGGATTAGAGTTTCCAGCCCATCGCTTAGGCTCTTTGCGACCGACGCGGTGGCCCGCCGCCCAATATCACCCGCCGCTTCATTCCCGAAGTGGCGGGTTTTCTGTCGGTTGACTTCCTCCCTGTACGGTCGTGTGTCTGTCGCGGTTGGCTGAAGCCGCTGTCATTGTTTCCGCCGCATTCGTCCCGCATTCTAGGGCGGTCGAATCGCAATCTGGATTGTTGTGTGCCCCCGTTTTTGAAACACGTCGCCGCTTTGCTCGGCTCCCTGGTTAGTTTGATTGCACCCGCCCATGCGGCCAGCCTTGATGAAATGGCCGGGCAAATGATTATCGTTGGTTTCCAGGGTACCAGCGCTACGGACAGGTCAGTCTTGGCCCTGCGCGACGAAATTTCGGCTGGCCACATCGGCGGCGTGATGTATCTCAAGACCAATGTCGCCAGTCTTTCGGCGGTCAAGCAAATGAACGCCCAGTTCAAGGCAGCAGCGCCCGATCTGGCGCCGTTTATCACCCTCGACCAAGAGGGTGGGGCGGTCGAACGGCTGACCAATGATGTTGGATTTAACGAAATTCCCAACGCCCGCTTCATCGCGGCGAACAACTCGACCAAAGATGCGGAGGCCATTTACGAAAAAATGGCGAACGCCATTGCCAGACTGGGTTTCACTGTCAATTTTGGTCCGGTGGCCGATGTCGACCTCAACCCCAATAACCAGATCATTGCCAAGTTCGGTCGCGCGTTCAGTTCCGATCCGGCTGTCGTCGCAGCATACGACCAAGCCTTTATCGACGCACACGCCAAAGCCGGTTTGGTGGTGGCGCTCAAGCATTTTCCCGGTCACGGATCGTCGACGGCCGATAGCCATGAAGGCTTTGTCGATATCACTCAGAGCTGGTCAGATCAGGAGCTCGACCCCTATCGGACGCTATTCGCCAACGGTTATTCAGGCATGGTTATGGTGAGCCATCTGTTCCACAAATCCTATTCGGATGCGGACGCAAGGACGCCAGCGTCGTTATCGCCACAGTGGATTACCGGTGTCTTGCGCGGTGAACTCGGCTTTGATGGCGTGGTGATCAGCGACGATTTGGAGATGGGCGCCATCCGCAAGCATTTCGTCTTGGAGGAAACGGTGACCGCTGCCGTTCGCGCCGGGGTGGACGTATTGCTGTTTTCCAACACCAGCGCTTACAGCCCTGGTCTTGGTGAAAAAATTCGCGCCATTCTGGTAGAAACGGCAACCAAGGACCCTGAATTCGCGGCCCGTATCGAGCAAAGCTACAGCCGCATTGTGGCGCTGAAAACGCAGATTCGATAGGCCATTGGCGCAACGCGGCAACGGAACAGGGCGTTAATGCCCGATGTTAACACGTGCAAGTTTTTGACGAGATTCATCGGGCGATCCTAACGTTTGGAAATTGCATATCTTTTTGCGCAATTTGATTTGCGTCTGCCGCTGTTGCAATCCCGCTGTTCCTTCTTGGGTCCTTGGCGTCTACAATGGGACCAATCCGGCCCGACATGTTCGTCGCCGTGAAATGAAACGGGGCGCCACGCTGAATGAGTGAAATCCGGGAAACCAGGCAAGTCAGGGCACTGTTCATTTCGGATGTGCATCTGGGGATGAAGCCAATCCGGGTGGGTCAACTCATTGACTTTTTGCGGGCCCATGATGCCGAGACCATTTACCTGGTGGGCGACATTTTGGACGGCTGGCGCCTGGCCAAGTCCTGGCACTGGCCCAGTGAGTACAATGTCCTGGTCCAGATTTTGCTCGACAAAGCCAACGCCGGCAGCCGCGTCGTCTACTTGCCCGGCAACCATGACGAGTTTCTGCGTGAGTATCTTGGAACCTATTTTGGCGAGGTCGAAATTGTTGACCGCACTGTGCACACCACGGCTCAAGGCAAGACCTATCTGGTGATCCACGGTGATCAGTTCGATGTGGTGGTGATGCACGCAAAATGGCTCGCCCACGTTGGAGACTGGGCCTATAATTTGGCGTTGCGGATCAATATCGCGATCAATTGGGTGCGCCGTCGCCTTGGGCTGCAATATTGGTCGCTGTCGGCGTGGGCCAAGCAAAAGGTCAAGAATGCCGTGTCCATCATCGGTCGGTTC
This sequence comes from Devosia equisanguinis, assembly GCA_943372435.1. Classification (GTDB taxonomy): domain Bacteria; phylum Pseudomonadota; class Alphaproteobacteria; order Rhizobiales; family Devosiaceae; genus Devosia; species Devosia equisanguinis_A. The sequence continues at coordinate 406,851 of CALRYQ010000002.1, forward strand.
GAGGAGGCGCTGGTTTACGAGGCCAAGCAATCGGGCGTTGATGGGGTCATCTGTGGCCATATCCATTTCGCCGATATGCACGACCGCCTGGGCATTCACTACATCAATACCGGCGATTGGGTTGAAAGCTGTACGGCAATTGCCGAAACCAGTGACGGCGCCTTCGAGCTGATCAAGTGGACCGAGATGGTCCAGAAGGAGCCGCGTCGGTTCCGCCTGCGCCGCGCGGCCAATTAGCAAATTGGCGCCTGTGCCAGCTGTCACAACAATGACACCCGCGAATAGTTTTTTCGGTGCGCATCGGCAGATTTCGCAGATGTGCATTTGAAGGCTTGATCTTGCCAGCGCGCTGAGCAAGGTTCGCCGCTAGGGCGCATCTTCGCCCGGAGTCCATACCCACCATGTTTTCGTCCTGGTCGCAGCGGTTCACGCCAGAGCTGCGCGCAGCAATTTTCCACTTCTCCGTGTTTTTATCGATGGGCGTCAGTTCGGTGTATCTGGCGATCTGGTTGACAGAGAAGGGGATTTCGACCGATCAGATCGGGTTGATCAACGCGGTTCCGGTGTTGGTCCTGTTGTTGCTCAATCAACTGATCGGACGGATCGCCGATCGTGCTGGCGACTGGCGGTCAGTTATCCAAGTGTTGTCGCTGCTGGCGGGCATGATCCCGATTGGGCTGTTTTTTGTCAGTGAGTTCTGGGGAATTTTGCTGGTCTGGACGTTTTGTACCGTCTCGGCGGGGTCAATCTCCCCCCTCGTGGACGCCGCCACGATGCGGTTGACTCAGCGGCGGGGGAGTGATTTTGGGTTCGTCCGCGCTTGGGGCACGGTGGGGTATATGCTGATTACGGCGCTCACCGGCGTCATGATTGCCTGGCTTGGAGCCAAGGCATTCCTGCCGCTGTTTCTGGCCATGTCGGCGCTGCGGGCGCTTGCCGGATTACAGCTGCCGCGTTTTCGGGCACCGAGTGTCGAACCAACCCTTGCTGTCGTAACTCCGACCGCAGGACGGATCAGCGAGATGTTTCGCCCCTGGTTTATCCTGCCGCTGATTGGCTTTGCGCTGGTCAATTCCAGCCACGCCGTGTTGTCGGGGTTTGCCGCTCTGGTTTGGCATGACAATGGAGTGGCCACTGAGTTCATCGGTCCGTTGATTGCCGTTGCGGCGGCGGCGGAGGCGGTGATGATGTTTGTGTGGCGGCGCGTCGGCGGCAATATTTCGGCCCGGCAGATGATGCTGGTTGCCGCGGTCGCTGCCGTCTTCAGATGGACGGTGATGGCGTTCAATCCGCCGGTTGCAGTGTTGTTTGGCCTGCAATCTTTGCACGCATTGACCTTTGGGGTGGGCTATTTTGGCGTTGTGCATTTCATCGCCAATTGGACTCGGGAGGAAATCGCCGCCGAGGCGCAGGGTGTCGCTGTTGTTTTGCAACAAGGGGCCTCGGTACTGGGGCTGGTTGTTTTCGGTTGGCTGGTTGGCCAGTTCGGCATTACCACGTTCCTGCTTCCGGCGGCATTGTCAGCGATCGGGGCGGGTTGCATCTTTGCCTCCTTGATGATGCGACCTGCCAAAGCGCATTGACCTTGTCGACAATCCGCTAGAGGGTAAGCTTTCTCCGCTACCAATATTGATTTGCCGCTGCCAGCTGGTGGTGCTGCAGAACCGAGCACTTCTCCAAAAATGGCACTGACCCCGGCCGCTGTCCGCTTTTCTCCCGAAACGCGGACCAGTGCGTTCTATTTTACCTTCTTTATGGCCGGCGGATCGGCGGTCACGTTCTTGCCGATCTGGCTGACCGAGAAGGGGATTACGCCAGACCAGATTGGCATCATCAACGCGATGCCAATTCTGCTGATCCTGGCGTCCAATCTTTTGGTCGGACGGCTTGCCGATCGGGCCAGCGATTGGCGCCAGGTCATCATAATTGGCTCACTAACCGCCTGCGTGGTGCCGGTCGGGCTGTTCTTTGTCAACGGCTTCTGGGGCGCACTGCTCATCTGGTCGCTGTCGGCCCTGCCAAACGGGGCCATTGCCCCAGTCATTGACGCAGCCACCATGCGGATGACCCGTCGAAACGGCAGCGACTTTGGCACCATTCGGGCCTGGGGCACCGTCGGCTACATGTTGTTCAACGGGCTCACCGGGTTCCTGGTCCTCTGGTTCGGTTCCGAAATTTTTGCGCCTTTGTTCGTTGGCCTGACCCTGTTGCGGGCAGTGGCATCGCTCATTCTGCCGCGCTTTCGCGCGCCTCCAACTGAGATGACCATTGCTGGCGTTCGCAAGCCGGCGGGGCGAATTCGCCAGGTTCTCAAGCCGTGGTTCTTGTTGCCGTTGCTTTGCTTTTCGATGATCTTTGCCACCCACATCGTGCTCAATGCATTTGGTGCCTTGTTGTGGAAGCAGCAGGGCATTCCAGAAACAATTATCGGTGCATTGATCGCGTTGGCGGGCTTGTCCGAAGCGGCAATGATGTTTGCCTGGAAATGGTTCAGCGGCCGAGTTTCAGCACGCCAAATGATCTTGCTGGCCGCTATTGGGGGCGTCGTAAGGTGGTTCGTTATGGGCTTTTCACCCCCGATCGCAGTCCTCATTCTGTTGCAGATTGCCCATAGCGTCACCTATTCGCTGGGTTTTCTCGGCAGCGTTCATTTCATCGCCAACTGGACGCACGAGGATGTCGCCGCCGAAGCGCAAAGCCTTTTCACCATGGGTCAGCAAGCCGTTGCGGTCTTGACCTTGGTGCTGTGCGGCTGGCTCGTTACTGTTGCTGGGCCACATGTCTATTTTGCTTCGTCTGCCCTTGCTGCGGTCGGCGCCGTCTGCGTGTGGCTTTCGCTAAAGCTGCAGCAGCCCAAGGCTGTCGTCCAAGGCTAGTCACTTGCGGATGAGAATGTGCTGACGTGGTTGTTCATTGACCGCTTCGGCGTTTGTTGTCGCGGTCAAATTGTCCTTTGTCGACACAGGCCCGTTGTCGGACCCAGTTTGAAACGTCAAACGGCCCCGTGGTTTCCCGCGGGGCCGTTTGCAATTTGGTGCGGCGCTGGATCAGGACAGGCGACCGCTCGCGTGGGCAAGCGTTGTATAGACCTTGCCGCGATCCGACAGCAGGTATTCGCGGGTCTCGGAGGCGGCATTGGGGCCTGAGACCGCCCGTTTCAGCAATTGCTCAAACTCGCTCATATAAGCCTGGGCCGTGCGGGCGAACTCGGGTTCGCGCTGCAGTTTCTTGCGCACTTCGTCATAGGTGCCCTGGCCGGTCAGGGTATAGATCCGCCGCGAAAACACATTGGCTTCGCCAGCTTGGTAACGCGCCCAAGCGTCGGCCAAGGCGGTATCGTCAATGGCACGGGCGATTTCGTCGGTGAGACCCGATAGGCCAGCTTGCTGGGTGCCCGCCTGCTTGGCAGTGGCATTGCGCAGCACATCACGCAACCAACCACCATTTTCTGGATCTGAGGGTTCCACTATTGCGGTTGCGGCGGGTTGGCGCTGGGCCAGGCGCGGCGATTCTTGTCGAATTGGCTCGGGACGGAACGTGTCCACCGAACGCTGGGGTTGTGGCTCGGGGCGGGGTTCGACCCGCACCGGAGCTTCTTGGCGTGGTGCTGGCGTCGGCCGCGGCGGGCTGGAACGACGATCATTGATATCATTGGTCGCTGGCTGGGCCCGCACGATAGCGTTGAGTTCTGACAGGGCTTCAATCTGCTCGGCAACGACGCGACGCATCGCCGCGGCGCTGGCCCTGGTTTCCTCAGGCAATTCGCTGACGCCGCGTTGCAGTTCGGAGCGGGTGGCTTCAAGCTCGCTTCCCACTTCGCGGGCAGTATCACGCATGGCCTTGGCGGTGTCGTTGAAGCGCGATGTCGCTTCCTCGATGGCGCGCTGCATTTCGGCAACCATGGTTTGCTGAGCGGCGCGAAGCGCGGAATTGGCGCGCTGGCCTTCAGCATCGGCAGTGTCGCGGAAGTCACCCATGCGGGCGGTCACTTCGCTGCTGGTCTCGGTCAGCACCGAACTGATCTGCGCGGTATTGTCGGCGATGGCATTGGCAACAATGCTGCCGGTCTGGTGCATGGCGGAGGCTGCCGAATCGCTGGCCCGCAGCATGGCGTTGTCGACCTGAGAACCGGTAGACGTCAGCGCATTGCTGACCCGCTCGGTGGTCGCATACAGGGCATCGGTGATTGTCGCCGTGGTCGAGGCAAGGGTGTCCGTCACAGTGTGGGTCGTGGCGTTCAAGGCTTCGTCCATGGCGCGACGGGCGCCGATCAGGCGACGTTCGGTGTCGTTGACCGTGTCGGCGATAGACTGGGCAAACATCCGCATCCGCCCGTCAATGTCGTCGGCGCGCGAAGCAAAGCTTCCCGCCAGCGCGTCCATGGCCGAGCGGCGCTCCTGCAGCGTTTCAAGCGCAAAGTCGCTGGTGTTCGTCAGCGTCTGTGCGGCATTGGTGATGCCGACCGTCTCGGTGTCGAGCTTGCCGAGCATTCCCGAGAACTCCTGCACCATGGAGCGGATCGTGGCTTGCAGCGCTCCGACGTGTTGGCTGACCAGATGACCGGCGTCTTCTGTCTGGCCGATCGCGTCGCGCACGGTGCTGGAATAGGTTGCCGTCTGCTGGGCAACACTGGATTCTAGCGCCGCCAGATTGGTGGTTGAGGCGTCCAGAACGCGCTGCAACAACAGATTGCTGTCGTTGAGCTTGCTCAGCGCCGCGGTCACATCGCTCAAAATGCGCGATGTCGAGACCGACATGATAGCCTCGGCCTCGCGCGCGTTTTCCCCGAGTGCGTCGCGAAGGACATTGCCATGACTGAGCAGGGCGATCTGTAACTGGTCGGACTTCTCGCTGACCAGCGCCGCAAATGCGTTGGTTTGCTCGTTGACCGCCTGATTGATTTCTCCCATCCGCCGACTGATGCTTTCGGCGCTGTTGACGGCTTTGACTGAGACCAACTCGTCAATGCTTGCCGCCGCCATCTGAATTTGCTGCAGCGCCACGCGCACGGCATTGTCCATATGGTTTGCGGAGGTGGTGACGTCTTTGGCGATCGTGGCGGTTGCCACCGAAATTCGCGTCGCAATGGTTTCTTCGATGCGGTCGGCGCCCGACTCCAGATCTGCCATCGATTGGGTGATCGAGGCGCTGATCGACGCGTTGAGCGCTGCCAGGCGGTCGGCAGTAATATCGGCACGGGCGGTGATCGCCTCAGGCAAAGTGCCCAGGCGCTGATCGACCATATCGGTAATGGCCTTGCGGGCGGAATTCACGCCGCTCTCGATGAGGTCGGCGGCTTGGCGGGCGCTATCGCCAACAGTCAAGGTCGCCGATTCAATGCGGGTGGACAGGCCCGTTTCGGCATCCGACAACCGGGTCACGGCGCGGTCAATGCCAGCTCCAAGAATGTCGTTGAACTCGGTCACTCGGGTGTTGACGAAGCTCGACATGGTGTCGACGCGTTCGGCCATGGTGTCGGTAACATTGCGCAGCGACGCATCGATCTTGTCGCGGGCCGAAGTGGCCTGGGTATCGATGGTTGCGGCCAGTTCTCCGGTGCGCTGGCCAATGAAGTTCGACAGCACAGTGGTATGGGTCGTAAGTGTTTCTGACAGCTGCTGGGTGCGCGTGCTCAGTGCATCCGACAATTGGGCGGTGCGGGTGCCAACGGTGGCCGCCAGCTTTTGAGTCTGATCGTCGAGCGCACCGGTCAACTCGCCGGTCCGTCCGACGATGGCTGTTTCAAATTCCTGGGACCGCAGAGCGATGGCTTCGCTGAGGTCACGGCTCTTGGCCTCAAGGATTTCATTGAGGTGTTGGGTGCGGCCATCCAGCGCTTCAGCGATGATTTCAGTGTGACCTTGCAGGGAATCAACGATTTCACGGCTGCGGCCACCGATGGTGTCGGTGATCTGCTGAGCGCGCACAGCCAGAGCATCGCCCATTTCCTGGGTCCGTTGCGCCACTGTTTCGGTAAACCGCCCAGACTGTTCGTCGAGCGCCATTTCCAACACGTTGGCACGGGTGCTGAAGTTTGCCCCATGCGCATTGAGTGCTTCGATCAGCTTGTCGCCCTTATCGCCGATCACCCCGTCCAGATTGCTGAGGCGGCTATCCAGGACTTCTGAAATTTCGCCAAGTCGCCCGTCAAACAGGGACAGTGACTCAGCCCCGGCGGACGAGATGGTCAGGCGGGCGCGTTCCGAGGTGTCTTCCAACGCGCCATTGATTTCGATCAGCGCCGATTGCAGACGGCTGTCCATGGCGTTGAGCTGGATCGACACGCTTTCGTCGAGTTGACGGCTCAACGACTTCAGCAAGATCTCAGCTTCGGCCGAGCGCCCGGTGATATCACTGCTGATCCTGGTGCCGATGAGGTCGAGTGCGCTGCCAACTTCCTGGCCACGATCGCGCAATTGGTCGAGCAGGGCGGTGCCGCCATCAGTCAACAAATTGGACAAGGTGGTGGTGCGGTCTGAGATCGCTTCTGAAATGGTCTGGGCACGACCATCCAGCGCCTCGGTTAGCGCCGTCATCCGGCTGTCGATCGTGGTCGAGAGCTCGAGTTGACGCGTTTCGAAATTGCGCGACATCGAGGCGGTATGGTCCTCAAAGGTCAGCGACAAGCGGCCGGAACTATCGTCAAGCGCCGACAGAAAATCGCTGGTGCGATTATCCACCAGCGTAATGAAACTTTCGGTGCGATCGCCGAACCCGGTGCTAAGCGTATTGCCGGCAGTTTCCAGCGCTCTGGTCAAATTGCCGCCACTGTCGACAATAGTGCCGGCGATACGCTGGGAAATCATGTCGAGGTCGAACACAAGCCCGGTGTGACTCTCGGTGATTGCCTCACGGACGCGGTCGGTGTTGGTCAATACGCTTTCACGCTGGCTTGCCAGTTCGGCAATCAATGAGCGCATCCGAGATTCATTATCCGAATAGGTGCGTTCGAGCGCCGTGACCTCGTTGTGAATCATCACTTCAAGCTCGCCGGCGCGTGACAATGCCCGCTCCAGGCCGTCGCCGAGGGCATTCACTTCGCGCCGCACGGCTTGGCCAACAGAGGCAACCTTGTCGGCGGCGGTAACCTCGGGCTCGGCAAGTCGAATAGCCGCCTGGGTGATGGAAGAGGCCGCATTGCGCAGATCCTGGGCGCGGCGGAACAGCGTGGCGATGCCAAAAAAGCCGATGATCGGCAATACCATGGTTGCCAGAAGACCAATGAATTCGAGCGTTCCAACAAAGCTGGCCAGATTCTGCATCTGCGGCTGGTAGCGCAAATAGCCCGAAACGCCGGTCGCGATCAGCCAGAGGGTGGATAGCACCAAGGCGATCCAAGTGGGCGCGCTAGAAGATTTGCTTTGCAGATTATAGAGAATTTTCGAAGTCGGATAACGATCGTCATTGGCAATGGAGCCAGCCTGCGCCGCGATCTTGTCGGCCGCGCGCAGCCGCTCAGAACGGGGGTTCTCGGTGGGGCGCCGCTCGGAAGGTACCGGAGTGTCGATACTAAACACGGAGTCTTTGAGAGCATCCTCAACGGCAGAAAATGCCAGCGCCGCTGGATCATTTGCAGGTGGGGTCGTATTTTTTGCCATACTCTTTACAACTCTCGCGTCGGCCTAAAAACGGTGCGGCTAGCGGGAGTTGTATAGCAGATCGCCGGTTTACCGGTGCCCTGCCAAATAGGTACAATTGGACGGAAACTGCCCCCCCAAATGCCCCGCAACCCACGCCGCCGCGCGCTGGTTAACACCATTAATACATTCAATTTGAGCCAAACCGAACGGTTTCTTACCCAAAGGTTAATTTTCCAATGGCCAAGGGCCACAACCAAACGGCAAACCATGGCAAACAAATGGCTTAATCTCCTGTTCATTCCGCCGTTCTAGTGTGTGGGGTGCGGACAATAACCACTTTGTGGGCTGCTCCGCGTTTCTGGTTGGGAATTGCCCGGTGACACACTCTTCAACAGCAGTCGAACACCTGCAGTCCGAAAACGAGCCGCGGCGTGAGCGGCCCATTGACCTCGTCCATCTGGCCAAACAGTGTTTGGGCGACACCAACCTCGAGCTTGAGGTTCTGCGCCTTTATGACACGACGATTGTCACCTATTTTGGCCGCTTGCAGCTGGCCACCATCTTCGATGACCTGGCGATCAATCTTCATTCGCTGAAGGGAGCGTCCTCAGGTGTTGGCGCCTGGGGTATTGCTGACCTTGCCAAGCGAGCCGAGGACGAATTGCGCGGCGGTCGACCAATCAGTCCCGAGAGAATCGGCGATATCGGCATTGCGATTGAAGAAGTGCGTGTGTTCATCGCCAAAATACTGGACAATGAGGCGATCTGAGCCGGCGGGTCGAGATGCAGCGACCACACTCGGTTATAGATGCCATAAGAGTTTCATCCCTCGGGCACCATACGGGCCATTGCGGTGAGCTGACCTTGTTCAGCGCCTACCAGCCGATCTATGGGCTGGTTGATGGTTGTTTGCATTTGGCGGCATTTGAAGGGCTTGTTCGCCCATTTCTGCAGGGCGCCGCCATTTCACCGGCATCGCTGTTTTCCGATGTTGCTTTGGCCGACCGGCTGTTTATCGAAACTCTCTGCCGCACCCTGCACATCGCCAATTTCGGCATGGCCTCGCCTGGCGGCCGGCTGTTGTTCATCAACATCAATCCCGCGATCTACGAAACAGTTGGCGTGGTTGAACGCGAATTTGAAACTGTCTTCGCCATGCTCCAAGCCCATGGGGTGCCTATCTCGGCATTGGTCTGTGAGATGCTCGAAACCGAGGCTTTGAGCGGTGACGCGATGCAGCGGCTATGGGACATGGTGCGCGACCACGGCGCGCAACTGGCGATTGATGATTTTGGAGCGGGCCTGTCCGGCATCACGCGCTACCGCCAGATGCGCCCAGACATCGTCAAACTCGATGGGCATTTGTTTCGGGACATGGCGGCGGATCCAAAGCGCGTCAAAATGTTGCGATCGCTGGCCCGAACCTTCCGCCAGGATGGGGCGACCATCCTGATCGAGGGGATTGAAACCGCCCAACAGCTCGAGATTGCTCATCATGTCGGCGCCACAATGTTTCAAGGATATTATCTGGGGCGGCCGCAAATGCTGCCGGCCAGTTTCCCCGCTGAGCTGGAAATGACGCAGGCGTTGTTTGACGCCCCAATGCGCAACAGCCTATAGGAGCGCAACGGCGTTTCTCGCTATTTTCGAATTCTGGCCGCAGGCATTGTCCCATCGAGGCGGCCTGCACCCCGCAAGGCTCTCCTATGTCTATGACTGCGTCCATTTTGTCCGCCGATATTGACCGCAAGTCGCCCCCCGAGGCGTTTCGGACGCGCCGCACCTTTGCGATCATTTCCCACCCAGACGCCGGCAAGACCACGCTGACCGAACGCTTGTTGGCCGCGGCCGGGGCGATCCAGCAGGCCGGGGCCGTGCGCGGCAAGGCCGGTGCGCGGTCGACCCGTTCGGACTGGATGGAAATTGAACAACAACGCGGCATTTCGATTACCTCCTCGGTGATGACGTTTGAGTTGAATGGGCTCACTCTCAATCTCCTCGATACGCCGGGCCACTCGGATTTCTCCGAGGATACCTATCGCACGCTGACGGCCGTTGACGCGGCCATCATGGTCATCGACGCGGCCAAGGGCATCGAAGCCCAGACCCTTAAACTGTTTGAAGTCTGCCGACTTCGCGACATTCCGATCATCACCTTCATCAACAAGATTGACCGCGAAGGCCTCGGTCCACTTGAACTGATGGATGAAATTGCCAGCAAACTGGCGCTCGATCTCACCCCGATCCTGTGGCCGATCGGGCAGGGCGTTGATTTCCACGGCTACCTCGACCTGCTTGAGAAGCGTGTCGTCAGCCCGGCCGGTAAACCGATCGCGGATTACGAGGAAATCGAGGATCTGCTCGACAATCAGGCCCTGGTCGACGACCCAGTGTTCATGACCGCTCTGGAAACCCTGGAGCTTGCCCGTGCCGCTCTGCCTAAATTTGACCTTGCCACGTTTCATGCCGGCCACCTGAGTCCGGTTTTGTTTGGTTCGGCACTCAAGGGCATTGGGGTGGCCGAACTGCTGCGCACCTTGGGCGAGTGGGGTCCCGAACCGCGTCCGCAGCCGGCGATTCCCGAGCCGATCCAGCCATCGGACAAAAAGGTCTCGGGCTTTGTGTTCAAGGTGCAGGCCAACATGGACGCCAACCATCGCGACCGCATCGCCTTTGTGCGTTTGTGCTCGGGCACCTTCACCCGCGGTATGCGGCTCAAGAATGTGCGGTCCGGCAAAGACATGGCTGTGTCTAACCCGATGTTCTTTTTTGGCAATGATCGGGAACTGGCCGAACAGGCTGTTGCCGGCGACATTGTCGGCATTCCCAACCATGGCACGCTCAGCGTCGGCGACACCCTGACCGAAGGCGCGACCATCAATGTCACCGGCATCCCGAATTTTGCCCCGGAAATCATTCGGCGCGTCCGGCTGACAGACCATATGAAAACCAAGCAGATGGCCAAGGCCCTGAGCGACCTGGCCGAGGAAGGGGTGGCGCAAGTGTTCCGGCGTGCCCTTGGGTCAGACTGGTTGGTCGGCGTGGTCGGACCATTGCAGCTGGAAGTCCTTGGCGCCCGAATTGCCAAGGAATATGGCGTGCCGATTACCTTTGAGAGCCTCAACTACGAAGTCGCACGTTGGATCGAAAGCGAGGACGCCGACGAGCTGAAAAAGTTCATTTCGGCGCAAAAAGCCAATATTGCGGAAGACCGCACTGGGGCGCCGGTGTTCCTTGCGCAAAACGCCTGGTGGGCAGATCGCGCCAAACAGGATTTCCCCAAGATCCGCTTCATGGCGACCAAGGAGCGGCATTGAGCGCGATTGAGGATTTTCTGGACGCCACCAAGAGCGCTTTTGTGGACGGCACCATGGTTGGCCTGAAGCTGGCCGCCTACCATGGGGACGAGCCGGACCTGAAATCGATCGATGTCAAGAAAATCGTGGTCAAGCGTGACGACAGACTGAGCTTTACGCTGCACTACAAGACTCGAGACATTATCAAGAACTTTATCCAGGCCGAAGCTATGGGGTTCTTGCGCAAGGCTTTGGGCGAGCAATTTCGCAGTGCCAAGTTGCAGACCACCGAGTTCGATCTGGTGCTTGAGCGCAACGGCGATAAGGTCCGGCTCAAACGAACACAAGCGCAGCGCGAACCGGCGCCCACCGATCACGATCGCGCCAAGCAACGCCTGATTGCCCCGGCCGGAAAGTCTTATTTGCGGGCCCTTAAGATCACCGATGAAACCGGTGTCGTTCTAAAGGCCAGCCAGGATAAGTATCGTCAAATCAACAAGATGGTCGAAATTTTCGCGCCGTTGATTCAAGCGATCCCGGCGGATCGTCTGCGCCACATCGTCGATATGGGGTCGGGCAAAGGCTATCTGACCTTTGCGCTGTATGACTATTTGACCAGTGTCGCCAAGGCTGATGTTCACATAACGGGAGTTGAGTTTCGACCCGAGCTGGTGGCATTGTGCAACGGCATTGCCGCCGAAGCAAAGTTCGAAAACCTGCGGTTTGTGGCCTCAGCAATTGCCGACTACGATTGTGCCGGCGCCTCGGTCGTCATCGCGCTTCACGCCTGCGACACTGCCACCGACGATGCGATCCACAAGGGCATTGTCTCCGGGGCCGAATTGATTGCGGTTGCCCCATGTTGCCACAAGCAGATACGGCGCCAGATTGAAAGCCACAAGGCCAGCAATGACCTCGACTTTTTGTTGCGGCATGGGGTGTTCAGGGAGCGGCAAGCCGAGATGGTGACCGATGGTTTGCGGGCGTTGATTCTGGAGGCGGCGGGCTACAAGACCAAAGTGTTCGAATTCATCTCGGACGCCCATACCCCCAAAAATGTTCTGATTGTCGCAGAAAAATCGCGCAAATCGGCGGCCGAACTCGCGGCAATCCGCGCGCGTATTGCCGCCATCAAGGCCTATTTTGGTATCGATTATCACCATTTGGAACGCCTGCAAGGCCTGTAACTTGCCGCGGCCACACCCTGTGGCTATATCCCTTCAACTCCAACAAGATGCGGCCCATGATCAAAATCACTTTCATTGAAGCCAACGGCACACGCTATGAGACCGAGGCCCAACTTGGTGCGACGGTGATGGAAACCGCCATCATGAATGCGGTGCCCGGGGTGGTTGCCGAGTGCGGCGGTGCCTGTACCTGCGCCACCTGCCATGTCTATGTCGATGCGGCGTGGGAAGCGGTGGTTGGCGGGCCGTCGGCTATGGAAGAAGACATGCTGGATTTTGCGTTTGATGTGAAAGCCTCCAGCCGACTCAGCTGCCAGATCAAGGTCAAAGACACCCTTGACGGGCTGGTGGTGCATGTCCCCTCGCGCCAGGGGTAGTGCGCCGTTGGCGCAAAATATTCCGCGCTGTGCCGCCCCGACAGATTCATTTGGCGGCATTTTTGTGTCGACCCGTCTGGCGTTCTAAGGCTTTGCTCCAGCGGGAAACATTAAAGCTATTGAATCTCAATATCTTGCGCGAAGGGGTCATGGAGGACTATTTTCCAGACCTCATGAAAGGGGTCCAATGGGTCACCTCGACACATTTCCGGTGAGCTACAAAGTTCGCGGTCAACGCATCGTCATTGTTGGCGGCGGCGAAGAAGCGCTGAACAAAGCCCGGCTGCTGACCAAAACCACGGCGAGCGTGGTGATCATTTCGCGCGCCATCGAGATCGATTTTTCGTCGGTTGACGTTATCGTGCTGGCGCGGCCATTTGTGGGGTCGGACCTTGATGGTGCCGCCTTGGTGTTTGTCGCTGATCATGGTCCGGACGGGGACGACGCCAAGCTGGCCGCACGGGAACGGCGCATTCCGCTCAATGTGGTCGATGTTCCGAGCGAATGTGATTTTTACACTCCATCGATCATTGATCGGGCGCCGCTGACGATTGCCATCTCCTCGCAAGGCGATGCGCCGGTATTGACGCGACTGATCCGGGCGCGGATCGAGGCGATGCTGTCGCCGCACATTGGCGCTGTGGCCAAGGTGGCTGGCCGTATGCGGGATCGGGTTGAAGCGATGCTGGCCGATAATGCTGCCCGCCGCCGGTATTACGAGGCGCTTGTCCAATCGCCCAATGTGGACGCAGCAGCGGCGCAAAGTCCGATTGCCGCAATCGCTGCGGCTGAAGCGCTTTTGGACGCTCATCGCGCCTCCGCCAAACTCGGGTCCGTGGCGCTGATCGGCGCCGGGCCGGGCTCCGAAGACTTGCTGACGCTGAGGGCTCAACGACTGCTGCAGCAAGCCGATGTCATCGTCCATGATCAATTGGTCCCCGACGCCCTGGTGCAGATGGGTCGACGCGACGCCGAGCAGATCGCCGTTGGCAAGGCCAAGGGTCATCATTCGTTTTCCCAAGCTCAGATCAACACATTGCTGGTGCGACTGGCGCGGGCTGGAAAAACCGTGGCGCGCCTGAAGTCAGGCGATCCGATGGTTTTCGGCCGGGCTGGCGAGGAAATCGCGGCGCTGCGCAAAGCGGGGATTGCCTATTCGATCGTGCCCGGGATCAGCGCCGCTTTGGCTGCAGCGGCCGATACGGCCACACCGGTGACATTGCGCAAAGTGTCCAGCGGGTTCGTGATGGCGACAGCCCACGGGGCCGACGATAGCGAATTGAACCATTGGGCAGCGTTGGTCGGGTCTGGGCTGACTTTGGCGCTTTACATGGGCAAATCGATCGCCCCGGAGGTCGCAGCGCGACTGATCGGGCAGGGGGCATCGGCAAAATTGCCCGTTGGCATTGTGGTCAATGCCGGTCGGGCGGATCACGCCCTGTATCGCGGTACGCTCGGCGGACTGGCCGCTGGAACGGTGGTGTTTGCCGCCGGCCCGGCAATCATTTTTGTAGGTGAGGCTGTTGCCGCTGGGGACTGGGCGAATGCCGCCGAGATCGCGGCGCAAAGCTTCTTGGTGGCATAATGGACATTTTGGTCGGCAACGAACTCACATCGGGCGCGGCAGTTTATCTGGACGCCAACAATAACTGGGTCGAGGCGATGCAATCGGCGCGCTGCTTTGCGAAAAGCGAAGCTGAACTGCGCGATGCAGCGATTACGGCGAGCAAGGCAACAGGCCGTATTCTGGGTATCGAGATCGAAACTGTCACCGTCATCGATGGTGTTTTGGTTCCAGATCGGTTGCGCGAAAAGATCCGCGCCAAGGGACCCACCACTATCAACGTCTTGGACGGCGCAGTGTTTGACCGCCAACATTTGAACGAGGACGGTCATGTATCGATATGACGAATTCGACGCCGCGTTTGTGCGCGAGCGCACTGCGCAGTTTGCCAATCAGGTCGACCGGCGCCTGATGGGTGAAATCAGCGAAGACCAGTTCCGTCCGCTGCGGCTGATGAACGGTCTTTATCTGCAATTGCACGCCTATATGCTGCGGGTCGCTGTACCCTACGGCACGCTGAGCGCGCGGCAAATGCGCAAACTTGCCCATATTGCGCGCACCTATGATCGTGGCTATGGCCACTTCACCACGCGCCAGAACATTCAGTACAATTGGCCCAAGCTAAAGGATGTGCCCGCCATTCTTGGTGAGCTGGCATCGGTTGAAATGCACGCCATCCAGACATCGGGCAATTGCATACGCAATGTCACGACTGACCAGTTTGCCGGCGCGGCACAGGACGAAATCATCGATCCTCGCCCGATTGGTGAGATTTTGCGGCAATGGTCGAGCCTGCATCCGGAATTCTCGTATTTGCCGCGCAAGTTCAAGATCGCGCTGACCGGCGCGCCCAATGATCGCGCGGCCATTCGTTTTCACGATATTGGGCTGCAGGCAGCGACCAACGGCGCTGGCGAAATCGGCTGGGAGGTGTGGGTCGGTGGCGGCCTTGGTCGCACGCCGATGATCGCCAAATTGATCAATAGCTTCGTACCGAACGAGCATTTGCTCGCCTACCTTGAATCGATCATGCGGGTCTATAACCGCTATGGTCGCCGCGATAACAAGTACAAAGCGCGGATCAAGATCCTCGTGCATGAAGAGGGATTGGAGACCATCAAAGGTCAGGTCGAGGCCGAGTTCGCCGAAGTCCGCGGCGGAGTTTTGACATTGCCACAGGCTGAGCTTGACCGCATCACGGCCTATTTCGCACCACCACCGTTCAAGACCTCGCCCAAGGTTGAGATCGATATCGCCCGCCAGCAGATCCTTGACCCGCTTTATGCGCGCTGGCTGGAAAACAACCTCAATCCGCATGTCCAGCCGGGTTACACATCGCTGACCATTTCACTAAAGCCCATTGGCGGCGCGCCTGGCGACGCGACGGCCGAGCAGATGGACGTGGTCGCCGATCTGGCGGAACGCTATTCATTTGACGAATTGCGAGTCACCCATGAGCAAAACCTGGTTTTGCCCCATGTTGCCATCGCCGATCTGCGGCCGGTTTATGACGCACTGGTTTCCGCCAAGCTGGCAGATGGCAATACCGGCTTGATTACCGATATCATCTGCTGCCCCGGGATGGATTTCTGCGCGCTGGCCACCGCTCGATCGATCCCGATGGCGCAAGCCATTTCGACCAAGTTCCAGGCGCCGGATCGCCAAAAACAAATTGGCGATCTCAAGATCAAGATATCGGGCTGCATCAACGCGTGTGGGCACCATCACGTCGGCCATATCGGCATTCTGGGCGTCGAGAAAAAAGGCGGCGAGCTTTACCAGATCACCCTGGGCGGCGACGCCACCGAGCGCGCCTCGGTCGGCAAGATCATCGGACCCGGCTTTGTCGCCGGAGACGTGCCCGGCGCTATCGAGACGCTCGTTGATACCTATCTGGCCCATCGTCAAAGTCCCGACGAAAACTTCATTTCCGCTTACCGCCGACTGGGTGAAGCCCCATTCAAGGAGGCCCTTTATGGCGCTGACTAACATGCTGCATTCTGATCGGAAGCCGGACAAACTTCGCTCGCTTGGTATTCTTGCCCTTAACGGCATGTTTGACGAAATGGATGCCGTGGGGGTGTTGCGCCAGGCGGCCACTGAAATCCTGCCCGGCGATTTGGCGATTGTGTCGTCGTTTGGCGCCGACTCGTCGGTGCTTTTGCATTTGGTGGCGCAGGTCGATCCGAGCCTGCCCGTCTATTTTCTGGAAACTGGCAAACACTTTGCCGAGACGCTGGCGTATGTCGAAACGCTGAAGAAGCAGTTCGGCTTGATTAATGTTCACGCCATTCATCCCAATCCTGCCGATGTTGAGCGGTTTGATCCAAAGGGCGAATTGTGGGAGAGCGATCCCGATAGTTGCTGCCATATCCGCAAGACCGAGCCCTTGGAGCCGATCACCGAGCAATATGGCGGCTGGGTGACCGGTCGGAAGCGCTTCCAGACCGTCGAGCGGGGCGTGTTGCCCCATTTTGAATTGACCAGCGATGATCGGATCAAGGTCAATCCTTTGGCTCACTTTACCGATGCTGATGTCAACGCTTACAAGCGCGAGCATGGTTTGCCTGAGCATCCCCTGTTCGATATGGGCTACAAGTCGATTGGTTGCGCGCCTTGCACATCGGTTGTCGCCGATGGCGAAGACCCGCGGGCTGGCCGCTGGCGCGGACTGAACAAGAAGGAATGCGGCATCCATTTCGATTTTAACGGAGCGATTGCCTCGCCCATGATTGCCGCTGAAACCTTGCACCTGTTCAAAGGAGACGCTTTTATCGCGGATCCTTTCCGCGCCTGGCAGGCATCGGACGATGCGGCCAGCGCGCGCTATACCCATGTGCCATTGCCGGTATTCCTGGCCAACCGCGATGCATTTCTGGCCAATCCACATCCGCTTGGATTGTTGATCGCGCCGGGCGAAGCCATCGAGACGGTGGAACAGGACCTGTCGCGCTTTGCTTCGATTGCGATCGCGTTTCCGGCGTTTTCGGACGGACGCGGCTATTCGACCGCCCGCCTGTTGTCGGAGAGATTGAAGTTTCCCAACGAAATCAGGGCGATAGGCGACGTCTTGCAAGACCAGATTCCGCTGATGCGGCGCTGCGGCATCAACGCATTTGTGGTCAATCATGGGCCCACGCGTCGGGCCCTGATCGAGAACCGTTTGCCCGAAGTGAATATCTTCTATCAGCCGGTGGGCGTCACTGAGGTTCCCGTCGGTACCCGCCCCTATCTTCGTCGCGCCCGTTGAGCTAAGTGGGTGCGGTTTTTCAAGGTTGACGGGGAACCGGCAACCTCTCCCTTTTATCGCCAGGCAGTCTGAGATCCAAATGAGCGCACCTGAAATCGTCACCGATGTTGTGGTTATCGGCGCGGGCCCTTGTGGCCTGTTCGCGGCGTTCGAACTCGGGCTTCTGGATCTCAAGTGCCATTTTGTTGACATTCTGGACCGCCCAGGCGGTCAGTGCGCGGAGCTATATCCGGAAAAGCCGATTTACGACATTCCTGGATTTCCTGTGGTTTCGGGCCAACAGCTGACCGATAATTTGATGCAACAAATCGCGCCGTTTGGGCCGGAATTCCATTTCAATCGCATGGTCAATTCGATTGAAAAACTGGACGATGGCTCGTTTCGGCTGGTGACTGATGCCGACGAAGTTTTCCGCGCCAAAGTGGTGGTGGTGGCCGCAGGCGGAGGGTCGTTCCAGGCCAAGCGCCCGCCAGTTGCTGACATCGAGCAGTTTGAAAACAAGTCGGTGTTTTACTCGGTGCGCAGGATGGACGACTTCCGCGATCAGGACGTTGTCATCGTTGGCGGCGGAGATTCGGCGCTCGACTGGACGCTCAACCTGCAGCCCATTGTCCGCTCATTGACGCTGGTGCACCGGCGTGACGCCTTCAAGGCAGCGCCGGCCTCGGTCAACAAGATGAAAGAGCTGGTGATGGAGGGCAAGATCAATTTCCTGCTCGGCCAGATTGCCAAGATTGATGGTGAAAATGGACAGCTCAACCATGTTCACCTGACAACGGATGCTGGGGATCTGTCTGTTCCAGCCACGCGGTTGTTGCCATTTTTTGGGCTAACGATGAAGTTGGGGCCCGTTGCCGACTGGGGTCTGGAGCTGAACGACAATTTGATTGCCGTCGACACCGAGAAGTTCGAAACCTCGGTACCGGGCATATTCGCTATCGGCGACATCAATACCTATCCCGGCAAGCTCAAGCTCATTCTGTGCGGCTTCCATGAGGCGGCGCTGATGGCCCAGCGGGCAAAAAGGATCATTTCCCCCGATGAACGGGTCGTCTTCCAATATACGACCTCGTCGACCAAGCTGCAAAAGAAGCTGGGCGTAGCCTGACGACTTGCTGTTTCGCTTTGGTGGCGAACCCCATAGGTTTTGGACGCGCATCGCAATGAAAATCCTTGTCACTGATCAGTCCGGCGCCGAACATGAGCTTGAAGGGCTTGATGGCTGGCGCGTCATGGAAGTGATCCGCGATTGGGGCCTTAACATCAAGGCCGAGTGCGGCGGCGCTGCCGCCTGCGCCACCTGCCACGTCTATGTCGACGATCAATGGTTTGGCAAACTTGCCGACCCTAGCGACGATGAGGAAGACCTTTTGTTTTCGACGCTGGACAAGAAGCCAAACTCGCGGCTCAGCTGCCAGATCCTGCTGAGCGACGAGCTGGACGGGATCAAGGTGACCCTGGCTCCAAGCTCAGCTGCCATTTGAGATGGGTTGCGCCCAACCTGCCGACCCTTGCCAGGCCTATGATTTGGCGATGTTGGCGAGATCCGCGATGAAGTCCTTGACCATTGGCTGACCCTGGGTCGAAAACGGCAGTGGCCGCACCACCCGCATTGCGGCGATACCGACGCGAACGGTCATCAGGCCATTGACGACGCCCTCGCCGAGCCGGGCCGACAACTTGGCCGCAAGTCCTTGGCCGACCAGTTGTTCAATCAGGCCATCGGTGAGCACCAGTCCGCCGGTGACTGCCAGATGCGCCAAGATGGCTCCGGTCAGTCGCCAAAAGCCAAAGAACCCCGGACGGGCGCCATAGAGTGCTGCAATCGCGCCAGCGAGCCGTATGCTCTCGTAAAGGACAAAGCCGATGTCGACCAGGGCCCGGGGTGAAACGGCCGTCACCAAGGCTACGCGACGGGCAGACGCGGCGGTCAGGGCCTTGGCGCGGGTATCGAGCGGAAGCATCAGTGACCGCTCGCCCAATTGTATCAGTTGGTGGCCGTCAAACAGGTGTTTGGCATCGTCAGCCACCTGCTGCCGGGCGCGGGCAAGGTCGGCGCGGTCGGCGTAGAGATGTTCGAGGCGCGACAGCACCTTGCTTGCCCGTGGTTGGCTGTTGTCGAGCAAAGTGGCGGCGGCGTCACGCCGCACGGTGTCGAGGGTTTGCAGGCGTCGCAGCGCCACGATTTCGCGCGACACCAGAACCGCCAGTGCCACCACAAAGAGCGCGAGCATGGCAATTCCTGCCCAGCCCAACCACTCATAGCGGGAAAACAGGTCGCGGATCAGTCGGTCTGCCGCCAGCCCAAGCCCCAGTGATACCAGCGCGGTGCCGGCCGTCCAGGCAATGCGACCTGCCCAGCCCATCGAGCGCTGCGGCGGGGCAACGAGATCGGTGTCCGAGGGGGCTTCGAAAACCGGTTCGGTCTCGGCGACGTTTGTGGGCAGAAAGGCTCGCGGCGCCCGGACTGCGTTTGCGTCGTTGGCATCGGATGGGACGGGGTGAGCAACCGGTCGTTTCATTTCAACCGATCCCCAATCAGAAAATCCAGCGCCCGATCGAAGCGGATATGAGGCAGAACCACATCGCCGCTGGCGTTGCGATCCAGGCGCTGGGGCGGCATAAAGCCCAAGAAGTTGAGTTCGACGGGTTTGCCACCTTCGAAAACGGAATCGGGTTGTTCGGGTAAATCACCGGGAAACAAAGCGATTTCCGTTTTTCCATCGTAAAGAGCACCATTCAGGCTCTGCCCGGCCAGCGGCGTACCGATAATGGTGGCCAGCTTTTCGCCAGCTTGGACAATGCTCCCTTCGCGGGTGGCGCGCACACTCGCCAGCGCCAGCGATCGCGTCTCGGCCCCGGCAAACCGCGCGCGCCGCGTGGCGTTGGCGACGAGACGATTGAGGATTGCCTCCAGCCGGTCATGGCTGGTGTGGTGAACGTGATCGGCTTTGGTGGCGGCGAACAGAATTCGGTCAATGCGGCGAAATACCAGCCGGGTCAGGGGATTGCTGCTGCCCTGCCGGAAACTGGCCAGCACCGAGGTCAGCGCCGTTTCCAGATCAGCGACGGAAGCAGGGCCAGCGTTCAGGGCACGCAGCGTGTCGACCAACACGATTTGCCGATCAAGCCGGGCAAAGTGATCCCGGAAGAACGGCCGGACCACCTGCTCTTTGTAGGCTTCATAGCGGCCCTCCAGCAGGGCATAGAGCGTGTTGGAGCGTGCGGTGACGCCCATTGGTGGCAATGGGGCAAAGGTGAGAGCCGGGGAGCCCTCAAGATCGCCCGGTAGCAAAAACCGTCCGGGCGGCAGGGTGGACATGGCGTTGTCCTCCCGGCTCTGTCGCAAATAAGCGGTGAAGCTGGCAGCCAAGCGTTCTGAGTCAGGCTCGTTTGCCGCTTTACCGGGGTCGATTGATGCCAGTGCCTCGATGAATGGCTTGGCGTCTTGATGCGATGCTGGTCGATTGAGCCGTTCCAGCGCTTCGCGGCTCCACTCAGCATAGCTCAGGCTCAAGAGTGGTAGGTCGAGCAGCCACTCACCGGGATAGTCGACAATGTCGAGATTCAAGGTGGACGGCCCAGCCCAGCCAGAAGTCCAGCGTGCTGACTGAAACTTCAGCACCAGCCGGAGCTGTGAAATGCGCCTTGTGCTCTCAGGCCAGTAGGGCTCTGCCCCGGTCAGCGCCGCTAGATGCTGCTCGTAGGCAAAGCGTGGAATGGTGGCATCGGGATATTCGGCCAACCGCGCGCCGATGAAGCGACCCTCGGCCAGTGGCGTAAAGCCCGGCAGCCGGCCGCCAGTCAGCAGATTGTGCACAAGCGCGGTAATGAAGATCGTTTTGCCTGCCCGACTTAAGCCGGTGACGCCCAAGCGCAGGGTCGGCGAGATGGCGCCAGTGGCGGCATCGGCCAAGTTGGCAAGGGCAATGCCCAGTTCATCGACGATTGTGGTCGGTGATTGCGCCAAGCCCGCTCTCCTGCATCGCGACTGAAAATAGGGACTGGAGACGCTAATGCAAGGGGCGACGGCTGAACCAAATTGATTCAACCAGTCGCCACAAGCTTTTGTTTTACTTGCCGATTTTTTCCAAATCGTAAGGCGTCGTTTGGTAGATCTCGTTGATCCAATTCTGGAACAACAAATGGGCATGGCTACGCCAGCGGTTTTCCGGTTCGACCGTCACGTCCCCGTTCGGGAATAAATTGACCGGCTGAGGCGTGTCGAGCCCTGCCATGACGTCGCGTTCGTACTCGTCGGCCAACGAGCGGTTGTCGTATTCCAGGTGGTTGAGCAGATGGATGGCCCGGTGGTTGGGATCGGCCAGCATACAGACGCCGATCTCGGCATTGTCGATCAAAATCTGTAGGTCGGGCCCCAATGTGGTCCGGTCAATGTCATTGTATCGCGACACCGGCACCATCGGACTGTCGGAGAAACCGCGCAAAAAAGGCGAGCGAACGCCAATAATCTGGTGTCGGTAAACCCCGAAGGCCTTTTGCTCCATGCGATAGCGTTTGGCCCCATGAAAATGGTGCAATGCTGCCTGTGCGCCCCAGCAGATGAACATCGTGTGATGCACATTGGTCTGGGTCCAGTCCATAATCTCCAGCATTTCGGGCCAGTAGCGTACCTCTTCAAAGGGCATGTTGGCGATTGGTGCGCCGGTAACGATGAAGCCGTCAAATTTTTTGGCGCGAACCTCTTCCCAGGTCTGGTAGAAGGAATTCAGATAATCCTCCGACGTGTTCTTGGATTTATGGTCGGAAACCCGGACCAGAGACAGTTCGATCTGTAGAGGGGTCGAGCCGATCAAGCGGGCAAACTGGGTTTCCGTGCGCTCCTTGTTAGGCATCAGATTAAGCAGGCCGATTTGCAGCGGACGGATGTCTTGGCGCGCGGCGCGCGTTGAATCCATCACATTGACGCCCTCGCTCTCAAGGGTTTTGCGGGCGGGAAGATTGTCTGGAATGCGGATGGGCATGAAATGACCCTCAAAATGGGCAGAATGACTGAAATGGGTTCCGGCTTGCCTTTCGGCTATCGCATTCGGGCATTGATGGCGCTGGCCATCAAATCGCGGAACTCATCACCGTCGCGCACCATTGCCAGGTCAGACGCCTCAACAGCATAACCAAAATTGTCTGCCAACGCCTGATAGCGCGGTAAGCGATCCCGCAGCAGTGCTTCAAAACCCCAGGTTCCGAAACCGGCAGGATCGACGTCGCGGTCATCCTTAATGTCGTTTATCGACTTATACTCGGCCCATTTGCGCACCAGAAATTCGGGTGTGTAATACATCGGTTTTGGATTGAGTTGAAACCGACGAACCAATTCGGCGGCATCCTTGTCGGTGCCACGGATATAGAGCAGGGCGGTATGCTGGGTGAGCGTCTTGATCACCGGGTCATTGGCGTCGTTGGGATCGACAACTTCAATCAATGAGCCACCGGTATCGGCGATGAAGTCGCCATAGCCATAGAGCTGCTGGGCGCGTTCGATGAACCGCGGCACATCAAGCAGGGCTGAGATTTCAGCCACGCGGTGCTGCTCCTGGCGACGCTGGTATTCCGCCAGCGGCAGGCCACCTTTGTCAGGGTTGCCGGGCGTTCCCAGATAGCTCGATAGCGGGTCGAGGTTGGCGAACGTGATGTTGGACGAGATATAGATCGAGTCCGAGCGCAACAATTCGGCCAAAAACGGCACCTTCATGGCTTCGCGCTTGAAGTTGTCGACGATGTACTCGCCCATGTGCCTGGTGCCGATGCGATAATCCACCGAATAGTGGAACCAGCGACTGGCGCGCAGCAGGGCGCTGAGGCGGGTCTTGCCAACCCCAGCCATCCCAAACACGGTTACGGCGTGGCCCTGCGCCTTCAGGAACTCATCGGCATTTTTGAACAGCATTGCGATTTTGGGCCTGTGGCAGGGGAATGCAGGCGGTTGCCTCTGGTATTGCGTTTAGAACACTTGTCGACCCCAAACAAGCGGGCGGCAATTTCTGCCGGATGATCGGACTCAATTGCCGGGTCTGGCAAGTCCTTGGCCACAAATATCGAAATTTTGTCAATGAATTCAAGATGCAACAGCTTTGGCACTGCGCTTGCATTGGTTATGCCGAGCACGCGCCACACGGCGCCACAGGTCATACGGAGTTTTTGATGGGCATTTATGGGGCACTTTCCAGCGCGGTCACCGGCCTTCGGGCTCAATCTCACGCGCTTGAGAACATCTCGGGCAATATCGCCAACTCACAGACCACTGGTTACAAGCGAATTGAGACCGATTTTCTGGATCTGATCCCGGACGCGCCACTCCGTCGGCAAGTGCCAGGCGCGGTTCTGGCGCAATCGCGCGGCACCAATGACGTGCAGGGGGACATTAAGACAGTCTCGAATGAAACCTTCATCGCGCTCAATTCCAATGGCTTTTTTGTGGTCGAGCCGAAGGTTGGGCAGTCTGACGGCAATTCCGTTTTTGCCGGAACGAACTTTTACACCCGCCGCGGTGATTTTGAGATCGACAAGGACGGCCTGCTGGTCAATGGCGCAGGGTATTACCTCAAGGGTCTGCCAATCGATACCAAGACCGGCAATATTTCGGGTTCCGTGCCTGAAGTTGTGAAGCTGTCGAACGCCTTTTTGCCCGCGCAACGGACGGCCCGTATCAACTATCAGGCCAACCTGCCGCAGCTGCCAAAAAACACCGGATACAATGCGGCGACCCCAGGTAGCGAACTGATGAAGGCGGCCAGCTATTTGGGCACCCCTTCGACATCGATCGGTGCTGCTGCGACCGGTGCGGCAAATGCCGCAGCGACCATCACTGCCGGACAAAGTCTAACGCTCAACGCTGGCACCGCAGTGACGTTTGACTTCTATGACGGCAACGCCGGTCCCTATGCCGGGGCCAATCAGGGTATCGATATCCGCACGCTGCCGACGCCCGTTAGCATGACCACGATGCTGGCTGATATTCAGGCCAAGTTCCGTGCTGCAGGCGGTGCAAACGCGACCTCCGCAACGGTTGGCATTGTTGGCGGCAACGTCAATATCACCCTCGGCTCAAACAAAGTTGCGGCTTTGGCCATCGCAGGGACCGCGGTTGGCCTCGGCGTCAACGGCAATTTCAGCGCGACCCCGCCGCCAGCTCGCGTCCCAACGATCGCTGCCAAAGACGATGCGCTGTTCAAATCGAATTCCGTTTCGGGTGGCGCGATCACGGTTTATGCCTCGAACGGCGCGCCGGCAAACGTGCAAATGCGCTGGGCAAAGATCGACAGCGCCGCCCAGGGCGGAACCGATACCTGGAACATGTTCTATATGTCCGACAGCGGCGCCACCGGTAATGCGCCGATGTGGACCAGCACCGGCCAGGACTATGTTTTTGCGGCTGACGGCTCTTTGGCCGCTCCTGGTGTGCCGGTTTCCACGTTGTCCAATCTGGTCGTCAATGGCGTCAGCATTGGCACTGTTGAACTGCATCATGACACCAATGGTATTTCCCAGTTTGCCGACGTCAATGGCACCGCCAACGTGTCGACCCTGAACCAGAATGGCTATGGTGCCGGGCAGTTTGTGTCGGTGGCGATCAATGACAGCGGTCGCGTTGTTGCCACTTATTCCAATGGCGAACGGATCGACATGGCGCAGGTCGTGACCGCGCAGTTCAATGCCACAAACTCGCTGAAACGGCTGGATGGCGGTGTTCTTTCTGCCACTTCGGAATCGGGCGAGGCAATCCTGGATCTTTCTGGCTCGGGCATTATTGGCGGTTCGCTGGAGTCATCCAACACCGACATTTCGGACGAGTTCACCAAGCTGATCGTTACCCAGCAGGCCTACACGGCCGGAACGCGCATTGTGACGACCGCGAACGACATGCTCAAGGAAGCCGTCAACATGATCCGTTGATGGCCTGTGCGTTGCTGAGCCCAGCCGTGTGGTTGGGTTCTAACCCTGAGTAAGGAGCCGAGGTAATGGGTCTCACAACATCGCTGACCCACGCGATTTCCGGACTGCGCGTGAACCAGGATTCCATGGGAATTCTGTCCAAAAACGTTGCGAACTCGGGAACGCCTGGTTACCACCGGCAATCGCAGACGATCCTAGACTACAATTCGGAATCCTCAAGTTACGCTCGCTCGACCGGGGTAACGCGCGCTTTTAACAAGAGCCTGCAAACCTATTACACGCGCCAGGTCGCAGACGCATCCAAATCGGATGTGGAAGCGGGGTATCTTGACCGTTTGCAGGGCTTCTTGGGCAAGCCCGGCTCTGCCGGTTCGATGGATACGATTTTTGGAAACTTGCAGAACGCCTTGCAAGGGTTGTCGACGAGCCC
The DNA here is from genome assembly GCA_943372435.1 of Devosia equisanguinis. Classification (GTDB taxonomy): domain Bacteria; phylum Pseudomonadota; class Alphaproteobacteria; order Rhizobiales; family Devosiaceae; genus Devosia; species Devosia equisanguinis_A. The sequence goes on from CALRYQ010000002.1 coordinate 432,449, forward strand.
AGATGACTACACCGCCCGCTCGCAGGTCGTCGCCAAGGCCCAGAATATGGCCGAAACCCTGAATCGGCTTTCCACCACTATTCAGGGGATGCGTCAGGAAACCGAGGGCCAGATCGCTGCAAACGTGCATGGCCTCAACGGGATGTTGAACTCCTTGGCGGAGGTCAATAACCGTATGCTCGACATGGGCATGGACGATGGCTCGCGCGCCTCCCTTTTGGATCAACGCGATCGTCTGGTGTCATCGGTTGCGGAAATGATCGACGTACGGGCCGACTATCGTGGTGACGGCACTGTCGCCTTGATGACCCGGTCTGGCGTCGGACTTTTGGACAGTGGCGTGTCGACGTTTAGTTTTGAGAGCGCCGGAAACCTGGCGGCAACGTCGCAGTTCAATATTGATCCAAACCTGACCAAAGTCGGCAAGCTGACATTGACGACGCCCTCGGGACTTATTCTTGATCTGGTTTCTCAGGGTGTTATCCAAGGCGGCGAACTGGGCGGGTTGCTGACGCTGCGCGACAGAACTCTGGTGGAAGCCCAAGAGCAGTTAGACGAAATCGCGGCCGGCTTGGCCCAGGGGTTTTCTACGGTTCAGACCAGCGGCACGGCAGCGATTTCGGGTGCCGCCAACGGTTTTGACATCAACATTGCCGATATGCAGAAGGGCAATGACTTCCTTCTCAACTATACGATCAATGGTGTTGATACCAAGGTGCGGGTGGTCAGCACCACCGAGGCACTTGATTACAAGGATGCCAATGGGACGCGGGTGATTGGCATCGATATGTCAGCATCTTCCACTGCCGTTGCCGCAGCGCTGCAGAACAAATTGCCCGGCCTGGCGATTACCAGTCCCGCCGCGAACAGCATTCGCATTCTGGACGATGGCGCCGGCAACACCATCGACGTGAAATCGGCCACCACCCGCACGACCTCAAAGGGGTTGCAGGGCGCCGGCCTGGCGATGTCGTTGTTCGTTGATGCGGGCAATGCTGCATTCACCAACAATTTGGATGGTAACCCGCCTCAGAAGTTGGGGTTTGCTTCCCGCATTTCGGTTAATGCCCTGATTTTGGCCGATAATCGCTTGCTGGTGCAGGACAAGGTCGGCGGCACCCTGGGTGATAACAAGCGCCCTGAATATGTCATTCAGCAGCTCAAGAACCTCAAATTTGTCTCAGGTGGCAATCCCATTTCCGCCAATGGGCGGTTCCAGCTTAGCGGCAACCTTGATGAAGTGATTTCTCAGGCGATCACCTTTCAGGGCAGCACCATTGCTGCCTCGATCACGCAACGCGACGATCGGCAACTGACACTCGATACCGTCGTCCAGCAGATGGATGGCGAGTACGGCGTCAACACCGACGAGGAAATGGCGCGGTTGATGGAATTGCAAAATGCCTACACCGCAAACTCTCGCATCATCGGTGTGGTCAAAGAACTGCTCGATGCCCTGCTGAATGCCGTTTAGGAGCGCGTAAATGATCGTCAATAAATCGATGTATCCGCTGCAGACCGGCTTTTCTGTCATCTCCAAAATGCAGCAGAGCATGGCGACCCTGCAAATGCAGTTGGGAACCGGTGATAAGGCGTCGACGCTGGCGGGAATGGGCGGCGACCTGCCAATGTCGCTTAGCGTTCGCTCACGGCTGTCCAAGATTGCGGGCTTTTCGTCCAATATCGAGACCGTCAACTTGCGGCTGAGCTTTCTCGACAAAACCATGTCGCGCTTTGACAAAATTGAAGGCGAAGCGCGCAATTCGGCAATCCAGGGGCAATACGGCACCAACAATATCAACATGGCGACGCTGCCCGATTTGTCGAAAGCGCGCTTTGATGAAGTCGTGACCATGTTGAACGCCGATGTGGCCGGCCGCTATTTGTTTGGCGGCTCCAAGACCGACGTCAAACCGTTGCCAGATACTACGCCTTTGCTCGAAGGGGCTGGCGGCAAAGCCGGTTTCAAGGCGGTGGCCGGCGAACGCAAATTGGCCGACGCGGGGTCAAACGGGCAAGGTCGGTTGCAGACCTCGATTGACGTCGGCACTGGTATTGTCCGGCTGTCCGAGGATGGCATCCATCCCTTTGGTATGAAGGTGTCGACGGTGTCGTCGTCAGCGCCCAGCAGTTCGGTCACCGTCCAGCAGCCGGGAGCCGGGACAATTCCGCTCGGCAATGAGGTCGTTGTCACGTTCCGTCCAGCCCCTGACGCCCAGATCACCAGCGGGCAGACAGTTACGCTGGGGCTGGCGCTGCCAGATGGCACTGAAACACAAATCAAGATGAACGCAGTCACGGCCGCGGAAGCCACCGGCAAGCTGAACGAATTCGTGATTGGTGTCGATGCCAATGCGACCGCAGCAAATTTCCAGACTGCACTGAATGCAAGCCTAGTTGACGTGGGTACGACCACATTGGCGGGGGCCTCAACCTACGCGGCAGCATCAAACTTTTTCAACGGTGCTGGGGAGCCAGTCCTGCGGGTATCAGGTTCGCCGGCGACTGCAACAGCGTTGCGGGTGGCGACCGATACGGACACGATCATGTGGTATCAGGGCCAGAGCGCTGCGGTCAGTGCCGAAGGGTTGGGTCGTCTGACGCTCAAAACCGCTGGCGATACGTCAACACTTGCACAGACTGCGCCGGTTTCGGCCCTTCATGGGTTCAATCCAACGGCAATATCAGCGTCAACTGCCAACATCACCACGACTTTGGTCGGCGGTGTGCCCAATAGCGTCTCGGTGCAGTTCACCGGCGTTCCCGTGGCAGGCGAAACGGTCAAGGTCAATTTGACCCAGCCCGATGGGACGATCCGGTCGGTTTCGCTTAAAGCGGTTACCGGCAAGGCCGGTTTGGACGAGTTTTCCATTGGCACCGATGCCAATCCAGTTTTGGCCCGTGGCCAGACAGCCCAGGCCTTCAGCGCGGCACTCAAGGACAGTGTTTATACGGCAGCTCAGGCCGCAGAGGGCAACCCTCGTCAAAGCGTTGCGGCGCAGGTTGATGACTCAACCAAGGCCTCTTATGGAATGCAGGCCGACGAAAAGGGCTTCCTGCGGATGATCCGCACGCTTGGATCACTCTCGGTCACGACCTATCCCGGCAGCGATGCAAGCGCCAAGGGTCGGTTTGATGCGATGGCCGTGCGCCAGCAATCGGAGATGTCGGAGAGTCACAATTCCGAGCGTGGTTCGATCGAGATTTTGACCATGGAACTGGGGGTTGCCCGCGGGGTGACCGATAACGCCACCAGACGTCACACTGACTACAAGGCCCAACTCAACAATTTGCTGTCAGATGTAGAGACGGTGAACAAGGAAGATACCGCCATGCAGATTTTGGCGTTGCAAACGCGCTTGCAGGCCAGTTACCAGGTGACCGCAATGGTCAGTAAGCTGAGCCTGGTGAATTTCATGTAGCCTGACCAAGCAGGCGCACCAGTGTTTTGCTATGAACCCAACCCCGCGGCGACGCGGGGTTGATGTTTTTCGTTGGTTGGATCTATTTGCTACGCAGGCCGGCGGCTAGCTGACGGTTGATATTGATCAACGCATCGAGCTTGGTCGGGCCATTTGGCTGGAGCAGGATTTCTCGCGATTCATTGAGGATGTAGAGCCCCAGATTGGCAATGTTCTGGCGGACAGCGGCCGGCAGCAGGCTATCTTCCTTGGTCACTGCGGCCATGAAGATGGTCCAGATCTTGCGGTTATAGGTCAGCACACTTTTCAGGTCTGCGATGCCATCGGGCCAGGAGTCACGAACGCGTTGAATGCCTGCCGCTGCCTTAATAAGGAGCGCAGCCTCACGGTCCCTTGGGGCTTCAACGATCTTTGCCGTCTGCTGGTAGGCCTGTGCGCCCTGCTGATGCATGAGAAAGGAGTTCCTGTTCGTACTCAATCAGCCGCTTTGCGGCCTTCAAAGCTTTATACAGGGCGCCGGTTAATATCTCGTTGTTGATTTGATTGATCAATTCACCACTGGACGGCGCTGCTGCGATGAACTCGTTGGTTAGTGCGAAGTAAGTGTCATGAGCTGGGACAGCACTGTCGTTGATATACATCATCTGAACAGCCAGATAGATACGCTTGCCAGGCGTGTCGGCAGTGTCGGCCGTGAGAATGTCGCGTTCACGCAGGACTGGCGCATGGCCATCCAGAAGCAGACGCGCACGTTGGTCCGTATTGGTGATGATGGTGTTGCCGACCAGAAGCTTTTCGCCAGGCTTGAGTTCAACCTTGAGGGCCATGGTACTGGTCTCCCGTAAAATGGAATGCTTTGGGCATCACTAACGCGATGCCTGAACAAAAACAATGAAGGCGGGCCAAGGCCCGCCTTTTGTTCGACTGAGTAGGCGACGACGCTTACCGCAGCAGTTGCAGTACCGACTGATCGGCCTCGGATGCTAGCGAGAGCGAAGACGACGACAGTGACTGGCGGGTTTGCAGGGCCAGGAGATTGGCGGCTTCTTCGTTCATATCGGCGAGCGTCAAATTGGCGGCGCCAGTTTGCAGCGTGTTGATCATTGCCTTGGTGAAATCCTGGCGGTTCTGCACAATCGAAAGATTTGAACCAAAGGCCGAAGACTGCGAGCGCACATCATTGAGCGCGATTTTCAACGTGGCAAGCTGCGCATCGATGCTGGTATCGCTGTCGAGTTGCGAGGTCGTCAAGTTGAAGAGATTGAGTTTGGCAGAGTTCAGCTGGACACCGCCCTTGGTCTGAACGTCAATGGTCGAAGTGCCGGTTTCGTTGAAGGTGATTTTGAGATTGTCACCGCGTAGCAGATTGATACCGTTGAAAGAGGCATCATCTGAAATCTTGTCGAGCTGATCGCGCAATTCGTTGAACTGAGCGGCCAGATCGGCACGAACGCTGTTGCCGGCAATGTTTGCAGTCGTGACGCCGCCGGTAATCGTGTTTGTCGCGGACAGGCCGCCGACTGTCAGGTCACCGGTGGAAAGGTTCTCCACGCGCAGCTTGCCGTTGTCGTTGGAGGCGCGGATTTTACCGGTCAGCCCAACATTGCCGTTGATCGAGGTCACCAGTTCGTCGACGGTCTTGACGACGCCGGTGGACGCCTCAGTACCGTTGGAAGTTACCGTGGCGCTTGGCGAACCCAGAGCGGTCGCAACGGCGCCGTTCGAGGTCGTAATCGTCACTTCTTTACCATCGGCGCGACCGAAGTTCAGACCAGTGGCCGCAGCAGTTGCGGTAAAGCCGCTGGTACCAAGGGCTGCGATCATTGCAGCCTTCTGGCCTGTGGCGGCGTTGGTGAAGGTATAGGTGGATGTATTGGTGCCGTCTGTCAGAGTAACGGTTTGTCCGTTCAGCGCGCTCAAATCAAAGTCAGTGGTTAAATCGCTGCCGCCCGAAGAAACCCTGGACGAGGCAACCGCAGCCACGTCGGCCGTGTTGAGTGCGACGTTGACCGTGCCGGTTACGGCGCCACCGCTGATGGCCAGGTTTTTGACCGTTGCGGTGGGCACTGTGCCCATGGCGTAGGACGAGGTCTGGAACGACTTGTCCTGACGGGCCTGGCGCAGGGTGGACTGCATCGATTCCAAATTCTTGGTGATCGAGGACAGACCGTTATCAGCAGCCTTCAGCGTCTGGATGCCGTTCGCCATCGAGTCCATAAGGGCGTTCAAATCGTTGGAACGACTGTTGAGCGACGCGGCCGTAAAAAAATTGGTCGGGTTATCAAGAGCGGAGTTGACCTTGTTGCCGGTCGACAGGCGCTCCTGGGTCTTGCCCATCATTTCGGCGGTACTTTGTAGCGAAAGCAGGTTCGACCGAACGGCCTTCGAAAGAGAGATATCGGACATTTGCTTCCTCGCTAGGATAACCGACCGGAAATTTAGTGTCCCTACTTGGGACTGACTGAAAATTTAGCGGTCGAATCCTAACGGGACGTTAACCATGGCAATTCACACGTCATAAATCTTAATTATTGCGATTTTAACTGGGCTTAACGGTCCTTAATGGACCCTACCGAAGTCTGAATGGAAAATTTTGCCTAGCGAAATAGCCGGTGGAATGGGTTAGCCGGGCAGTGCGCGTGATCGATTCGCTGGCTAGGCTCGAATCAAGGCGCGTTCAAAGACGTTAGTCGAAACAAAAAAGGCGGGCCGAAGCCCGCCTTTCGAAATTTGAACCAGATTGGTCCGATTAACGGATCAGCTGGAGAACCGACTGATCGGCCTGCGATGCGAGCGACAGCGAGGAAGATGACAGCGACTGGCGCGTTTGCAGGGCCAGAAGGTTGGCGGCTTCTTCGTTCATGTCTGCCAGGGTCAGGTTCGAAGCACCGGTCTGCAGAGTTTCGATCATGGACTTGGTGAAGTCCTGACGGTTCTGCACGATCGACAGATTGGAGCCGAATGCTGACGACTGCGAACGGACGCTATTGATGGCCGTCTTCAGGTTGGCAAGCTGCGCGTCGATGTTCGTATCGCTGTCGAGCGACTTGGCAGTGATGTCAGTGATCGACAGGTTTGCGGAGTTGATCGTCTTCGCGCCCTTGGTCTGAACGTCGATTGTCGATGTGCCGGTTTCGTTGAAGGTAATCTTCAACTTGTCGCCGCGCAGCAGGTTGGTACCGTTAAACGCCGCGTCATCGGCAGTCTTGTCGAGCTGATCGCGCAGTTCATTGAACTGAGTGGCCAGATCGCTACGAACGCTGTTGCCGGTGATGGTTGCAGCTGCAACACCGCCGGTGATGGCGCCAGCGGTCAGGCCGGTCACGGTCAGATCCTGGGTCGACAGGTTCTCGACGCGGAGCTTGCCGTTGTCGTTGGAGGCGCGAATATTGCCGGTCAGGTTAACGTTGGCGTTGATCGAGGTGACCAGTTCATCGACGGTCTTGACGACGCCGGTGGACGCCTCAGTACCGTTGGTGGTTGCGGTGCCGCTTGCCGAGCCAAGAGCGGTCGCTGTAGCGCCGTTCGAGGTCGTAATCGTCACTTCTTTACCATCGGCGCGACCGAAGTTCAGACCGGTGGACGCAGCGGTTGCGGTAAAGCCGCTGGTACCAAGAGCCGCGACCAATGCAGCCTTCTGGCCTGTGGCGGCGTTGGTGAAGGTATAAGTGGCCGTATTGGTGCCGTCACCCAGAGTAACGGTTTGACCGTTCAGTGCGCTCAAGTCGAAGTCGGTGGTCAAATCGCTACCGCCCGAAGAAACCCTGGACGAGGCAACAGCAGCCACGTCGGCCGTGTTGAGTGCGACGTTGACCGAACCGGTCACGGCGCCACCGCTGATGGCCAGGTTCTTGACCGTCGTGGTTGGCACTGTGCCCATGGCGTAGGACGAGGTCTGGAACGACTTGTCCTGACGGGCCTGGCGCAGAGTGGACTGCATCGATTCCAAGTTTTTGGTGATCGCGGACAGACCATTGTCGGCAGCCTTCAGCGTCTGGATGCCGTTAGCCATGCCATCCATCAGCGCATTCAGATCGCCGGCACGGCTGTTCAGCGATGCAGCGGTGAAAAAGTTAGATGGGTTGTCGAGAGCGGAGTTGACCTTGTTGCCCGTGGACAAACGGTCTTGTGTTTTTGCCATCATAGATGCCGTGCTCTGCAAGGAACTCAGGCTCGACCGGACGGCTTTCGAAATGTTGATAGAAGGCATGTTGGAATTCCTTTTCTAGGATACACAAACTACAAAACCTCTCCTGAGGCATGACCGATTTATGCCCACCAGCTAATAAGGAAGAGTTAAACGGCGAACAAAAAGTCGCTGTACTATTTACGCTGTAGCGGATCGAAAATTGCAAGAAGGCCCCGGAATCGGGGCCTTTTGGGATTATCTGGGCGGACGATGTTAAGGGCTCGGTAACTAGGCAAACAGGTCCATCAGTTTGGTCTCAGACTCCGCGGGAATTGGCGAGCTGCCAATGCGCCGCAATACTTCGCCCATGCTCTGGGGGCTGGGGGGCAGGGCCCCTGCGATGATGGCGGCCGCGAACATCGAGGCTGGGACACCTTTGGGTTCGGGCGGGGCAACGCGCTTGGGTGTCGGTTGGCCCGAATTGGGGAGACGGTCGCCGACCTTAGCGCTAACCGGGGCGGCGGCGGCGCCCTGCGGTGATAGGCTGCGCTGCACACCTGGGACCCGCGCACGGGTTTCGGTCACGCTGATGACCGAGGCGATCGGTTCTGGGGCAGTGGTGGCGAACATGGTGCTGATCCTCGAAGGCAGGGATGCCGTTCGCAGGATAGAACGTGGCGTGTGTCGCCAATGTTGAAATGGGCGGTCGAATTTAGCTCAAATTGATGCAATCACAGGGCGCGGTTGAGGGCGATGCCACGAGCCGAGCTATTGGGATCTGCGGCGACCCGCCCACTCATGCCATAGGCGCGGGCTTTGTTGTGCTGGCCGACAACCATGGCGACGTCTGTCAACAGATCCTCCGTGACGGTGCGGGCGGTGGCGAGGACCCGCAAATTTTCCGCCATCTGTGTCGCCAGGCGTTCGTGGCCGTGTCGCAAGCGTTCAACGCCAGATGGCGCCTCGCGCTTGAGGCGATCGCTCTGGCGCTGGACCGAGCGGGCGAAGCCGACATAGTCCTGGGCCAAGCGGGTCTTGTCTGCGGTCAAAAGGCTAGCCTGCTTCATGTGGCCGGCGCGCAAGAGGGTGGTTTCCTGGTTCATGACATCGACCAGGGCGGTGAGCGCAGTTTCGGCCAGCTTGCACAGATCGGCTGCAGGCAGGGTATCTATGGCGGCGAGACGGGCTGCGGCACTCATTTGCTATAGGCTCCCTGAAGCGAGACTGGATTATTGATTGGGTTTTGGGCGGCTTCCTGTAGAGCAATCAGTTCGCCCCGCAATTGATCGGCAAGGCCGATGCCGCCGTTTTCGGCCATGACGCTCGAGTATTGCTCGGCTTGCATTCCGCGCCAGGTTTCTTCGGCAAACCCGCCGCCGAATGAGGCGGTATCGGTCTTGATGCTGCCAAACATCTCTTTCACCAGGGTATTGAGGAACACGCCTTCGAGTTCCACCGCTTGCTGCTGCAACCGATCCAGTTGGGGTCGTGCCAGCTGTGGGTTGGCTTGGATAGTGAACATCACAAGACCTCGATTTCAGCTTGCAGGGCACCTGTGGCCTTGATCGCTTGAAGGATCGCAATCAGGTCGCGTGGGCTGATCCCGAGGGCATTGAGACCATCAACCAATTGTTGCAGGGTCACGGACTCATTGATCATGGCCAAAGCGGTGTCGGATTGGTTGACGTTGATCGTTGTGGCCGGCTGGGACGCGGTGACGCCCTGGCTGAAGGGGGCCGGTTGAACGATGGTCGGGTTTTCGGCAATCGTCACGGTCAGATTAGACTGTGCCACGGCCACACTGGAGACGCGGACATCCTTGCCCATGACGATGATGCCGGAGTTCTCATCAATGATGATCTTGGCCGTCTGGTCGGTCTCAACCACCAATTGCTCGATGTCGGTCAATAAGTCGACGATGTTGCCATTGAACCCAATGGGCAAGGTGAGCCGCACCGTTGAGGGGTTTTCCGGTATGGCGGTTGGGACCCCAATGAAGTCGTTGATGGTCAGGGCGATCCGGCGCGCGGTGGTCAGATCGGGATTGCGCAGGGCCAGCCGCAACGTGCGCTGGGCGCCAAGCTCGAAGGCGATCTCGCGTTCAATGATGGCGCCGGAGGAAATACGGCCGGTCGTTGGGACGCCAGAAATGACGGTTGCTGCATCGCCTCCAGCCGAGAATCCGTTGATGAGCACTGAGCCTTGGGCAATGGCATAGACCTCGCCATCAGCGCCAAGCAGCGGGGTCACCAGCAGCGTGCCGCCTTGCAGGCTCTTGGCATCGCCAAGAGCGGCGACGGACACGTCCATGCGCGAACCCTGTGTGCTGAAGGCAGGCAGGCTGGCGGTGACCATCACTGCAGCGACATTGGCGGTTCGCACATTTTCGCCGGCGGTGTTGACACCCAGCCGTTCCAGCATCGACTGCAGCGATTGCTTGGTGAATGGGGAATTGTTGAGTTTGTCGCCCGTTCCGTTGAGGCCGACGACCAAGCCATAACCGACTAGCTGGTTCTCACGCACGCCTTCGACTTCGACAATGTCCTTGATCCGGGCGGCCGCAGCGATGGCGCTCTGGATGGGTGCAAGCACCAGGGCGACCGCTATCAAACTTGCGAGCAATTGCCGGAGCAGTGTGTTTTTCATCGTCGTCCCCGTTTGGCGGCCGTTCCATCCCCATGGACCGGCAATTCAGCAAAGATATTGCGAATATCGTGCCAGTCTCGGCGGCGATGCTCGATGCTTTGCTAACACGCTGTTAATATTTGATATTCCCAAAGAGAGCAGGTGCCAAAGGTTGGGATGGAATTGATCGAACCGCGTGACTGAGCAATTCTTGCCGGGCGAATTAATAAGTTGTTAAGGGCTGGCGGCAGATTTTGCCGGGAGTGCAAATCAAATTTGAGTCTTCGGTGCGCGTTGACGCCAACCCATACACCAATGCAGTGAACGGTCGCCAAGGCGCCGGTCGCGCGGCGTCGGGCGTGCCGTTTGATCCAGTAATGCCCCAAATTGCCAAGTCGCAACCGATGGCGCCGATGGCAGCGACGGCCAATATTGGCGCGCTATTGTCGATCCAGGCGGCAGATGATCCGCTCAACGGCCGACGCCACGCCATTCGGCGGGGCAGATCGTTGCTGGACAAGCTCGACGAAATCCGCGGCGCCCTGCTGGTCGGCTCGGTTGACGAATCCAGCCTTGACGGGCTGATGACGTTGGTTGCTGAAGGGCGCCAGCGTGGCGAGCCGGATCTGGATGCCCTGCTTGACGATATTGAACTGCGGGTTCGGGTCGAGTTGGCCAAGTTCGGTCGGTTCCCTGCCTAGGCGAGCGTTGTCATAATATTGGAGCTTGGGTTGGCTATGTGGCTGCGGCGCAGTTGAGCCAGCGATATTAAGCACGGGCGCTTTGCGCGCTTGCTCGGGTGCCTATGCTTGACTATAAGGGCGCGCTTAAGGCGCATTGGAGTTTAGTCCCATAATGTCTTCGGTTGTTGATGTCGCTGAATACCGGCCCACCGCTGATGAGCCGTTCATGAACCCTCGCCAGCGCGATTATTTCCGCGCCAAGCTTAACAGCTGGAAAGAGGATATCCTGCGCGAGAGCCGAGAAACGCTCGAGAATTTGCAGGAAGAGAGCCAGAACCACCCGGATATGGCCGACCGCGCCTCATCCGAGAGTGACCGCTCGCTGGAACTGCGGACCCGTGACCGCCAGCGCAAGTTGATTTCCAAAATCGATGCCGCCGTCAAGCGGCTCGATGACGGCACTTATGGCTATTGCGAAGAAACCGGCGAGCCGATCGGCATCGCCCGCCTCGACGCTCGCCCGATCGCCACGCTGAGCCTGGAAGCCCAGGAAAGCCATGAGCGCCGCGAAAAAGTGTACCGCGACGAGTAAGCCAAGCACTTACTGAATGACAAAGGGCTCCGTTGGAGCCCTTTTTTGTTGCCGACGCCGACGGCGGCTCCGTCATGGGGCGTAGCGCTTTTTCAGATGGGCTTTGAAATGGGTGGCGTTGAGCGGCTCACCCGTGGCGCGGGTGATGAGATCGGGCGTTGAGTATCTGGACGCCTGGCTCCAGATATTGTCAGCCCGCCATTGATTGACCCCGCTGAAATCACCCTTGGCGATATCGGCGCGCAGGTTTGGCTGCACCTGCTCCAAAATTGCCCATTGCTGGGCAGCGATCATGGCGCCCAGGGTATAGCTGGGGAAATAGCCAAAGGCGCCGCCGGGCCAATGCACGTCCTGCATCGGACCATCCTTGGGGTCGTTGATGGTGGATATGCCCAGATACTCGGTCATCTTGGCGTCCCAGGCCTCGGGAATCTGGCTGACTTCAAGCTTGCCGTTCACCAGATCCTGTTCGAGCTCATAGCGCAGGATGACATGCAGCGGATAGGTGACTTCATCGGCGTCGACGCGGATGTAGCCACGCTCAACCAAGTTTACCTGTGCCAGGATATCCTCGATATCCCAGCCGGGGATGGCATCGGCGCCCAGGTGCAAATGTACCAGCGGCAGCGCAAATTCCCAGAATTCGGGGCTGCGGGACAATTGCATTTCAACGAACAGGCTCTGGCTTTCATGGATGCCCATGCCACGCGCCTTGCCCAAGGGCCAATGCGACCATTGCTTGGGTAGGCCCTGTTCGTAAAGGGCGTGACCAGTTTCATGGAGCACGCCCATGAGTGACGATAGGAATTCGTCGGTGCGATAGCGGGTAGTCATGCGCACGTCACTCGGCACACCGCCGCAAAACGGATGGTGGGACACCGAAAGCGAGCCGTGGGTGAAGTCGAAGCCAACGGCGCGCATGGCGGCAAGGCCGAGCTCGCGCTGTTTTTCAATCGGGTATGGCCCGTTCAGGGGCCTTAATGGTCGCCGGGTCAGTTTTTCGGCCTGCACCGCAAGCGCCTCGGGGACAAAGCCCTTGAGGAAGGATTTGAGGTCATCAAAGGTGGCGTTCAGAGTTTCGGTGCGGTTGCCGGGATCATATTGCTCCATCAACGCGTCATAGGGCGCCAGCCGCAGGACATCGGCGCGCAGTTGGGCTTCCTCGCGGACGAGCGCCACGACGCCTTCGAGCGCTGGAACGAAGCTGTCCCAGTCGCCCTTGGCGCGCAGTTCGCGCCACAATTGTTCGGATCGCATCGTGGCAGCAGTTTTGCGCTCGACGAACTCGGTCGGCAGGCAGGTGGCATTGACATATTGGCGGTTGAACTCGGCAAGCGCCAATCTTTGGTCCTCATCCTGCGGTTTTGCCGCCGCAATCCAATCAGCGATCTCGGGGGCAGTCGACTGGGCATGGTACATGCCGGCCAACGCGGCCATGGCCCCGGCCCGTTTTTCGCCGCCGCCCACTGCCATATGCGTTGCCTCATCGGCGCCCAGGATGGACAGGGCATGGTCAAGTGCGTCAAGGCGATGACCGAGCTGGTTTAGTTTTTCGAAGGACATCCAAGACTCCCATAATGTGGTCCAGATGTTCCACAGCTTGGCTTGGGTGGAAAGAGAGAAATATGTGGACACGCCGCCAGGCCGGATGGCCTGCGGTTGGTGTGCGGCACTGGCGAGACCAAGCCTCGTTGTGCGGGCATTCCGCGAATAATGAGACCGGGTCTCGCCAACGCATCCGGGATTTTGGGCCCGACCGGGAAGCGATGGCGCTGTTTCAGCCATCCGTCCGCCGGCAATCATAACCGGAAGCAGGCGACCCCACTTCCCCCGTGCCCCAGCCAGCCGTTCGTCGCGGCAGCGCCAATGCTGGGAATGAGCTCAATCTAACGCACCAAAACCAGGCGGGGATAAATTGGCAACTGGCGTTGCAATCGCGATCTGAAAAAGGGAAGGGGCGCAGTCGGGGAGACTGCGCCGCCTTGGGGGCGCTCCGTTGGTGCGGAGAACATCCAGACAGAGTCCTTGGGGACCCTGCCTATTGCCCGGACGCGCCATGGGGGGAATGCGTGTCCGGGAAGGGGAGACCCAACGCCTAGAAGGGAAGGATGGCGTCAAGAACTTGTTGTCCGTAGCGGGGTTGCTGGACATCGGTGATTTGACCGCGACCACCGTAGGCAATGCGAGCCTCGGCAATCTTGGATGAGGGGATGGTGTTGTTGGCCTGGATATCGGAGGGGCGGACAATGCCGGTCACCACGAGATCCCGAACTTCAAAATTGACACGGACTTCCTGATGGCCTTCGATGACCAAATTGCCATTGGGTAGAACCTGGGTGACCACGGCCGCGACAGACGTTGTCAGGCTTTCAGCCCGGTTGACGGAACCGGTGCCGGCATTCTTGAGACCGGAGGTAACGTCGATGGCCGTTGCCGGGCTGATGCTCGGCGCGACCGCGGTCACGGCGGCGCCGAACAGCCCGCCCATGCCGGCGGTATTGCTGGCGCTGCGGCTGCTTTGGGTCGAGTTGTTGATTTTTGCCTGATCGTCAATGGTCACAATGACCGTCAGGATGTCGCCAATGCGGTGGGCCCGTTCATCCTTGAAGAAGCCGCGGGCCGAGGTGCGATACAACGAATTGGCCTGGTATGTGTCTTCGATGGCTTCGGGCATCGGCATCCGGACCGGCTGGTACCCCGCAACGGCAGTGGGGTCCTGGATCGCTGTCAGCACCGGGGCGTTGCCCACATTGGCAAGGCGATCCAAGGTGTTGCAGGCACCGAGCAAGCCGGTCAGTGTCAGGATGGCGGCAAGTTTGAGCTGGTTCATTGATAGACTCCTGAATGCTGACTAGAGGCCGGCGACGTCGACAGGGCCGCTCGATATCTCGACGGCACCAGCGGCAATTGCAGTGGCGGTAATAACGCGGTTGGACATCAGATTGAGCACTTGAACCGGGCCACCCAAAGCGGCCGTGGACACGGCTTGACCCTTAACGGTCAAGGTCAGTGGCCCTTTGCGGAAATAGATGGTGACGAAGTCATTGCGGGAAATCAGCTGGGCCGCCCCGACATCGGCCGGCTTGAGCAACATGCCTTCCCGGCTTTGGCGCTGCAGCTGCTGGCCGATCAATTGCTCGACGCTGGCAAAGCCAGTGGTTTCGGCGAACTTGAGGGGCACCAAACGCATGACGATGTCCTGCGCCGACAAAATGGTTCCGGCAGGCAAATTGGCCGCCAGATGCGGCGCCGGGATCATAAGATCCAGCGTGCCCGTAACATCAATCGGTTGCTCGAAACCCGCGACCGCAAACCGGGCAGTGAATGCGCCGTTCGCAGGCAGGTAGCGCATCTGCATCAAGGTCACTGGAGTAGAGGTTGCTTCAGCGTTCATCGGGGCAATGGCACGATCAAACATCGCTTGAGCGCTCATGCCCGGCGTCAGGATGCCCCTGGTCGCCAGATCCTGGGCGATCAACTGGGTAAGAACTTCTTCGTCGACGATCGAGGATTGGCGGATGACGCGGACGCCCATCAGGCCGGCGCTATCGAAATCGACAAGGCCAACACGCGCCGCAGCCGCCTTGATAGCGGCGAGCGGCACGGTGCCAGTGGTGCCAGGCAGGGGCGCCCGGAACAAGGCGGCCTCGGCCAACAAGCCGGCGTCATCGAACATGTCGCCGACGGTCACGACCGAGGCGACGACGTTGACTTCGGTTTTCAGAACGGGAGCGCCAAAGCTTGCGACGCTCGTCAACAAAGTTGCGGCAAGTGCGGCGATCAGGGTGCGGGAGATCATCATCATGGGCCCCAATTACATCAGCTGGCTGGTTGACTTCATCATCTCGTCAGCGCCGGAAATGACACGAGCGTTCATTTCGTAGGCCCGCTGGGCGGCGATCAAGTCAGCGATTTCGGTGACAGAATTGACGTTGCTCATTTCCAGATAACCCTGCAGCAGGTCGCCATTGCTGTCTGAACCTGGGGTGCCGATCTGAGCGGAGCCGCTGGCGGCAGTCTCGACAAACAGATTGTCGCCGATCGATTCCAAGCCGGCCTTATTGACGAAATTTGCCAGCTGCAGCTGACCGAGCTGAGTGGGGGCAGCTGCCGTGCCGATAATGGCCTCGACCGTGCCATCAGCCGAGATCGACACGGCTTTGGCAGTATCAGGAATGGTCACGCCGGGCTGAAGGGTGAAACCGCTGGCATTGACCAGCTGACCCTCGCTGTTGCGCTCAAAGGAGCCATCGCGGGTATAACCGGTACGACCATCGGGCAGCTGGATCATGAAAAAGCCTTCGCCACGGACGGCCAGGTCGAGTTCTTTTTCAGTCGGGTTGACGCTGCCCTGGCTCATGACGCGGGGCGTGGCGACGGTGCGCACGCCGGAACCGATTTCCAGCCCGGCGGGCAGACTGGTGCCCTGATCGGAGGTCTGGGAGCCAGCGCGACGGTATTGCTGATACAGCAAATCCTGAAATTCGGCCCGCTGGCGCTTGTAGCCAGTGGTGCGCATGTTGGCGATGTTGTTGGAAATCACTTCGACGTTTCGTTCCTGGGCACTCATGCCGGTCGATGCGATGTAAAGCGCTTTCATGGCGAGTTTTCCTTTAGACCGAAGCCGCGCCGAGGCGCTGAATGGCGGATTGGCGCAGGTCATCCTGCTTTTGCAACAATTGGGCGATGCTCTCATAAGAGCGGGTCACGCGGATCATCTGCGCCATTTGGGTGACGCCGGAGACGTTGGACCGTTCAATTGCACCCTGCTGGGCGGTTGTGGCGGTGGCCGGGGCAGGGGTGCCACCGGAAAACAGATTATCGCCCTCATGCACCAGGGCCTGCGGTTCGGTGAATTCGACAAGGCGCAGTTTGCCCTTGCTACCGGCGCTGCTGGCGATGCTGCCGTCTGGACCGATCGAGATGTCCTTTTCATCGGGCCCGAACTGGATCGGGCCGCCTTCGCCAAGAACTGGATTGCCATTGAGGTCGACCAATTGGCCGCCATTGCTGATCTGGAAGGCGCCGGATTTGGTCCAGCGGTCGCCGCCCGCGGTCTGGACGGCGAAAAAGCCATCGCCCTGCAGGGCCACGTCCAAGGGATTGCCGGTCTGGGTGATGGCGCCGCCGCTCAGATCGTGCATGGTGGCCCAGTCCTGAACATAGGACAGCGGTTGATCATTGCCGATGAAATCGCGGTCGCTGGCGACGGGCATGACGTATTCTTCAAACAGCAGACGCTCGGCCTTAAAGCCCGTGGTGTTGAGGTTGGCCATGTTATTGGCCACCACATCCATCTGCCGCTGGAGCGCCATTTGCCGTGACAGGCTGATGAGCTGCGCATTTTCGATCATCGAAGGTCCCCGAAGTCGTCGTCCTTGAGCAGCCTGCTTCCCCAAGCCGGTCGCTCGTCGGTAACAATGCAGAAACCATGCCAGTATCGAAAATGTAATAAAATCAATGATATAGGTGAGTTGAGCAATTGCTGGCTTGTCGGCAGCGCTGAGCGCTGCGGCAAAAGCTGCCCGGCAATTTCTGCCGAGAAAGGCGTGTTCGTAAGACTTCGTTAACCATGGTGCGCTTAGCTGGTCATGAGCCGGAATCGCCCGGATTTCGGGTCGTTAGCAGGAAGTCGTGGGAATGGCTGCTGAAGCAGAAGTCGAAGAAGTTGCCGTTCCCGCCAAGAAGGGCAAGCGCAAGCTCATCATCATTGGGGCCGCCGCCCTGGTTGTGGTGCTTGGTGGCGCCGGGCTGTTTATGTTCCTGACCATGGGCAAGGCTGAGCCGGTGGCGGAGGGGCACGCTGTCGAGGTGCATGAGAGCTTCATATTCAATCTGCCCCCGATGATGATCAACCTCAACAATGAAGGGGGCGCTGACTCCTTCATGAAGCTCACCGTGGCGCTCGAAGTGGCCAATGAGGAGATGATGACGGAGATCCAGCCGCGTATGGCCAAGGTGGTCGACGCATTCCAAGTGTATCTGCGCGAATTGCGCAAGAGCGATCTGGAAGGATCGGCGGGCGTCTATCGGCTCAAGGAAGAATTGTTGCGCCGGGTCAATGTCGCCATCTTCCCGTCCAAGGTCGATAGCGTTTTGTTCAAAGAAATCCTGGTTCAATAGCCATGGCGCAGCCGACCGAACAGGACAAGCTGGCGGACGAATGGGGGATTGAAGATATCCCCGCGCCCGGCAAATCTGGCGCTGGGGAAGCTGATGAGGCCCTGGCGGCGGCTGACGCTGCGGCCGAATGGGCGGCGCTGCTGGAATCCGATCCGGCGACTGCTGAAGTGCCCGGTGGCGCCGACAAGGTGCTCAACCAGGATGAAATCGACAGCCTGTTAGGCTTTGACCCCAATGCCGGCGGCAATGTCGAGCTGACCGGCGTGCAGGCCCTGATCAATTCGGCACTGGTGAGCTATGAACGCTTGCCCATGCTGGAAATCGTCTTTGACCGGTTGGTGCGGTTGGCCACGACCTCATTGCGCAATTTTACCTCGGACAATGTCGAGGTGACCCTCGACTCGATTTCGTCAGTGCGCTTTGGCGACTATCTCAATTCCATCCCGCTGCCGGCTATTCTATCGGTCATCAAGGCCGAGGAATGGGAAAATTACGGGCTGCTGACCGTCGATTCCAGCTTGATCTATTCGATGATCGATGTGCTGTTGGGCGGGCGCCGGGTGGGGGGCAATATTCGCGTCGAAGGACGCCCTTACACCACCATCGAAATGGCCCTGGCCCGCCGGATGATCGAGGTCATCCTTGACGATACCCACCGCGCCTTTGAGCCGGTGACGCAAGTCAATTTCAAGCTTGAGCGCATGGAAACCAATCCGCGCTTTGCCGCGATCTCGCGGCCGGCCAATGCCGCCATTCTGATCGAATTACGTATCGAGATGGACGATCGCGGCGGCAAGATCGAAATCCTTTTGCCCTATGCCACCATCGAGCCAATCCGTGAGCAGCTGCTGCAGATGTTCATGGGTGAAAAATTCGGCCGGGACCCGATCTGGGAGGGCCATCTGGCAACCGAGATTTTCGCCGCCGACGTGCAAGTCGACGCCATATTGCACGAGCAGGACTTGCCGCTGTCGCGCATTCTGGCACTTGCGCCGGGCGACACGGTGATGTTTGACCGCGGTCCCGCTGACCCGATCCGGCTCAAATGCGGCAGTATCGAGCTGACCGAAGCCATTATGGGCCATATCGACAACAATGTTTCGGTGCGCGTTACGCGCCCACTCAATCCGCCAAAGGTGACCATGGCGGCATTTGAGGCCATCGACGAGTCAATTGAGGTGCGATGATGTTTGGTTTGCCAATCGGGGTGTTCGTCGAAGGGGCGGTCGCAATTCTTCTGGTCATGACCATCGGGTATTGCGCGATTTTGAATGAGCGCTTGAAACGGCTCCATGCCGATCGCGACATGATGCGCCAGATGGTGGCTGACCTGTTTAGCGCCACCAATCTGGCCAATCAGGCGATCAAGGAACTCAAGGCCAGCGCCGTTGAGGCGGACCTTCAATTGGGTGCCCGGCTTGATGAGGCGGGACGATTTGGGGTCGAGCTAGCCAACCATGTCAATGCCGGCACGGCGCTGATGGAGCGGATCGCCAAGATCACCAGCCTTGCCCGCCAAAGTCAGGCCGGTGAAGCGGGTGTGCCGGTTGAACCTGTCAGTCAGCCCAACCGTCTCAATTCGGCGTTAGAGCAATTGGCCACGCGCGCCAGGGCTCGCGGGGAAGCGGCGTGACACAAGTCAGACTGCTGCCGATCGTCATTCTTGCCGTTGTCGCGCTGCTGGTATTCAAGACAATCGGGCTGGTGACCACCGGCAGTTACGTGCTGGGGGTTACCAGCGCTTTGGCTGCGGAAACTAAAAAGGCGGCACCGGCCGACGGGGCCGAAGCGGACCTGGCTTTGCCCGGTGATCCGACCATGACCGATAGCGCTCCAACGGTTGTGGACGAGGCGCCAACACTTGGCCAGGCTGAGGGATCCGGGGGTCATGAACCGCCTGCGGCAGGCGGGGAGGCCGCTGTGGCTGCCGAACATGGTGCCGAAGCTGCGCCAGCGGAGGAGGTGCCGGCGGGCGAGCATGGTGCAGAGGCCGAAGCGGCGCCTGCTGATCACGCTGCTGAACCCGGCGCGACACCTGCCGAAGGCGTTGTGTGCCCGGAACCGGTGGTTTTGACTGAAGGGGCATTGCCGGCAGAAGCGGCTGTCCCGCACGAACCTGCTGCCGATGCGCCGGCGCACGACCCTGCAGACCCGGCGACAGCAGCGGTGGAATGTGATCCGCGCGCCGAAGCTGTGCCGATGGAATATGATCCAACCGGCAAACTGGTGCCTTTGACCGCCGAAGATGGCGGCTCGCTGACAGAGCGGGCATTGCTGGAGAGCCTGTCCAAGCGGCGATCCGAACTCGACACCTACGCCGCCGAACTGGATCTGCGCCAGTCCATCGTAGACGCGGCCGAGCTCAAGATAGTGGAACGCACCGCGACGTTGGAGCAATTGGAGGCCCAGATCGCGGCTTTGGTTGACCAGCGCCAGGCCATGGAGACCAGCCAGTTCGCCGGCATTGTGACCATGTATGAAAACATGAAACCCAAGGATGCGGCCGCCATTTTGAACGATTTGGATATGAGTGTGCTGTTGCAGGTGGCCAAGGCGATGGCGCCGCGCAAGATGGCACCAATACTTGCCGCGATGTCGGCCACCCGGGCGCAAGAACTGACGGTTCAGATGGCCGCCGGGACATCAGAGGCAGACCAGCAGATGAAACCGGAAGACCTGGCCGCACTGCCCCAGATTGTCGGCCAGTAACGCAGCGATTGTGCCGGTGCCGGCTACTAATTTGATGGCGGGTAAGGCGGCGTTAAACACGAAGCGATAAGGTCTTGATTGTCGTAGTGCAATCGCGTTTTCGTGGGTTCGAGAACGCCCAAGTCGCTTAGGCGGGGGGCGGTCGGTGAAGGCTGCATTGAAGGCAGGCTGGAGAAGGGCAAGAACTGCCCTGTCCCTTGGCGCCACCGTTCTGGCGATCGCATCACTGTGGACCGGTTTTGCCTGGGCAATCGAGCAGGGCCAGTTGTTCGCGACCCAAGAGGACGGTTTTGCGCGCCTGGTGCTCACGTTCCCGGGACTGGAACACCCGCCGGAATACACGCTGACCCTGGAAAATGGTGTGTTCTCGCTGCTGTTCACCGAGCCAGTCGACGTGGTGATGCCCGATGTCGACAAAACCTTGCCCGACTATGTGTCTGTTGCCCGCGTTGATACTGACGGACGGGGGCTTCGGTTCGGACTGCGCGCGGCGCTAAAATTCAATCGGGTTGAGGCGGGGGAAGAGGTCTATATCGATCTGTTGCCGCCCGACTGGCAAGGACCGCCGCCGCCTTTGCCACCCGATGTGCTGGCGCGGATTGCCGAACGCGAAAGGCTTGCAGCCCTTCGGGCCGAAGAGGTACGCAAACAGCAAGAGTTTGATCGGCTCCATCCGAAGGTGGACGTGCGCGTTGGGAGCAATCCAACGTTTTTGCGGCTGCAGTTCGACTGGACAGTGAACACCAAAGCGGAATTTTCGCAGACTGACCAAGAGGGCGTTCTAAGCTTTGAATGGCCTGTCGATCTGGATTTGAGCGCGTTGAAGGCCAATCTGCCCGCAGAAATCGTCGCCGTCGGCACCGATCTGTCCAGCGGTGGCGCCACGGTCAAGCTGACACTGGCGGCCGGAGTAAAGCCTCGTTTCTATCAAGAATCGGCCCGCTCGTTCATCCTCGATATTGATTTGGGCCACGCGGATATTCCAGAACTCACTGCGGCCGATTTGACTGAGCAAGTGACGGGCGCCGATCATGTGAGTGCCACAGAAAACACCGGAGCGCATCAATCCGAACCTGCGACTTCCGAAGTTGCAGCGGCACATCCAAGCACCGTGCCAGAGGTGATTACCCCGTTTATCAGCACGCTGGGGTCGACCCTGCGGGTGGTGTTTCCGTTTGAGCAAGACACCCCGTCAGCGGTCTTTCGTCGTGGCAACTCGATTTGGATGATGTTTGACACGACGACGGGCATTGCGGTGCCGACTGACAAGGCAGCCCTAGGGCCAGTGGTGAGCGCGTTCTCGGTTGTTGCGTCGGGGGACACCCAGGTGGTGCAGATCGACTTGTCCCAGGATCGTCTGGCAACCCTTGGGTCCGAGGGCCGGGCATGGGTTCTTTCACTTGGGGATATATTGTTGACGCCAACGGAACCCGTCACCCTGTCGCGTCGCCGCGACAATGAAGGCTTGTTCGAAATGACCGCCGACATCGACCGGCCGGCGCGCATCCACAAATTTGTCGATCCAATTGTCGGGGACACGCTTGAGGTGGTGACGGCGTTCCCACCGTCTCGCGGTGTGTTGCGCAGTCTTGAATATGTCGACTTTTATGCCTTGCGCAGCGTTCATGGCTTGGTCATCCAACCAAAACACGAGGGGGTCGATGTTGCCATTGAAAGCAAACTGGCAGTGATAACAGCGCGTGGCGGGCTCACAGTCTCGGCTCTGGACCGGCAGCGGGCCGTTGGCGCCGGATTGACTGAGGACAGCCGCACCGCCTTCATCGATTTGGTGAGTCTGGAACAAAAGGACCCAGCTGAGTTCGTCAAGCATCGCGATCAGTTGATGATGGACACGGCCAATGCCAGCGGCAGGGACCTTGATGTCGCTCGACTGAGTTTGGCGCAGTACTACCTTGCCAATGGGTTTGCCTACGAGGCGCTTGGGGTGCTCCGGGTCTTGGAGAGCCAGTTGGCGGCCAAGGATATCATTCGGAAAATCCGGGTGACGACGGCCATTGCCGCGACACTGGCCAGTCGGCCCACTGACGCCTTGCCTATCCTGGTTTCGCCAAGCCTGACGGACGAAGCCGACGCCCTATTCTGGCGGGCGATCGCGCGGGCCGACAGCGGGGATTTCATTGGTGCAAAAATTGATGGGCTGGCGGCCGAACAGGTCAGTGAGGCCTATCCGGCCTGGGCCCAGAATCGTTTCCGTTTTGCGATCCTGCGGGCGGCTGTTGAGACAGGGGACATTGCCGTTGCGGTCCGGGTCCTTGAGGAAATCGACTTCGCCCGTTTGACGATCGAGGAGACGAGCCTGTACCACCTGCTGTCCGGCAGGATTGCCGAGTTGCAGGGCCATATTGCTGACGCCATCGACACCTATGGCCAAGTCGTGGCGGCCGATGTGCGGCCGACACGGGCCGAAGCAATTTATCGCACATTGGTGCTGCTGGACGGCCAGGGCAATCTGGATCTTGACAAAGCGGTGGTGACCCTCGCCGCTGAATCCCTGCTGTGGCGGGGCAATACCCTCGAAGCGGCGATGCAAAAACTGTTGGCGGAATTCTATTTCCGGCAAGGCGACTACCGGTCGGGGTTTGAGACCGTCAAACAAGCGGTGGCAAATTACTCCGAGAGCAAGGAAATCAACGCCCTGCGGGACGAAGCGCAGACGATGTTTATCGAGCTGTTCCTCAATGGCCTGGCGGATTCACTCGGTCCGGTTGAGGCGCTTAGCCTGTACTATGACTTCCGGCAGTTGACGCCACCGGGGGCTCGTGGCGACGAAATGATCCGAAATCTGGCGCGTCGACTGGTCAAAGTCGATCTTTTGGCCCAGGCGGCTGAATTGCTGGAATACCAATTGACGAACCGCCTGAAGGGCGCCGCACAGGCCCAAGTTGCTGCGGACCTAGCGGTGATCTATTTGGCTGACCGTCGGCCCCAGGACGCGCAGCGCGTGTTGAACGCCACGCGGATGCCCGATATTTCCACAACCTTGACCCGTCAGCGGCGTGTGCTGGAAGCCCGTGCGATGATCGACGGCGGGCGCGACGAGTTGGCGCTCGACGTGCTCAACGACATGCAGGGTCGTGACACAGACCTGCTCCGCATCGATGCCCACTGGCGCGCCAAGCGATACGCCGTCGCTGGCGAGCTGTTGGAAGCGATGTATAGCGATGCGGTTTCAATCGGGGCGTTGAGCCAGCCCGCCCGGATGGACGTTATCAAGGCAGGGGTCGCCTATGTGCTGGCCGGGGAAGATTTGTCGCTGTCCAGGCTGCGCTCAAAATTCGCCGAGGCCATGGTGACGTCGCCGGAATGGCCAATGTTTGACTATGTGACCGGCACAATCTCGGTCGACAGTCTGGAATTCAAGAAGGTTGCGCGCGCTGTCTCGGGCATTGACAGCTTAAATGCGTTCCTGACCTCATATCGCGAGACCTATGGCACTGAAGGCGCCCTAGCGCCGATTACGGCTTCCAAACAAGATCAGACGCTCGCCAGCAAATAGCTCAGCCAGAGACGAAGCTGCGCACCAGCGAACCTGCGACCAAATACCAGCCATCGACCAAAACGAAGAAAATCAGCTTGAACGGCAGTGAAATCACTACGGGCGGCAGCATCATCATGCCCATTGCCATCAGCACCGAGGCGACAACCATGTCGATGACCACAAATGGCAGGAACAACAGGAAGCCGATTTCAAAGGCACGGCGTAACTCGGAAATGATGAACGCCGGGATCAGCAATTGCATCGGAATGGCCGCGGGATCCTCAGGCGCCGGAGAATTGGTAAGGTCAAAGAACAGCGACAAATCCTTTTCCCGCACATTGGCCCGCATGAATTCGTGGATTGGCTTACTGCCCAGATCGAATGCCTCAGCCATTTGGATATCGCCGGCGAGCAGGGGTTGCAGACCGACGTCGTAGGTCCGCTGTAGCGTCGGGGCCATGATGAAAATGGTCAGGAAAAACGCCAGCGACACCATCACTGAATTGGGCGGCGCGCTTTGCAGTCCGATTGCGGTGCGCAACAGCGACAGCACCACCACGATGCGGGTGAAGCTGGTGACCATGACCAGAATCGATGGCGCCAATGCCAGGACTGTGATCAGCCCGATCAGCTGAACGGCGCGTTCGGTCAGGGTGGCATCATTGCCAAAATCGACGCTGAGGTCCTGGCCGAATGCCAGGCTTGGAGCCAATACCAAGCCGACCAGTGTCAGCAGGCCCACCCATGACGCAAGCCTGAACCGTTTAGTTGCGGTCGGCGGTGTGTTCGGCTGTGTCGGTCGCGCTGCTGGAATCGCCAAGCTCGGTCTGCCCGCTCTGATCGCTTAAAGAGTTAACGACCTCTTTAGCTGAGTCGGTGGGTTGAGCATCGCTCTTTTCGGGGACGAGCGGGGCCAGCTCCATCTGGCTGACCGGGCGCATCAGGCCGGTATGGCGCAGCGAGGTCGGGCGGCGTTCGGTCGCCGACTTGCCGAAAGTGCGCAAACGGTCGAGCGCTGCAACCCTGGGACTGACAGCGGGGGCTGGATCAGCCACGGGTTCCGCAGGGGCTTCGGGCGCCGGAACAACCGCCTTGGCGCGGGGCTGGGGCGCTGGCTTTGCCGGTGCCAGCGTTGGCAGGGGGCGTCGGGCATTGGCTGCAGCGAGGGCTTCATCCACCGGGATGCCGGTTTCAATGACCAGATCCTGCGGCCCGCCGGTCAGGATGAGGTGGTCGGCATTATCACGGCGGATAATCAGCAACTGGCGCTTGGGATCGATTGTAAGAGTTTCAACGACCGAGAGGCGGCGCCCACGCCGAGCAAGTCCGGACGATACTCTGAACAAGACCTTGTAGATCCACAAGGCCAGGATGATCAGAACGATGACGATGCCCAAGGCAAAGACATAGGACCCGTATTGCACAATCGAGTCCCAGACTATTCCAACGACGTTTGACACCAGCGCACTCCGCAGCACTTGGGCCGGTTGCCCGGCACTTATTGCCTACTTAGCCTGCCAGTTGTGCGAAATGCGAGGAAAAATGATCGGTCAATGCGCTGGATTAACATTTGGTTAACCATGGCGCGGCAACAATTGCCTATTGCGGCGACGAGTCTGACAGGGAGCGGCGGGGCTATGGGCTTGATGAGTATGCCGATCTTTTCGGCACTGACCAACAAGATGCAGTGGCACCAGACCCGTCAGGGTCTTTTGGCGGAAAACGTCGCCAATGCCGAGACCCCCGGTTACGGCGGTCGTGACCTCAAACAGTTCAGCTTTGATGAGCAAGCGGGGTCGTTTTCCAGCGCCAGCGTAACGACCACCGCGACCCAGCCGATGCATTTTTCGACGCAAAGCCAGAGTGGTGGAGCGTTCGGGGCCCAACAGATGGCGAGTTTTGAGATCACGCCGGAAGGCAATGGCGTCTCGCTGGAAGACGAAATGATGAAGGTCACGACCAATATGACCGACTTCCAGGCCGTCACGTCGATCTATCAGAAGTCGATCAAGATTTTGCGCACCGCCCTTGGGCGCTCCTAGGATCAGCTAGAGGACCAGCCGAATGAGCGACTTCAATTCATCGCTACGGATCGCCGCGACCGGCCTGCACGCGCAGACCGCGCGGATGCGCGTCATCGCCGAAAATATCGCCAATGCCGACTCGGCCGGCAAATCGCCCGGCGAAGACCCGTATCGGCGCCGAGTGCCGACGTTCCAAACCGAATTTGACGCCGAGCTGGGTGGCAATGTCGTCAAAGTAGGGGCGCTGGCCTATGACATGTCCGAGTTCACCACGCGCTTTGAGCCAGGGCATCCGGCGGCGGATGCGCAGGGTTATGTCAAATATCCCAACATCAACACGTTGGTTGAATCTGCGGATATGCGGCAGGCCCAGCGCACCTATGAGGCCAATCTGAATGTGGTGACAGTGACCCGCCAGATGCTGGGCCGGACCCTGGATATTCTGCGCGGTTGAGCGCTGACAAGAAAGAATCACTGCTATGGCAATTGCCTTTAACGCCGCCGCTGCCGCCTATGGCAACGCTTCCAGACTGATCAGCCAGGCGGCGAAGCCCGGCATGGACATCACTGCCAAAGCCGACCAAGGCAATGATTTTGCTAAGATGTTGGCCCAAACCGTGCAGGGCGTGGTTGATACCGGGGCCAAGTCGGATCAAATGGCGCTTGATATGGTCAACGGAAAGGCCAATGTCGTGGACATGGTGACGGCACTTTCGGAAACCGAGATGGCGATCGAAAGCATGGTGACCGTGCGCGATCGCGTCATCGCGGCATACGAAGAAATCATGAAAATGCCGATTTGATTGGAGGGACGACCCAGTATGAGCGGCGCTGAAGTTCTCGACATTGCGACCGACAGCATCTGGGTGTTGATCATTGTCTCCATGCCGATGATGTTGGTAGGGCTGGTGGTCGGCGTAATTATCGCACTGTTCCAGGCGCTGACGCAGATTCAGGAACAGACGCTGGTATTTGTGCCGAAAATCCTGGCGATTTTCCTGACCATGCTGATCGCATTGCCATTTCTCGGCTCGACCATGGCCTCCTATATGGAGCGCGTTGTCGATTTGATTATCGTTGGCGGTTGAGGTGGTTATCAGTCTCGATTGGTTGCCGGAGACCGCCTATCTCTACATGCTGCTGTTTATCCGCATTGGCACCATTTTGATGCTGATGCCGGCATTGGGTGAATCAGCCATTCCTGCCCGTATGCGGCTGACCTTTGCGCTGGCGTTTACGCTGGTGGTGTTTCCAGCATTGTCGCAAGGGCTGCCGCCGATGCCAACGGGGCTTGCCCCGTTCGTCGCCCTCATCCTGCATGAATTGGCGATTGGCCTGATCATTGGTGCCATTACCCGTATCACCGTGATGGCGACCCAGGTCGCTGGGGCGATTGTGGCGTTTCAGGTCGGGTTGAGCGCTGCCCAGGTGGCTGACCCAACACAAAGCGGGGTGCAGGGGGCGGTCATTGGTTCATTTTTGTCGATGGTCGGGATTACCCTGATATTCGCCACCGACCTGCATCACGTGGCGCTGGCGGCGATTTATGACAGCTATATGGTGTTTTTGCCCACTGATCCGTTGATGTTTGACGACGTGGCGCAACTGGCGATCAGGACCGTCTCCCACGCCTTTATCATCGGCATTCAGATGTCGGCGCCGTTCATCGTTTTCGGCCTGGTATTCAATCTTGGCGCTGGCATTCTGGCGCGGCTGATGCCGGCCTTGCAGGTGTATTTTTTGCTGATGCCGGCCAATATCATTGCCGGATTGCTGTTGTTTGGGCTGCTGCTGACCATGATGATGGGCTGGTATCTATCCTCGTTTGAGGAACACCTCGCCATGTTGCGGGGCTAAGAGATGTCAGACGAAGCCGCCGAGCAATCCAGCAAAACCGAAGATCCCTCTCATAAAAAGCTTGAGGACGCCCATAAAAAGGGCGACGTGGTCTCGAGCCAGGAAGTCACGACTTGGTTCATGATGGCGGGCTCGATGGCCCTTTTTGGGATGATGGCACCATCAACCAGCGCTTCCATGATGCTGTCGATGAAGGAGATTTTTGAGAACGCCGATCGCTATGAGATTGGCGGGCCGGCGATGGGCGCCTTCTTCAATGGCTTGGCCCTTAATCTCGTGGGGGTTATTCTGATCCCCTTGGTCGTGCTGTCGCTCTGCGCCATCGCTGCCAATCTGGTGCAGCACCGGCCGTTGATGTCCTTGGATCCGGTTACCCCAAAATTGAGCAAGATTTCGCCGCTTGCGGGCTTCAAGCGGCTGTTCTCGATGGAGGCGATGGTCAATTTCGGCAAGGGCCTGGCCAAGCTGGGCATTGTTGGGACGGTTGTCGTCGCCACCGTTTGGCCGCTGCGCGATCAACTGGACACGATGATGACTGCCGACCCGGTGGTCATTCTGGCGAGCTTTCAATCGATCGGGATGAGCATTTTTGGCGCTGTTCTGGCGGTGCTGACCATCATTGCCGGGGCCGACTTCATCTATATGCGCCAGAAATGGTGGAAGCGGCAGATGATGACGTTGCAGGAGACCAAGGACGAATACAAGCAGATGGAAGGCGACCCCAAGGTCAAGGGGCGCTTGCGGCAGTTGCGGCAAGAACGTGGACGCCAGCGCATGATGGCTGCCGTTCCCAAGGCGACCGTGATTATCACCAACCCGACCCACTATGCGGTGGCCCTCAAATACGACAAGTCGATGAGCGCACCGCTGTGTGTGGCCAAGGGCAGCGACGCGGTGGCCCTGCGCATTCGTGAGATGGCCAAGAAACACGACGTGCCGATTGTGGAAAACCCGCCTTTGGCCCGCGCATTGTTTGCCAGCGTCGAGATCGACAAGACTATTCCAAACGAGCATTTCAAGGCCGTTGCCCAGGTGGTAGGCTTTGTGATGCGCCTGAAAGATCGGCGTAGCTGGACCCCGGGCAATGGGGTAAACTGACCATTCACTCTCCCAAGGCGGTGGGGCATTTGCTAGAGCTTGAAGGCCCGCCTGATTCGGCGATCTTGACCTAGCCCCCGGAGCACTCTCATCCATGGCTTCACCACCGCTCGGCGAGGACTCTTATCCTGAACCATTGATAGCCCATGAGCGCCCAAATACCGGGCTTTGGCGGGTGGTTTTGCTCGGGGCCGTTCTGGTCGTGGTTGCCGTGGTGTTCTCGGTGTTCGGCGATCGCATTCCCGTCGACCTGACCATGACGTTTGTCGGTCTTTTGGCGGTGATCGGGGTATTTTGCCTGTTTGGCCTGGCAGCAGGCCTGTTTCAATTTGCCAATGGTGAGGAAGCCCGCACGGTATCGCGCGCCTTGGTCGATAGCCTGCCCTATGGGGCGGTCGTGGCTGATCGGGACGGCAAGATTTCCTATGTGAACGCGCATTACGGCAGCTTTTCCGGTGGCCTGTCCAACGGGGTGCCGGTGGGCGTGCCGAGGTTGTTTGCTGGACAGTCAGAGGCCAGTGAAGCGCTGTACCGATTGGCGCGGGCTGCCAAAGACGGCCGCAGCGCTGTGGAGGATATCCGCCTGGTCGGCGGGCTTGGCGGCTCACAGACCGACAGCAACAAACCGTTCTGGTACCGTGTGGCGGTGCGACCATTGCCCGAGCTCGAAGACGTCAAAAAGCCGCTGGTTGCCTGGTCGGTGGAGGATATCACCCGCGACAAGGACAATAATGAGAGCGCTTTTCGCGATTTGCAGCGGGCGATCGACTACCTAGATCATGCCCCGGCCGGGTTCTTTTCAGCCGATGCTGCCGGGCGCGTGCAATACCTCAATTCAACCCTGACCGATTGGCTTGGCTATGATCTGGCTGAGTTCAACTCGGGGCAGTTGCGCCTGAGCGATATCGTGCGCGGCGACGGAGCCAGCCTATTGATGCGCGGGCGCGCGGATGGCGAAATCGGCACCGAGATCATCGATATCGACTTTGTACGCCGCAACGGCACCGCCTTTCCCGTGCGGCTGTTGCACCGAGCGGCGCGGCTTGCTGATGGGGAATTGGGCGAAACCCGCACGCTGGTGCTGGATCAATCCAGCGCCCCCGACACAGAAGAAGAGCTGCGCGCGGCAGAGGTGCGGTTTTCGCGCTTTTTCAACGATACGCCATTCGCCATCGCCACCCTCGATGCCCAGGGCCGCATCGTGCGGACGAACGCGCCTTTTGGGCGCATTTTCAAATGGGACGGCGAAGCCAAGAGCCTGCAATTGCAACCTCTGGCGGACCTGATCGGCGAGGGGAGCCGGGAGAAATTTGCCAAGGCGATCGCCGAGGCGGCGGCGCATCGATCCAGTATCGACCCGGTTGACGCATTGTTGAGCGCCGAGGGGGACCATGCGGTTCGCCTTTATGTTTCCGGGTCCGAAATGAGCGCGGGTTCGCCTGAACAGGTCAATGTCTATGCGCTGGACATGTCTGACCAACGCAAGCTGGAAGCGCAGTTTGCGCAAAGCCAGAAAATGCAGGCCGTTGGCCAATTGGCCGGCGGCGTCGCCCATGACTTCAATAATTTGCTGACGGCCATTATCGGGTTTTCCGACCTGCTGCTGCTCAAGCACAAGCCGGGTGACCCCTCGTTTGCCGAGCTGATGCAAATCAAGCAAAACGCCAATCGGGCGGCTGGGTTGACCCGGCAATTGCTGGCTTTTTCGCGACGCCAGACATTGCGTCCGCAAACTCTGGAATTGTCGTTGATTGTTGATGACCTGACCGTGCTGCTCAAGCGCATGATCGGCGACAAAATCAGCCTAAAAGTTGAGCATGGCCGCAATATCTGGCCGGTGCGCGCCGATGTGGTGCAGTTGGAACAGGTGATTATCAACCTTGTGGTCAATGCCCGCGATGCGATGCCGGATGGTGGCGCGATTACCCTGCGGACCAGCAACATGACCGAAGCCGAAACACAGCAACTCAGCTTCGAGGGCATGGTCAAGGCCGACTATGTGTTGATCGAGGTGGAAGACACCGGCACCGGCATGTCGACCGAGGTGTTGGCAAAGATATTTGAACCGTTTTTTACCACCAAGGAATTGGGCAAAGGCACCGGGCTTGGGCTATCGACGGTCTATGGCATCGTCAAACAGACCGAGGGCTACATTTATCCCGTGTCTGTGGTGGGGATTGGCACGACTTTCAAGATTTTCCTGCCGCGCCACATTCCGAGCGCCAGCGAAGCCGCGGTCAAGGCGCCGGTGGCCGCTCCGGTCAAAGATCTTACCGGCCACGAGCGCATTTTGCTGGTTGAGGACGAGGAGAGCGTGCGTAATTTTTCCGCGCTGGCTTTGCGCACAACGGGATATGAAGTTTTTGAAGCAGACGGCGGCGACGAGGCGTTGGAGGTTCTTAAGGAGCTGGATTTCAAGATTGATCTGATGATTTCGGACGTCTTGATGCCAGAAATGGACGGACCAACGCTGCTCAAACACGTTCGCAAGCTCATGCCGACGCTCAAGGTTATCTTCGTCTCTGGCTTTGCTGAGGACAGTGTCCGCCGCGATATTGAGGACGACCAAAGTGTTGAGTTTTTGTCCAAGCCCTATTCGCTGGACCAGATCAACTCCAAGGTCAAAGAGGTGCTGCAGTCTGCGTTGCGCGGGACCAGCGCGTGAATGCGCTTGGCCCTTTGGACCCCGACGGGGCGCTTAATGTCCTTGGCGAGCCGCTGGCGGCTTGTTCAACGGATCCAGTGACGGGATTTTATCGCAACGGGTTTTGTTCGGCAGGCCCCGAGGATGCTGGACGGCACCTGGTCTGTTGCGAAATGAGCGACGAATTTTTGGCCTTTTCCAAAGCTCGCGGCAATGATCTGTCGACGGCGCGGCCAGAATATGCCTTTCCCGGACTGGTTGCCGGGGATCGCTGGTGCCTGGTGGCAGATCGCTGGGTTGAAGCGTTCAACGCGGGCCACGCGCCGCGTGTCGCACTGCTATCGACCAATCGGGCCGTGTTGGGGCGGATCAGCTTGGCGGATTTGAAACAGCACGCGCTGGATTTGAGCTAAGGCGGGGCTGCGTTGGCCAGCGCCCGGGCGCAGTTTGGGGGCTCGATTAAAGCGCGTCGCGATCTTTCAGATGCGCTCCCTGCGCTTTAAGCGCTTGTTTTTGCGCATGTCTTTGAGCCGAAACCGGAGACCACATTCGGGAGACATGCTTTAGGCCGCTGCACCAGGAATTGGTGTGCCTGGCGCCAACAATTCTTGTGTCGCCAGCGCGGTCCACAGGGCGTCTGGAATGGTTAGGTTCCACCAATCGACGATGCCGTCCAGTTCGGCAGGCGAACGTGGACCGGGCAAAACGTTGCAAACCGCTGGGTGGGTCAATGGAAAGCGCAGGGCCGCAGCGGGCAGGGGCACGCCAAAATCGTTGCAGGTCGCGGCAAGCCTTTGCACCTTGGCCACCACATCGGCCGGGGCCTTGGCGTAGTTAAAGGTTGCGCCTCCAGCAAGAATGCCCGAATTGAACGGGCCACCGACAACAACGGACGCACCGCGTTTGAGGCAGGTGGTCATGAACGGATCAAGTGAGGTCTGTTCGAGCAGCGTGTAGCGTCCCGCCAATAAAAACACATCCCAATCGCCGAGGGCGAAGGCATCCATCAGCACTTGCCACTCATTGACGCCCAGCCCAATTGCCGACACCAGGCCGCCGTCGCGAAGCTCGCGCAAGGCCCGGTAGCCGCCTGTCGCCAATTGCTGCCAAAAATGCTGATTGGCTTGTTCGCCATGGGTGGCGACGCCAATGTCGTGAACATAAAGGATGTCCACGCTGGCAACGCCCAGACGTTGCAGGCTATCCTCAAACGAACGCATGACCCCAGAATAGGAGTAGTCGTAGACTTCATCGAAGGGCAGTGGATCAACCCAGGAATGGGGCGATTTCCGATCACCGCGCACTGGGGTTAGCAGGCGCCCGACTTTGGTGGAAATCACAGCTTCGGAGCGGCGCTGGCGCAAAGCGTCGCCAACCAGATGCTCGGAGCGCCCGAACCCATATTGGGGGGCGGTGTCGACGTAATTTATGCCTAAATCGAGAGCGTGGTTGACTGTGGCGCGGGCCTGATCGGGCGAAACCGCGCTAAAAATACCCGCCAATGATGCGCCGCCCAGCCCCAGCTCGGTGACCTGCAAGGCGGTTTTCCCGACCTGGCGTTTGTTGAACAAGTGCTGGCTCATAATATACCCCGTGTGTGGTTCCTAACTGACATGTTAGTCGCTGCGGGTAAAGGCGGGTTGATGAGCCATGGACAAAAGTATAGGGGCACACCAGCGCGGTCCCCTACAAATATGATTCAAAAATCAGGCCTATTGATTTGATATCAATAGATATTTCCGACAATTGGCGGATTGTCACGCTCGGCACCAACCGGATTGCGCAGGGCGATGCCAAACTGGGGTTCCTGAATTTCAAACACGTCACCCGGCTGCGTGACGATGCCATCGGCAAAACTCAGGGTCGCAGTGCCAAACATATGGACGTGGACGTCGCCAGGATTGCGGAAAAGCTCGTATTTGAAGTGATGATATTCAAGATTGGCAATTGAGTGGCTCATATTGTTTTCGCCCGACAGAAAGGGCTTTTCCCAGATGACCTTGCCGTCACGCAGAATTTTTGACGTGCCTTCGATGTGCTTGGGCAAGTCGCCAATCCGCAGTTCCGGGCCGATGGCGCAGGCGCGCAGTTTCGAATGGGCCAGATACAGGTAATTGACCCGCTCGGTGACGTGGTCGGAAAACTCATTGGCGATGGTAAATCCGAGACGGCGGGGCTGGCCGTGCTGATCGATCACATAAATGCCGGCAATTTCGGGCTCTTCGCCTGCATCTAGGGCAAAGGCGGGTGACGGGATCGGGTGGCCGGGTGCGATGACGCTATAGCCGTTGCCCTTATAGAACCACTCCGGCTGCACCCCTCGTGTGCCAATGGCGGGCTTGCCGTTTTCTAGTCCCATGCGGAACATCTTCATGGTGTCGGTGAGCCCGGCTTCGACGGCGCCGGTATTGGCGGTGTGCATGGCGTCGCGCGTTGCCGCCGAACCCAAATGCGTCAGGCCAGTTCCGGTGACATACAAATGGGCTGGATCCGGGTGATCGATTGGCGACAACATCCGCCCCTCGGCCAGGATATGGTGCCGGTCAACGGTCTCACCCAGACCCATTTCGCCGATCAGCGCCCCAAGACCCAGGTTGCGCTGCAAGGCGGTCAGCGCCAGATCATAGACCGATGCCGCGTCGTTGACTTGGTGCGCAACATTGTTGTCGACCATGGCGACAGCGCGCTGCCCATTGGCTTCAAAATATTGAATTAGGTTCATAGCGAAAATCCTGGGTCATGACCTGACGAATGATTGAAAACTTCACGCTGGCGGCCACTGCCGGGCTTCCGGTGTTCACGATGTGGAGCCGGGCAGCGCACTCCCCTCAAAAGGCTTTCCAGCTCAACCAGCACAGCGAGCGTCCAAACACTCTCTTAGCCGTCATGAAACGCACTCTGCATCTATCGGGCAAGTGCAGTTCGACGGCAAATGCGCAGAAACGGCAAAAAAGCACCGATAGTTGGGGCCAATAAAATCTGAAAAACACTCATAGGCGCGGTAAAGCTTGAGATGACGCCCGAGACGCTAGCGGCCGAGCGCAAACACTTGCTGCAAAAGACCCTCGTGACATCGCAAAAGCACTTGACATAATCGAAACAAAATGAGAACAAAGAGTGGACATTAACAGCACGATTTCTTGCGGCATCGGCGCGTTGCGTGGGCCCCCAGAGCGTGGAATAAGGAGAGAGAACGATGGCCAGCGCACCGCTTCGCGTTATCGACGGGGGATCTATGGATAAGGAAAAAGCGCTCGCGGCAGCACTCAGCCAAATCGAGCGCAGTTTCGGCAAGGGCTCAATTATGCGGCTCGGCGAAGCGGCTTCGATTGAAGTCGAATCAATTTCCAGCGGCTCGCTCGGTCTTGACATTGCGCTGGGTATCGGCGGCTTGCCGAAGGGTCGTATTGTTGAGATTTTCGGGCCGGAAAGCTCGGGCAAGACGACGCTGGCGCTGCATGTGATCGCCGAAGCGCAACGCAATGGCGGGATTTGCGCCTTTGTTGATGCGGAACATGCGCTCGACCCGGTCTATGCGCGCAAGCTAGGCGTCAATGTTGATGATCTGCTGATCTCGCAGCCGGATGCGGGCGAGCAGGCGTTGGAAATTACCGATACCCTAGTGCGCTCGGGTGCCATCGACGTTTTGGTGATCGATTCAGTGGCGGCGTTGACGCCGCGCGCCGAACTGGAAGGCGAGATGGGCGACAGCCTGCCAGGGTTGCAAGCGCGACTAATGAGCCAGGCGATGCGCAAGCTGACGGCTTCGATCTCAAAATCAAAATGCATGGTCATTTTCATCAACCAGATTCGGATGAAGATTGGTGTGATGTTCGGCTCGCCGGAAACCACGACCGGGGGCAATGCGCTCAAGTTTTACGCTTCCGTTCGTTTGGACATCCGGCGCATTGGCGCGATCAAGGATCGCGAAGAAGTTGTGGGCAACCAGACCCGCGTTAAAGTGGTCAAGAACAAGCTGGCACCGCCATTCCGGCAGGTCGAGTTCGACATCATGTATGGCGAGGGGATTTCCAAGGTCGGGGAACTGATCGATCTGGGGGTCAAGACCGGCATTGTGGAGAAGTCGGGGGCCTGGTTTTCCTATGACAGCCAGCGGCTTGGGCAGGGACGTGATAATTCCAAGCAGTTTCTCAAGGACAATCCGGCAGTTGCGGCCAGTATCGAGCAGGGGGTGCGGGAAAGCGCCGGTCTGTTGGCCGGGGCATTGATCGCTCCTGATGCTGCGACCAGCTCTGAAGACGATTAATCGCCTCGTCTGACCTCTGGCCTTGGGTGTTCACGGGGTCTTGAGGTCAAGATATGGGCCTGTGTTTTGGCCGCCGAGGGGGTGAGTGGTTGGGAACATGCGCAGTCGCAAGGGTTGGGCTGTTCTTTGTCTGTGCACAGCCTTCGTTGGGGGCGCTACGGACAACGGGTTCGGAGCGCGATTTGCCGGTCTTGTTTGGATTTGTTGGGGCGTCAGGCAACTGGCGCCCTTGGTTTTGGGGCTTGGTTTGGGCGCGGCGTTAACGGGTGGCGGCAATGCTGGACAGAGGCGCAACGGCCGCGATAGAAAGCCTGCACAAATTGTTAGCGTGCTCCGGCGCCCAATCCGCGACGAAAGTTGTTTTATGACGAGCGTAAACGATATCCGGTCGAGCTTTGTTGAGTACTTTAAGCGGGCGGGCCACGAACCAGTGGCCTCCAGTTCGCTGGTGCCGCGCAACGATCCGACCCTGATGTTCACCAATTCGGGGATGGTGCAGTTCAAGAACGTTTTTACCGGCGTTGAGAAGCGGCCATATTCGACGGCGACGACCTCGCAGAAATGCGTGCGGGCCGGTGGCAAGCACAATGATTTGGACAATGTCGGGTTTACGGCACGTCACCACACATTTTTTGAAATGCTGGGCAATTTTTCGTTCGGCGACTATTTCAAGGAAAACGCCATTGAGCTGGCTTGGGGGTTGTTGACCAAGCAATGGGGCCTCGACAAGAACCGGCTGTCCGTTACGGTCTACCACACCGACGATGAAGCGCGTCAGTTGTGGAAGAAAATCGCCGGGCTGTCCGACGACAAGATTATCCCAATCTCGACCAATGCCAATTTCTGGCAGATGGGCGATACCGGGCCGTGCGGCCCGTGCTCTGAAATCTTTTTTGATCATGGCGATCATATCTGGGGCGGTCCGCCCGGCTCACCGGAGGAAGATGGCGACCGGTTCATCGAGATATGGAACCTGGTG
This sequence comes from Devosia equisanguinis, assembly GCA_943372435.1. Taxonomy (GTDB): domain Bacteria; phylum Pseudomonadota; class Alphaproteobacteria; order Rhizobiales; family Devosiaceae; genus Devosia; species Devosia equisanguinis_A. Next base: position 469,100 of record CALRYQ010000002.1, read on the forward strand.
TTCATGCAGCTGGAGCAGCACCCGGACGGGTCGCGCACAGCACTGCCGCGGCCTTCGATTGATACCGGGATGGGGCTTGAGCGGGTGGCTGCGGTCCTGCAGGGCGTTCATGACAATTACGACATTGACTTGTTCAAGGCACTGATTGCGTCTGCGGCTCAATTTACGGGCAGCGAGTTGAACGGGGAGGGCAAACGCCAAAGCCAGCGGGTGATTGCCGACCATTTGCGGTCCATGTCGTTTTTGATTGCCGAGGGCGTGCTGCCCTCTAATGAAGGGCGCGGTTATGTCCTGCGCCGCATCATGCGCCGGGCGATGCGCCACGCGACGTTGTTGGGTGCCAGCGAGCCGGTGATCCACAAAATGGTGCCGACATTGGTGCGGGAGATGGGACAGGCCTATCCCGAATTGGTGCGTGGCGAGGCCATGATTGCAGAAACAGTCAAGTTGGAAGAGGGCCGGTTTCTCAAAACTCTGGGCCGGGGCCTTCAAATTCTGGCCGATGAGACGACAGCGCTCGGGGACGGCGATACGCTGGCGGGGGCGACGGCCTTCAAGCTTTATGACACCTATGGCTTCCCGCTGGATTTGACGCAGGACGCCTTGCGGGCCCGTGGTATCGCTGTCGACCAGGAGGGTTTTACCACGGCGATGGCCTTGCAAAAGGCTGAGGCCCGCAAGAGCTGGTCGGGTTCGGGTGAAGCCAGCACCGACCACATCTGGTTTGGGCTGGCTGACAGTGTCGGGCCAACCGAGTTTTTGGGCTATGAGACCGAAACCGCAGAAGGCGAAATCACCGCCTTGGTCAAAGCTGGCGTGATCGTTGGCGCGCTTGAAAGCGGCGACGAAGGCTTTGTGGTGCTCAACCAGACCCCGTTTTATGGCGAAAGTGGTGGCCAAGTTGGCGATACGGGCCGGATTGCCAGCGATAGCGCCGCCGCCGACGTGATCGAAACACAAAAGCATCATGGGGTTTTTGCCCACAAAGTGGTGGTGACCAAGGGTCGGCTGGTCAAAGGGCAGGCGCTGGCGTTGCAGGTCGATCATGGCCGACGCTCGTCCATTCGCGCCAATCATTCGGCCACGCATTTGCTGCATGAAGCACTGCGCATTGTGCTTGGCGACCATGTGGCGCAGAAGGGCTCGATGGTTTCCCCGGACCGGTTGCGGTTCGATTTTGTCCATACCAAGCCGGTCAGCGAACAAGAAATGATCGCGGTCGAAGACATCGCCAACGCCATTATCCTGCAAAATTCGGCAGTCGAGACGCGCCTGATGGGGGTCGAGGAGGCCAAGAATTCTGGTGCGCGGGCGCTGTTCGGCGAAAAATATGGCGACGAGGTGCGGGTCGTTGCGATGGGCGAACCAACTGGAAACGGTTTAGGCTGGTCGGTCGAGCTTTGCGGTGGCACGCATGTGCGCCGGACCGGCGATATTGGCCTGGTGTCGATCATCGGTGAAAGCGCAGTTGGCGCGGGCGTGCGGCGCATCGAGGCGTTGACCGGAATGGCAGCGCGACATCGCGGCAATACCAATGTGCAGATCGTCAATTCCGCGGCGTCGCTATTGCGCAGCGGCTCCCATGAGGTGCTGGACCGCATTGGAGCGCTGCAAGACCAGCTGAAGAAAGCAGAGCGCGCGCTGAGCGAGGCCAAGCAGAAGCTGGCGATGGGCGGCTCGGGCCCACAGGGCGCCAGCGAAAGCGAAACCATCAACGGCGTCGGCTTTGTCGGCCGCGTCATTGAGGGCCTGCAGCCCAAGGATTTGCGCGGCCTTGTCGACCAAACCAAAACCCAGATCGGGTCGGGCGTTGTCGCCATCATCGGGATCAGCGAGGACGGAAAAGCTGGCCTTGCTGTCGGCGTTACGGCGGATTTGACCAACAGGCTATCGGCGGTTGATCTGGTCAAAGCCGGATCGGCAGCGCTGGGTGGGCAAGGGGGCGGGGGCCGGCCAGACATGGCGCAAGCCGGCGGACCTGATGCCGGCCAAGCCGAAGCGGCCCTGGCGGCAATCCGCGCATTGATCTAGGGTCAAGTCTCATTGATCCACCAGAAGGACACCCGGAAAAACGCTCGCGGCTTTGATGGTGTCGTGATTGACTGATGGTGGCCGAACCCGGGGCATCATCAACAATCCCAATTCGCTGCTCAGTCTGAACGATTATCTGGAGGCTGGAGGCCCGCACGGCGGTTCTGGACCGCGCGGTGGATTTCGGGTCTTTCCGGGCCCGGCTGATCGAGGGGCTGGGCTATCTCTGGCGTAAACATGGCCGGCCACCCAACGCCCGCCGGTTTTGCTGCTGCGGATCGGTATTTTTGCGGCTCCGCCCGGCGGCTGGTATCGCGCCGTCATCGCTGCGGTTAAGCCGCCAATCTGCGAAAATCTGTGCTGTAAGGACGCCACGATACTTTGGCCGTGCCGCTGCCGTCGAAATTTTTCAGCGTCTCGGTGACCGAGCCATCGCCATTGACCACCACCGTGCGCGTCACGACATAGCCATTGGCATCATAGCTTAGCGCCGCATCACCGATCCTGCCGGTCGATCCGTCGGATTTGGTATAGTTCGCCGTGCCCGATATCTTGGAGCCATCGGCAAAGCTGATTTCCTGGTTGTTCGAAATCAGATCAATCGAGGTAATGCCGAGCTCAGCCAGGGCCTTGAGCGTTGTCGTACCATCGCCATTGCTGACCAATACCTTGAACAGCGCCCAATCCGTATCCCCGGCATCAAGCTTAT